>NZ_OY781460.1:1445000-2045000 GCF_963676855.1 uncultured Anaeromusa sp.
ATAAAATAAAAACAAAAATATCACACAAAAAGACATGGCGGTTTGACAGCCAAAAAAAATCATGTTACAATGACTAAACCTTTAGAAAGGGGGAGTGGAATGAAGAACACTCTATCTCTAA
This sequence comes from uncultured Anaeromusa sp., assembly GCF_963676855.1. Lineage (NCBI taxonomy): Bacteria > Bacillati > Bacillota > Negativicutes > Selenomonadales > Sporomusaceae > Anaeromusa > uncultured Anaeromusa sp. The sequence goes on from NZ_OY781460.1 coordinate 1,445,122, forward strand.
AGGTGCTTTCTGAGCGGAAAGAGCTGGTGCTGATTTCAGCGCTGGCACTGTCGATTTTCTTTTTGACCGGCTTTGTATGGGCATATAAAACGGTCGATGTGCAGGTCGATGGGCAAGCTGTTTCCATTCGCACGCTACACAGCAAGCCCACGGATATTTTGGCGGAAGCCGGAGTAGAAATGGGACCGCAAGACGAATATCGCTTGTCGACGCCTTCGGTGCAGAATGGTACGGTGGTGGAGGTGCTTCGTGCATTCCCTGTAACAGTTCAATTAAAAGAAGGAACTAAAACCGTTTTGACAGCCAAGCAAACGGTTGGGGAATTGGCAGGAGCGCTGGGCTTTAAGCCTGAAACCGTGCGAACCGAACCGGGGGACGGGGTACGCCTGTCTCCGAATATGACGGTACGCCTCGTAAAAATCGAAACAAGAATGGAAACAAGGGAGATTCCTGATCCCTTCTCCGTGATGCAACAGCCTGATGCTACCCTTGAAAAAGGGGCAACAGAGGTGCTGGAATCAGGCACCGACGGAGTGAAAGAAGTGGCTGTCCGCGTTACCTTAGCGGATGGTGAGTCTATCGGGGAACAAGTGGTGTCAGAGAAAGTCAAGATAGCTTCCAAAGCGCAAACGGTTCGGATTGGCACGCGGGATGTAGTAAATACGTCTCGTGGTGATCAACGATTCAGCCAGACGCTGACAATGGAAGCTACGGCGTATCTGCCCACGGACGGAGGCGGTCATGGGATTACCGCCAGCGGCATTCCGGCTCGCTGGGGAGTTGTGGCAGTAGATCCCAGAGTTATTCCGTTGGGAACTCGGTTATATATCCCTGGTTATGGCTATGCAGTGGCTGCAGATACCGGCGGCGCCATCAAAGGAATGAAAATTGACCTTTGTATGGAAGATTATGCGCAGGCATGGGGATTTGGCCGACGTTACGTCAAAGTATATGTGCTGGAAGAATAACAGTACAACAGGCAGGTAATGTATTGGATGCTAAAAGATGTCATTGTGGTAGAAGGAAAACAAGATATTCAGGCAGTGAAACGCGCTGTTGATGCCGAATGTATTGCTACCGGAGGATTTGGATTGGGTCCGCGTGTGTTGGAGCGAGTAGCTCAGGCTATGCGGTACAGGGGCGTCATTATTTTGACAGACCCGGACAGTGCTGGAGAACGAATTCGTCGTTATCTTAGCAACTATTTCCCGGAAGCACGCCATGCCTTCATTCCGAAGGAAGAGGCACAGGCAGCAGGCGATATCGGAGTGGAAAACGCATCGCCAGAATCCATTCGCACGGCCTTGGAAAAAGTTCGTGTGGAACAGTGGCAGCCGGAAGAACCCTTTGTTTGGAGCGATATGCTGCAAGCAGGACTGACGGCTCATCCGGAGGCGGCGAAGCGGCGCGCCTTATTGGGGGCAGCTTTGGGCATTGGTTATGCTAATGCAAAAACTTTTTTTTATCGCTTGAATCATTATGGCATTACGGTGGAAGAGTTCTGGGCTGCGGTAGCAGCCGGGGAGGAGCCTAAATCTTGTTGAGTCTGAAGCCTGTCATTGCGAATAAGGATGTGACTTTGCATATTCTGAGACGCTTTGGCCTCCGTATGAGTAAGAAACTTGGACAGAATTTTCTGGTGGATCCCGCAGTGGTGGCTGGTATCGTCAAAGCTGCAGGTATTCAAGAAGAAGATGTAGTACTAGAAATTGGCCCTGGAATCGGCACCTTGACGCAAGGATTAGCCGAGACAGGCGCTAAGGTAGTTGCCGTAGAATTGGACCGGCATTTGTTGGACGTCTTGGCTCATACTCTGGAAGGGTATGAAAACGTCCGGATTGTGCATGGAGACATTCTTAAAATCGATATTCTACAAGAAGTAGGCTGCGACCAGTTTAAAGTGGTAGCCAATCTTCCCTACTACATCACAACGCCCATTATCATGGAATTGTTGGAAGCGCGTCTTCCCATCGACTGCATGGTGACAATGGTGCAAAAAGAGGTGGCCGAACGCATGGCGGCCGAACCGGGGAGCAAAGCCTATGGCGCGTTGTCGGTAGCGGTGCAGTATTATACCAAACCGCAGGTACTGATGACGGTTCCGCCGCGATCTTTTATTCCCGCACCGGCTGTAGAGTCGGCAGTCATCTGTTGCGAACGCCGGAAAAAACCGGCTGTCGAAGTAGAGGATGAAGCCTTATTTTTCCGCGTAGTAAAAGCGGCCTTTGGTCAAAGGAGAAAAACCTTGGCCAATGCCCTAAAGGCCGGAGGATTTCCTCAAGAACAGCTTCAATTGGTATTGGCAAAAGCCGGTATCGATGCTATGCGGCGAGGCGAGACTCTTTCATTAGATGAATTTGCTGCTATTGCTAATGGTTTATTCGCTCAGAAACGTACCGAAGAGAAATTATGAAAACAAAAAAGCACGCTGCATTTCTATGCAGCGTGCTTTTTTATTGGCAGGAAAAACGAAGAAAATGGCGAATTTCCATGATGTAGTATATAGATTGCTTTGAATTCAGCTGCAAAATCACCTATAATAAAGCGTATAGTGGATGTTTCTGTAAAGAACAAAAGACAGGAGGGCTGTGAAATGGAAGAAGTGCAAACTAATCAAGACGTGAAACTCGATGAATTGCAGATGGTAATCTTCCGTTTGGCCAATGAGGAATATGCTTTGCCCATTACTAAAGTGCAAGAGATCAATCGTTTAGTGCCGATTACCAGAATGCCCCAGACTCCTTCCTTTGTGGAAGGAATCATTAATTTACGAGGACGCATTATTCCTGTTTTGGATATGCGCAAACGGTTCCAACTGGAAGCCGGATCCTATAACGACGATACTCGCATTATTATCGTGGAAATAGCTGGACAGACAATTGGCGTGATCGTCGACGCGGTAGCAGAGGTCATTCGCCTGTCGCGGTCAGACATTGAACCGCCGCCGCCATCCTTTGTGTTGGATGCGAAATATATACAAGGCGTTGGCAAGGTGGAGGGGCGGTTGCTCATTTTATTGGAGATTGACAGCATCATTACCTCTGACGAAGAAATTATGCTGAAGCAGATCAACGCATGAGCGAAACGGTGGTGCTTCAAGGAAACGCCAAGATCAATCTTTCTCTTGATGTGCTGGGCAAGCGCCAGGACGGGTATCATGAAGTATCTATGGTTATGCAGAGTGTTAGTTTGGCGGATGAAATCATTTTGCAAGAAGCAAAAGATATTTCACTGACAGTAGATGTCTCTGGATTGGAAGCGGATTCAAGAAATTTGGCTTGGCGTGCGGCGGAGCTTGTGCGGCAAAAATGCGCTATTTCTAAAGGCGTTTCTATTACGTTAAGAAAGAAAATTCCCTTGGCGGCCGGTTTAGCTGGAGGCAGCGCCGATGCAGCAGCTGTCCTACGCGGTGTGAATAAGTTGTGGGCGGCGGGGTTGACGCAGCAGGAGCTTTTGGAATTAGGAGCGCAGTTGGGCTCGGATGTACCCTTTTGTCTTTTAGGTGGCACACGTCTTGCAACTGGCAGAGGGACGAAACTGGAAGAATTGTCGGCGATGCCTGTTTGTGGTGTTATTTTGGCAAAGCTGCCTGTGGCAGTTTCAACAGCATGGGTTTACGGTCAATTTGCGGCGGACAGGGTGAAGAGGAGACCGGATTTGCCAGGAATGAGAATTGCGTTGCAAAAGGGGAGTTTAGAGGGTATAGCCTCGCGGTTGTGCAATGTTTTAGAATCGGTTACGATTACTGAACATCCGGTGATTCAGAAATTAAAAGAAGATATGCTGCGTCAGGGGGCGATGGCTTCCTTGATGTCTGGCAGCGGCCCTACAGTGTTTGCTCTGACGAAAAATGAAGAAGCGGCTAGTGACGTAGCAGAGCGGCTCCGTTGTAGCTGGGGCGATAGAGTCTCTATTTTTACAGCAAAGACAGTGATGAAAGTGGATGGTGAGTGATATGGAACGGAGATTGTTGCCGGTAAAATTAGATAGCTACCAGCCCTTGCGGGAAGTGGTGTGCGAAACCTTACGGGAAGCGATTATTAGCGGTGTGCTGCGTCCTGGAGAACGTTTGATGGAAATTCAACTGGCGGAGGAGCTTGGCGTTAGCCGGACTCCTGTGCGCGAAGCGATTCGTAAGTTGGAATTGGAAGGCTTTGTGATTATGATCCCGCGCCGGGGTACCTATGTAGCAGATTTGTCTATCAAAGACATCAATGAGGTATTTGAAGTGCGTTCAGCACTGGATTCGTTGGCCAATGGACTAGCGGCGGAACGCATTACTGAGGAAGAGTTGGAGCAGATGGAGCGCTTGTTGGTGCAGATCGGTGCATGCGTAGATAATGGAAATATGGAAAAAATTGTGGAATTGGACGGTCAGTTTCATGATATTTTATACCGCGCCAGCCGCAATGATCGGCTAGTTGGCATTATCAACAACTTGCGGGAACAGCTGACACGTTTTCGGACTATCTCCATGGCCTATCCGGGGCGTTTGAAAAAGACGATCGAAGAGCATACGCAGTTGGTGGAAGCTATTGCAGCGCGCGACGTGGATTTGGCGCAGCAATTGGCAGTAGAGCATATGGCTAACTCGGAGCAGACTCTGTTGCAGGATATCAACGAGCGTAGGCAGCAGCAAAATAAAGAACGGTAACTATATATAGTGAAAAAGCATGGCATTTTAAAATGTCATGCTTTTTTGCTTAAATGGCTTTGAACAAAATTGGCGGTGCTAGTGTATTTGAGACAAGATTTGCGTTCGCTTCGAAAAAGCAGGCTAAGTCGGCAGTTCCTTAACTCGTTGTGCTCAAACAGGCGGAACGGTTTTCTTCCTTAACCTGTTTTCTCTCATTCGTACCCTCCATTTACTCACTCTACTCCTGTTCATAATCCGTCACCCAAAAGAAAAATTTTCCTAAAACCATGAAAAAGCGTAAGATGGATGGTATAATTGAACTTAATATTCGGGAATAAATGCGAATGGGAGGAACCGTGGTGGAAAAAGTACGGAGGATTGAGAGGGTGGTGGCATTAACCAAGCTTCTCGTGGATATGCCAAGCCGTCTTTTCCCGTTGAGCTATTTTAGTGAGCGCTTTGGCACTGCCAAATCAACGCTGAGCGAGGATATGGTGACCATCAAGCAGGCCTTGCAGCAGTTTGGGTTGGGCACGTTGGAAACCGTTGCTGGCGCAGCCGGAGGCGTGCGATTTTTACCTCGTCGCGAAGGAGAGCGAGAACAGGCTGTTTTGCAGGAACTGGCGTTCCGGTTAAAAGAACCGGAACGCATCATTGCAGGCGGCTTTTTGTATATGACTGATTTGTTGTTTCAACCGGCGCTGATGGCACAGATCGGGGAAGTGTTCATGACTAGACTGGCTCATTTGCGGCCGGATTATATTATGACGGTAGAGACAAAGGGCATTCCACTGGCCTTTATGACTGCCAGGGCGTTTGATCTGCCGTTGGTCATTGTGCGTCAAGGCAGCAAAGTGACCGAAGGACCTTCGGTGAGTATCAACTATGTCAGTGGCTCGACACGGCGCATTCAGACCATGTCGCTGCCTAAGCGCGCCTTGCCTGTAGGGGCGCGCGTGCTTCTGATCGACGATTTTATGAAAGCTGGCGGTACGGCCAAAGGCATGGCTGATTTGGCGATGGAAGTAGGGGCTGAGGTGGTTGGTACGGGCGTATTGATTGCCACTGCCGAGCCGCAGCGCAAGCTAGTGGAAGGATATACAAGTCTGCTAATGCTTCATGAAGTAGACGAGTGGAGTAAGAAAATTGATATTCGCCCAATTGAATGAAAAATGTAAATCGAAGCATCTTTGCCGAAAAGAAGAGATATTGTCATTAAAGGGCGAAGAATGCTTGTTTTTATTATAATATACGGGTGGCATTGACTTGCTTTTTTTGCGAAATTCGTGTAGCTTTTTTAGCATGGGCTTTTTTGCGCTGGAATTGGCGATAGATAGAGCGGCTGGCCTGTTTATAAAAGTGTCGGCCGATGAGAAATGGGGGTAAGACAATGGGGGAATTGGTAGCTGTAATTTTGGCAGCTGGCAAGGGGACACGGATGAGATCGGCTTTGCCAAAGGTTTTGCACAAAGTGGGCGGCAAACCTATGGTGCAGCATGTGCTGGATGCAGCTCGCAAGGCTGGTTGTTCGCGCAGCGTAGCTATTATCGGGTTCGGTAGTGAAAAAGTGCAGACTTTGCTTGAAGGTCAGGCGGAAACGGTACTGCAAGAAGAACAATTGGGAACCGGTCATGCAGTATTACAGGCGCAGGAGCTGTTGGAAGGGCACCGCGGTTCGGTGATTGTCCTGTGCGGTGATACACCATTGGTTACAGAAAAGATGTTGCAGCAGCTTTGTGAAGCACATGCATCTGCTGGAGCGGCAGCAACAGTTTTAACGGCCATTATGCCAGACCCAACCGGCTATGGACGAGTGATTCGCAATGCAGCTGGCGATGTGGTAAAAATTGTCGAACAAAAAGATGCGAATGCGGACGAATTGGCAGTGAATGAAATCAATACAGGCATGTATTGCTTCGATAGCGCTTCTTTGTTTCAGGCGTTGCAGCAGGTGGATTGCCAGAATCAGCAAGGAGAATATTACCTGACTGATGTCATTGGCATCTTAGGCGGCCAAGGCAAACGCGTCTGGGCTTATAGCACAGAGGATCATGAAGCGACGCTTGGTATTAATTCACGGCAGCAACTGGCGCAAGCGGAAAAAATTCTGCGCTGGCGCAAAGTGAATGAGCTGATGGTCGCCGGCGTGACTGTGATGGATCCGGACAGCACCTTTGTGGACGCCGATGTCAGTGTTGGCGCGGATACAGTATTGTACCCTTTTACCTGGCTGGAAGGGAAAACGGTCATTGGCGGCAATTGTACCATTGGCCCTAATACGCGGTTGACGGATGTGCAAGTTGGCGATGGCAGTACGGTGCACTTCACCTATGCGCATGAATGCGCGTTGGCTGAAGGCGTGACAGTGGGGCCTTATGTGCATCTGCGTCCTCATACAGAGCTGCAAGCAGGCGTTAAAGTGGGGAACTTTGTGGAAGTGAAAAACTCGGTTGTTGGACCTGGCAGCAAGTTGCCGCATTTAAGTTATATTGGTGATACTGATATGGGAGGCGGCGTAAATATCGGCTGCGGGACGATTACCGTAAATTACGACGGTAAGAAGAAACATCGTACGACGATTGAAGACGAGGCCTTTGTCGGCTGCAACAGCAACCTGGTGGCGCCGGTGACGGTAGGTGCTGGTGCCTATGTGGCGGCAGGCTCTACGATTACAAAAGACATTCCTGCCAGTGCTCTGGGCGTGGCCCGAGCGCGACAGGCGAATATTGACGGTTGGGCGGCAAAACGTAAATAGCGCAAAGACGCAGGAAAGGCAGGAAGAAAAAACATGGTATTGCAAGGCAGTGAGGACATTTGTTTGTTTGCGGGGAATTCCCATCCGGAGCTGGCCCATGAAATGGCTAGCTATATGGGGATTAAGGTAGGGGATGCCTTTGTAGGGCATTTTAACAATGGAGAAACGCAGGTCATGATTGACCAGAGCGTTCGCGGTAAATCGGTTTTTATTGTGCAGCCTACTTGTGGACCCAATATTAACGATCATGTCATGGAACTGCTCATTATGGTGGATGCGGTGAAACGCGCCTCGGCTCGCTCAGTAACGGCGGTTGTGCCGTACTATGCATATGCTAGACAGGATCGCAAAACCAGAGGTCGGGAACCAATTTCGGCTAAATTGATGGCCAATTTGCTTACGACAGCCGGAGTGGACCGGATCATTACCATGGATCTTCATGCTGGGCAAATCCAGGGATTTTTTGATATTCCCTTGGATCATTTACCAGGGGTGCCGATTTTGGCCGATTATTTGAAAACGAAAAATTTACAAGACTTGGTAGTTGTTTCACCAGACCTGGGCGGGGTAACGCGGGCGCGCCAGTTGGCAGACCGCTTGCATGCGCCGATTGCTATTATTGAAAAGCGTCGTCCGATGCCAGGCGTGGCGGAAGTGATGAATCTGATAGGCAATATTGATGGCAAAAATGCAGTCATGGTTGACGATATTGTCGATACGGCCGGCTCGCTGACGGAAGGATCCAGAGCGCTGCAACGATTGGGAGCCAAGTCGGTTTTGGCTTGTTGCACTCATGCCGTGCTGAGCCCGCCGGCTGTACAGCGCATTAAGGACTCTAATATTGAGGAACTGATTATTACCAATACGATTCCTTTGCCGCCGGAAAAGAAATTGGATAAGATCAAAGTGCTGTCAGTGGCGCCTATGTTTGGGGAAGCCATGATTCGTATTTACAAGCAGCTTTCGGTCAGCTCCTTGTTTGACTGAGAAAAAACTCTTTAAATAAGAGAAAACAGAGTCGGCAGAGGTGAAGATGTCCCTCCGTTTACTCTGTTTTCTCTATATCTTATTCAATCTCTATTTTGCGTGTGGCGGCTAGCCATGCAGGAGGCAAGAACGTGGAAGGTTTATTTTGGCGCATGGAGGATTTGGCCGGTTGGTTGACTGCGCTTATCGTACTTGGCTTGGTTTTGGAGTATAAAGGCTGGGGGAAAAAGCGGTTGCGCCATGGCGGTCTCATGTTGGCAGGCCTGGCTTTCGTCGCTCTTATAGGTACGTTCGCTTGTGCTATTTTGCCGGAGGCAGACTTTTTTTATACAGTTTGCTCGCAAAAAGGAACATCCGACAAGTTAGTGGCTTTGACCTTTGATGACGGGCCGGATGCAGTCTTTACGCCGCAGGTGTTGCAAATTCTTCGGGAATATGGCGTAACAGCTACCTTTTTCCTTTTGGGGCAGAATGTAGAGCGTTATCCAGATCTTGTGGCTTGCTTGGCCATGGAGGGCCATCAACTGGGAAACCATACGTTTCGTCACTCGGACTTGCTAAAAGCCAGCCGGAAAGAGTTGGCAGAAGAGTTAGATCATACCAATCAGGTGATTTTTGCGGCTGCCGGGGTCAAACCGACGGTCTTTCGTCCACCCCATGGTTTTCGTGACGCTGCTGTCCTGCATGCTGTCAGTCAACGGGGGATGCGTATTATTGATTGGTCAGTTATGAGCTGGGACTGGGAGCGAATTGATTCGGAAAGCATCGCTAGGCGTACGTTGGAACAGGTCAAACCGGGGGCGATTATTTTGCTGCATGACGGCGAAGGCTTGAGTAGTAAAGCAGATCGTTCACAGACCGTGGCGGCGCTGCGACGTATTATTCCAGAGCTGCAGGCGCAAGGCTATCATTTTGTGACAGTAGAAACTTTATTAGGTCGATCGGGGGAAGTACGTTGAAGTTAATTGTCGGCTTGGGGAACCCAGGCAGAGAATATAGCGAAACCAGGCATAACATTGGCTGGCTGGTATTGGACGAACTGGCTAAGCGTTGGGAAGGAAACTGGCGTTTGAAGGACAATGCAGAAGTGTTGGAAGCACGTTGCGATGGAGACGTGCGACTTCTTATTAAACCGCAGACGTATATGAACTTGAGCGGCGAGGCAGTAGCTCCTTTGGCGCGTTTTTATAAAGTAGCAGTGGAAGATATCATTGTAATCTATGATGATATGGATTTGCCTACAGGCAAGCTGCGTCTGCGTATGAAGGGCGGCAGCGGCGGGCATCGTGGGATTGAATCGCTCCTTTACCATTTGGGGCAGGATGCGTTCAATCGGGTTCGGCTGGGAATTGGTCGTCCTCCGGCTGGTTGGGCGGTGCCAGACTATGTATTAAGCCGCTTTCACCAAGAGGAACAAGAAGACTTGAACGCTGCCTTGGAAAAAGCGGCGGATGCCGTAGAAGGAATTTTGAAGTTGGGCATGTCGAACGCGATGAATCGATTTAATCGTTAAAAGCTGGGATTATCCCAGCTTTTTTTCATAGGCTTCACCAGCAGCGGTAACTTGCGCTTGAGATAAATCCACGTTGGTAGGGTACGGATCATCTTCCTGGTATGTGTAGACAACACCTTTTAGATACCCTTGCTTTTCTAAATACTTTAAGGCCATGGAGAAGATGCGCGGGTCAAAGCCTAGGGCAGCAGCATTGATGGCTTTGAAATTTTGCTGAGTTTGCTGTGCTTGGCAAAGACGAATTAAAATAAGATCATGGGGGCCGGTGAGGGAAACATTTTCCCAAGGGCCGTCTTGGTTTTCAAGATGAGTTTGTGTAAGCTTTAAAAGTAAATCCGAACGCATGCTAGGACCTCCTCAGTTATTCATATAAATGTTTTGTAAAGAAATAGGCTTATCTTGCAATGCTGCAGGAGATAACTGCACAAGAGCGAATCAAATGAAAAGACAGAAAAAACTGTCTAACTCTAATTGCATAACCTGAAGGAGGGCATGGGCTGTGAAAAAAATTTTACTCTTGGCGGGAGATTGTGCGGAAGATTACGAAGTAAAGGTTCCGCAGCAAGCATTGCAAATGTTGGGGTACGAAGTGGTTGTTGTTGCTCCTAATAAAAAGGTTGGCGAAACGCTGCAATTGGTTGTACATGATTTTATCGGACTGGATACATACGTGGAACTGACTGGTCACCGTATTCCAGTTGATGCAGCGTTGGAAAGCGTAAAAGCTGCTGATTTTGTAGGTCTGGTGGTACCTGGTGGTCGTGCTCCTGAGTATGTGCGCATGTATCCTCAGGCCATTGCCATAGTGAAAGAGTTTTTTGCGCAAGGCAAACCGGTGGCTGCTGTTTGTCATGGACCGCAGCTTTTGGCTGCTTGTGAAGTTCTGAAAGGTAAAAAAGTAACTTCTTATCCGGCTTGCGCCGCCGAGTGCCGTTTGGCTGGCGCTTCTTGGGAAGACGCTCCGGTTGTGACCGACGGACAGTTGGTTACCGCCCAAGCGTGGCCTAATCATCCGGAATGGTTGCGCTCTTTCGTAGAACTTTTGGGCGCTAAAATTAGCATTTAATAGTAGTACTTACTCAGCAGGCCGTCGGCATTTGCCGGCGGCCTGTTTTTTTATCTGTACCTTTTTCGTTTTTCTTCTTACAAGGGGGCCGATGGTTTCCGGTGGCTCACTAAAACTATTTTACGATAAGCACCGGGATAGGCGAATAGGTCACAAGCTTGTGGGCCACGCTGCCAAGCAGCAGGCCTTCAAAGCCGCCGGCACCGCGGGTGCCGCTGATCAAAAATGCGAAACTGCCCTCGGTGGCATGTTCAATCAAGGTATCGACAATATGTCCTTCCAAAAGTGCAGTTGCGGCGGTTTGGCCCCGTTCTTGGCAGTGGGCGGCTGCGCGCTCCAACATGGTCTGACCGTTTTTACGGTTTACCTCCATTAAAGCATACGTATCGGTTGGGAAATCTGCGAATAGGCTGGGGAATGGCGGAATTACCGTGACGATTTCCAATTCGTACAGCAACTGTGCATTGAGGTCCAGTGCCCAATCTAACGCTCGCTGGCTGTGTTCAGAACCGTCATAAGCCAGCATTAATTTTTTGTTTGCCATGTGTATCCACCTCGCATTCAAATTTTCTTGCTTTATTTAATTGTAACGAATGCTGTGAAAAAAGAAAAGGGAAAAGACGCAATAATCGGGCAGTAATTATACATGGCAATTTCATGCTGCGAAGAGTGGAACATGATATAATGGCTGCAGAACCAGATAAAGGAGAGCGAAAGCATGCTTACAGTAGTATATGCCGCTCCGGATGGAGAGATTTTTGATGCACCAGGGCAGGCGGCGGTAGCTCGGCATGGCGAGCGGCAGCGTTTGCTGAGAGATGACGAAGTCATGCCACTGCCGGAAGGCGCGGAATTATGTTTGTTGCCGGGACGACGGGCGGTTACAATGAATGATGCTGGGCAAGTGGAGCGATTGGGACCGGGATTGTTAGCGGTAGCTGCCATTTTGCCGATGGGATATACGCGCACGCTTGTGCCGGCCTTTGAACGGGAAGAGAACGCACCGCTATTACCGCTTTTTGGCTATGCGGCGGTAGCACTAAAGGGAGACGAAATGGTCGTGGCGGCGGTGCCGGGAGATGATAATGAGAAATGGCATCCCTACCGATACAATACCAAAGACTTACGGAAAAAAGTGAAGGCGGTTACCACAGCGCTGCCGAAAAATCGCATTGTGAAACAATTAGGAGATTGCTCGCTGAAATGGCATTGCTGTACAGCGCAAAATCTTTTCTATCGGCGTTGGGAAGCGGGAGTTCCCACGTCTCCAACGTGTAATGCGCAGTGTTTAGGATGTATTTCCTTGCAGCCGGCAGAGTGCTGTCCTTCGCCGCAAAGCCGTATTGCTTTTGCGCCGACAGCCGAGGAAATTGCGCAGGTGGGGTTATATCATTTAGAGACGGCGCCGGAAGGTATTATTAGTTTTGGGCAAGGTTGTGAAGGCGAACCGGCCTTGGCATACGAGCGCATTGTGCCAGCAATGAGGCAGATTCGCGCTCAATGCAATAAGGGGCAAATCAATATTAATACCAATGCCGGCTGCACTAAGGGGATTAAAGCCATTGTCGACGCGGGTCTCGACAGCATGCGCGTCAGTATTATCAGTGCCCGTGAAGCAGTCTATCAGGCTTATTATCGGGCGGAAAACTACACACTGCAGGATGTAGAGGAGTCTATCTGTTATGCTAAAGGAAAAGGGGTTTATGTGTCGTTGAATATGCTCTTTTTTCCTGGACTTAACGACCGGCAAGAAGAAGTAGAGGCTTGGGAAGATTTTTTAGAACGAACCGGCGTAGATATGATCCAACTGCGCAATCTTAATATTGATCCGGACTGGTTGTTAGAGACGATGCCGCCGCAAGAAGCGGAGCCGATTGGCGTGCCTGCGTTTTTAGGGCAGGTGGCAAAACGGTTTCCTGGCTTGGTGCTGGGCAGTTTCAGTCACTTTGTGAAGAGCGAAAGTGATTGACATGGAAAAATAGAGGGAAGGATCTTGCGGTGTCTCTATTGACTATGCTATACTAATTGGGTACAATCAGCTGATTTTGTTTGGCGATGACTCAATCCCTAGGGTAAAGAGAGGTGTATGCTTCGATGAAAGAACAAATTCATCCGGATTACCAGGAAGTGAAAGTGACCTGCGGTTGCGGGAATACCTTCATGACCGGCTCGGTGAAAAAAGAATTGCGTGTGGACGTTTGCTCCAACTGCCATCCCTTTTACACCGGTCAGCAGCGTAATATTACGGCTGGCGGTCGGATCGAAAAATTCAACAAGCGTTACGGAAAGTAATAGGACGCAATTCTGTAGCAGAGCAGCGATGCTCTGCTACAGTTATAATTACGCCTATTTGCATAAAGGAGATTCCTATGAGTAAGAAGCCGACAATTGGTGGTCAGGCTGTCATTGAGGGCGTGATGATGCGCGGCCCGAGGTACCTGGCTACGGCGGTCCGTCGGCCTGATGGCGGGATTGAATTAAAAAAAGAACTCTTTTCTTCTATTAATGAGCGGTATCCGCTTTTAAAGCTGCCTTTTGTACGAGGGACGGTAGCTTTGTTAGAATCCTTGGTTTATGGGTTGCAGGCGCTGTCGTTTTCGGCGCAAGCTGCCGGTGAAGAAGAAGAACAACTGAGCACTAAAGAACTAGTGATGACAATGATGGTTTCCTTTGTACTGGCCATTGGCTTATTTGTAGTGCTGCCAACCTTTGCTGCTAAATACATTCACGAAGCCGTGACCGATCCGGTTTTGCTTAATTTGCTGGAAGGTGCGTTGCGTTTGATTTTGTTTTTCGGATACGTAGCGGCTATTTCTTCGATGAAAGACATCCAGCGGGTGTTTCAGTACCACGGTGCAGAGCATAAGACGATTTACGCTTACGAAGCAGGCGAGGAATTGACCGTGGAGAATGTACGGCGTCATAGCACGCTGCACCCGCGATGCGGGACGAATTTTCTCTTGATCGTTATGGTGGTCAGTATTCTGCTTTTTGCTTTCTTAGGCTGGCCTGATTTATGGCTGCGCATTACTTCGCGAATTGTGCTGCTGCCGGTGGTAGCTGGAATTGCTTATGAAATCATTCGCTATGCCGGACGCCACGTGGGCGAGCAAGCGCTGGTAAGCGCCATTGTGCTGCCGGGTATGTGGCTGCAAAAGCTGACTACTCGTCAGCCGGACGACTCGCAGATTGAAGTGGCCATTGCGGCGCTGCAAGCGGTCCTGCCGGAAGAAGAAGAGGCAGTGAAAGAAATAGCTGCAAATTGATAACTGTTGTATTTTTGTTGTGAGGTACTATTAATGCTAGAAAAATTGCAGGCAATTGAAGATAAATATCAAGAATTAGAAGCTATGCTCAGCGATCCCAACGTGATGGCGGACATGCAGCGTTGGCAGCAGCACACCCGGGCCCATGCCCGATTGACTCCCCTGATTACAGCGTTTCGAACCTACAAGGGGACGCGGCAGGCTGTGTTAGAAGCGCGGGAAATTTTGGCGGAGGAAAGCGATGCAGAAATGCGGGAGCTGGCCAAGGCCGAACTGGAGGAACACCAGGGGAAGCTACCGGAGATGGAGCAGGAGCTCCGCGTACTGATGTTGCCCAAGGATCCTAATGACGAAAAGAGCGTTATTGTGGAAATTCGCGGCGGCGCCGGCGGCGATGAGGCGGCGCTCTTTGCAGGCGATTTGTTTCGCATGTATACCCGCTATGCCGAAGGCCGGGGCTGGCGAACGGAAGTCTTGGACGGAAACCCGTCCGACTTGGGCGGCTACAAGGAAATCGTTTTTGTCATTGACGGCGACGGCGCTTACAGCCGTCTGAAGTTCGAAAGCGGCGTGCATCGGGTGCAGCGTGTGCCTGTGACCGAGTCTGGCGGCCGTATTCATACTTCAACCGTGACTGTAGCCGTTTTGCCGGAAGCGGAAGAAGTAGACATCAATGTGAATCAAAACGATTTGAAAATTGACACCTATTGCGCCAGCGGCGCCGGCGGCCAGCACGTTAACAAGACGGAGTCAGCCATTCGGATTACTCATTTGCCCACGGGAGTAGTGGTTACCTGCCAGGACGAAAAGTCTCAGCTGAAAAATAAAGAGAAGGCCATGCGGGTGCTGCGCGCTAAGCTGCTGGAAAAAGCGCAAGCAGAGCAGCATGCGGCGGTGGCGGCAGACCGGAAAAGCCAGGTTGGCACAGGCGATCGCAGCGAGCGCATTCGGACGTATAATTTTCCCCAAGGGCGAGTGACCGATCATCGCATCGGTCTGACGTTGCATAAGCTGGATTTTGTGCTCAACGGCGAGCTGGAAGAATTGATTGAAGCGCTGATTGCGACAGAGCAGAGCGAGAAATTGAAACAAATGGAGTGAGAATGGACGTGGACAAGGATCGCTGGACTATCGGCCGCGTTCTGTCCTGGACCAAGCAGTACTTTGCGGACAAAGGCGTCGAACAGGCGCGTCTGGATGCGGAAGTACTGCTTTCCCATGTCCTCGGCATGGACCGGTTACACTTATATGTGCGTTTTGATCAGCCTTTGCTGCCGGAGGAACTGGCTGCTTTTCGGGCTATGGTGCTGCGCAGGGCGGCACGAGAGCCTGTGGCGTACATTTTGGGCTGTAAGGAATTCATGGGCTTGGAATTTTTTGTTTCCTCCGATGTGTTGGTGCCGCGGCCGGATACGGAGCTATTGATAGAAGCTTGTGAAAAGCGACTGCAGGACGTTTCAAAGGCGCGTATTTTGGAGATTGGTCCTGGAAGCGGCGCAGTGGTGATCAGCCTGTTGAAGCGGCAACCGCAGTGGCAGGCCGCAGCGGTGGAGTTATCGCCGCGAGCTGCGCAAATGGTGCGAAAAAACGCCAAACGCCACGAAATAGAAGCAAGACTGCAACTGTATGAGGGCGATTTGTTTGCGCCTGTGGCGGGAGAGTATTTTGACGCCATTATCTCTAATCCGCCGTATATTCCCGAAGCGGACCTTGATGGGTTGCAGCCGGAAGTGCACTGTGAGCCGCGTATGGCGCTGGCTGGCGGTGAGGACGGCCTGGATTTTTATCGGCGGCTGGTACGGGAAGGCGGCGCCTATGTGTGTGCGGGTGGCTGGCTGCTGCTGGAAGTCGGCAGCGGACAAGCAAAAGAAGTAGCGCAATTGGGGGCGCAGTCTGGTTGGCAGGTGGAGGCTATTTTGCCGGACTATGCCGGGATTGAGCGAGTTGTGGCTTTGCGCAAGCAAGGGAGCTGAGTAGATAATGGATATCCTAAAAAAAGAAACGTTGTGGTGGCGAGTGGACGCGGAAAAGCCGGAGTTGGAAATCATTGCGGCGGCAGCACAAATGCTTCGGGAAGGCAAGCTCGTAGCTTTTCCTACGGAAACCGTCTATGGCTTAGGTGCGAATGGTTTCAACGCAGAGGCGGCGGCTTCGATTTATTGGGCTAAAGGAAGGCCCTCGGACAATCCTTTGATTTTGCATATTGCCGATTTAAAAGACTGGGAGCCGTTGGTCCAGCAGATTACGCCCGTAGCTAGAAAGCTGGCGGAACATTTCTGGCCGGGGCCGTTGACAATGATTTTGCCACGGAGCTTCCGCGTTCCTGATGTGGTCACTGGCGGTCTGGATACGGTAGCTGTGCGCATGCCGGCGACGGCTGTGACTCGCGAACTGATCCGGCAAGCGGGCGTGCCTATGGCAGGGCCTAGCGCCAATACCTCCGGCAAGCCAAGTCCGACGACCGCGGAGGCTGTCTGGGAAGATTTGCACGGACGCATAGATGCCATTTTAGATTGCGGCCCTTGCAAGGTAGGCTTGGAGTCTACCGTGGTGGACCTTAGCGGTGACGTGCCGATGTTACTGCGGCCAGGCGGCTTGACGGTGGAAGCGCTGCGAGAGGTCATTCCAAACCTGCAGATGGACCCCGCCCTGGCAGGCGCCGAGGTTGTGATTCCCAAGGCGCCAGGCATGAAGTATCGACATTACGCCCCTAAAGCGGCTGTCGAAGTATGGGAAGGCCCAAAAGAGGTAGTAGAGAAGGCTTTTTTGAAGGCTTGGCAACAGGATACGACCGAGGAAATCGGATTTTTGGTAACGGCGGAGCTGGCGGCATGGCTGCCGACCTCGCCTAGAGTGATAACTTATGGACAGCGCAGTCAGCCGCAGACATTGGCTGCAGGTCTTTTTACCGCTTTGCGGCGCTTTGACTCTCTGCCGGTACGCAGCATTCTGGCGGAAGGCGTCGACGAAGCCGGTCTAGGACAAGCGGTGATGAACCGTTTGCGCAAAGCTGCCGGGCAGCGCATACGTCGCTTTGCAAAAGGAGAATAACGATGATGCGAGTCATGATGGTTTGTACGGGAAATACTTGTCGCAGCCCCATGGCAGCGGCGCTGCTCCAAGAGAAGATACGTCAAGCTGGTGCGGAGTGTCTCGTAACGGTGGCTTCTGCCGGTGTGATGGCGGCTCCGGGCGAGCCTATGTCGGCGCAGGCGCAAGCCGTATTGATGCAAAAAGGTTTGTCCGGTCAAGAACATCGGGCGGCTCTTCTTACTAGAGCGGATTTTGCATCTTATGATTTAATTTTAACTATGACAACACAGCATAAGAGACTGTTACTGTCTGCGCCTGAAGCGAAGGCGGAACGCATTTTTACGTTGTGCGAGTATGCGGGAGAAAATGGCGATATCAGCGATCCTTACGGCGGTGACGAAAGTATATATACTGCTTGTGCGCTGGAGCTGGAAGGACTTTTAGACAAGGCATGGGAGAAAATAAAAATTTTGGCAGGAAAAAAGCAAGTATTGGCGAAGAAAACGAATGATTGTTGGCAGAAGGAGGGAATGGATTTGAAAATTGCGATCGGCAGCGATCATGGCGGTTTTCGGCTTAAAGAAGAGATTAAGGATTATCTGCGGCAACAAGGCGTGGAACATACGGATTTCGGCACGTATTCCACGGCATCTGTGGATTATCCGGACATTGCCCAGACGGTGGGAGAAAAGGTCGCCGCTGGAGAGTTTGAGCGCGGTATTTTAATTTGCGGTACTGGTATTGGCATATCTATTGCAGCCAATAAAGTGCCTGGAGTCCGTGCTGCCTTGTGTGGCGACGTGTTTTCCGCGCGGATGTCTAGGGAACACAATAATGCAAACATCTTGGCTCTTGGCGAGCGCGTTACTGGTTCCGGCTTGGCTCTGATGATCGTCCAGACCTGGCTGGAAACCGAATTTGCCGGCGGACGTCATGCGCGACGGGTGGAAAAAATTAGCGCCCTAGAGAAATAGCAAGTAGAGAAGTCTTGCGAACTACAAGTAGGTAAGGGTATGTGCAGGAGGCGGAGCATATGGAGGCGGCCATAGGAGAACAGGCGGCGGCAGCGTTGCAGGAACTGATTGTCCAAGGGGAATTGCAGCCGGGTTCCTTGATTGTGATTGGCTGTAGTACCAGTGAGGTAATTGGCCGTACCATTGGGACGGCTGGCTCGCAAACGGCGGCGCAGGCGCTGCTGACAGGGCTGCGCCAAGTGGCTGAACGGGAAAGGATGGCTTTGGCCATTCAGTGTTGTGAGCATTTGAACCGGGCTTTAGTTGTAGAGAGAGAAGTGTTGGAGCAGCATGGTTTGGCGGAAGTGTCGGCTTTTCCGGTCCCTACGGCTGGAGGCGCTTTGGCCGCACAAGCCATGCTTCAATTTGCAGAACCTGCCCTGGTAGAAGAAATTCAGGCGGATGCAGGCTTGGATATCGGGAATACGCTGATTGGCATGCATTTAAAACGTGTAGCAGTACCCCTGCGGCTGGCAAACAGTCGTATTGGAGAAACGAATGTGGTGGCTGCCCGGACGCGGCCCAAACTGATAGGCGGCTGTCGGGCCGTATATAGCCGTCCTGTAGACGGAGTGGACAAATAAAGGAGGCAAAAATGATGAATTATTTGCAGACCGTAGATCCAGAAATCGCCGCAGCCATTGCGTTAGAAAAAGGACGGCAGCAAAACAAGCTGGAATTAATTGCTTCGGAAAATTTTGTTTCCCAGGCAGTGATGGAAGCCCAGGGTTCGGTTCTGACCAACAAATATGCCGAAGGTTATCCTGGCAAGCGTTATTATGGCGGCTGTGAGCATGTAGACGTTGTAGAGCAACTGGCGATTGATCGAGCCAAAGAACTTTTTGGCGCCGAGTTTGCCAACGTACAGCCCCATTCGGGAGCGCAGGCGAATACGGCTGTCTATTTTGCTTTGCTTAAACATGGAGATACTCTTTTGGGCATGAACTTGTCTCATGGCGGCCATTTGACCCATGGCAGCCCGGTAAATTTGTCAGGCGTGTATTTCAATGTAGTTCCCTATGGCGTTGACGCCGAGACGCATCGTATTGATTATGACGAACTGGAAAAACTGGCGAAGGAGCATCGGCCCAAGATGGTTGTAGCCGGAGCCAGCGCGTACCCGCGAATCATTGACTTTGAAAGAATGGCAGCCATCGCCCACAGTGTGGATGCGATGCTGATGGTAGATATGGCTCATATTGCCGGTTTGGTAGCGGCAGGCGAACATCCGTCTCCGGTTGGCCATGCCGATATCGTGACGACGACAACCCATAAAACACTGCGGGGACCGCGCGGCGGTTTGATTCTCTGCAGCGCCGCCATGGGGCCTGCCATTAACAAAGCCATTTTCCCCGGTATCCAGGGCGGTCCGCTGATGCATGTCATTGCGGCTAAAGCTGTGGCATTCAAAGAAGCGATGAGCGACGACTTCAAGACCTATCAGAAGCAGATTGTAAAAAATGCCAAAGCGTTGGCAGCGGAGCTGATGGCCCAAGGTTTTACCTTGGTATCTGGCGGCACAGATAACCATCTGATGTTGGTGGATGTGCGCGCTCAGAACCTGACCGGCAAGGTAGCGGAACGGCTGCTGGATGATGTGGGCGTGACGGTGAATAAGAATACCATTCCCTTTGATCCTGCCAGTCCTTTTGTGACCAGCGGCGTGCGGATCGGCACGCCAGCTTTGACCACTCGGGGCTTTCTGGAAGCCGACTTCCGCGAAGTCGGCGCGATTATCGCGTTGGCGCTGCAGAATCCTGATTCCGAAGCGAGCAAGGACGAAGCTCGGCGGCGCGTGGCGGCGCTTTGCGCCAAATATCCGTTATATGCAGAGTAACAAGGAGGACCATTCATGCAAGTAAAAGTTATTGATCATCCCTTGATTCAGCATAAGCTGACTCATATTCGCGATTTGTCGACCGGCACCAAGGAGTTTCGGGAACTGCTCGAAGAAATTGCCATGCTGATGACGTATGAGCTGACGCGTAAATTAAATCTGGAAGAAGTGGAAATACAGACTCCAGTGTCCAAGTGCAAAGCCAAAGTGCTCGCAGGCAAAAAGATGGGTGTTATTCCTATTTTGCGAGCCGGGCTGGGTATGGTGAACGGCGTGCTCAAGATCATTCCCGCCGCCCGCGTGGGGCATGTGGGCTTATATCGTGACCCGCAGACGCTGCAGCCGGTAGAATACTACTGCAAGCTGCCTACGGATGTGCAGGATCGTGATATGATCGTGATTGACCCGATGCTCGCTACTGGCGGTTCGTGCGTCGCGGCTATCGATTTGGTGAAAAAACATGGTGCTAGAAATATCAAGCTCATGTGCCTGGTAGCTGCACCAGAAGGTGTGCAAGCTGTGAATGACGCACACCCTGACGTAGAAATTTACGCGGCGGCAGTAGATGAGTGCCTGAATGACCATGGTTATATTATCCCTGGTCTCGGCGATGCCGGCGATCGAATTTTCGGAACCAAATAAATTTGAGGCTGCTACTTATGGGGGAACCTATAAGCGGCAGTTTCTTTTTTTAGGGAACGTAACAATTGTAAAGGAGTAGCACTTGAGGGCACGAAGTAGGAGCAGGTAGTTCGATTTTAATCCATCTCTTGTTCAATTCTCGCATTCTCTGGTCCTTCTTTGCTTTCAATGTTACGTTCTCCATTAAAAAGATGAGCGCAAAGTTGGCAGGAAAGAGCCGACGTTTTGGAGAATCTAAGCCCATGCTATATTAAAGAACTGGAAAATAGGGGAAATATATTATGAAGCAATTACGAAGACCCAATTGGGATGAATATTTCTTGGAGATGGCCCAAGTGGCGGCCAAGCGCTCTACTTGTCTGCGTCGCCAGGTGGGTGCTGTTTTGGTGAAGGATCGACGCTTGCTGGCTACCGGTTACAATGGAGCGCCGCAAAAATTGAAGCATTGCGGAGAAATTGGCTGTTTGCGAGAAGCGATGGGTATTCCGTCAGGAGAGCGGCATGAGCTTTGCCGCGGCTTACACGCCGAGCAGAATGCGATTATTCAAGCGGCATTGCATGGCGTGGCCATTGAAGGAGCAATTTTATATTGTACGCATCATCCTTGTTCGGTTTGTACGAAGATGCTTATTAATGCAGGCATTTTGCGGATTGTCTATTTGGATGGCTATCCAGATGAACTGTCGGCATCTTTGCTGACGGAAGCGCAAGTGCCAACCGAGCAGGCAGTGAAACAGGAAGAAGAATAGCGCATAAAGGGAAATAGGCCGGGAGCAAAAGAATCGGTCTGAAATTTCAAAGGAGGTGCAGGCATGTTTCTTTCCGCAACATCATTACAGCAACTGTTGGCTTCCGTAGGCGACGGGGTGTGTATGCTGGATATGGAAGGCGTCTTGATTCATTGGAACAGCAGTGCAGAGAGTTTAAGTGGTTATCAAGGCAATGAATTGTTAGGGCGACCCTGTCCGCCGGTGCTGCTACAGGGTCTTTTGGGCATGGAACGCACAGTGGAATTATCAAGATTGTCCGGCCTTTTACTGCAACGTCAGGAAAGCCGAGTGGTGCAAGGAACGTTGACTCATAAGAAAGGGCATTTGCTGGCTGTGGAAACGACGGCTTTTCCTCTTTACGATCCATTGGGCTTGCAATTGGGAGCCTGCTTGCTTTTTCGCCAGAAAAGCCAGGGGTACAACAAGGAACAAGTAGTGCAGTTGGCAAAAATGGCTTATTTTGACAGCGTCAGCGGCACTTTCAGCCGGCCCTACGGGGAAATGAAGCTGGGAGCAGCTTTAGCAGAGATGCAACAGACGACTGTGCCGGCTGGCATGCTGTTGGTGCAGCTTCATAATTTAAAAGAAGTGAATGATTCTTTGGGACATGTAGCAGGCGATCATCTTTTGCAGGTAGTAGGAAAAACGGTTGCGTCTTTGTTGGAAGGAACCGACATCGTCGTGCGTTGGCAAAGCGCTACCTTCTTTATCCTTTGTTACAATGGAAAGAAGAGCTTGCTGCTGCTTTTGGCAGAACGGATTCGCACCTTGCTGGCGCAAATTCAGCCGACCTTTAACGGACAGGAGCTTCCGTTGGAGGTAATTGTCTGTGGAGCGGTGGCGGATGTGAATGACACAACAGAATCATTGGTAAGCAAGGCGGAGCGAGTGATGCTGCAGACGGATACCAACCGGGTGTTGGTGGCCGATGCCAAGTAAGGGGGCTGTCATGGTAACGACAATTGCCTTGCCGAAATTGGATGGCTTGCAGCCAACGCCGCATTCGACGTTGCTGAAGCTGGTGGAGGAAGCTGGCGAACTTTCTCGGGCTATTTTACAGTTGGGGCAAAAACCAGATGACCCAACGTTGCTTGCGGAAGTAGTGGGGGAGCTGCTGGATGTTGCCCAAACTTGCGTGACTATGATTTTTGTGATGGAAGAAATGCAAGGTGTTTATGTTGATCCATTGATTGATGAGCATTTAGAAAAACTGGATGCGAAAGGTTATGCGTTTGATCATGCCTTGAGCTATGCTATTTTTACCAAGGGCTGTTTTAAGTATATGGCCTTGCCGCAGTTGGAGCTTCCGGAAGTGGATCTTTTACGGACCGTTTGCAAAATTCAAGAGGAATTGGGAGAATTGACGCAATTTCTTGGGAAACGGCAGGGGGCGTCAGGCGAAATTGCCGATATCTCCAGTTTGGAAGCGGCGCATGGTTGTGCCTTGGAACTTTTAGATGTGGCTCAATGCTGCTTTACGATGATGTATATTTTGGCAGCTCGCTATCAGGTTGATCTAAAAGAGGCAGTGGACCGGCATGTGCGCAAGCTTTGCCGCAAAGGCTATTGCCGCTTGTAGAAGCTATTTGACAAGGTGTAGAGGCTAGGCTACAATAGAAAAAGATTGTGCAAGTGTAAGAAAAAGAGGTGCATATACTATGCCGACATATATGTTGGCTTTTGTGGTTGCTTTGTGTGTTACTTATCTGTTGACGCCTCAGGTAATGAAATTGGCAGTTAAGGCAGGCGCCATGGATGCGCCGGACGCTCGCAAAGTGCACACAAGTCCGATCCCACGTATGGGAGGATTGGCTATTTTTGCGGGTTTCGTATTTGCCGTTTTGGCCAGCATGCATGTTAGCCGTGAGATTTTGGGCCTATTAGTTGGCGGCACGGTGATCGTGATGGTTGGCATTGTTGATGATATGAAGCCGCTTTCCGCCAGAGTCAAATTGATAGGTCAAATTGCAGCGGCGCTGGTTATGGTCGGCTTTAATGTACGTATTGATTGGCTCAGTAATCCTTTTGGCGAAGAAATGCTGTATTTGGAAATGTTTTCGGTTCCTTTTACGGTGTTGTTTACTGTCAGCATGATCAACGTTGTGAATTTGATCGATGGCTTAGACGGATTGGCTGCAGGTGTTTCAAGCATTGCAGCGGCGACCATTTTGCTGGTGGCATTGCAGCAAAACATTTGGGTTGTGGCGATCCTGACGGCGGCTTTGGCCGGCAGCGCCCTTGGCTTTTTGCATTACAATTTTAATCCGGCCCGGATTTTCATGGGCGACACAGGCAGCATGTTTTTAGGCTTTATGCTGGCAGGTATTTCTGTTCTGGGAACGGTGAAGAGTGCTGCGACTATAGCCTTGATTGTGCCGGTTGTGGCAATGGGGCTGCCTATTTTGGATACTGCTTTTGCGATTATTCGTCGCTATACGAATGGACAGCCGATTTTTAAGCCTGACAAGGGGCATTTGCATCATCGTCTTTTGGCGTTGGGACTTAGCCAGCGGCAGGCGGTGCTCTTGATGTATGCTATTAGCGGCTGTTTAGGCGTGAGCGCCATTGTTTTGACAGAAGTCAGTTATGTACTAGGCTTTGTGATTGTAGTTTCCCTGTTGGGAATTGCCTGCTACGGAGCTCGCCGTTTGGGTGTGCTTTCTTCGGGAGAGTCGTCGCACAGTCATTCCTAAAAATTACATGGTTTCGTTATTGCGACGGGCTTTCGGGCCCGTCTTCGTTTGTCGGATTGCAGTGGCAAGCTTGAAATGCCTTGCCGCCATCTAAACTGAGGAATAAGGAGCTGGACTATGTCACGCATCAAGGTAATGACCGTATTCGGCACACGGCCGGAGGCCATAAAAATGGCGCCGGTAGTGTTGGAACTGCAAAAGCACTCAGAGCACATTGAACCGGTGGTGGCGGTTACCGCCCAACATCGGGAAATGTTGGATCAAGTGCTAGACTTATTTGCCATTAAGCCGGATTACGATTTGGATATTATGGCTCAGGGGCAAACGCTTTTTGATATTACGGGGCGTGCTTTAAATGGCTTAAATACAGTGTTTGCGGAAGCGAAGCCGGACTTGGTACTTGTGCATGGCGATACAACAACTACCTTTGCGGGTGCATTGGCTTCTTTTTATCATCAAATTGAAGTCGGCCATGTGGAAGCAGGACTGCGTACTCGCAATAAATATTCACCATATCCCGAGGAAATGAATCGCAAGCTGACCGGTTCGCTGGCGGATTTGCATTTTGCGCCTACTAAAACGTCTGCTGCAAACTTGTTGGAAGAAGCGGTGGCGAAGGACGATATTTTTATTACCGGCAATACGGTCATCGACGCTTTGCTGAACACGGTACAGGACGATTATGTCTTCGAAGACGAACTGTTGTCTCAGATCGATTACCAGCGTCAACGGGTTGTGCTGCTGACGACGCATCGCCGGGAAAATTTGGGCGAGCCTATGCGGCATGTATATCAGGCTTTGCGTCAAATCGTGGAAGAATTTCCGGACGTAGAAGTCGTGTTTCCGGTGCACCGTAATCCTAAAGTACGTGAAGTGGTGCATCAGGAGTTGGGCGGGATTGCAAGAGTTCACTTGATTGATCCTTTAGAATACCAGCCGTTTGCCAATTTGATGGCTCGTTCGTATTTGGTGTTGACCGATTCCGGTGGTATTCAGGAAGAAGCTCCGTCTTTGGGCAAGCCGGTATTAGTGCTGCGTGATACGACAGAACGCCCGGAGGCAGTAGAAGCAGGTACGGTCAAGCTGATTGGCACAGAAAAAGAGCGGGTGTATAGTGAGACGCAGAGCTTGCTGGCAGACGCAGAAGAATACCGGCGTATGGCAACGGCCTGTAATCCTTATGGAGACGGGCTGGCGGCGAAGCGTATCGTACAAACCATTCTCTGGCGGCACGGATGTCTGGCGCAAATGCCGGCTATGTTTGGTCAAGACGAAAAAAACTGCAAATAGTGGCTTTACAAGCTGTGAAAAATGCTTTAAGTATTTTTCACAGCCTTTTTTATTGCTTTTTCTTAATTTTAATATTTTTGAAGTAATTTAGGTGAAAGGAACATCTAATTGTCATAAGAATACAAGGAAAACAGCAGGAGTTCTTCGGGCTTTGGAGAATTACTTTACTTATGCGGTAGGAGGGATTCTACATGGCCGGGAAACAAGAATGGTGGCAATTTTTGTCCTATACGAGTTCGCTGGGGTTTCAAATGGCGGCTTGTGTGGCTGTTGGCGTCTTTGGCGGCAGGCTGTGGGACAGTTGGCTGGAAACAGCGCCATGGGGGACTGTTTTTGGTATTGTTCTGGGCTTTTTAGCGGGCATGTGGTCTATTTACCGTAAGATTGTCAACAGACAGGAGTGAGGCATGGAGACGTTTTTTTCCATTCGACGCACCTTGACCGGTCTGTTTGTCTGGGGAGCGTGCTTTACGGCGCTAACTTGGGCTGCTGGCGAGGAAGATTGGGCCAGAGGTTTTTTGCTGGGCTGGCTTGGAAGTCTGGTGTACTATCTGTTGTTGTGCCGCCGGGTACAAAAAGCAGTGGATTTGCCGGTGGCGCAGGCGGTGCGTTCCATGCGCGTCGGTTGGTTGGTTCGTTTGATTTTTTTAGTGCTACTATTGCTGCTTTCTCTAAAAGTGCAGGGCGTTTCGTTTTGGGCTTCCGTCGTGGGGCTATTTTCCTTGCAGGGAGTGCTGGTTCTTTTTTTTGTGTTCTTTGCGGTGAAACGTGGCTTTTAGATGCCTGTACACAGGGGAGAGTATTCGAAGACAATTGAGGTGTTTGTAACGCTGCGCCGGAGTGGCGCAAGAGAAAGGAGGGAATACAATGGAACATGGCGGCGGCGCCCATGAGATTGGCGTACATCAACTGGCAAGTTTCTTGGGAATGACTGTGAATATTGATACGCTGTATATGACTTGGCTGACCATGGGCCTAGTGTTGCTTTTGGCAGTTGCGGCGACGCGCAGTCTGGCACTGGTGCCAAGAGGATGGCAGAATGTGTTGGAGTTGGTTATTACAGCGCTTCTAGAACAGATTGAAGCCAATATGGGCCAAAGAGGGAAAAAGTTGGCTCCTTTGCTGATTTCACTTTTTCTTTTCATTTTGGTGTCAAACTGGCTGGGATTGATTCCAGGGTTTACTTCGCCTACGAGTGATCTCAATACTACGTTAGGCTTAGCATTGATGATCATTGTCTTAGTACATGTCCTCGGTGTGATGAATCGAGGCATCGGCTATTTTAAGCACTTCTTCGAGCCGTACATTCCTTTTGTGATTATCAATATTATCGAAGAATTGGCAAAGCCGATTACGCTGTCTTTTCGTCTTTTTGGGAATATTCTCGCAGGCGAAGTGTTAATCATCATCTTGGGTCTGCTGGCTCCGTATGTTGTGCCGACGGCGTGGTTAGCCTTCAGCGTCTTTGTAGGCGCGGTTCAGGCATTTATTTTCACCATGTTGTCCATGTCATACCTAGCTAATTCGATCAGCGATGATCATTAAAAAACGCAACAAGAATTGATTTTGAGAGGAGAGTTTTGAATATGGAACATGCAATTATGGTAGCGGGGGCATTTATTGGTGCAGGTTTGGCCATCGGTCTAGGCGCGGTAGGCGCGGGCATTGGTGATGGTTCGGTTACAGCGAAAGCGGTAGAGGGGATTGCCCGCCAACCAGAAGCGAAGAACACGATTTTGATCAATATGCTGATTTCCGTAGGCTTGATCGAGTCGATTCCGATCATTGCCGCGGTTATTGCCATTGTCTTGCTGTATGCGAACCCCTTCTTGAAGTAATCTCGGCCTGTTGTTCAAAAAACAAAACCGCTGTTGCCGCTTAGCGGCGCACGGAGTCATTTTGCAGATAGGAGGTGCCGGGATTGATTGACTTGAATGCGACGCTGCTGATTCAGATTTTCAATTTTCTGCTGTTAGTAGCTTTGTTGACAAAATTTGCTTATAAGCCGCTTATGTCTATGTTGGCGGAACGGGAGCAGCGCATTGCAGGCAGCTTGGAAGCTGCTGAACAAGAGCGCCAGGAAGCAGCTAAGCTGAAAGAAGAATATTTGAAAGAGCTGGCTGCTGCCAGAAATCAGGCCCAACAGATTGTAGAGAAAGCCAACCGTTTGGCAGAGCAGAACAAAGAAGAGTTGTTGCGTGCGGCTAAAGAAGAGCATGCGCGGCTTTTGAAAACAACCAAGGAAGAATTGGCTCGGGAACGGGAAAAAGCGCTGCAGGATTTGCGCAGCGAGGTAGTGGCTTTGTCAGTGGCTGCGGCGGGCAAGATTCTTTCGCAGCAATTGGACGAGGCGGCCCATGCCCAATTAGTGGACGATTTCATCGGAAAATTAGACCGTGAAAAAACAGGTGGGTTGCCATGCTAAACGCAAGGCTAGCGCAGAAATATGCGCAGGCGCTGTATGAGCTGGCGCAGGAACAGAACTGTCTGGCAGAAGCTTTGCAGGAACTGGAAAGTGTGGCTGCCAGCGTACAAGCGCAGAAAGAACTTTCCGTATTCCTTTTTCACCCGCGTGTAGACGGGGCTATTAAAAAAGAGACGTTGCAGCAGGTTTTCGGGGAAGTTGGCGAATTGGTGCATAAGTTTCTTTGCTTGTTGATTGACAAGCGCAGAGAGTCATTGTTGCCAACTATTGCTGCCGAATTTCGCCTGATGGCGCATGCTGCGCAGAATATGGTAGAAGCGGACGTGGTGACGGCGGTTCCTTTGCAGGAAACACAAAAAGAAGCCTTGGCTGCGCGTTTGGGCCAATTAACTGGCAAAACGGTACTGCTTCGTCAGCGCCAGGATGCTTCGCTGATTGGTGGCTTGATGGTGTATATCGGCGGCAAACGTATTGACGGCAGCGTGAAAGGGCAACTGGAACGTCTGAAGCGCAACCTGGCAATTCAGGACGCGATGAAGAGTGGGGTGAGCGAACGGTTATGAAAATGAGACCCGAAGAAATAACATCCATAATCAAACAGCAAATTGAGAAATATCAGGTGGACCTTAATGTGGATGACGTTGGCAGCGTCATTGAAGTTGGCGATGGGATTGCCCGCATTCATGGTCTGAATCAGGCTATGGCTGGAGAACTACTGGAATTCCCGCACGATGTGCAGGGGATGGTCTTGAATTTGGAAGAAAACAATGTAGGAGCCGTGCTTCTTGGCGGCGAATCTACCATCAAAGAAGGCGACACCGTGCGACGGACCGGGCGTATCATGGAAGTTCCCGTAGGGGAATGCATGATTGGCCGCGTCGTAAACGCCTTAGGTCATGCTATTGACGGCAAAGGTGAGATTCAGGCTACGGAGTTTCGTCCTGTTGAGCACAAGGCGCCTGGTATTGCGGATCGACAGTCGGTTAAAGAACCGCTGCAGACCGGGATCAAGGCCATTGACTCCATGGTTCCTATCGGACGCGGTCAGCGTGAGCTGATTATCGGCGACAGGGGAACTGGTAAAACGGCAATTGCCATTGATACCATTTTGAATCAAAAAGGACAAGGCGTTATTTGCATCTATGTAGCTATCGGGCAAAAATCATCCACGGTGGCTCGTGTAGTGCGGACCTTGGAAGAAAATGGCGCTATGGAGTATACGATTGTGGTTGTGGCGGCTGCGGCAGATAGCGCACCGCTTCAATACCTGGCTCCGTATTCCGGCGTGGCCATGGGCGAATATTTTATGGAAAAAGGCGGCCATGTCCTTTGCGTGTATGATGATTTGTCCAAACAGGCGCAAGCCTATCGGGCTATGTCGCTGTTATTGCGGCGTCCTCCGGGACGTGAAGCATATCCAGGGGATGTTTTCTATTTGCATTCTCGCTTGTTGGAGCGGGCGGCGAAAGTGTCAGACGAATTGGGCGGCGGTTCCATTACGGCTCTGCCGATTATTGAGACGTTGGCAGGCGACTTGTCAGCTTATATTCCGACGAACGTTATTTCCATCACAGATGGACAGATATTTCTGGAAAGCGAACTGTTTTATTCCGGCGTGCGCCCTGCCATTAACGCAGGCTTGTCTGTGTCCCGCGTAGGCGGGTCGGCACAGATCAAGGCGATGAAACAAGTGGCTGGCAGTTTGCGTTTGGATTTGGCGCAATATCGGGAACTGGCTGCCTTTGCCCAGTTTGGGTCGGATTTGGATAAGGCGACTAAGGCGGTTCTGGATCGCGGCCAACGGACAATGGAAATGCTTAAGCAGCCGCAGTACTCGCCCATGCCGGTAGAAGAACAGGTTATGGCGATTTATGTTGTTATCAACGGTTTTGTGGATGACGTAGCGGTAGAGCATGTGATTGCTTTTGAAGAAGACTTCCTGAAGTTCATGCGTACGAATTACGCGGAAGTGGGTAAAGCCATCGTCGAAAAGAAAACGCTGGACAAGGATACCGAGGCGGCCTTACAAAAAGCTATCAAGGATTTCAAGGACACGTTTGACCCTGGGGCGAGGTGAGTAGGGTATGGCTAGTACACAAGACATCCGACGTAGAATAAAGAGCGTACGGAGCATCGAACAAATCACCAAAGCCATGAAAATGGTGGCGGCGGCGCGGTTGCGCAAAGCCCAAGAACGGGCGTACGCCAGTCAGCCCTTTACGGAAAAAATTCAAGAAGTGCTTGCTACGGTAGCGAATAGCCGTCTGGATGTAACACATCCTTTGCTGGCTAAACGGGAAATTAAAAAGACGGCTTATCTTATCCTTAGCGCCGATAAAGGTTTAGCAGGCGCCTATTCGTCAAATTTGATGAAAGAGGCGCTGGCGGTCATGGAAGGAAAGCCTAAAGAAGAAATTGCCATACTTGCTGTAGGCCGCAAAGCTAAAGAATATTTTTCTCGCAGAAGCTATCAGATTGAACGGGAATATCTAGGGTTTTCTGAACGGCCTACGTATGAGCACGCAACACGCATTGCAGCAGAGGTTTCGGCAGATTTTACCGCCGGACTTTACGATGAAGTATATTTGGTGTATACGTATTTCCGTTCGCCGATCAATCAAAACCCGACACATTTGAAGTTGCTGCCAGCCCAGGCGCCACAGACGGCGGAAGAGACGACGCAGGACTTTATTTTTGAGCCTTCGGCGGAATCCGTGCTGACGGTGCTTTTGCCTCGGTATCTGGAAACCGTTATTTACGGAGGGCTGATGCAGGCTGCTGCTAGTGAATTGGGGTCCAGAATGACGGCGATGGGTTCAGCTACAGATAATGCGGAAGAGCTCATTCATAAACTGGTACTTAACTACAACAAGGTGCGTCAGGCTACGATTACCCGTGAAATCAGTGAGATTGTTGGCGGAGCGGAAGCGCTGAAGTAGCACGATGTTAAAAGGAGGGGAACTGACCCCGTGAATACAGGAAATGTCATTCAAGTCATCGGCCCTGTGGTGGATATTGAATTTCCCCCGGGAAAACTGCCGAATATTTTCAATGCGATTCACATCGACGGTAAAAGCGGTAGCGTCGATATTCATTTAACCGTGGAAGTTATGCAGCATTTGGGCGACAATCTGGTCCGGTGCGTAGCCATGTCTTCCACCGATGGCCTGACTCGTGGTATGCAGGCAACCGATACAGGCAGCCCGATTTTAGTGCCTGTGGGCGAAGCTACGCTGGGGCGGGTTTTCAATGTATTAGGCCAGACGGTGGACAACAATCCTGAAGAGGTTAAAGCAGCGGATCATTGGCCGATTCATCGTCCGGCGCCATCGTTTGAAGAGCAGGAAACTTCGACGCAGATTCTGGAAACAGGGATCAAAGTTGTTGATTTGATCGCTCCCTATTCTCGCGGCGGTAAAATCGGCCTGTTCGGCGGCGCCGGCGTGGGCAAGACGGTATTGATCATGGAACTGATCCGTAATATCGCTACCGAGCATGGCGGTTATTCCGTTTTTGCCGGCGTGGGCGAACGGACGCGTGAAGGCAACGATCTGTGGATGGAAATGCGTGAGTCTGGCGTTATTGAAAAAACAGCGCTGGTTTACGGGCAGATGAACGAACCGCCGGGAGCGCGTATGCGCGTCGGCTTGACCGGTTTGACGATGGCGGAGTATTTCCGCGACGTGGGCGGCCAAAATGTGCTGCTTTTTGTTGATAATATCTTCCGTTTTATCCAGGCAGGTTCTGAAGTTTCGGCCCTATTGGGCCGTATGCCTTCTGCCGTAGGGTATCAGCCTACTTTGGCTAATGATGTCGGGGCCTTGCAAGAGCGCATTACATCGACCAAGAAAGGGTCTATTACGTCCGTACAGGCTGTATACGTGCCAGCGGATGATTTGACAGACCCGGCTCCGGCGGCGACGTTTGCCCATTTGGATGCAACGACGGTGCTGTCGCGGCAAATTGCCGAGTTGGGCATTTATCCGGCGGTGGATCCTCTTGATTCGACGTCGCGTATCGTCGACCCTCATATTATCGGCGAGGAGCATTACCAAGTGGCCCGAGGCGTGCAGGAGATTCTGCAGCGGTATAAGGAGCTTCAGGACATTATCGCCATTTTGGGTATGGAAGAATTGTCGGAAGATGATAAGCTGATTGTTTCCAGAGCTCGGAAAATCCAGCGTTTCCTCAGCCAGCCGTTCTTTGTGGCAGAGACCTTCACTGGGTCTCCGGGGAAATATGTACCTCTCAAAGAAACGATTCGCGGCTTTAAGGAGATCCTCAGCGGCAAGTATGATGAGTTGCCGGAAGGAGCTTTCTACATGGTAGGCACCATTGAAGAAGTGGTGGAAAAAGCCAAGAAGATGAAAGGGGAGTAACTCCATGGCGAAAACCATCCGCCTGGAAGTGGTCAGCCCCGAACGCCTGGTCTTTCAGGAAGATGTAAAGATGGTCATTGCCAGAACGACCGGCGGTGACATTGGTGTGCTTCCTGGCCATGCGCCGCTATTGGCTGGACTTGAAATCTGGCCCGTACGCGTGATGCGCGAGAGCGGTGAGTTTACCATTGCTGTCTGCGGTGGTATTATCGAAGTATTGCCTGAGCGCATTACGCTCTTGGCGCAGTGTGCGGAACTGCCCGAAGAAATTGATTTAGAACGAGCGGAGGCGGCCAAAGAGCGGGCTGTCTGCCGCATTCGGGAAACCGGTGCCGATATCGATCATATGCGTGCTGAATTGGCTCTGAAACGAGCTATTATGCGCATTCGCACAGCACAGCACAAACTATAACCTATAATCTACCAAAAGGACTGCGGCTTTATCAGCCGTAGTCCTTTTGCTTTTTAACCGAACCCCGTAACCCTCCCTGTACTCACTCTACTCTTGTTAATGTTTCGGACCCTCCTGCGTATCCTCCGGTCACTCCACTTCTACTGTTCAATCCCTGTTCCAATATTTTCTCTGCTTCCTCTGGACTTTCTCTGTTGCTCTGTGTTCCGTACTTTCTTTTTCCTATGGTCCTGATAAACCCAACTTTTTTCTAACAGATGCACTAGAGCTCTTGCGAAGGTGGAATGGAGGATGGTAAACTATAGGATAGTCAGAAATAGATCGCACTACCATGAAAAGAAAGAATGCGCAGGCATTCCGGCTGGAGGGAAAAATGGAGAAACTGGTCATTCGCGGTGGTAATCCCTTGCGAGGTACTGTAAAGGTAAGCGGAGCAAAAAATGCAGTGCTGCCCTTGATTGCAGCTACCCTTTTAGGACAAACGCCGAGTGTTATTGAGGAAGTGCCAAATCTAGAGGATGTGCGGACCTTTGCCTTGGTGTTGGAACGGTTAGGAGTTCCCGCACATCGTGATGCAGAGGGACGGTTGGCAGTAGACAGCACAGTAATAGGAAATCATGATGCGCCGTATGAGTTGGTGCGCAAAATGCGGGCGTCTTTTTTAATTATGGGACCGCTTTTAGCTCGTTTGGGTAAATCACGCATTTCGCTGCCTGGCGGCTGCGCCATCGGTACGCGTCCGATCGATTTGCATTTAAAGGGATTTGAAGCGCTGGGGGCGCAAGTGGAAATCGGACACGGTTATGTAGAAGCTACAGCGCCCAATGGATTGAAAGGCGCTAGAATTTACTTGGATTTTCCAAGCGTAGGTGCGACAGAAAATATTCTAATGGCTGCGTGTATGGCGGAAGGGCAGACCATTTTAGAAAATCCGGCACATGAGCCGGAAATTATCGACTTGGCCAATTATTTGAATATGATGGGTGCTAAGATTCGTGGCGCTGGAACGAATGTGATCAAAATTGAAGGAGTTCCAGCCTTGAAAGGGTGTACCTATACGGTAATCCCGGATCGTATTGAGGCGGGGACCTATATGGTAGCTGCTGCTATGACCGGTGGTGATGTGTATGTAGAAGGTGCATTGACGGAGCATTTGAAGCCGGTTGTGGCGAAATTGAAAGAAGCCGGTGTTGGCATTGAGGAAGATGTGAATGGAATTCGCGTTTTCAGTCAGGGACGCGTGAAGGCTGTGGACGTAAAAACCTTGCCATACCCCGGATTTCCTACAGACATGCAGGCGCAGTTTATGGCGCTGTTGACAGTGGCAGAAGGCACCGGCATGATTACCGAGACGGTTTTTGAAAATCGTTTTATGCATGTGGACGAGCTGAAGCGCATGGGAGCCAATATTAAAATCGAAGGACGAAGCGCTATCGTGGAAGGAACTCCTTGTTTGACTGGCTGCCCGGTTAAAGCGACCGATTTGCGTGCTGGTGCGGCCTTAGTGCTGGCGGGTCTGGTGGCAGATGGGCAGACGGAAGTAGGCTATTTGCACCATATTGACCGCGGCTACGAAGATTTAGTCGGCAAGCTGCGCAGCTTGGGAGCACAGATTGATCGCGTGCCTTCGTGAGTTAAAAGCTTGAAACACAGAGTAACAGAGTGAGCAGAGGGGCATAGAGAGTAAATTTCTCTAGTGGACTTTTGGACACTTTGTTACTCTTGTTCCGTCAGTAGGCCTTTTTCATTTTTTAGCGAAAATATCTATAAATGTTATAGTTTCGCGTTTGCTTCAGATACCTCTGCGGGCTCTGTTACTCTGTGTTTCGTTCTCTTGCTTTTATTATTGTAAAAGCAGGACTTTTGCAAGTTTTGTGGAACAGTTTTATTTTAGTGTGTGCCTATTGAAAGGAGTATATCTATGTTTTTTGGAATGTCTACCGATATCGGTGTTGATTTGGGAACAGCTAATGTGTTGGTATATGTAAAAGGAAAAGGAATTGTGCTGCGGGAGCCTTCCGTAGTAGCTATTGATAAGGACAGCAATCGTGTTTTGGCGATTGGCGAAGAAGCGCGTCGCATGCTGGGCCGTACACCTGGCAACATTGTCGCTATCCGTCCTCTGCGGGAAGGCGTCATTGCTGACTATGATACGACAGAGAGCATGCTGCGTCATTTTATCCGCAAAGTAGCGGGCAAAAGCTTTTTCTTTAAACCGCGTATTATGGTTTGCATTCCTTCTGGCGTGACAACCGTGGAAAAGCGTGCGGTATTGGAAGCGGCCATGCAAGCGGGGGCGAGAAAGACGTACCTCATTGAAGAACCCTTGGCGGCCGCTCTTGGTGCGGGCCTTGATATTGCTGAGCCCTGTGGAGCGATGGTGGTGGATATCGGCGGCGGTACCACCGATGTGGCGGTTTTGAGTCTGGGCGGTATTGTTGTAAGCGAGTCGTTGCGTATTGGTGGCGACCGTTTTGACGAATCACTGGTGAGCTTTGTCAAAAAAGAATATAAAATTATGATCGGCGAGCGTACCGCCGAAGAGATGAAGGTACGTATTGGTACTGCATTTCCTAATAGCCGCAATGAGACGATGGAAGTACGCGGTCGGGATTTGTTGTCTGGCTTGCCGAAAACAGTTCGAATTACCTCTGAGGAAACGAGAGAGGCGCTGGCGGAGCCGGTGGCGTTAATCGTACAATGCGTAAAATCGGTGCTGGAGAATACACCGCCTGAGTTGGCTTCGGATATTATGGATCGGGGTATTGTCATGACTGGTGGCGGTTCGCTATTGCATGGCTTAGACCGCTTGATTCAAGAAGAAACCGGCATTCCTACGTATCTGGCGGAGGATCCGCTGTCTTGCGTGGCCTTGGGCACTGGGAAAGCGCTAGAGTCCTTGGAGAACTTAGAAGAGAGCCTGCTGACACTAAATAAAAACAGCGTGTTGCAGGAACGATGAGCTAAAACAGGACTAATGGTCTGCCGAAGAAGCCACTATTCTCCCTGATGAAAAGAAAATAGTTTCACGATATACATGAAGACGTAAATTTTCATGGTTAAAGGAGAGACGGTATGATTCGAGGGATCTATGCAGCAGCCTCCGGTATGATTGCGGAAGGTCTGCGTACAGATGTTACGGCGAATAACTTGGCTAATGTCAACACGACAGGCTTTAAAAAAGAAATTGCCGTCAATAAGGATTTTGAAAAAATGCTCTTATGGCGCATTAACGATGGTATGGAGACACCGCAAATCGGTTCTGTCGGCGCTGGGGCTGCAGTAGATCAGATCGTGACGGATCACAGTCAAGGCAGTACTCGTAGTACTCAAGGTTCGTTGGATGTGGCCATTGCAGGGGATGGATTCTTTGTCGTCCAGACGCCGCAAGGGCAGCGATATACGCGAGCGGGATCTTTTGCCGTGGGCGCCAATAATCAATTGGTGACTATGCAGGGATATGCGGTGCTGGGGCGAGACGGGCAACCCATTGTTTTAGAGGGACCAGGCGGCGGCAGTCGCGTCAATATTACCAGCGATGGAGTTGTGGAGATGAATGCAACGGAAGCTGGCGGTGTTCCTACCGAGGTGGGGCGTTTGCAAGTTGTTTCCTTTGCGGATGCAAAGCGGTTGGCGAAAGAAGGGCAAAATCTTTTTACCGCTCCCGGTGGCGATCGGCCACAGCCGGTTGCGACGCCCGATTTGCAGCAGGGATATTTGGAAATGTCTAATGTTAATGCGGTACAGGAAATGGTGAATCTAATTACTGCATACCGCGCTTATGAGATTGATTCAAAGGCAGTGCAATCGGAAGATTCTTTGTTAGATAAAGCGGTCAATGAAGTTGGCCGGTCATAAAGAAGGAGGAACACGCGTATGATGAGGGCACTTTGGACGGCAGGTACGGGCATGCGGGCCCAACAAAGTAATTTGGATGTAATCTCCAATAACTTGGCAAACGTGAACACCACAGGCTTTAAAAAACAGCGTGCGGAGTTTGAAGATCTGATGTATCAAACCGAGCGTCAGCCAGGGATGACCAGTAGCAGTAACAATAACATGCTGCCTACAGGCGTCCAGCTGGGTCATGGCGTGCGGTTGACAGCAACAGCGCGCGATTTCTCCCAGGGGAATTTCCAATCTACAAGTAATGCGATGGACATGGTTATTGAGGGCGACGGCTTTTTTCAAATCACTATGCCGGACGGTACTTTGGCGTATACTCGTAATGGCGCATTTAAACCGGACGGCAACGGCAATGTGGTGACTTCGGAAGGATATTTGCTGGAGCCTGCTATTCAAATACCTGAAGGCTCCACTGATTTTGGCGTGTCTCGCGATGGAATTGTAACAATTACGCCAGCTGGTCAAACAACACCGCAGGAAATTGGTCAAATTACCATTGCCCGTTTTATCAATAATGCGGGTTTGAAGAGTATCGGCAAAAATCTCTATACGGAAACCGTTGCCTCTGGCGCTCCTGTGGTAGGAAATCCAGGAGACAATAATTCCGGTACGATTGTTACGAACTTTGTGGAAATGTCTAACGTCCAGGTTGTGGATGAAATGGTTAATATGATTGTGGCGCAGCGTGCTTATGAGATGAATTCGAAAGCCGTGACCACTGCAGACTCCATGCTGGAAGTGGCTGCCGGCTTGAAGCGCTAGGTTAAGAAGGCTATGAAACGCCTCACAAGATGGTTTTTGGCAGGAGTTTTATTTCTCCTGCCTTTTTGGACAACTGCGGAAGCTCGTATGATTGAAGCGAGTGAAGTGGCGAAGGCAGCTGTTGGCGAAGTATATCGACAGGCGGATGTACAGCCAGGAGATGAACGCGTGCAGGTGCGTGTGCTTTCGTTGCCGGAAGGCATAGAAGTACCAGAGGGCGAAGTGAAATTGCAGGTGGATTTGCTCTATGGTTTGCGCTATAATGCACCGACTGTGGCGCGGGTAGTAGCCATGCAGGACACCCAAAAAGTGGGGCAGGCTATTTTGCGCTTGGACGTGCGGCGATATCAAGAGGTTGTAGTGGCGGCGCGGATGCTCCCTGGGAAATCATTGCTCCAGCCGGGCGACTTAAAGCAGTTGCACCTGGAAACAGGGCGTTTGCCTGACGGCTTTTTGGTAGATCCGGCTAAAGCCATAGGTCAGCAACTGCAGCGGTCTTTGCGGAGCGGTGACGTACTTATGGATTCGATGTTATTACAGCCGGTTATCATGCGCCGCGGTACAGCTGTAACCATTCAGGTGCGTCAGGGTGAGATGATTGTCAGCGCTTCTGGCGAGGCGTTGCAAGATGGCGGTATCGGGCAGCGCATCCGAGTGAAGAATCTGGTATCGAAACGAATTGTGACAGCTAAAGTGATTGATGAAGCTACAGTAGAAGTAGTTGTATCCAGGAGGTGAGACCATGCAGAAGACTCGGAAATGGTTGCCGATAATGGTGGTAGTGTTGCTGTCTTGTTGGCTAATTCCTGCAGTCCATGCGGAGTCGTTATGGAATGATCGTTCCATGTTTGCTGATCGGAGAGCGCAGGCAGTGGGGGATATCTTGACGATTGTTATCAGTGAAAATTTTAGTGCTACACGTTCTGATTCTAATTCGAACGGTAAAAAAAGCAGCGGTTCGGCTAGCGCAGGGGCCGGTAGTTTTCTGAGCTGGATTACAGCCCATAGCTATGATATGAAAGATAGCTTTTCTGCGAATGGCAGCATTACGAACAAAAATGTCGTAACGGCCAGAATGACCGCTACGGTGACCGCTGTACAACCCAATGGTAATCTAGTCATTAAAGGGACTCAATCGATCAAGCAAAATAACGATGAGCAGATTATCAGCTTGGTAGGGACCATTCGTTCTGACGATATTACCACAAGCAATACCGTTGCTTCGTCAGCCATGGCGGATGCGCAAATTTTTGTGAATGGTAAAGGGCCTCTTGCCCAGAAGCAAAAACAGGGCATTTTGAGTTCCATATTTGATTTCCTGTTTTGATTTCGATATAGGGGGAACCTTGATGAAACGATTAACGGCTCTGTTGCTTTGCTTTTGCTTTTTATTTTCGTTGGGAACGGCAGTGAGTGAAGCGGCCTGGGGAGGCAGCGCAGCGACGCGGATTAAGGATGTTGCTAAGATCCAAGGCGTGCGTAATAATCAATTGGTAGGCTATGGGTTGGTTGTGGGTTTGGCGGGTACCGGTGACTCGGATAAAGTTACCCAGACTATCCAATCGATAAAGAATATGCTGATGAATTTTGGCGTCATGCCATCTGCGACGCAGATGAAGCCCAAAAATGTGGCGGCGGTGATTGTGACGGCGACCTTGCCGGCCTTTTCTAAACCGGGCGATACGATTGATGCGACCATATCGTCTATGGGCGATGCAAAGAGCTTGCAAGGCGGAGTCCTTATGCAAACTCCTTTGAAAGCGGCCAACGGTCAAGTGTATGCAGCAGCCCAGGGGCCTGTTTCTACAGGCGGTTTTGTTGCTGGTGGCGGTGGTGCTAGCCAGCAGAAAAACTTTCCTACTGTCGGCATGACGCCTAATGGAGCGATTGTTGAAAAAGAGGTAGCCTTCAATTTAGGCGGTAATGGTACTCTGACTCTTTCTTTGGCCCAGCCTGATTTTACAACGGCAAGCCGGATTGTAGAAGCTTTGGATGGACGCTTTGGCTCTATTAGTCGGGCGAAGGACGCTGGAACGATTCAGATTCAGGTACCGGCATACTATGACAAGGATTTAGTTAGCTTTATCGCAACGGTGGAGGAATTACCGATTGTACCGGATGCGATAGCTAAAGTCGTCATTAATGAGCGTACCGGAACGGTCGTTATGGGATCTAATATCACCGTTGACGAAGTAGCGGTAGCGCAGGGCGGCTTGAGCATAAAAATCACCAAAAGCGCCGGGGTTTCCCAACCACCGCCGTTTTCCGGTGGAAGTACGGTAGTGGTGCCGAATACGAATGTGGATGTAAAAGAAGAAAACCGCAATATGCTGCTTTTGCCAGCAGCCTCTAGTGTGGGGGACGTGGTGAACGCTTTGAATTCTGTGGGCGCAACTCCTCGAGATGTAATCTCGATCCTGCAAGCCATGAAGGCAGCGGGCGCGCTGCACGCGGATCTCCAGATCATCTAAAGGAACCACTGATTTATTCACATCTTACACCGAAACAGATTTTTTCTGTCAAGCTTTGTCAGAAAGCCTCGGCATAGCGCCGCCATTCCTGCGTTTTCTTTCGCGCCTGACGGAAAAATTTCAAGTTTCGGAGGAGCGTTCATTAAATTAGCGGCTCCTTAAAAACTAAAAAAGTTTGTGGAGAGAAATTAGACGAAGTGTTACGTAACTTGTTTTTGAAGCCTGTTACTTGTCTAATGAGGAGGCTTGTCAGATGCAGATAGAACCAATTGGGCAGAGCGGAGTGCAGGCGGGCCTTGGCGCTAATGCTCAGACGACAGCGGCTGTGGCTGGGGATGCTGTGTTTGCCGATCAACTGCGGCAGGCGGAAAGCGCGGCAAAACTCAAAGGACAGTCCGGCGATGAGGCCAAGCTGAAACGGGTATGTCAGGAGATGGAATCAGTATTTATGAATATGCTGCTGACAACCATGCGGGCGAGCGTGCCGAAAACAGGTTTAACTGGTGAGGACTCGCACGGAGAAGAGATTATGCAATCCATGTTGGATCAAGAATTGAGCAAGAATATGTCCCAGGCGGGGGGCATTGGCTTGGCAGATATGATGTATAGGCAATTGAGTATGACCAATAGCGCCAGTGTGAAAGCAAGCAGCCAGTCATCCCGTTAGGGAGGGCTGGCTGCCACTTTTTCGTAGTTTGGGGAGGATTTTTAATGAAACAGATGGCTCGAGTTTTTTTTATGCTGTGGATGGGGTTATGGTTGGCCATAGCGCCGGTTTGGGCCGGGGCGGCGCAGCCGGCGCCTGTTGTGAGCGGAGTCCGTTATAGCTCTGGGGCGGATCTGTTGCGAGTCGTAGTGGATGCAGATCGTCCCATGGCGGCGGACTGGAAAGTGGATGAAGCTAACAGCATTTTGATTTTGTCCTTTCCGGGGCGCTTGGGGCCCAATGTGCCTAACAATGTAGATTTAAAAGATGATGTTGTAGGAGATTTGAAGCTGACGGCTTTGGCGGGGAAGGTTGAGTTGCGACTGCCTTTGAATACGGCCAGTGTCGGGAAAGTGTTTTCTTTGCAGGGGCCGGATCGGCTGGTTATTGATATTCATAAAGCTAAGGATACAAAGCTTGAGCAGACTTTGCGTGAAGGTGTAACCTACCGATTTTGGCAGCGGGCGACAGCTAAAGGACCAGTGAGCATTTATACGTTGGAGATGGATCCTAAAAAGGCTAGGCTGCAGGCCGTCTTATCACAAGATCAGATTCCCGGTTTAGAGACGGT
Source organism: uncultured Anaeromusa sp. (assembly GCF_963676855.1). Taxonomy (NCBI): domain Bacteria; kingdom Bacillati; phylum Bacillota; class Negativicutes; order Selenomonadales; family Sporomusaceae; genus Anaeromusa; species uncultured Anaeromusa sp. The sequence continues at coordinate 1,486,255 of NZ_OY781460.1, forward strand.
TTCTTCCATGACTACACGGACAGGGGCGTTGGCGGCTGTAAATGGAGGATACTTCGAACCGGACGGAGAAATCATTGGTTTAATGAAACTGAATCAAGAAATGGTTAGTCTTTCTTACCTGCCGCGAACAGCAGTTGGAATTTATAATGATGGTATGGTGCGCATTGGTAAGCCGGACGATTATGTCGGTACGGTAAAACTGCCTAATGGTATGCTGGTGGCAGTTAGCGGCATCAATCAGGAGCGTACGGAAGACAGTCTGATTTTGTACAATCATTTTAATGGAGATTCTACAGGAACAAATGATTTTGGCACTGAATATGTACTTGTGAAAGGGAAAATTATAAAAATTAATAAAGATAAAGGGGATACGCCAATTCCTGAGGGAGGCGTAGTTTTGTCGGCTCATGGCAAAGCCATGGCTGCTTTTAGCGGTTTGAAGATTGGAGATGCGGTGGAATTAAAGCAGAGCCTGGGGACTCAGTGGGACCGCGCAGATGACGTGTTGGGGGCAGGGCCAATGCTTGTTCAAGGCGGCCAAGTGTACGTTACGACCAAATTAGAGAAATTTGGAGATGATGTAGCGGCAGGCAGAGCGCCGCGAACAGCGATTGCTCGGACGAAGCAGGGAAATATACTCTTGGTGGTAGTTGATGGCAGACAGCAGAAAAGCATTGGCATGACGTTGGCCGAAATGGCGATTTTAATGCAGGAACTAGGGGCGGAGGATGCAATGAATCTAGATGGCGGTGGTTCCAGTGAAATGGTAGTAGGAAATGAAGTAATGAACCGGCCGTCGGATGGGCGGGAACGCTCTGTAGGCGCGGCGTTGGCCATTTTTTCTAAAAAATGACTGCTTTGTAGGAATGTTTGCAGATAGGCAGAAATAAGGTATAATACAGATAGGTGACAGTAAAGGGTTAGAGGCACAAGGAGGTGCGAGAATTATGAAAAAAAATAGAAAGTGGCTTCGCTGGACGATGCTAGCGTTGGTGCTGTTATTGATGGCCGGGACGGTGTTCGCTGCCGGTTTGGTAGATCATAAGGCTGTGTTATCAGGACGCGTATCCGGGCAGGATTTGGCCAGCGCAGGACAAGAGGTTCGCGAAGGCGATGTTTTGATGCGTGTTGAAACCGTAGCAGGAGCGCAGCCTGCTGTACGGGCTGCTGTGAATGGAGTTGTCAGAGAAGTATTGGTACATCCTGGCGATACGATTCAAGCCGGCAAAGTGGCTGTACGGGTTGAACGCAGATAAATAAATAGGGTGAGAGGACTCGAAAACGATGTTGACTGCATTAAAAAAAATGGGAGCGGCCCTGGCGGCCGCCTTTTTCTTCTGGAGCTTTTCTACAGTAGCGCTAGCGGCGGATATTATGCCTGTAAGCGATGTTCATCCTGGCATGCAAGGCATAGCCAGAACGGTAGTGGCTGGAACCGAGATTGAAGAGTTTGGCGTGGAAGTTATCGGCGTACTAAAAGATAAGGGGCCTTCTGGCGATTTGATTTTGGTGCGTACCTACGGTGACGTTATTGATAGAACAGGCGGCATTGTTCAGGGGATGAGCGGCAGTCCTGTTTATATCGACGGCAAGCTGGTTGGCGCTATTGCCTATGGATGGTCCTTGACGGACCATCGGGTGGGCATGTTGACCCCTATTGGGGATATGCTGAAATTGTGGGAACCGGTGCCGGAAAAAAAGACGCCCCCGGCAATTGTCGAAGAAAAAAAGAACAAGCAGTTGCTTGGAGAAGCAGGAAAAACAAGTGAAGAACAAGCCTTAGCTATGAGCGGTTCTTTGCGTCCGATAGATACACCGCTGATGGTCGCAGGCTTTACGCCGCAAGCGCTTAAGTGGCTGGGCGAAAAGGTGAAACCTTTAAATTTGGTTCCATTTGCAGTAGGCGCTTCGCCGGAAAATGCCGCATACGGCTCGTTGCAACCAGGCAGTGCTTTGGCTGCGGAATTGGTACGCGGCGATGTTAGTGTTGGCGCTATTGGTACTGTAACTTATGTGGAAGATGGCAAAATACTTGCCTTTGGTCATCCGTTTTTGCGCCGCGGCGGCAGCAGCTATTTTTTAAGCCAGGCTTATATTTTTACTACGGTTCCCAGTTTGGAAAGCGGGTTTAAGTTGGGATCCGCTGGGCCTATGGTGGGGAAAATTGCGCAGGACCGAGGCGCCGGCATTGCCGGTGAGGTAGGTTCATATCCGAATATTGTGCCTGTGCGAGTCCATGTAATGGATAAGGATTTGCAACGGCAGCAAGACGCTGGCCTTCAAGTAGTTCAAGATGAGAAGCTGACACCGCTTTTAGCTACGGCAGCAGTGTATAATGTAGTGGATAAAACCTTGGATCGCCAAGGAGCGGGAACCGCTAAGGTGAAGTTTGAGATTTCCGCACCTGGAGTTCCGGGAGATGTAGTAGTGCGCGAGAATATGTTTTATAGTCCGGCCAATATTGGCGAAGCAGCAATGGGAGAACTCTTTGAAGGGTTGAATTTGTTGGCTGGAAACGCATTTCAGCCATTGACGTTGTTTGATGTGAACGTACAGATCGAAGTAGAAGAAGAGCGGAAAACGGCGGTGATTATGCAAGCCAAAGCTGTGCAGGCCAGTGTAAAGCCCGGAGAAAAAGCACAAATTCAAATTACATTAAAGCCGTATCGGGGCGAAAATATTATTCGTACAGTCAACTATGAAGTTCCCAAAACACAGGCGGAAGGCAATTTGCCTTTATTAGTGCGTGGTGGTGGTTCGATTCCAATCGCTAAGCTTATGGAAGGTCAGGGAAATTTATTATTGGAGCTTTTGCAGAAAAAGCGCACTCGTACATTGGAAGAAGAAGTAAAGCGCTTTACGGAAAGTGATCGCAATAATGATATTGTCGTGGAGCCAGCTCCGCTAGAAGAAGACTTGGCTAAACAGGGCCTTGGCGGTATGCCGGCGAAGAAGCCTCAAAGTAAAGCGGCTAAAGTCGAAGAGCCGACTGGGGAGAAAAAAGAAAATAAACCCCAGGGCAAAAGCGGCTTGCTTGGCACGAAAGATAAGAAAGACGATAAAGGAAAATCAAAGACTATAACCGACTATATTATTGACGGTGATACCATGGTGACCCTGCAAGTTAAAAAATAAGATAAAAGGCTCATGGGGCGGTTCGCACCATGAGCCTTTTTCTTCCTCTATTTTAAAAAATTCACTGGCTTGGCAGGGAAGTGCGCCATCTATATGGAATTATAAAAAATTGGCAAGTAGGCAAAGAAGGAGGCTGAGCATGGTCGAAGAATTTTTTGGAGCAATTGGTCGGTCCGTGCTGGGCGCGTCTGCACGTTGCGGCCGTTTTAGCCTTTTGGCGCTGGACACGTTTCGACAGATGTTACGGCAGCGGCCAAGCGTACGGCATACGCTGCAGCAAATGGCGCATTTGGGAGTAAACTCTTTGCCGATTGTCATGTTGACCATGCTATTTACCGGCATGGTTATGACGGTTCAGACTGCTAGCGAATTTATTAAGTATGGAGCACAGTCCTCCGTGGGTGGCGTCATTGCCATTGCTATGGGACGGGAGTTATCGCCAGTACTGACAGGCGTGGTGGTTGCCGGTCGTGTCGGCGCGGCCATTACCGCTGAAATCGGCTCAATGAAGGTAACCGAGCAAATTGACGCTTTGCGGGTGATGGCGACAAATCCAGTGGCGTATCTTGTTGTACCCCGCCTTTTGGCGATGGTTGTCATGTTGCCGATGCTTGTGGTGTTTGCAGACTTGATCGGAACAATTGGCGGCTATTTGGTGGCTACTTTTTACGCAGGCATTGGTTCACAGACCTTTTTGAATTCGATCAAAGTGTTTGCCGTGGTGAACGATGTTACCGGAGGATTAGTGAAAGCTGCTTTTTTTGGCGTGATTATCGCATTAATGGGATGCTATAAAGGCTTGCATGCAGAAGCTGGTGCAGAAGGCGTCGGCAAGGCGACGACAGGTTCCGTCGTCAATTCGATTATCTTGATTTTCGTAAGTAATTATTTTCTTTCGTTGATTTTGTATCGTTGAAACGAGGTGGCCTGTGGGAGAACCTGTGATTCGGTTGGAAGATGTCAATGTGCATTGGGATGGCAGACACATTCTGCGCGATGTTAACTTAGAAATTCATAAAGGCGAGGTTTTTGTCATTATCGGCCCCAGCGGTTCAGGGAAGAGTACGCTGTTGCGTTTGATTATCGGCTTGGCTAAGCCGACTAGCGGGCGCATTTGGGTGCTGGGGCAGGACGTAACGCAACTGGATGAAGAGGCTATGAACCTGGTCCGTTTGCGTATGGGCATGGTATTTCAATATTCGGCTCTGTTTGACTCTATGACGGTAGGCGATAATGTGGCCTTTGGTTTGCGTCAGCATACGAAACTGAGTGAAGAAGAAATTGCTAAGATTGTCAGGCGCAAGCTGCGCATGGTAGGTTTGGTTGGCCGAGAAGAACTGCTGCCAGGCCAACTGTCAGGGGGCATGAAGAAACGGGTGAGTTTGGCTAGAGCCATTGCCAACAACCCGGAAGTGGTCTTGTATGATGAGCCGGCAGCAGGACTGGATCCAGTGATGACAGAGAAGATAGACAGGTTGATTTTAGGGGCTCGGCGTATGACTGGGGCGACCTCAGTGGTGGTTACGCACTATATGAACAGTGCCATGCGGATTGCAGACCGAATTGCCATGTTGCATGAAGGGAAAGTTATTGCCATTGATACCAAGGAACGTATGCAAGAAACGATAGACCCTGTTGTATATCAGTTTATTCATGGAATGAAACGGCCAGGGACGGCCGCCATGAGGAGGATGTTGAGTGAAGGCAAGCACGAATAGCACGGAAGTGAAGGTTGGCGCGGCTACGATAGCAGCAGTGGTACTGCTGGCCTTGATGATTATGTACTTAGGGGGCTTTAGCCTGACGACCAAAGGCTATCCCATTCAAGCGGTATTCAGCCAGGTAGGCGGCCTTAAGGATGGGGCCATTGTTCGTTACGCTGGAGTAGATGTGGGACGCGTGCAGTCGGTGGAAATGACGACTACCGGCGTGACGGTAAACTTGCGTATTTTTGACCATGTGCGAATTCCGCGCGGGTCTGTCTTTACTATTGCCTCTGAGGGACTTTTGGGCGAAAAATACATAACCATTTTGCCGCCGAATCAGCCCAGTGAGCATAATTTGCGCCCTGGCGAGGTGGTAATTGGCACAGAGGCGCAGGGAATTGATTCCGTCATGGCGTCCGCCGACAAAACAATGGCGGAAATGCGGACGTTGTTGGCGCATTTTAATGATTTAGTGGGGGATCCGGCAGTAAAAGATTCTCTAAAGCAAGCGCTTTTGCGTTCAAAAGTGATCGCTCAAAATATGGAAGAGCTTACGGCTGCGCTGGCGCGTATGGCTGTGCAGAATGAAGGCGACATCCGGACCATGGTTGGGAATTTGCAAGTGATGTCGGAAAATCTTCGTAATTTGTCTGCGCGGGTGGACACGATGGTGGCTACGCTGGATAATAACGGAGAAACCGCCAGAGATGTGCGCGAAATGCTGCATAACATGAAAAAAGCTAGTGCGAGAATTGAAAGTATCGCTACCTCATTGGACGGGATTGCGAGCGATCCGGAAACAAGCCGCAATATCAAAGCAACCTTGCGCAACGCCAGGGAAGCCAGCGAGAAGGCCAATCGCATGCTGGGAAAGTTTGACTCTATGAAGATAGGCGGCGATGTTGATTTCTTTTATAATCCGGAGCAGCGGAAATACCGTACCGATATTGACTTTCGTCTAGATACCTCGGAAAAGGACTTTGCCTTGCTGGGTTTTTCCAGTCTGGGGGAAGGAACTAAGACGACCTTGCAAATGGGACGGCGCAATGGCGATCTGGATTTTCGGGCGGGCCTAATGGATAGTAAGATGGGGCTGGGCGTGGATAACCATTTGAGCAAAAACTGGATTGTTTCCGTAGATGCCTACGATCCCAATGATCTGCGCTGGAAGGTGCGCAGTCAGTGGCGGATTGCGCCGCAAACCTGGCTTGTGGGACAGACGGACAGTGCCGGTAAAAATACGCGCGAGGCTACCTATGTTGGCGTTAGGACTTCCTTTTAAAAAGGACATTGACAGTAGAGATAGCATTGACAAGCAAGGAAAAACATTCATATAATGAAGAGGTTCTGTTTTTTTGACTGGACAGTCAGTGTGCGAAACAGTAAAAGAAATACAATTCAGTTCATAACACGGCTTGGAACTATGAAGGAGGATGCAAGGTGCAGAAACGAAGAGGCTGGAAAAAACTAATGGCGGTAGTGCTTGTAAGTGGCTTATTAGGCGGGCAAACCGCTTGGGCTGCTGATGTTGATTTGACGTTGCAAGAAGCAATTGAAAAGGCCTTGGCTACCAATCCGACCGGCCAAATGGCGTTGGCGGATCAAAAAAAGGCGGAAGGAGCTTTGCGGCAGGCGAAGGCGGGGCGGATGCCGGTGCTGAGCTATACGCATATTGACAGCCGGCGGGGCGGAAATTATAGTGCTGGTTATAATGAGTACTTATATGACAACACGGTTGCATTGTCGCTGCCTCTTTACACAGGTGGTCAGGTGGAAGGCACTATTGATCAAGCCAAAGTAGGCGTTCATTCTGCTAATTTGAGTGTGGAGCAAGCTTGGCAGCAGATGAAGATTGATGCAACAACAGGCTATTATGATGTGTTGCAAGCCAGTAATATGATTCAAGTGGACAAAGAGTCGGTAGATCGCCTGGAAGCGCATTTGAAAAATGTACAGGCTCAATTTAATGTTGGTACTGTAGCTAAGTCGGATGTGCTACGTTCTGAAGTAGAATTGGCTAATGCCAAGCAGACTTTGATCAAAGCGGATAACGCCTATGAGGTAGCAGTTTCTTCTCTTAATAACGTGATCGGGTTGTCCTTGGAAACAAGGCTTACTTTGAAAGAAGAGTTGGCGTACCAGAAGTATGAGCAGTCTATGAGCGACTGCATCGATTATGCATTAAAGAATCGTCCAGACGTGCTGCAGGCCAAAGATTCCTTGACTTCAACCGCTAAAGGCGTGCAAATTGCGCAAAGCGGTAAAAAGCCTACGGTTACGTTGGCGTCTCTGTACGATTTTAATGACGAGTCCTTTCCTGGGGACAACAATAGCAACTGGCGCGTTTATTTTACAACCAGCTGGAATGTATTTGATTCCGGCTTAACCGATGCAAAAATTAGCCAGGCTAAAGCATCGGTGGAAAAAGCGCAAGAACAGTTGCGTAAGACACGCGACGCCGCTCATTTGGAAGTGCGCCAAGCGTACTTGAACATGCAGGAAGCGGAAAAACGCATTGATACTACCAAAGTCGCGGTCGTGCAAGCTGAAGAGGATTACAAAATTGCCCAAGTTCGTTACAGTGCCGGCGTAGGTACTAACCTGGACGTAATGGATTCGCAGGTAGCGTTGACACAGGCGAAAACTAATTATATTCAAGCCTTATATGACCACAATACAAGTAAAGCGAAACTGGAAAAAGCGATGGGGATTCCTGTTGTTCGCAAATAGGTTTAAGTAGCTACGGGAGAGAAAGGAGGGGACGAGTATGAACAAACGTCGCTTGGTACAAGGGACGAGTGTTTTTGCTGCAGTGACCCTCCTTCTTTTTTGGGGGATATACCAGTGGAGTGCAACTTGGTTGGAAGAAGCTCGCCCAGTTATAGTGCAACAGCTTAATGCATCCATAGGAGGCGAACTGTCTGTAGGGTCTATTTCCTGGGAAACGCCGCTATCTGTGGCCTTGCGCGATACCGCATTGCGGACGGCGGCCCCGGGAAGCGTGACGTTGCTGACAGCGCAGAAGATCGAGGTGAAGCTGAATCCCTGGCGGGCGCTGGGGCAGTTGGAACCGACTAGGGCTGTTTCGGAAATAAAAGTGGAGCAGCCTCGCATCTTTATTGAACAAGATCCACAGGGAACCTGGGCTTGGGAAGAGTTTTTGCGCCAACGGCCGGAAGGAAAAAGTCGGCTAGATGCGGACGTTCTGCTAGTAGACGGCGTTGTACATATTTCATTGCCTCGCGTGGCGTGGAAAATGGAAAATTTGACTGGAACCGTACATGTCGGTGAAGAGTCTAAAACGGTGCTGGATTTAAAAGCTGTCTTTGATGGGCAGGAGTTGACCGCCCAAGGGCGCTGGAATGACGCGGAACAGGGTTTGGTGAATATTCAGGTTCCTCAACTGGCGCTTTCTCATTTGGCGCCGTTTTTGCCTGCGGAGGCTCAGATAAAAGATCTTGCTGGAAGTATTTCGCAAGTTGGAATTTTTCTGCGCCAAGAAGGAAGTGGCCGGCCGGCTGTTAATTTGGATGCGCAGCTTGAGCATGTATCTGCCGGAATCGCCGGTGTGCCTTTGGAAGATTTGAATGGTATGTTTACCTTAGTTTCTTTGCATAAAGAAAATGAGCATAAGGCTTATGTGGCTTTGCGCGGGAAAGCGGCAGGACAGGCGGCTACGGTGCGCGGCTATCTTCATTTGCCGCGAGGGCCTGCTGGCGAGTTTGGCAAACTGGAGCAGTTGACCTTTGATTTGCAGAGTAAAGCCGATCATGTGGATCTAGCAAAGTTGAAATCATATATACCTAATATCGAGGTCGCCATGGCTGGTGATGTCGGGTTTGATTTGCAGCTGAGCGGTTCGCTTAAGCAACCGCAGGTTGCAGGAATAGTGGAACTGCATAAGGCGGATATTGGCGGGATATCGGCAGAAAATGCTGAGGCAAGGCTGCAAGCAGATGCAGAACAAGTAACTGTGGCTTCTTTTCAGGGCGATGTGGCCGGGGGCTTGCTGAAAGGAAGCGGTTGGCTGCAGTGGAAGGATCAGCGTTATCGCCTTGCTTGTCAAGGAAGAAATATGTCTCTGACTGCATTGGCTTCGCTGGTTCCTGATTTGGCTAAGCAAGATGTGCAAGGCATGCTCAGTGTGGATGGCTATGCCGAAGGCAAAGGTTGGGAGGCGCGTCCGGCGATATTGGAAGGAACACTGGAAGTGCGTGAAGGCAGCTGGCAAGGTGTTGCTGTGGAACGGCTTACGGCAGTGCTGGTTCAACGAGACGACGGTCAAGATGTGCAGGTGCAGGGAGAAATCGGGGAAGGCAGTCTGACTGGTACAGGGAATCTTCGCGGGGAAGAAGTGCAGTTGCAGTTCTTTGGAAGCCAGTTGCCGGTGGAACGGTTGCAGCCGCTTCTGCCAGGGAAATCATTTTCAGGCCGGGCCGACGTGGCCTTGCAGCTTACTGGCAACTGGCGGCAGCCGCAGGGAGCATTGGAGCTGAAGGCTAGTTCCGGCGAACTGGCGGGAATGCCCTATGATTCGTTGTTCGCACAAGCTGATATTAGCGGTGATCGCCTGGAATTGAGGCAAGGCGCCTTGGTGCGGGGCAAAGCTGAGCACTTGCTGCGAGGAAATTTGGAGTGGAGGGGCGAACGCAAGTTGGCCCTGGAAGTTATAAGCAAAGAAGCGCGTCTGGAGGAATTGCTGCCGGTAACAGGCATTGCGGCCTTAGTAACGGGAAGATTGGAAAATACCATGCAGATCAGCGGCACCATGACGGCGCCTGTTGTGCATGGACAGTTTCTTTTACGTGATGGGTCTTTTCGTACGGAACCAGATGCAGTGCCCTATTTCTTTTCGCGTTTAAGCGGTAAATATGCTTTGCACGAAGATGGACGCATTGACTTAGATGAGCTACTGCTGAATATTTTACGGGCTCGCCTTAGAGCAAAAGGTTCTATGGATGCGCAGGGGAACTTAGCGTTTCGGATAGAAGCTAACGACCTTGAGTTAGCGCAAATTCAGGTACATTATCCCTACCAGGTGAAGGGATTGGTCAATTTTAACGGTACCGTTGGCGGCACAAGAAATCGGCCTACTTTTTCCGGCGACCTGTCTGTTCCTGAATTAACCTTAAACGGGCAGAAGGTTCATAATGTAAAAAGTCATGTGGAGAGTATTGCTTCTTATGTAAACATACCGCAATTTTCCGCACAACTAGGCAAGGGAACTATTTCTTTTCATGGAGATGCTAATTTAGAAAATGGCGTGGTTGACGGTTTTCTAGAAGTCAAGCATAGTCAATTGGCTCAGTTGCTGCCTGTTTTAAGCATTACCGACTCCGGCGTAGACGGGCGTTTGGACGGCGTTGTGCGCATTGGCGGCGAAGTTGGCGTACCTAGCTTGGATTTGCACGGCCATTTGCAAGAAGGACTGCTTAGAGGATATCCTGTGGAAGAAGCGGATATTCATGTCAGCCAAGTAGGCAGTTTGGTCACTATCCATCGTTTTGAGGCCAAACAAGGTATAAACGGCAAGCTGGTAGCGCAAGGGACGGCGGATTTGCAGGGAGAGTATCAGCTGGAAGTCGGCGGTACCGGATTGGATGCAGGCCTTTTGACAACCTGGTTTTTCCCAAAGCTTTCCGCCAAGGGGAATTTGGATTTTGTTGCTCAGTTGTCCGGACCAGCAGATAAGCCGTTTGTGAACTTATCGATAGGAGTCTCGAAAGGGATGTTTGGTGGCGTATCCTTTGATTCAGCTACAGCGCTCCTGTTGATTGATCAGAAAAAGATCGAAGTGGAACAGGCGGCATTGGTTAGCGGGCCGTACCGAGCTCGCGTCAGAGGGACCGTTCCGGTGGCGGCGTTACGAGGCGACGGCGTTGATGGCCCGATGGATTTGCGATTGAACTTGAACGAAGCTAATTTAGGCATGTTGCCGTTAATGCTGCCGCAAGTGGCGTGGGCGGAAGGACCAGTGGCTGGAGAAGTGCGTTTGGGCGGGACTTGGTCGCAGCCATTGTGGTATGGCGAAGTGGAAGTACCTAAAGGCATTGTAAAGGTAAAAGGCTTAAAAGATCCTTTATCCGATGTCCATCTTAAATTGAATTTTGAAGGCACGACGCTGTCTTTGACCGATTTGCGTGGCCTTCTAGGCGGTGGCACGGTTGCGGCAACAGGACAAGCGCATTTGCAAGGGCGAGATCTTGTTGATTACCAAATGCAGCTGAACTTGGATAAAGCCAAGATCGATAGCGAATATTTTAAAGGACCTTTATCTGGAAAGATGCAATTGACCCCGGACCATGGCTCACCTAAGTTGAGCGGCGCTATCACGGTGGGCAAGGGCAACAGCATCAACATTCCTTTGGTGGATAGCAATACTTCTTGGAGCTGGGATTTGGGACTAGACGTGGACTTGCAAGTAGAGCGGGGGACTCGGTTATATAATCCGTTGTTGTATGATATGGAACTGGAAGGCGCCGTTCATGCCGGTGGTACGCTACAGGAGCCGCATCTGCAGGGAGAAGTGCATGCAACAAGAGGGACGGTGAAGTACTTGCGAACTCCCTTCAAGGTGAATGTGGCCAAGGCGGAATTTGGCCGCCGGGGAACTTTTTTGCCGGTGTTGCGTTTGAGGGCTACAACGATCTACCAGCAAAATCTTGTTTATCTAGGCATTACAGGGCCGGCGGAGAATATGGAATTGCAGCTTCGTTCGGAACCGGCGATGAGTCAAGATGAAATTATCAAAATGCTGACACTGCGTGGTCGAAATACAGGAATGGCCTCTGGCTCCGGCCGCCTCAACAGTTCTCTCGGTACGGAGCAGGTCTACAATCTTTTCAGCACCGGCTTGGAGGTTAGGCTGGTCAGCGATGTAGAAGATTCACTGCGCGACTTGTTGGGATTGGATGAATTTCGTATGGTGCGGGGCTATGCTTTAGGCAACATATGGCTGACTCGCAAAGAAACAACGGAAGAGGATGTAGAGAAAAGCTACAATGTTCGTTTAGGCAAGTATTTGACGCCGCAGCTATATATAACGTATACGACAAATCAGGATAGCAAGCTATATACATGGGAGGCCAAATACGAGTTGAACCGCAGGGTAAGCTTTTTCGCCGCTACCAATGAAGAAAAACGCAAAATTGTTGGCATTGAGACAAAAATCCGATTTTAAGAAAAACGCAAAAATGATATACTATATAAAATATGACAAAATAGAGAATCACTGAGAGAGAGGAGGGGTGACATGAAAGCGTATTTAGAGGCGTTGCAGCAAGTGCGCCTTTTAGAGCCGGAAGAAGAAGGCCAGCTATGGAGAAAATGGCGGGAAGAGGATGATGACACCAGCCGCAAAGTGTTGATTGAAAGCTACCAGCCGTTGGTTTTCAAGACGGCCATGTCATTTCAAGTCTCTGCCGAATTGAAAATGGACTTGATTCAGGAAGGAACGGTAGGCTTGATTGAGGCTGCAGAGCGGTTTGACGCAAAACGCGGTGTCGCCTTTAGTCTGTTTGCCGTACACCGTATTCGAGGCCGCATGCTCAATTACTTGGAGAAAGAAGGCCGCCAGACGGCTGCATCGATTGATTTGCCTTGGTTGGATGCGGGAGGAGCTACCTTAGCGGAGCAACTGTTAGATGCCGACCCGGAGGTAGCGATACAGGTGGAACAACGCTACTTAGTCGGGCGGGTGCAGCAGGCGTTAGAAAGGCTTCCGGCTAAGGAACAACAAGTGGTCAGTGGTATTTTTTTGCGGGATTGCGAAGCCAAAGAATTAGCAGAAGAATTAAATGTCACTCTTTCTCATATATATCGCTTGCAGAAGCAAGGAGTGCGCAGAATTCGCGGCATGCTTTCCCGCTTTATGCAGCATTGGTAAGGGAAAAGAAAAGCAGGAGGAAGGAAAGAAGTATATAAGCGGATTAATTTGATGCTAACTATTGTTTTTGCTTGTTTAACCTGTTTTTTTGCTTCTTTTTAAGAATTGGAAGAACTTTGCTTTTCTTGGACTGTATAGTCGTATATAAAGGCAGGTGTAAGAAGATGCAATCAAAAACTCAGTTATGCCATCGTTTGGCAACCGCGCGGCAGTGGTTGCATCAAGCGGAAGAGTCTTTTGGAAAAAAACAAGAAATGCAAGGGGAGTTGAATTTGTTTTTAGCGCAGGCGGAACTGCAGCATGTGCGCGAAAGCAGAAAGCTTCCTTTTTGGCTGCAGTCGTGCTGGGGTTGGCAGGGAATGGCGATGGCGTTTGCTGTGTTATTGGTCCTATCAGCAGGTGCGGGCATTTTTTGGGCGGAACAAAATGCAGCCGTTTCTGCGGGAGCAGCAACAAAGAATCAGGTTCTTTCTACAAATACCAACTCGGAGAAGGCGCCGGCTACAGAACAACAGGTCGTATTCAACGGGGCCAAACAGCAGCAAACAGATACGGCTCCTGCTGTTCTTGCGAAGCCGAAGGCTGCAGCAATCATCCCGGAAGAGAAGCAAACGGAGGAAACGTCTAAATCGGCCAAAGCTGAAGCCGTTTCCCCGGAAGAAATGCAAAAAGCCCTGCGCGCCGCCGGTAAGGCGCTGCGCGGTGCTGGTCAATAGACAGATAGGGGGACATATATGAATAAGAAACAGAAATATGGCAAAATCCTTTTGGTAGCGTGTTTGTCAGGGGGACTTTGGATGGTTGATGGCGAGGTAGCCCAGGCGGCTACGGAGACGGTCGCTCCTGAGGCGGCAGCGCCTGCGGCACCGGCGGATTATACCGGCAGAACGATTAGCGCTGTGAAAATTCATGGCAATCAAGTAGTAAAAGACAATGAGTTACTGCCGTATATTCAAGTGAAGCCAGGAGATGCTTGGAAGGCGGCTTCCATTCAAAACGATCTGAAAGCATTATATGAAAGCGGTTGGTTTGCGGATGTGACGGCAACCTTTGTGGAAGCGCCAGAAGGCGTGCAGGTTGTCTATGTCTTGCGGGAAAATCCGGTGTTGAACAAGATTAATATTGTGGGCAATACCAAGATAACGACAGACAAGTTGCGTGCGTTACTGACTGTGCCGGAAGGAAAGGTACTGAACGCGAAGCAACTACAAGATAATGCGGCAGCTATTGAAGAGCTGTACAAAACCGAAGGATACATACTTGCTAAAGTCAGCGATCTCTCCTTGGACAAAGATGGCATATTGAAGGTCAGCATTAACGAAGGTATCGTGGAAGACATTATTGTCAAAGGCAATGAAAAAACAAAAGGCTATGTAGTGACTCGGGAGATGAAGTTAAAGAAAAACGAGCCTTTTAACAGCAAACTGGCGAAACGAAGCTTGCAACGCATCTATAATCTGGGATTTTTCGAGGACGTTAACTTTAAACTCAACCCCGGGCGTGAACCCAATGCGGTAATTATCGAAATTGACGTAGTGGAGCAAAAAACTGGCGTCTTTACCATTGGTGCCGGTTACAGTAAAACAGACGGGACCATAGGAATCGTAGAAGTGGGCGATAATAATTTCCGTGGTACTGGCGATAAAATCAAGATTCATTGGGAAATTGGCGGTAAAGGCGCGAGCAACACGAATCGGAAAAACAGAAACTATGAGTTTAGCTACACACGGCCCTGGGTAGATGACAAGGAAACTTCCCTTAGCTTCACTATGTATGATATGACCAACGAGTACACAGATTATTACGATAACACGGATGCGAAACGTTCTACGTACGATAAGCGGCGCAAAGGGGTGGAAGTGACTTTGGGGCGGCCGGAAGGGGAATTTGTTCGTAATTATGTTACTCTGAAACATCGTACTGATACCTATATGGGCTATGAAGAAGGTCCAATTAATTATGAAGCGACTAGCGGCTCTACCTATGATCCAGAGTTTAATGCTGCATATTTAGCGCGCAACTATGGTACAACAAACAGCGTAACGCTTCAACGTGTCTTTGACAATCGTGACAATATTTTCAATGCGACAGAAGGCCGGCGCTTCTCAGTGGCAAGCGAATTTGCCGGTTTAGGCGGTGATTTCTCGTTTAAAAAGTACAGCTCAGAGCTGCGGACGTATCGTAAAGTAGGACGCGATCATGTGCTGGCTTTTCGCGGTATGGCTGGCTGGGCCAATGGCGATCTGCCTGACAGCCAACGCTTTTCTTTAGGCGGTTCAGACACATTGCGAGGTTATTTGGATGACCAGTTTAAGGGAAACAAGATGTGGGCGACAACTCTGGAATATCGTTTCCCCGTAGCTAAGAAAGTATATGGCGTAGTTTTCGGCGATGCTGGTCGGGCCTGGTCGGGCATCGGCGGCGATAACTCATGGAAAAAGAGCTTTGGTGTTGGTGTGCGCATGAATACGCCGCTGGGTGCTATTCGCTTGGATTATGGTAAAGGTAATGAAAGCGGTAGATTCCACTTCAGCTTTGGCGGACAGTTCTAATGAAGCGGCGGTTGCTGAAATTGTATTTGGGAGTGCTGGCACTGCTGTGGATAGGAATTCTTCCTGCATGGGCTGCTGAACCGGTCATTTCCCAAACAATTGTTGTTGTCAGTGACGACAAGGGGCAGCCGCTGCCGTCTAGATTGGCTCTGCGCATTCAAGCCAGCGTTCACGCAGTAGCGGAACAAGTCCTGCAAGGACGGCCTGTGGCTGTGGTCGAGCCCAAACGAGCTGCTTACGAACGTATGGTTTGCGAAGTGTTTGACCGAATTTTGATTGGCTATTCCGTAGAAACAGCAAGCATTTCGCTGGGAGAAGAAACCACAATTTCTTTGCGTTTGACTCCGTGGGGCGATGTAGTGGAAACAACGGATTTGCTTTGGGATAATAGTGGTTTTCCGCCACAAGGGCGTGAGGCGTTAAGGCCCAAGGTCGAAACGTTGAAAAAAGTAGTAGATGAAGTGCTCTTGGGAATGCCTATTGATGCAGCTGATTGGGGCGCAGGTTTGGTGCGTACCGTAGTGCGGGAGTGGTTCGAAGATCAATTGCCGGAGTTTCGGCCGGACGTAGAAGTGGCGGTTAGCAAAAAGACGCAGGTCAAGCTGACTATGACGCCGCAAGCGCCGCTGGTGCAAGCTTTGAAGGTCACTCTGCGTTCGCGCAGTTTGCCTAATGTATTGCTCTATAGCGTGCAAAAAGACTTGGAGCAGGAAAGCCAAGGGTGGCTTCAGTTGCCTGTCTCTTTTGTGGCTCGTCATGAGAAAGCGCTGGCGGAACAACTGCTGGCGAAGGCTGCTACCCATTCGTGGGTGAAGCAGATGGGATTGCAAATGCACTTAATAGAAGTGCGGGCAGGGCCGACAACCGAAGTGGTGCTGGACGCGGAAAGTCGTTATTATCGCATGTTTGCCGAAGGCTACTTGGATATGGGCAAGAAAAACGAGGCGACGCGAGTGCGTCTTCATGCCGGCTGGAAAGCGACGCCGCAAGGCGAGCTTTTTGTGGAAGGAGACTTTTTCCCCAATGACGTAAAGAATCGTTGGTATTCCGGATTGGGATGGCAAGTGTCTTCGCAGACGGAAGCGGGAGTAAAGTATAAGTTTCAGGATGGTGAGAAGATTATTTGGATGCGCCAGCAATTGGGCGGTCCGTGGAGCTTGCGCCTGGAGAGGTATGAAGATAAGCATGACAGCGAGTTGGGAGTGCGCTATCGATTGCATGAATTTCTTAGCGCCGAATACGTACTTACGAATGAAGAACGCTGGCTGCGACTAATTGCGACTTTCTGATCAGAAGTCGTTGCTTTACTAACGACTCCCGCAAACTGGCTCTTTTTCCGTTAGATTTTCTCAGAAAGCCTCGGCAGAGCGCCGCTATGCCTGCGTTTTCTTCCGTATCTAACGAAAAAATTTCTTTCTTTGCGGGAGTGTTCGTTAAAGCAGCGGCTCCTTGAAATTTGGGGTTGCTCCAGTAGTATCTCATTCGTACTCTCCTTTTATTCAAATCCCGTTCTTTCATCTTCTTTTCTTGAAAGGCGGCAGAGGCCCTGGTATAATAAAAAGTGAGTTCCAATTAAGAGAGGAGAAACTTAAAAATGATGAAATTAGAAAAACGTCAAATTCGTATGATTTCCCTGGCTATTGTAGCCTTCTTTGTACTCAGTGTGGTGGGTATTGCGGTGTCGCAGACCGGCAGCGTAAGCCATGCAGCAGCAGCAGCTGGCTCCGGCAGCGTAGGAGTTGTCAATTATGATATGCTGGTATCGCAGCATCCGGACTATACGGTAGCGCAAAAATCCTTTGAAGACGAAGTAGCACTGGCTAAAAAGGATTTTGACGCTAAAGCGGCTACCATGAACGACAAAGAAAAACAAGATTACTACATGCAGATCCAAGAGCGCCTGCAGTTGAAAAAAGCTTCTCTCCTGGGAAGCGTTAACGACAAAGTGACTGCAGCGGTTAAGGCTGTGGCCGATGCCAAAGGGCTGGCTATTGTTATTGACAAAGGAAATGTTGTTTACGGCGGCCAGGACATTACCGATGAGGTTATCAAAAAATTCAAATAAGACCTGTAGGCCGAGCCGATCTTTTGTTCGACTCGGTCCTTCCTTACTATGAAAAGTCCAATTGGAGGAACTGAATCATGTCCAGACAAAGCCGACAGCAACGAGGAGTTCTCTTGGTATTTTTAATCCTGCTTGCAGTGGCAGTGAGCGCCTGCGGGAAGCAACTGGCTTCTGAACAACCAAAGGCGATGGTTTGGGCGGTATTGGACGAAGAAAAAGTAATGAAGGCGCATCCTAACTACTTGGAATGGCAAAGTAAAAAGACGGCTTGGCTGGCTGGAAGGCAGAAGCTGGAGTGGTTGAAGCAGTCTTTGGTATTGCAAGCGGCGCAAGAAGTGCAGATGCTTTCTATGCCAACTCTGCCGGTTGCGGCACAGGCTACGCAGTCATTACAAGAGGCGGCCTTGCAGCAGCAGCTCCAAGAGAGGGCAAAAAGCTTGCAAAAAGTGCTGGATCAGGAAATGAAAGCGTATGGAGAAGAAGTACACAGTGAACTGGATCCGCAAGTGGTTTCGCTGCAATTAAAGCTGCGTATTGTTTCGCTGCAGCCGCAAGAGGCGGAAGCGCTGCGCTTGCAGTTGACGCAGGTGCAGCAACTGCAGCAACTGCGACTGGCTCAGAAAGAAGCGGAATTGGCGCAACGCTTTGCTGCGGCGTTGACTCCTTTACGGGAAGCCATTCGTCAAGAGCAACAGACAGTTGCCAGACAAACGCCGTTGGCGAAATTGGAGCCGGTAAGTGCAGTAAAGACAACGCCGGAAGCGGTGAGTGCAGAGCGAATTCGTGATTTGGAAGAACGGTTACAGCAGCAGGAAATGGAATGGCAGAAGCTGCAACGTCTCATTCAAGAGGAAGTGCAGGATCGAGCTGGTCGCATCGCTAGTGCGCGCGGCATAGATATTGTCTTAAGAAAACCGATTGCAGCAATGCAGGCGGTAGATATTACGGAATGGGTAGCTCAAGCATTACAGCATCCGTGAGAGCGGATGCTGTCTATTTTAGATAATAATAACAGGAGTGACGAGGAGTATGATGGACATGATGCAAAAAAAACGTACGATTGCACTGATTCTGGCGCTGTGCTTTGCGGTTCTTTTGATTGGCGGTTGCAGTAGTCAGCCTACGGTTGGTTTTGTTGATATGGAGAAAGTGGTCAAGGAAAGTCCTAAAGTCAAAGCGTTGCAGGACCAATTGGACGCCAAAGAAAAAGAGATTATGGAAAAAATGCAAAAAGAGCAAAACGGCGATTCGACGGAAGCGCAGCAGAAACAGCAGGCCCTAGCGGGAGAGTACCGTCAATTGCAGAAACAAGTTGGCGAACAGTTTGAAAGTGATTTGAAAAAGACGCTGGAGCAAATTGCTCAGGAAAAGAAACTGAGCGTTATTTTGTATAAACGGGAAGTGGCCCAAGGCGGCATGGATGTTACCGATGAAGTTCTCAAACGCCTCCAGTAACGGAGGCGAGGGACTAATGAAAACATTAGGTGAAATTGCCGAATTGGTAGACGGGATCATTGACGAAGCGCATGCGGCGCTGCCGATTAATAGTGTGACTAACATTGAAGAGGCGGGGCTTGAAGATATTACATTTGCCGTAGCGCCTCATCTGGAAAAGGCCGCGGCTAGCCGTGCTGGTGCTGTTTTGGTGGCTAAAGATGTTGCCGACGATTTCCCCAAAGTCGTAGTGCGAGTGGCCAATCCGCGCGCGGCTTTTGCAACGTTGCTGGAGGTTTTTTCTCCGCGACCTGTGGTGCAACGGGGCGTACATCCTACGGCAGTAGTGGCGGAAGATGCGATATTGGGCGATAATGTGGCTATCCTGCCTTGCGCCGTGATCGATTCTGGCGCATTTATAGGTGCTAATACGGTCATTTATCCTCACAGCTATGTCGGTGTAGGCAGTCGGGTGGGAAATGATTGCATTCTTTACCCCAATGTAACGGTTCGAGAAGGCTGTGAATTGGGAGAACGGGTTATTGTACACAGTGGTGCTGTGATTGGCAGCGACGGATTTGGCTTTGTAACCGTAGATGGCAGTCATCGCAAAGTGCCACAAGTGGGCGGCGTACGCATTGAGGACGATGTGGAGATAGGCGCTAATACCTGCCTGGACCGGGCGACAACGGGCTGGACCGTTGTGCGTCGCGGTACAAAAATTGATAACTTAGTGCACTTAGGACACAATGTGGAAGTCGGCGAGCATTGCTTTTTTGTAGCTCAGACCGGTATTGCCGGCAGTACGAAAATTGGTAGCCGTGTTACTTTTGCCGGCCAATCCGGCAGCGCCGGTCATCTTGTTATTGGCGATAACTGTGTCTTTGCGGCGCGGTCGGCGCCGATTGGCAACATCGCCAGCAATTCGTTTTGCGGCGGCTTTCCGGCGCGCCCGTACAAAGACTGGCTGAAAAATGAAGCTGCAGTTACCAAAGTTCCTGAACTGCTGAAGAGGGTTCGGAATTTGGAAAAACAGCTAACTCAGCTTACGGCGGGTGAGCCGAAAGTATGAGTAGCCAGAGTCGTATACTATTGGCCTGTCTAGCTGTATTAGTGGTGTTTGCTTTTAGTAAAGCCGAGGCAGCGCCAACTTTGCAGGGAAGCACTGGGTTGGCGAATGTAGTCAGTGCTGATGTGCTTCCAGCGAATAGCTTTAGTATAGGACGATATAACAGGCCGGGAGAAAAAAATGACGTTGTTACTTTTGGACTGGGGCAGGCGTTGGAAGTAGGTGCTTTGCACCGTACTGAGGGGGAGCAAGGTTCTGCGGTGAGATGGAACGTAAAATGGGCCTTGGCGCAAGAAAAGGTTTTGCGTCCCGGCATTGCTATCGGCGTGGAAGATGTTGGCGCACAAGAGCGACGTACGACGTACGCTGTTGCCAGCAAAGGCTTACCTTTTGGTTTGCGTCTACATGTTGGACTTGGCAATGGACGCTATCATGGCTTGTTCGGCGCTCTAGAAGCTCCCTTGCTGCCGCAAACTAGGTTGTTTTTGGAACAAGACGGACGGCAGTGGGGCGCGGGCGTTCGTGTATCATTAGGGCCTGATTTTCGTCTGGATGCCGGGCATTATGCAGGAAAAACCTATGTGGGCGGAAGCTATACGTACTAAAAAGAATGGCGGCTTCGGCCGCCTTCTTTCAATGCTGGGATGAGGCGAGGATAACGTAACACAGAGTAACAGAGAAGTCCCAAAGAATATAATATAAGAGTATATTCTCTGTGTATCGTTCTTTTCGTTTCTCTTTTTTCTGTATCTTATGTGTCGAGGAGTGTCAAATGCTATACATTGTTGTAAAGCTTCTCAGTCGTCTGGCATGTTCTCTTTCTGTAGCGACAGCCAAACGATGGGGGGGCTATCTAGGTACTGTAGCCTGGAAGCTGACTCCTAAAAAAAGAAAAAGAATGGCAATAGAAAATATCCGTGTAAGTCTTGTTGTAAATGAAGTGGAAGCGGAGCGTGTGGCTCGCGCCAGCGCTGTACGTTTTGGCCCCATGTTTATGGAAGTGCTGCGCGTACCGCTTTTGTTGAAGCAATCACTAGATAGCTGGATTTCCTTTACAGGAGCAGAGCATCTGGAACAAGCATTGGCTTTGGGAAAAGGCGTGGTCTTGGCGACGGCTCATAGCGGGAATTGGGAGCTCTTGGGAGCCGCCTTGGCAAAACGGGGCTTTCCCTTGGTTGCGGTAGTGCAAAAGCAGACGAATGATGCGATGGACCGCTTTATTAATGAATATCGTCGCCAAAGCGGCATGCATGTGACCTATAAAACAGGTGTAAAGGAAATGATTCAGCTTTTAGGCGAAGGAAATATTATTGGCTTGCTGGTGGATCAGGATGCAGGCCCAGAAGGTGTTCGGACGCAGTTTTTTGGGCGTGAAGCTTCTAGTCCTCCAGGAGCGGCGCACTTGGCGCGTATGCGCCAAGTGCCGATTGTACCTGCTTTTATTACTCAAGAGGCAGATGGTCGTCATCATGCCTGGCTCTATCCGCCGGTATTTGTCGGGCAGACAAGAAATAAAAAAGAAGAAATTCAGCAAACAACGCAAGTGCTGACTCGGTGTGTCGAGCAGCACATCCGGCGGCATCCGGAAGAGTGGTTTTGGCTGCATAACCGTTGGAAACATGGAGACAAGACAGAAAGTCTTGCGTTGCACACGTAAATCCGCTAGAATAAACAAGGGCTTAATGCTTTTGGGAGGAATCATGGAACGACAAAGTACTCTGGCAAAGGAAGTTGCCTATAGCGGGATTGGCTTGCATTCCGGGCGGGAAGTGAAAGTACGGTTTTTGCCGGCGCCCGCAGATACGGGAATCCTTTTTGAACGGATAGACTTGCCTGGCAGGCCTCGCGTTCCGGCGCAAGCGGCCTGTGTAACGCAGACCATGCGGGCGACGACGTTGGAAGCTGGGGAAGCTAAGGTTTTTACAGTAGAGCATATTTTGGCGGCGCTTTCCGCGATGGATATTGATAATTGCCTCATTGAAATTGATTCACTGGAACCGCCTGTGGCTGATGGCAGTGCTTTGCTGTTTCTGGAACTGTTAGCGGAGGCGGGGCGGTGTGAGCAGGAAGCCTTACGCTCGGTTTACTGCATACAAGAAGCGCTTACGGTGCGAGACGGAAATCGGTTTATTTCTATTTTGCCCTATGATGGGTTTCGTATTACTTTTACGTCGGTTAATCCGCACAAGGCGATTGGAATTCAATTTGCCGATGTAGAAATCACCAAGGAATTATTTTGGCGAGAGATTGCTCCGGCGCGGACGATTGGCTTTGTCCATGAAATAGAAGTGTTGCAGGCGCAAGGCTTGGCCTTGGGCGGCAGCATGGAGAACGCCGCTGTATATGATGAAAATGGAGCGGTTAATGTACTGCGTTTTGCAGATGAATTGGTTCGGCATAAGGTGCTGGATGTAGTTGGCGATTTAGCGTTGGCAGGTCCGATTAAAGGCCATGTGGTGGCAGTATCGTCCGGCCATGCATTGAATACAAAACTGTCGCAGTTAATTGCTGCGGCCAGACAGGGAGGTTGTGCATAGTGGTATTAACTATTGAAGAAATCAAGGAAATTATTCCTCATCGGTATCCATTTTTGCTGGTAGATCGCATTTTGGAGTTGGAGCCGCTAAAGCGTGGCGTCGGCATAAAAAATGTGACTGCTAATGAACCTTTTTTTCAAGGGCACTTTCCGAATAAACCGGTTATGCCGGGGGTATTGCTGTTGGAGGCTATGGCGCAGGTCGGTGGAGTTGCGTTATTATATCCAGATGAAAACCGAGGTAAAATTGCGTACTTTGCTGGTATGGAAGGAGTTAAGTTCCGTAAGCCCGTTGTGCCTGGCGATCAGGTGAGGATGGAAGCGGAAGTAACCCGCATGCGCGGTTCCGTAGGCAAAGTGCGCGCCGAAGCTTTTGTAGAGGGTCAATTGGTAGCGGAAGCGGAGTTTATGTTTGCGCTGTCGGAAAAACAAGAGTAAAAAATATAAAAAGTAAGAAAAACAGTGATGTTGACAAGGAAAACAAAACTAGAGCTGTATAGTTCATCGTAAAGGCTTTTTTTGCAAAAAAAGATGATGTTTCTATTTGACTGAGCAGTCGGAATATAAGAGCAGAAAAACAGCCTGAAAGTAAGGACGTAACAGTATTGACAGAGACTCAGTCAGAAGGAGTTGTCATATTATGCAAACGGATAAAGTAGTACCTTTGCGTATGATTCACGAGATGGCAGTGGTTCATCCCAATGCGCGTCTTGGTAAGGATGTACAGATTGGCCCCTACGCGGTCATTGGCGAAAATGTAGTGATTGGCGATGGGACGAAAATAGGCCCGCATGTGGTGATTGACGGCTGGACCAGCATTGGCAAAGACTGTGTTATCTTTCCCAGCGCTTCGGTTGGGGCGGAACCGCAGGACTTGAAATTCAAGGGTGAAAAAAGCTATGTGTTTATCGGCGACCGCACGACATTGCGCGAGTTTACTACGGTAAATAGAGCGACAGGCGAGGGCGAGGAAACACGCATTGGTTCTGATTGCCTGATGATGGCCTATACGCATGTGGCGCATAACTGCGTGGTGGGCAATCATGTAATTATGTCCAATGCCGCTACATTGGCAGGGCATATTATTGTGGAAGATCGTGTCGTGATCGGCGGCTTGTCCGGAGTGCATCAGTTTGTTAAAATTGGTCGTAATGCCATGATTGGCGGCGCTTCTAAAGTGGTTCAAGATGTGCCTCCCTTTATGATTGCTGACGGGCATCCGGCCAGGGTGGCGGGCTTGAACAGTGTTGGCATGTCCAGAGCGGGCGTGCCGAAGGAAGCGCGGCGCGAACTGAAGAAAGCGTACCGGATTCTATACAAAAACGGCTTGTCCTTGGACCAAGCAATTGCAATGATGGAACAAGAGCTGGAAGCATACGAAGAAGTAGAACACTTCTTGCGCTTTTTGCGCAATGCGGAGCGGGGGATTTGTCGGACGCGCCGTGACAGCAGCGAATAAGTTGCAGCAGAGGAAGAGTTGCTGCAGAGTACAGGGTATTCTGTAGCGAACTCTTTCTGTTGTTTTGGAGAACCTAATTTAGGTTTTCATTTTAATTTGGATATGGGAGCGGTGAATATGCAGAAAATCGGTTTGCTTGCCGGCGTCGGACGACTGCCGGTTGATTTTGCGTTCTGTGCGCGGAAATTGGGTTTGTCTGTTGTAGCGATAGCGGTGTTACCTAATGTGGAGAGCGATTTGGCGGCAGCTGCTTCTGTATATCATCAAATTGGCGTTGGTCAACTGCAGCGTTTGATTGATACCCTTCGGCAAGAAGAGGTTTCCCAGGTTACTATGTTAGGGAAAGTAACCAAAGAATTACTCTTTTCCGGCAAAGTGGAATTGGACGGCCGCTTTCAACAGTTACTGGCGTCATTGCCGGATCAAAAGGATGATACCATTTTATTGGCTTTAGTGAAGGAATTGACTCAAGAAGGCATTCTTGTGGCGGATCAAACTGCCTTATTGAAAATGCTGTTGCCGCAGCCTGGCGTTTTGACAAAACGGACGCCTACAGAAGGCGAATTGGCGGATATGGATTTCGGTCTATCCATGGCTAAAGAAATAGGCGCTTTGGATATTGGGCAAACGGTTGTAGTAAAGAATCGGGCAGTCATGGCAGTAGAAGCGATAGAAGGCACGGATGCTTGTATTCGTCGCGGTGGAGCTTTGGCCGGCGGCAGCGGCGCCGTAGTGGCTAAAGCAGCCAAACCGCAGCAAGATCAGCGTTTTGATATGCCTGGAGCGGGCCCTGCCACCATTCACTCCATGATCGAAGCCGGTGCGTCCGCCCTTGTACTGGAGGCCGGCAAAACGCTGCTGGTAGACCGCGCAGAAGCTATTGCCTTGGCGGAGGCACATAACATTACCATTGTGGTAAAATAATAGCTTCGGTTCTCTTCGCCCCCTCATACGTACCCTCCCTTTACTCCCGCTACTCTTGTTCAATCTTCGCACTCCGTACTTTTTAAACGATTCTAGGAGGATGTTTCATGTGCAAAATCATGCTTTCCGCCGGCGAAGCCTCCGGTGATCTTCATGGCGCAGGCATTGCAGCGGCGTTGCGCGCCATGAAGCCGGATGTACGCTTGTTCGGCATGGGCGGTGCGGCTATGCGCCGTGAAGGCGTGGACATTCTCTATGATATTGCCGACTTGGGCGTTATTGGCCTAGTAGAAGTTATTAAAAATTTACCGCGTTTATTTCGTTTGCGCGATGCTTTGGCGGCGGCGATGGATCGAGAAAAACCGGACATCTTGGTTACCATTGATTATCCAGGCTTTAATATGCGCTTGGCGAAAATTGCAAAAGCCAAAGGCATTCGCGTTGTTTCCTATATAGCTCCTTCCGTATGGGCTTGGGGCGAGTGGCGGGCGAAGGGCGTAGTGCGTTCAGTCGATCATATTGCTTCTATTTTTCCCTTTGAAGCGGAATTGTACCGACGCTACGGAGGCAACGTGACCTATGTGGGTCATCCCTTACTGGACTTGGTGGGAACGAAACGCAATGCGGCAGAAGCGCGAGCCTTTCTGAAACTGCAGCCCCAGGAACGGATCGTATTGCTGTTGCCTGGAAGTCGGAAACAAGAAATTAAGAGTCTGCTGCCTTTGTTTTTGCAAGCAGCCCGACAGGTGGCGGCAGCGGTGCCGGAAGCCGTATTTGTTTTGCCCTTGGCTTCAACGGTAGCGGAAGATATGGTACAGCCGGAGATACAGGCAGCTGGCGTTCCTGTTCGTTTGGTGCGGGAGCATTTGTACGACTGGATGCAAGCGGCGGAAACTGCGATGGCGGCTTCCGGTACGGTGACGCTGGAAGCTGCTTTAATGAATTTGCCCTGTGTTGTGACTTATAAAGTAAATCCTTTGACCTATGGTTTGGGAAAACTGTTGGTGAAATTGCCGTATATCAGCTTGCCCAACATCATTGCGGAGCGGCAAGTTGTGCCGGAACTCGTCCAAAACGAAGCGCAGCCGCAGCGACTGGCGGCGGAGGTAGTGAAGTATCTTCAAGATGCCGAACATTGCGTTGCTACGCACCGCGCTTTGGAGGAAGTCCGTCACAAATTGGGAGAAAGCGGCGCCGTTCAGCGTGTTGCGGCTTTAATTTTAGCGGAAGCGTCCGGCAGCAGGAGGGAAGCGCATGAATAGCTATATGCGGCTGCTAAAATACTTGCGGCCTTATTTGCCTCGTCTGGGAACAGCCATTTTTTGCATCATCCTGGCTTCAGCGGCAAACTTATACGTTCCTTGGATCATTAAGGACGTAATTGATAGAGTATTGGCCGATAAAGATATGATGATGCTCAATATAATTGCAGGCGGCATCGTGGTTGTCTTTTTGATTCGCGGTATTTTTTTCTATGGACAAAGTTATCTAATGGCGTATGTGGGCCAAAAAATTGTCATTGATATACGAGAAGATATCTATCGCCATTTGCAAAGATTGTCGCTTTCTTTTTATTCGCGCAACTCTACCGGAAATATTATGAGTCATGTTACTAATGACGTAGCGGCTGTGCAAGGAGCGTTGGCGGATACGCTGATTGAGCTGATTACGGAGAGCGTTATCCTAATCGGCTCCATTGGCGCTATGTTCTTTTTGCACTGGAAGCTTGCTTTGTTTACTTTCATTACAGTACCTTTGGTTGGGCAAACCATTAATGTATTCGGTAAAAAATTGCGCGCTTCCGGCAATGTGATGCAGGTTAAGGTGGCGGATATTACGTCGGTTTTGCAAGAAGCCATTTCCTCTATTCGGGTCATCAAGTCCTTTGCT
Organism: uncultured Anaeromusa sp.; assembly: GCF_963676855.1. Lineage (NCBI taxonomy): Bacteria > Bacillati > Bacillota > Negativicutes > Selenomonadales > Sporomusaceae > Anaeromusa > uncultured Anaeromusa sp. Next base: position 1,512,910 of record NZ_OY781460.1, read on the forward strand.
CGTGAAGAGTTTGAAATTGAACGTTTCCAAAAGGAAAACTTTTCCAATTTTCGGGCGCAGATGAAAAATGCTCAGCTGATGGCCACGTTGACCCCTTTGATTGAATTTTTGGCGGCGATCGGAGTGACCCTTATTATCTGGTATGGCGGTTGGGAAGTAATTCACGGGGACTTGACCGCAGGCGCGTTGATTGCCTTCTTGATTTATGCAGTTAATTTATCCAATCCGGTCAAAAGAATCAGCAAGTCGTATGGGGTGGTACAGCGTGCTTTAGCGGCAGCGCAGCGTGTCTTTGAAGTGATAGATACTCAGCCAGAGGTGCAGGACGCACCCGATGCGGTAGTGTTGCAAAATTCCCAGGGACATTTGGTATTTGAAGGAGTCGACTTTTCCTATAATCCGGGAGAACCGGCTTTGCGTCAGGTGTTTTTTGAAGCCCATCCCGGGCAGATGATTGCTATCGTAGGCCCTTCGGGCGCGGGTAAGACGACTATTGCCGCCCTGATTCCGCGGTTTTATGACCCGCAGCAAGGGACGATTTATTTGGATGGTGTTGATATCCGTACAGTGACGCAAAAGTCGCTGCGGGAACAAATGGCCATTGTGCCGCAGGAGACGGTGCTTTTTAATCGTTCCGTGTACGAAAACATTCGCTATGGTCGGTTAGAGGCAACGCAGGAAGAAGTGGTAGCAGCGGCCAAAGCAGCTAATGCGCATGACTTTATTGCAGCTATGCCGCAAGGCTATGAGACGCCTATTGGTGAACGAGGCTGCATGCTTTCCGGCGGTCAGCGGCAACGCATTGCGATTGCCCGAGCTATCTTGCGGGATCCTCGCTTGCTAATTTTGGATGAGGCCACCTCGGCCTTGGATGTGGAAAGCGAACAGTTAGTGCAGGAAGCCTTGGATAAACTGATGGTAGGACGTACCTCGGTTGTTATCGCCCATCGGTTGTCGACGATTGTACGAGCGGATTGCATTTTGGTTATGGACCAGGGACGGATTGTGGAGATGGGATCCCATGAAGCGTTGCTGCAGGCTGGCGGTTTGTATCAGAAGTTGTATCAGGTTCAGTTTCGCGATACTGGGACAGAAAGCAGCGGGGTTTAGAAAATGCGCTTTTTTTACAATCTCATGACTGTTATACTAGTAATAGCCGCCATGCCGGTATTTGCCTATCGGTGTCTCCGGCAAGAAGGCTTTGGCGAACGATTGCGCCAGAGCTTTGGCTGCTTGCCTGCGCATGCGCTGGATAAAGTAGCGCAGAAGAATTGCATTTGGCTGCATGCAGCGTCGGTCGGCGAGATTGTTGCCACCAGCCCCTTGGTAAAAGAACTGAAGAAAGCCCTGCCGGAAACGCCGGTTTTAGTATCAGTAGTTACGGCTAGCGGGTACTCTATGGCCAAACGCATCCTGACGGATGTGGACGGGCTGATCTTTTTTCCTTTGGATTTACCGTGGCTGCCGAGCAGAGTGCTTGTCAAAGTTCGGCCTCAAGCTTTTTTGCTGGTGGAGACCGAACTATGGCCCAATTTTCTGTATGCAGCTAAACAACACAAGATACCGGTGATGATGGTGAACGGACGGATTAGTGATCGTAGCGTGAAACGCTACCATTATCTCAAAGGCATTTTGCGGGACATGCTGAATACGGTGGAACGCTTTTGCATGCAATCAGCGATTGATGAGCAGTATATTATTCAACTGGGCGCTGACCCGCATAGAGTGGTAGTAACAGGCAATACTAAGTTTGACCAAACCTATACTCACGTATCGCCTGAGGAAAGAGAAGGTTTGAAACGAGAACTGACTCTTACAGGACATGAGCCGATTTTGGTTGCTGGTAGCACGCATGCGGGTGAAGAGGAAGTATTACTTACGGCTTTTTTAAAAGTGCGAAAACAATATCCTCAAGCGGCCTTAATTTTAGCGCCGCGAGAAATTTTGCGTGTAGACGAGTTAGTGAAGCTCTGCTTGACCAAGGGTCTACCGGTACGCCGTCGTACGCAACAAGCCAATCAGGGCGGGCAAGGCGGCGTGGTTATCTTGGATACCATTGGCGAGCTAGGGCGCATTTATAGTGTGGGTGATGTTGTCTTTGTCGGCGGCAGCTTGGTGCCTCATGGAGGGCATAATATTTTAGAACCGGCGGCGCATGGCAAGGTAATTTTGATTGGTCCTCATATGTTTAACTTTAAAGAAACATATGCTTTATTTTCTGGACGGCAGGCGTGTAGTACGGTCTGTGATGCGCAGGAGCTGACGGAAACCGTGCTGCGTTTGCTGCAAGACAGCAAGGAGCGCCAGCGCATGGAAGCGCTGACTCTGGATATTGTCCGCGAAAATAAGGGGGCTTCGCGGCGAAGCATTTGCTATTTGCAGGAACTTTTGCAAAAATAGCGAAAGCTTTTCGAACGAAGCTAACTATGAGAGAAGGCGGGGCATGTATGCGCCAACGAGAAGCGATTCAGGCATATTTATATCAATTAGTACATGGGAAGGAAACAGGACTATTGGGGAAATTTATCCTGATGTTCTTGCGTGTTTCTTCCTGGCTTTATGGCGTCGGCCTGACTTTTAAGCTCGACTTGTATCGTTGGGGCGTGCGAAAACGGTATAAGCTCCCTTGCAAAGTCATTAGCTTAGGCAATGTCACCGTAGGCGGGACAGGCAAGACGCCAACCGCGCAACGGTTGGCGGCGATTATTCGCGATATGGGCTATAGAGTAGTACTTTTAAACAGGGGTTACCGGGCGAAATGGCGAGGCACCGTAGGGCTTGTTTCCGATGGAAAGCGAACGTTTATGACTGCCAGTGAAGCCGGAGATGAAGCCTTTTTATTAGCAAAGAATCTGCCAGGCGTTCCGGTCGTAATCGGTCGTAATCGAGCTGTTACCGGCGAATATGCCGTCAGAGAGCTGAAAGCGCAGGTTGTGATCTTGGACGATGGCTACCAGCATTGGCAGCTTATACGGGATTTGGATATTGTTTTGATTGATACGTTGAATGTATTTGGCAATCGCTATTTGCTGCCGCGCGGCACTTTGCGGGAACCGTTAGCCCATTTGGACAGAGCGCATGCTTGCTTGTTGACCAAAGTAGATCAATCTAGCCCGGATACGAGGGATATCATTCGGAGTACAGTGCATCAATACAATCCAGATGCAGCAATTATTGAAAGCGTGCATCAACCAAGGCATTGTATTGAGATACGGGAATGGTACCAGGGGCGGCCTCCGCAAAAATTGCCTCTCTCTGAAATTGCAGGAGTCAAGGTTATGGCGCTTTCTGCCATTGGCAACCCCTCTTCCTTTGAACAAACCATTTCCGACATCGGCGCCTGCGTGGTTGCTTCCGCTCGCTATGAAGACCATCATGACTACACTATGGCGGAAATGCAGCAGGTCATGCAAGAAGCGGTGGAAGCCGGTGTAAAAGCCATTATTACAACCGAAAAAGATGCCGTAAAGATACCGGCGGAATTTATTCACTCGGATCGTCCGTTGCCGGTCTATATTTTAGGGATTGAATTGCGATTTATGGACGGCTGCTACGAACAACTCTTGGGGCTCATTCGCCAAGTGGTGGAAGGAGAAAAACGAGAAGTATGAAAACCGTATGTGTGATCCCGGCACGTTATGCATCGACGAGGCTGCCGGGAAAACCGCTGGCTTTGTTGGCGGGCAAGCCGATGATTCAACATGTATACGAACAGGCCATCCAAGCTCGAGGGGTTCAGGAGGTTCTGGTAGCTACTGATGACGAGCGTATCTTAAAAGCGGTAGAAGCTTTCGGAGGGCAAGCGGTCCTAACTTCCAGCGCTCATCCTACCGGAACGGATCGTTTGGCGGAAGTAGCTCGCAAGCATACGGATGCAGATATTATCATCAATGTTCAAGGCGATGAGCCGCTCGTTGAGCCGCAAGTCATTGAAGCCTTGGCAACTGCTTTTGCAGAGCGGCCTGCTTTGCAAATGGCTACCTTGTGTGCGCCGCTGCTGCCGGAAGAGGCGGTGCAGGACAGCGTGGTCAAAGTGGTTATGGACCAGGAAGGATATGCTCTGTATTTTTCACGCTCTTTGATTCCTTTTCCACGCAAGCCTGGCTTGGTTCAGGCGTATAAGCATTTGGGCCTTTACGGGTATCGGCGCGACTTTTTATTGGAATACTCGGCTATGCAGCCGACGCCACTGGAGCAAACCGAATCTCTCGAACAGTTGCGGGCGTTAGAATATGGTCATAAAATCTTGGTTCTTCCTACCGAACACGCCTCCGTTGGCGTCGATACGCCGGAAGACCTCAAACGAGTGGAAGCGATCTTGCTGAGTCGTAGATAAAAGAACGGGAGCGGGATTGAACAAGAGAATCGGCGACGGCGTTGGAGGTGCCTAGGGGCGGTTGTGCCATGGATGGCAATAGCTACCATCCGCTTAAAGTACGACAGAGAGAAATTGAAGAGTTAATAAACGTATCAGGGAACCCTCATACGAACCCTCACGTGACTCCGGTTCTCTTGTTCAATACTTTGTTCTTAATCAAGGAGGTTGACTATGCATACTGTGAAAATTGGTTCGCTGGAGCTTGGCGCGCAGCGCCCGATCGCTCTGATTGCAGGACCTTGTGTAATTGAAGACTATGAACGGACACTGCGTATTGGCCGCGGTATCAAGGCCATCACAGAACGCCTGGGGATGCCGTATATTTTCAAAGCATCTTTTGATAAAGCCAACCGTTCTTCTTATAATTCCTTCAGAGGACCAGGGCTGGAAGAAGGTCTGGGCATGCTTCAAAAAATTAAAACAGAATTAAACTTGCCGGTTTTGAGTGACATTCATGAAATCACGCAAGTGGAGCCAGCTTCTAAGGTGCTCGATGTCTTGCAGATTCCGGCTTTTCTTTCCCGGCAGACAGATTTGCTTTTTGCAGCCGGAAAAAGCGGTATCGCCGTCAACGTGAAAAAGGGACAATTTTTGGCGCCGAATGATATGAAAAACGTTGTGCGTAAACTCGAAGAAGCAGGCTGTGAAAGTATATTGCTTACTGAACGCGGCTTTAGCTTAGGTTATAACAATTTGGTAGTTGATATGCGGGCATTGCCGATTATGCGCTCTTTTGGTTATCCGGTTGTGTTTGACGCGACCCATAGCGTGCAATTGCCGGGCGGGGCAGGCACGGCGTCAGCGGGGCAACGCGAATATGTTGGCCACTTAGCACGAGCTGCGGCTGCAGTCGGTGTGGATGCGTTATTTTTGGAAGTGCATGACAATCCGGAAGAGGCGTTGTGCGATGGGCCGAACATGGTGTATCTGGATCAATTGGAAGAGATGCTCCGTGATATTCAGGCTATTGACGGCATTGCCAGAAAACATAAATAAAAATTCGTGCCGAGGAGTGGTATAATAATATGGATATACCAATCAAGCAGACGGATGACGCAAAGGCCCGAGCTTCCAAGGTGCGGCTGGTGGTTTTTGATGTGGATGGCGTGCTGACAAGCGGCCAAATTGCCATCGGCAAAGACGGCGAAGTCATGAAAGAATTTTTCGTGCAAGATGGTTTGGGCATTGCAGTGACGCAGCGAGCTGGCATTAAAACGGCTATTATTACAGGGCGGGAAAGTGAAATGGTTCGTTTGCGTAGCGCCGAACTGAAAATTTGCGATGTGTACCAGGGGACGTTAGATAAACAAACGGCCCTGCGGGAATTGATGGATAAGTATGGTCTCGGGGCGGAAGAAGTGGCCTATGTAGGAGACGATTTAAATGACCTGCCAGCGCTGATGCAGGTGGGATTTGCCTGCGGCGTAGCTAACTCGGTGGCTGAAGTGGCGCAGCGTTGCCACTTTGTTTCCGCTCATCGCGGCGGAGGCGGTGGCGTGCGGGATATTCTTGAATTTATTTTGCGCAACCAAGGCCTTTGGGAGGAGATTGTCCAGTCCTATGTGGATGGCAGCGGCAATCAATATACGCGCCAGTAATGGATGACTTTTATTTTGTTTATGTAGAAGCAGTGGTTCCACAATGGCTGTGAAAGGAGGGCATGACCATGAGCAATGAATGGCAATATCATTTGTTGAAAGCGCTGAGTCGGCTGATTTGTTTTCTGCCGTATTCATGTGTTGTCAAGTTAGGGCGATCCTTAGGCTTTTTGTATTGGTACATTGCCCCCAAGCAGCGGCGCCGCGGCATTCGGCAATTAGCAGAACGTCTTGCGCTTTCTGAAAAAGAAGCGGCCCAAGTAATGAGACGTCTTTGCGGTAATCTGGGGCAGACCTTTTTGGAAATTATGTTTACGCCGAAGCTGGATGCACAAAGAATTGCACAGCTTGTGGAAATTGAAAACAGGCAGTACTTGGAAGAGGCTGTAGCCAGGGGACATGGCGTAGTCTTTTTGACTGCTCATGTCGGTAATTGGGAATGGTTGGGAGCTGCCTTGTCTATGGGCGGGTTCCCGATGACAAGCGTAATTAAGCGACAGCCGAATGATCAGCATACTCGATTGCTCAATGAATATCGAGAGCGGGTTGGTATCGAGATTTTTGCCCGGGGAACAGCAGAATTAGTTGGCGCGGCTAAGGCTATGAAAAAAGGAAAAATTTTAGGCTTTTTGGCAGATCAGGACGCTGGTGTCGATGGTATTTTTATAGATTTCTTTGGAAAACCGGCTTCAACGCCTCTTGGGCCGGCTGTCTTTGCACGCAAGTTTAAAGCGCCGGTCATGCCGGTATTTATAGTGCATAAGCCAGATTATAGTGGTCATAAGGTGTTAATTTACCCTCCCTTGGAATATGAAAATACTGGGGAAGAAAAAGATGACTTGCGGCGGTTGACTCTGAAAATGACACAGTTATTGGAAGAAGTCATTCGGGAACATCCTGATGAATGGATTTGGTTTCAAAAACGTTGGAATACTAGGGCGGATGGGAGCTGTGAAGAAGCATGAAAAAAGGCCGCTGGCTTTTAATAAGTATTATGGCTGCTAGCGTGCTTTTTGGCGCGTATTATTTATGGCGTGAAGAATTCCCTGATCCGCCGAAGGAAGTTGTCCAAGCAGAAGACGAGCCAATCTTCATGGAGGGAAATACTATCTCCGAAAGCAAGGACGGTAAAGTGGTGTGGGAAGTGACGGCGCAGACCATGCGGGGCAGCAAAAACAGTCAAGAGATTACGCTGCAAAATGTGCGCGGCGTTTTTTACCGGCCGCAAGGGGGCACCGTGGTTTTGACAGCGCCGATAGGCTTATATATCCCCAGGGAGCAAACTCTGCGTTTTACGGGAGATGTCAAAGCCGTATCTAGCGACGGCGATACCTTTGTGGCGCAAGAAATGGGCTGGCTTGCGAAGGAAGAACGTATTTACGGACAAGGGCAGGCACAGTTAAACCGCAAGGAATCACAAGTCAGCGGTGACCGCATTGAAAGCGACCGTGATTTTCAAAAATCCAAGGTTATTGGCAATGCTCGTTATGTGAAACAATAGGAAGGAGAGGCTAGAGTATGAAATTTTGGAAAAACAAAAAAATTCTAATTGCCTTGGCATTAGCGGTAGTTTGCAGCAGTTCGCTTCTAGCGCTGGCCGCACCGGGCGAAAAGACCGAAGTAACGGCCGATACCTTTGACTACGATTCGGCAACAGGCATGGTAGTAGCCCGAGGAGGCGTAAAAGTCGTGCGTGGGCAGCAGACTATGACTGGACAGACGATTGAATACAACAGCAAAACCCAAGACGCCCACGTCAGCGGAAGCAACGGCGTACAGGTAACTGGGCCGGATTTGAATATGACAGCAGTGGAATTGTGGTCTGTGAACGGCAAACAGTTGATTGCGCAGGGAAATGTAGTGGCGGTGAAAGGCGATAAGCGGCTGATCGGTCCGCGTGTGGAATATTTTCAGGAGAGTGAAATCGCTATTACCCCGCAGGGCGGAACTATTTTTATGTCTGACGGCAATATGTCGGCGGATCATATCCAAGCGTTTCTTAAGGAAGACCGGGCGATAGGCACGGGCAACGTGCATATTGTCAGCGATGTACGTAAGCTGGATGCTACGTCAAACCTGGCTACCTATTATGGCGAAAAAAGCGGCCAAGATCGCAGTAAGATCATTATGACCGGTAACGCCAGAGCCGTACAGGACGGCAATGTACTTGTCGGCAATACGCTGAACCTGTACTTGGACGACAAAGCCATGGAAGGAACCGGACGTGCCCGCTTAGTCATCACCAATCCGAACCCCAATACAGGTGCTCCGCAAACCAAACCAACTGAGGAAATACAAGATAATAAAGATAATTAAACAGAGAGAAGAACGATACACAGTGTAACAGAGAGAAAAGAAAAAATTATAGCGGCATTTGCCTCCATTAACAAGGGCGGCAAGGTTGAAGTCCCCTCGCGCTAAAGGGGGGGATGGACCGCCGGTTCAGGGGGATTTGTTTCATTGCAAGCGTAGTGTGGCAATCTCTTGTATCGTGTTCTTATAATTATATTATCTGACCTTTCTTTTGCATTTCTCCGTTACTCTGTGTAATTGTACCCCTAACGTATCTTTTACTTATCCATTGAAAGAGAGGCTTCCGCATGTATATCCAAGCCAATAATTTGGTAAAAAGCTATAAAGGACGCGCTGTGGTGGATGGCGTCAGCATTCGGGTAGACCAGGGATCGATAGTGGGATTGCTGGGACCCAACGGCGCCGGGAAAACTACCACTTTTTATATGATTGTTGGCTTGGAAAAACCAGATCAGGGCAGCGTAGTTATTGATGGTGAAGATGTGGCCAAACTTCCTATGCATATTCGTTCCAGCTATGGGCTGGGATATTTGCCGCAAGAAGCTTCCATTTTTCGCAAACTTTCGGTAGAAGATAATTTAATGGCTATTTTGGAAGTTACGCCTCTTACTGCGCAAGAACGCAAAGAAAAACTGGAAAGTTTGTTGAAGGAATTTCATGTAGAACATGTGCGTGACCGGTTAGGGTCACAGCTCTCCGGCGGTGAACGGCGCCGAGTGGAGATTGCCCGGGCGTTAGCGACAGATCCCCAATTTATTCTCTTGGATGAACCTTTTGCTGGTGTTGATCCTATCGCTGTAGCGGATATTCAGGAAATTATTAGCTATCTTAAAGAACGAGGCATTGGAATTTTAATTACCGATCATAATGTGAGGGAAACTCTCAGCATTGTAGATCGGGCTTATATTTTGAATAACGGTCGGATTTTAATTGACGGTGATCGAGAAACCATCGCCAATAGCGATATAGCCCGCAAATTCTATTTGGGAGAAAATTTCAGTTTGTAATGAGCCTTTTTATAAAGCATATTTCTAAGAGCCGAACCTTGCATGCGTTATCCATTCAACAACGGCTCATGAATGAGGAGAGATTGTCTGGATGCGCATTTTAGATAAATACATTCTGAAGGAATTATTAGGCCCGTTTGTATTCGGCGTTTGCTCGTTTTCCAGTATTTTTATCGGCACGAGCACGCTGTTTCGTATTGCTCAATATGTAACTAAATACGGCGCTAGCTTGCCTAGCGTAATCAAATTATTTATTTACAGCTTGCCCAGCATCATTGTTTTGACCTTCCCCATGTCGATGCTGTTGGCGGCATTGTTGGCTTTTGGCCGTTTGTCGGCATCCAGCGAATTGACGGCGATGAAATCAGGCGGCGTTAGCTTTGCTAGATTGGCAGCGCCTGTGTTTATTGTCGCTTTTTTTGTCAGCGTCTTTGCGGTAGCTTTTAATGAAAAAGTGGTGCCGGCGGCCAATGAAGCATATCGGTATACCGTGCAGACTGAAATCGAAAAAAATACCAAGCCCAAGGCTCAGGAACATGTTATTATTAAGGATATCGAACAGGGAAAAATTTCCCGTTTGACTTATGCGCGCAAATTTGATGAAGAAACAAGTAGCATGAATGCAGTTACAGTACAAGAATTTGAAAATGATCAAGTGGTTCGTATTCAAAACGCGGAAAAGGCTGTTTGGAATGAAGGCCGTTGGGAAATGGAGCATGGCGTTATTCACGATTTAACACCAGACGGCGGCTTGAATCGAACCATTCGTTTTGATAAGCAAATTTTACCGATTGATAAAGCGCCTAAGGATATTTCAAGGGAACAAAAAGAACCGGCGGAAATGACTATTCGCGAGTTGAAATTGCATATTGACGCCTTGAAGAGAGAATATGTGAAAACAGGGACCTATGAGGTGGAACTGCACCAACGCTTTACGATTCCGTTGGCATCTTTTGTATTTGCTCTGATCGGTACGCCTTTGGGGTTGGCGCCGCATCGGTCCAGTTCCTCCATCGGCTTGGGCATCAGCATTGTCGTCATTTTCATCTATTATACGATTATGACCATTACGACCGCCTTGGGACAAGGCGGTGCTATTCCCGCCATGCTGGCGGCGTGGATTCCCAATCTTGTCGGTATCGTTGCTGGCGCTTGGCTCATCTGGCGTAAATCCAGGTAAAGAAGAGAAAGACAGAGAATGAAAAGAGAGAACAGAGTAATAGAGGAAAACAGAAAGAAAAAGCATAAATTAGAGTGGCATCTGAATCCCTCCGCCGCTGCTGCGGCACCTCCCTTTAAGAAGGGAGTAAAGGGGGAAGGACCGCAGGTCCAGGGGGATGTGCGTCATTGCGAACGCAGCGCGGCAATCTCCAAAAAACGGAATACAAGCCGTAATTTTTATTTTATACTATGGAATAATGGACCGTTACCCTCATAACGTTCCCTCCATCTTCTTGTTCGTTATCTATTTCCCCTAAGAGGAGGCGTGGCTCGTGGACGGTATTATTTTGATTTTAGTGCTGATTTTAATGGGCGGAGCCATTGCTTTTATTGGAGATCGCCTGGGATCAAAAGTCGGCAAGAAGAAGCTGACCTTGTTTGGTTTGCGCCCCAAGCATACCTCTACTATAGTAACGATTGTTACTGGGATTTTAATTGTTACGGCTACCTTTGGCATCTTGACGGCCGCGTCTCAGGATGTGCGTACGGCATTGTTCGGCATGGAAAAACTAAAAGCGCAAATGGCGGAGCTGCAGAACGAAGCAAAGGTTAGTCAGGAAGCTTCCGATAAGGCAAAAGCCAGTTTGGCGGAGAAAACTGCCGAGTTTGTTGCAATTAGCGATCAGGTAGAAAAAATGAACCAACGCTTAGCGGCGGTGCGACAAGAGTTGCAGCAGGCAGTAACTGAAAAAGAGCGGGCGGTAGAAGCGTTGACTGCTTCCCAAGGAGAAGTGAATCGCCTGCAAGGGCAGCAACAAGCGCTGGAAGGCAAAATACAAGATCTGAACCGTAATAAAGAGCAGCTAGAAAGTGACTTGGCGGAGTTGCAGGAAATAGCCGCCAAATTGCAAACCGGCATTCGTGTGGTTCGCGAAGGCGCGATTGTTTTTCAGGCCGGGGAGGTGCTGGCTTCTCGTTCCGTGGATCCTCATGAATCTTCAGAACAGCTGCGCCAGGAACTGGAGACTTTTTTGCGTGAAACCAATACGCAGCTTTTGCAGCGCTTAAATATTGACAAAGACTTAGGCTTATTGGTAATCAGCCAACGTGAATTTGATACAACTTTTGACGAAATAAAAAAAGCTGACTCGCCGCGTATTCTGCGTGTCGTAGCGGCGGGAAACACTGTTTACGGCGAGCCTGTGTTTGGAGCTTTGCAATTGTACCCGAACCAACTAGTGTTTGCGAAAGGTATTACTCTTTTGCAAGAAGAAATGCAGGCGATTTCAGAGGATTCCGGGGCTAATGAAGGAGCCATTATTCTTTTTTTGAAGCAAGTCAATGCTCTTTCCGTGCGCCAAGGGGTCTTGCCAGACCCGATCTCAGGCATGGTCGGGTCTCTGCCGGCGAATCACCTGTACGAAACAGCGGCGAAGATGAGCCGCCTCGGTGGACGTGTGGAGCTTTCGGCGGTTACTGTAGAAGATGTTCATACCGCAGGCCCCGTTCGCATCGAACTGCGTGTCAGGGCTATAAAGTAAAACGAGAAGAAAAATAGGGAACACGAGGATTGAACCAGAGAACCGGCGACGGGCGCTGGATGCGCCTAGGAGCGGTTGCGCCATGGAGGGCTTAGCAACCGATATCTGTTGGAGGGGACCGAAGAGGGCTACGTGAGTGTGTTTTTGATAAAATCGAACCCTCATGGATTCCCTCCGGTCACTCCAATTCTCTTGTTCGTTTTTATGTTCTTTTTCATGGAGGAGTAACGATGATTGCAGCAGTGGATCCGGGGAGGGAAAAATGCGGCGTAGCCGTAGTGGCTATGGATGGCATTATCGTCAGACGGCTTGTAGTACCGACTCAGGATTTACACGAAGAAATAGCGTCAATTTTGGCTGACGGCAAGATTCAAGTGCTTCTTTGCGGCGATGGCACCGGCTCAGCGGCGCAGGGCGCCATACTGCAAGAATTGACACAGCTGCATAAGGTGCAGTTTTTAATAGTAGATGAAAAGCATACTACAGAAGAAGCGCACAAATTGTATTGGCAGCAGCAGCCGCCCCAAGGTTTGCGGCGTTTTCTGCCAACCACCATGCTGACTCCGCCTGTGCCGGTAGACGACTACGTAGCCGTTCTTTTAGCCTGGAAATATTTGAACATACCCTCCCTTTACTCTCATTACTCCTGTTAAAAACCGTACCCGTAACCATCGTACGAACTATCCGATTCTCTCGTGACTCTTGTTCAATCCCTTGTTCTTTACTTTTCTTTTTCATTATGGTATACTACGTCTAGTTCTTGGACCACCCGGTCAAAGACTGAAAAATATTTGAAAAAAGTTTTTCAGCTTTGCAGGAGTTTTGAATCCAAGAGCGAAATTAATAAGGCGTGACCGGATGGATACATATTTACTTAGAAGTAGAAAAAAGCTATTGAGGAAACGTGGATACTCATGAGCTGTTTTCTCCGACTGGGTTTATGTATTTGTCTGTGCGCAAATACAAAATTCTTAGGAGGAATGAACACATGAAAAAACGTCTTGTAACTGCTCTTGCTCTCATGTTCGGCCTCGGCATCGGCGCTACCGCCTTTGCAGCTGCCAATCCTTTCGTCGATGTTCCGGCGAAACACTGGGCCTATGATGCTGTAAACAAACTGGCTAAAGCCGGCATTGTTGACGGCTATGGCGACGGCACCTTCCGTGGCGATCGCACCATGACCCGTTATGAAATGGCTCAGATTGTTGCTAAAGCTATGGCTCGTAGCGACAAAGCTGATGCTGAAACCAAAGCTACCATCGACAAGCTGGCTACCGAGTTCAGCGCTGAGATCGAAAACCTCGGTGTTCGTGTTGCCAAATTGGAAAAGAAATCCGACAATGTCCGTTTTGATGGCAACTTGCGTGTTCGTTATATTGATGAAAAATTTAGTAGCACTGGATTTGGTGATGGTGGCAACAAAGTACAACAGGCCCGGTTCCGTTTAGGTGCTACCGCTGAAGTAAATGATGCTTGGACTGTGCGCGGCTTGTTCCAAGCGACTGCTGACTCTTCTGTTGGCGGTGATAATAACGATACGACGGCGAGAATGCCGGAAATGTATGCCAAAGGTAAACTGGGTCAAGTTGATCTCACGTTGGGCCGTTGGATGCAGACTTCTACTGGCGACGTAATTTTTGACGAAGATTCCATTGATGGTATTAAAATTGGTTTTGGTAACCAATTGAAAGCTAATGTTTATTACGGTAATCTTCACTATGATGAGTCCAGCGTTTCTAATAAAGATCGTGTATTAGGTACTGAATTGAATTGGGCTGCTAATAAGAACTTCAACATGTGGGGGAGCTTTAATCAGATCAAGAGCCGCAATGATGCGGGAAGCGTCATGATGAATAGCGGGAAAAACTTCACTGGCAAAAACAGCATCAATCTTTATGAAATCGGTGCTTCCTACAAGTTTACTCCTGATTGGAAATTGACTGGTATTTTCAACAAGTCCAATGCTGACTTCCAAAGTAGCGGTTATAAAGCTGAAGTTCAATACAAAGCTATTGACTTGAACAAAGCAGGTACTTGGCAAGTGGCAGCTGGCTACATGAAGACCGGCGTTAATTCCGTATATGATACGGGTAGCTGGGTTGGAAGAATTAATTACTCTGCATTAAATGCTCTTCCAGGAACTAGCCTTGCTACTAATGGCTATGATGGTGCCAAAGGTTGGTATTTCGACGGTGCATATGTGCCGGCTAAAAACATCAAGTTGCGCACCATTTACGGCGATTTTAAAGGCGTTGATTCTGCTGCAAAAGACAGATACTATCGCGCCCAAGTTGAATTCTTCTTCTAAATCGAGGAATAATGGCAAAGAAGCCCTGCTAATGCAGGGCTTCTTTTTCTTTACTTTTTTTTATAGGCATGATAAAATTCCATTTGCGTCTATTAGGATACAGAAATATCGTGCAGAAGTATAGGCAAGGGAACATGGAAACTTGCTTGGGAATAATGCGAACAAACTGTAGAATTTAGACGGATTGATTACATAGCAAGGAGAGAGATGAATGAAAAAGAAACTTTTAATGGCGGCGCTCGCTACTATGATTGCTATGCCGGCAACTGCGGCTTTTGCTTCCCCGGTGCAGTTGGATGGGGAAATCGAAATGCAGTACAGTCAAGAAAATGGAACTGATAAAAAGGATGGCGGACGGTTTACACTGAAGCTGAATGCTAAAACCAATGTGGCAAAAAATTTGGATTTCTACGGTCGTTTTGCTGCACAAGGCATTACTCAAGAAGGGTTCCGCAATGATTTTCGTATGGGAGCCGGTGCGTATGCGGCTGATACAAAGTCAATGATGGAGATTGATCAATTTGGCTTCTTATATTCTAATGCAGGCGTAAATTACAAACTGGGACGCCAGGGTGGAACCATTGGCGGTACGGCATTATTGTATAGCACAGAAGGCTACGTAGGACGCGACATCATGGCTGATGGAGTTAGCATTAAAGCAAAATCCGGCGTGACGGATTTGTCGGTAACTGCCTTGAAGGAAGTGTACGGAGACAGTAACAAAGCGTACGGAGTATCTGCTTCTTATAAGCCTGCTAAAGATTGGACATTAGGTGCAACTTTGGCGCGGTATGCTGCAGCGCAAGAAGATCGTAACTACTGGGCTGTGAATACAGGCTATGATTTAGGTAAAGCTTCTTTTGCGGCAGAGTATGCCAAATCTAACGCAAGCGTCAACAATAAGGCCTACGATTTAGGTGTGAATTATGCTTTTGATAAGAAACTATCCGCTTTTGTGACCTATTATCGTGTAGAGGATAAAGCCGATATGGGCGGTTGGACTGACTTCGATCCGAATATGAAAGGATTCTACTATGGCGTGAACTATAAGCCGGATAGCAAAACAGCACTTAAACTTTTTTATAAAGATATTGAAAATATTACTGATAGTACTACTAAATCTAAACAGTTCCGTGCTACCGTTTCGTATTTGTTCTAATTTTCAATAGTATTCGGCCCTGCATTGCAGGGCCTTTATTCTTTTCCAAGGCTCAAGGAGATTGCCACGTCGCGGCCGCTCCAACGATAGGATAAGTTGCCCGGATTGCGCCATTGCGAACGCAGTGAAGCAAGCTCTTAATTTTTTTCGAACCCTCCATTTACTTCCTCTGCTCTTGTTCACTCCTTGTTCTTCGTGCTTTTGTAGTGTACTGTTTTTGACAGTTTCGTGAACAAGCAGGAAAGATTTTTCTTTTGTCGAACTTATATTCCTATACATCAAAACAGGCAGGTAAGAAGGAGGAACCATTATGGCAGGGAAAAAACAACTAATGGCAGCTGTTTTGGCGGGAGCGATGGCAACTGGAATTGCTATGCCGGCAACACAGGCTTTTAGTTTAGGCGATGTACTGAAAGTAGGCGGTATTGGCTTTTTGGTGGACCGTTTTGCAGGGCCGCTGAATAGCTTCATTAATACGCTGACTTTTAAAAACAAGGCGGGAAATGAATTTGCAACCAAAGTCGTGCCTGTGCTGACTTTTGGCAGCGGCGGTTATGTGGGAGCAGTACAGGTAACCGGATCGCAAGAATTGGTGGATCGAACCCAAGCTGTCTTGCAATTGGAGAGCGATTTCAACGGCGGACAGTTTAGGATCAAGGCATTGGTGCCGATTGATAGCAAAAATCCGGTTAACTTTAGCCGCGTGCAAGGCGTAGGTGTTTCGGCTACAATTGATGTACGTATTTAAAGAGGGGGTACATAAATATGAGACGATGGAGTATTTTGCTAACAGCTATGTTGACGTTGCTGTTGAGCAGCGGCTTGGTTTTGGCGCAGGAAATGAACGTAATTGATAAACTGAATGCAATGGACAAAACGCTTTATGGTAGCGAGCAAACAGGGGCGCTCATGGAGCGTGTGCAAAAAGTAGAAAAAGATGTGATAGGTCAAACAAGCAAGGAGGCTATTATTCCACGTGTAGATACGTTATATGAGAGTGTGTTTCATTCGACGGAAGCGGCGCCGTCTTTGTTGCTAAAGGTTAATGCCGTAGAATGGGCGTTACAGCATCAAGTGAACGGAACGATACCGGTAAAAAGCCGCATCGAAGGCTTAGAACGGATGATAATGGGGAATTCCTCTCCAGGAACATTTCAGGACCGGGTGGCTAAATTGCTCTCGCTAGCCTATGCTGATGGCAAAGCCCAAACAGTACCGCTTACTTTGCCTAAAGATTCTCTGATTAAAATTAGCTTCTTGACGGCACTGGACAGCAAAACGGCTCGCGTGGGCGATGTCGTGGAGTTCCAGGCGGCAGATGATGTTCTTGTAAATGGCATACTGGCGGTTGCTAAAGGCGCCCGCGGCATTGGCAAGGTGAGCAAAGTCGATCGCGCCAGTAATTTTGGACGTGATGGTAAAATTGAAATCAATTTCGATGATATCGAAACCATCGACGAGCTGAAAGTACCCGTGTTTTTAGGAGAAAAAGCCAAGGAAGAAACGAAATCCTATGCTAAAGCGGCTGGTGCTACTGTTGCTGGTATGATTATCTTAGGGCCGGTTGGTGTGATCGGTGGCGCCTTTGTGCATGGTGATGAGCTAAAAATTCCCGTAGGCGCGCAAATGTTTGTACAGACTAAAGCGGAAACATCCCTAGTGGGAGTGGTACCTCCGGGGACAGTAACTCAATAACATAGCGATCAATAAGTACAAAGTTGGCTTCAGGCCACTTTGTGCTTATTTTTTTGGAGACTGAGTAGCGTTTAACCATTTTATCAGGAACCCTTGAACCGTATTGGATTACGCGGACACGTTAAACGGCTGATTCCTCCGAACCTCATACATTAACGGAGACATGCCTCCTAATGCGCTATGCCGTCTGCGTATATTATAGTAATCCATCCAACTCCCAATACTTGTAGCTGCTTGGTTCATTGACGAAAAAGATCGTTTCTTAACGTGCTCTACTTTGAGTAAGCGGAAAAAGGATTCCATAGGCGCATTATCGTAGGGATTACCCTTGCGGCTCATACTACCAATAATTTGGTGTTCTGTGAGCAGTTCCTTATATTCTTTGGACGTATATTGGCTTCCCTGATCTGAGTGGTGGATCAATCCTCGGGTTGGTTTTTCCTTCGCCAGCGCTATTTTAAGCGCCTGGCAGGCTAAGCTAGCCGTAGGACGCGTGCCAATAGACCAACCCACTATTTTTCGTCGAGCCAAGTCCAATACGGCTGCCACATACGACCATTTACCACCCACTTTGATATACGTAATATCGGCTAACCATACCTTGTTAACTTCCGTAACGTCAAAGTTTTGATTCAGTAAATTAGGGAAGGCTTTTGCAGTAGGATCCGATTTGGTTGTTTGCGGTTTATATTTGCTTTTTATCTGTGCTCTAATCCCGTTTTCATGCATAAGCCGCTGAACTTTGCTGCGTCCAATAGAAATGTTTCTTTCTTCCCGGAGCTCTTCATACACTTTTTGAACACCGTAGTTTCCATCATTTTCGCGTTCGATTTGGCGAATCGCCGCCACTAGCACGGCATCTTTGGCATGCGCTTGAGGGCACCCAGCTTTTACCCAAGCATAATAACCGCTTCTTGAAACTTCCACGACGCGGCATATCTCCAGAACAGCATACTTGAAGCGGTTATCATGGATGAACTGATATTTTACCGGCTGTTCTTTGCGAAGTACACCGCTGCCTGCTTTAAAATAGCAATCTCGTTTTCCAATTCGTGAATGCGGCGATTGGCTTTTCTCAGCTCGTCTTCATCTGGTTTTAGGTTTCCTGATCCCGGAAAGGCATGCTCTGGATCTTCATTGTACAGGCGAATCCACTTGTAAACTGTATTTTGATGAATACCTATCTCGTTAGCTAAACTTTCACAACTCCGGCTTCCATTCAGGTATAGCTTTACAATGTCTTTTTTAAACTCTGCATCAAACTGTTTGCTTTTCATTGGACACCTCCTGGCTTTATTTTACTAGCCATTCTTCTTGTCCGCAAAAAGCAATACGGTTCACCTCTTGTGTATTCTCCCTTTACTCACTCTACTCCTGTTCCGATGTAGCTATGTGGTGTTCCTTCTTTACAGTATCAAGGCTTGCGTGTAAAATAAAGAATAGAATATTTTGAGCGGGAGAGTACATAATGAACACATCCTATAAATGGCTGGCTGTTGCCTTGTCTTGCATGATTGGCGTGGCTGTGTGCGCGGAAACCGGCGAAGCCGCTAAAAAGGAAAAAGAAGAAAAACCCAAAGAACAGTTGCCTGTAGTTGTCGAAGGAGATGAAATTTACTTTCAGGATACCAGCGGTGATTTGTATGTAAAAGGCAATGCATTTGTGGAGCAGGGGCTGGGGCGGATTGCAGCGGAATTTATCCGAGGCAATGCCAAGCAAGAAACAGTCTTTGTGGATGAGGAAGCGACGCTATTACAGCCCGCCACTCGCGTAGTTGGCGATCATATCGTTTATAACTACGGGAAAAAGACAGGCAGCATGGAACGAATAAGTGGAAAAATAGGTAAGGAATATGTGATTGGCGGACGAATGGAAGTCTTTCCAGATCATTATGTAATTTATGATGCCACGATGACTCGTTGTAATGCGCATGTGCCTGATTATCGTCTTACAGCCAGTAAAATTATCATTTGGCCGAATCAACAAATGATTTCGTATGATAATAAAGTATGGTTGAAAAACACGGTGATTTATTCAATAGATAGGAATAAAAGATCGTTACGCCCAGAGGATCAAGATCAAAGTGAAATGCCGAAAGTAGGGATTAATTCGAATTCTGGTTTTTATATTGAACATACACTGCGGTACCCTATTGACGAGAGAATAACGGTGGGGATGCCGTTTAAAGCAGCGACGCATACAAAGGACAATCGGTTTGCTAGTTATTTGCAATACCAAGGGAATGGCTATAGTGCAGCTATAAACTATGGAGAATATGAAGACGGGGATGATAATTCCGTATGGAAGCAACCCGAGCTTTCTTGGTCTACTAATGCTAAGAAAATAGGAGCAAGCAGCATCAGCTATACTTTATATGGTACATCTGGTATGTGGAAGGATAAAGAAAAACGAAGTTGGCATCAAAACTATGGAGTATATTTTAGCCATCGTCCGATTAATTTGAGTCAAGATAAAACATTGCAGTTGCACTTGGGGACAGGGTATGAACAAGTTATGGAGAGCTATAATCATTCGCGAACGAATGTAATTCGAGAAGATATAGGTATAACAAAAACTTGGGGGAAAGCTAATGCCTGGTTGTCTTGGCATAATCGTGAAAACCAAAGTGATTTGTTTTCCTATACTAGTGATGATATGAGCCGGGAAATTGACTATGGGTTTCATGTACAGGTTGGTAAAAAAGACGCTCTCGAATGGAATGAACGTTGGGATGCCGTCAACGACCGTGTTTATGATCGGGATATTAGCTGGATTCATAATTTGCATTGTTGGGAATTGCGCGTAATGTACAGGGCGGAGCGCCATCAATTGAAATTTACCCTAGCTACTGCTCATTTTTAGAGAGGCCTAATTTTTTATGATAGAAAAATTAATCGATCAATTGCAGGGCAAAAAGATGTTGCTTGTAGGCGATATGGTAGCAGATGTATATGTAAAAGGGCACATTTCTCGTGTTTCACGGGAAGCGCCGGTGCTGGTTTTGGAACATCGCGGTGAAACGATTGTGCCGGGCGGTGCTGCCAATGCCGTACATAATGCGGCAGTTTTAGGAGGTTATGTTTATGCTGTTGGTGTATGCGGCAAAGATAGCACCGGGGAGAATCTAAAAGTACTGTTGCAAAGTAAAGGGGTTGTTGTTGACGGACTGTTTCTTGATGCGAAGCGTCCTACGATTACAAAAACGCGCATTTTAGCTGGAGGTCAGGCAACAGTGCGGCAGCAAGTAGTGCGGATCGACCAAGAGTCTAAAGAGCCGTTGTCAAAGGAAACAGAAGAAGTCTTGTTGCGATATATCGAAGAAATATTGCCATTGATGGACGTGGCCGTTATTAGTGATTATGGCAGTAAGACTATTTCACCGAAGCTTCGGCAACGGCTGATTGCGTTGTGCCGCGAGCAAGGTATATCATGCATGGTGGATTCTCGCTATGATATTCAGCAATTTACAGGTGTGGAATTAATCAAACAGAATGAAGCGGAAGCGGCTGCTGCATTAGGATTAGAGAGTTTGGACGAAATTGGCGCGGCGAAAGCGGCAGAACAAATTGTGGAGATGCTTCAGGCGAAAGGGATTCTTCTGACCCAGGGCGGAGATGGCATGACGCTATATATGCGCGGCCAAGGTGCAAGGCACATTCCGGTAAGCAATCGCAGCGAGGTCTATGATGTGACCGGCGCTGGTGATACAGCTGTAGTAACGATGATGCTGGCCTTGGCGGCTGGATCCGACCATTACAGTGCGGCAAAGCTGGCTAACTATGCGGCGGGCGTTGTTGTGCGTAAGCATGGAACGGCTACACTGACAGCGGCAGAATTACTAGAAGCAGTGCGACAAGGAGAAAGGCAAGGGCACGAGAAAAAGGAGGAAAAGAAATAAGCAGGGTAAATGGAGGGAGTGTGCGAGCTTCCTCTATTTTGCTTATTTTTTAGCAATAAAATGGAGAAAGTGATGAAACGAGAAGAATTGGTTCAGGAAGTGGCGCGACTACAGGCGGAAGGACAGCGCGTGGTGTTTACCAATGGCTGCTTTGACATTCTTCATGCAGGGCATGTGCGCTACCTGAATGCAGCAAAGGCGACTGGGGACGTGCTGGTGCTGGGGTTGAACAGCGATGCATCAGTACGGCGTCTTAAAGGCGAGTCTAGACCAATCAACAGTGAAGAGGATCGAGCGGAAGTGCTGGCTGGTTTGGCGGCTGTCGATTATGTGGTCATTTTTGACGAGCCTACGGCGGAACCGTTGGTAGAACTTCTTAAGCCGGACGTTTATGTAAAGGGCGGCGATTATACAGTTGAACGCCTGCCTGAAGCCCGCATTGTGGCTTCTTATGGTGGAGAAACTGTCCTCATTCCCGAAGTACCCGGTCGTTCATCGACGAATATGATTAAAAAAATACGTGAAACAGGAAACTAATTGCTATGAATATTTTAATTGTAAAGCTAAGCGCTATTGGCGATATCGTGCATGCGCTGCCGGTAGCGAAGGACTTAAAAGACTGTTTTCCAGGTTGTCGCATAACTTGGGTAGCCGAAGCCGCAGGCGCCTCGCTTTTGAAGAACCATCCTTATATTGACGAAGTGCTGCTTTTTGATAAGCCATGTTTTAAATCTTTGGGCGGGTTTGTTAAATATGCGCCTGGTTTTATTTCGGAACTGAAGAAGCGCCGCTTTGACCTGGCCCTTGATTTGCAAGGACTGATGAAAAGTGCCTTGATTGCCCGGTTGAGTGGAGCATCCAAACGGCTGGTGTACGAAAATGCTCGCGAAGGAAGTCACTTGCTAGCGGAGCGGGTTGTCGGTCTTAACCATGGCTGTCATGTAGTAGAGCTGTACCGGGACGTGGTTCGTCATTTGGGCTGCGAAATGGGAGTGGCTGATTTTGGGCTTGCACAAGCTGTGACGGGCGAAGCAGAAAGAACGGCTGCTATTTTACGTCATGCCGGAGTGGGAGAGAATGTTCCTTATGCTGTGCTGGCCTTGGGAGCTAATTGGCCTAATAAGATCTGGCCGCCGCGTCATTTTGCCGCTTTGGCGGATCGGTTGAGCCGTCAGGGAATTGTGCCGGCGGCGATTGGCGCGGCTGGAGACCATAAACTATATGAAGAAGTGATGGCGTTTACGGAAGTGCCGCCTGTGGACTTGACAGGAAAAACGAACCTGCAACAACTAGCTGCCGTGATACAAGGGGCAGTTGTTTTTATCGGCGGCGATACCGGCCCTATGCACATGGCGGCGGCGTTGGGGGTAAAAACCATCTGCTTAATGGGACCTACGGATGCTAATCGCAACGGCCCTTATGGACAGCCGCAGCGTGCGCTAGAAGTCCAGCACGACTGCGCCGGCTGTTGGAAGCGGGTTTGCCCAAAAGGTCTAGACTGCCTGGATGTAATCACACAGGAGCAAGTCTGGGATAAGATTTTTGAACAGGAGTAGAGTGAGTAGAGTGAGTAGAGTGAGGGCACAGACAAATAATAGGATTGAATATAAAAAATTATCGAACCCTCCCTTTACTCCCTCTACTCTTGTTAATAAAATATGAAAAGAATTTTGATCATTAATTTGGCTTTTATCGGCGACGTGCTTTTATCGACATCAGTTGCCAGAGCCTTGCGACAAGCCTATCCCCAGGCTTGCATTGACATGATGACCGTGCCCGTGGCTGCACCGCTGGCGCAGCGCAATCCCTACATCGACGAGGTCATTGTATATGATAAAAAAGGGCAGCACAAGAAGTGGAAAGCGTTGTGGCAATTGCTGCGGCAGGTACGGTCTCGGCACTATGACATGGCTGCTTGCACTAATTTTGCGCCCCGAGGGGCGATGCTTGCCTTTTTGTGCGGTATTCCCCGGCGTATTGGCTATGCAGCACAGCACGGCGAATGGTTTCTGACGGATGCAGTCTCGCCGATGAGACCTCCTTTGCGCCATGAAACGGAAAACTATCTGGACGTGTTGAACCCTTTGGGCTTGCAGGTAACGGATTTTTCGTTGGAACTTGTCTTACAGGCACAAGACTGCGTTCCGGCTGCCAGGGAAAAAGAAAAGGTTGAAAAACCGATAGTTGTCTTATGTCCGGCCGGAAGTTACCGTCGCAAGAGCTGGACTACTGACGGCTATGCTGAATTAATTCGTGAATTATCGCCACAGGTGTCATGGTATCTTATTGGCGGCAAAGCCGAAGCTCCTTATTTACAGCGAATTGTAACCAAGGCGGCAGTGCCGGTTAAGGTTTGGAGCGGAACGCATACGCTGCCGGAGGTGGCGGGACTTATGCAGCAAGCGGTCTTGGTCATCAGCGTCGATACGGCGGCGCTGCATATGGCCCAGGCGGTTCATACGCCGGTGTTAGGCTTATTTGGGCCGACCGATCCGCGCGTATGGGGCCCCCGCGGCGACAAGGACCGCGTGGTATGGCTGCAAAACTGCCAGCCTTGCTGGGGGCGGGGCGAATGCGTTACCCGGCATTGTCTGCGCGACCTGCCTGCGGAAACAGTCATTCAAACTGCCAGAGAAATGCTACAGAAGGGTTAAATAGAATTGAACAGGAGAATCGGTGAACCGTATTGCTTTTTGCGGACAAGAAGAATGGCTAGTAAAATAAAGCCAGGAGGTGTCCAATGAAAAGCAAACAGTTTGATGCAGAGTTTAAAAAAGACATTGTAAAGCTATACCTGAATGGAAGCCGGAGTTGTGAAAGTTTAGCTAACGAGATAGGTATTCATCAAAATACAGTTTACAAGTGGATTCGCCTGTACAATGAAGATCCAGAGCATGCCTTTCCGGGATCAGGAAACCTAAAACCAGATGAAGACGAGCTGAGAAAAGCCAATCGCCGCATTCACGAATTGGAAAACGAGATTGCTATTTTAAAGCAGGCAGCGGTGTACTTCGCAAAGAACAGCCGGTAAAATATCAGTTCATCCATGATAACCGCTTCAAGTATGCTGTTCTGGAGATATGCCGCGTCGTGGAAGTTTCAAGAAGCGGTTATTATGCTTGGGTAAAAGCTGGGTGCCCTCAAGCGCATGCCAAGGATGCCGTGCTAGTGGCGGCGATTCGCCAAATCGAACGCGAAAATGATGGAAACTACGGTGTTCAAAAAGTGTATGAAGAGCTCCGGGAAGAAAGAAACATTTCTATTGGACGCAGCAAAGTTCAGCGGCTTATGCATGAAAACGGGATTAGAGCACAGATAAAAAGCAAATATAAACCGCAAACAACCAACTCGGATCCTACTGCAAAAGCCTTCCCTAATTTACTGAATCAAAACTTTGACGTTACGGAAGTTAACAAGGTATGGTTAGCCGATATTACGTATATCAAAGTGGGTGGTAAATGGTCGTATGTGGCAGCCGTATTGGACTTGGCTCGACGAAAAATAGTGGGTTGGTCTATTGGCACGCGTCCTACGGCTAGCTTAGCCTGCCAGGCGCTTAAAATAGCGCTGGCGAAGGAAAAACCAACCCGAGGATTGATCCACCACTCAGATCAGGGAAGCCAATATACGTCCAAAGAATATAAGGAACTGCTCACAGAACACCAAATTATTGGTAGTATGAGCCGCAAGGGTAATCCCTACGATAATGCGCCTATGGAATCCTTTTTCCGCTTACTCAAAGTAGAGCACGTTAAGAAACGATCTTTTTCGTCAATGAACCAAGCAGCTACAAGTATTGGGAGTTGGATGGATTACTATAATATACGCAGACGGCATAGCGCATTAGGAGGCATGTCTCCGTTAATGTATGAGGTTCGGAGGAATCAGCCGTTTAACGTGTCCGCGTAATCCAATACGGTTCACGGAGTCGCGGGAGAGTACTAACGAGGGAACGGTTTATCATTTTCGTGCTTTTCGCGTTTTTCGCGGTTGGATAATAAATTGGAGGAACGTTGCTAACGAACCGCGAACCACGCGAAATGGTTTTATTAATTGCACCTCTTTCGAGCCCTCAGATTCTCTTGTTCAACCTTCTCCCCGTAGCCCTCCCCTTACTTCTGTTCAATCCATATTATTCGTTACTTAGAAATGAGGTTTTTCTATGCAGCCGCGTTTAGCAATATTAATTCTTACCTATAACGAAGAAAAAAATATAGGCCCCTGCATGGACAGCGCCGCTTTTGCCGACGAAATCATCATTGTAGACTCCGGCAGCACGGACCAGACTGCGGCCATTGCTGCAGAAAAAGGCGGCAAAGTGGTGCTGCATCCCATGACAGAAGGATTTGCGGGGCAGCGAAACTTTGCGCTAACCCAAACGCAAGCGGAATGGGTTTTCTTTTTGGATGCGGATGAGCGGTTCTCGCCGGAAGTGGCGGAAGAAGTGAAGTCCATCATAGATAAGGGCGAAGCCTTCGCCTATGAAATCCTACGCAAGAATATTGTTTTTTGGCAGCCTGTTTTTTACGGCGGACATGCGCCGGATTGGTCACTTCGCTTTTATCCTAGAGCGGCTATTCGCTGGGAAGGAATTGTGCATGAAGCCGCAAAAGTGACTTTGCCTATTAAGCGGCTGCAAGCATGCATGTTTCACCATACCTATCAAGACTGGGAACGATATTTCTTTAAATTCAATCAGTATACGACGTTGTTGGCGCAAAAAATGCATGAATCAGGGAAAAGAAGTTCTTTTAAAGATATATGCCTTCGACCGGCTGCTGGTTTTTTCAAGTTCTATCTTTTGAAAAGCGGCTGGCGTGATGGGAAAATGGGCTTTATTCTGGCAGTGTTTCACGCGTTTTACACCATGGCTAAATATGTGAAACTATGGACGCTGCAGCAGAGGGGAGGAATATAATGCGGATCGCATTATTGGAGACGATCACAACTCCCGGGGGGCATGAGGTCGATTTTGACCGGCTTTTGGACGAAGAATGGACTAAGCAAGGACATGAAGTGTGCTGGCTCGTTCCTGAAGACGTGCATCCTGTAACGAAGTCTAAAATCGTACATTTGCCGGGGAAAAGCGTTTCTTATGCTGGTAAAAAAGGGTTTGCCAAATTGGGGACGTCCCTCTTGCGTGAATGGAGACGGCGGAGTTGGTTCAACAGCGCGGCTAAGCTGGCTAGGAATAATGAAGTAGATGCTATTGTGGTTCCAACATCAACATATCGCTATTTGCGGGCGCTACGGAATTCGTCTCTTTTGCAGGCCGGAAAAACCATCGTATTTGTATTGCATGGCTTAAACCCGGGCGAAGCGCCGAAATTCTTTGCGGAATTAGAAAAATTACCGGCAAACGCGGCGGTGCAAACAGCGGTCATTACCTTTGGAGAGTCGGTATTGGGAAAAGTGCATCCAAGGATGACTCCGATTCTTCCGCCTGCTTTTGAGGCAAGGGATATTGCGGTTTGTAAGGCGCCTCCATTGGTGGGACGACCGCTGCGGCTGGGCTTTTTTGGCCAATATCGCAGAGAAAAGCAGTTAGAGCGCTTTCTAGACGTTTTTTTGCAGTGCAATCTTTCGCAGCCTTGCGAGCTGATCGTGCAAGGAGCTACGATGCGTTTGGAAGATACGGAGGATTTCAAACGCATTCAGGAGAAATACAAAGAGTACGAACAATTATCTTTTATTCATAAAGGATTATTTGGTGAAGAATGGCAGGAAGCCATCCTACAGGTAGATGCGCTTCTGCTCCCGTATGGGGCGCCAAGGTATCGCTATCATTGGGCGGGAATGCTCTTTACAGCCATCGGCCATCAACGCCCTGTTCTGGCCAGCAATGAAATTAATCCGGAAGTATGGCATGAATTTGAATTGGGAATGACGTTTGATGCAGGCAGCAATCAAGAGCTAAAAGATACGCTGGAACGATTTATCAACACCTTTGCGGCGAAAAAAAAATTGTATGAGGCGGAATTAGAGCGAGCCGCAGCGGAGTATAACCCGGTCATATTTGCAGAAAGACTGGTATCATTATGCAACCAAGCAAAATCCTTGTAATCAACTTAATGCATATAGGTGACCTTTTGCTTGTCACTCCTATTCTGCGTACGTTGCGCACGCAGTTTCCGCAGGCTCATATTGCACTGTTGGCTGATAAGAAGCTGCAAGACGTAGTGAAGAATAATCAAAATATCAATGAACTCATTACGATCGACAAAAAAGGGCAAGACGATGGTCTACTCCCGTACTTGCGTTTTGCCTGGAAGCTGCGGCAGCGCCGCTTTGACTGGGTAATCAATCTGCATCAGAATGAGCGGGCGTCATTTCTCGCTGCTTTCAGCGGCGCAAAGACTATTGTTGGCTATGGCACGGCGGTGCTGCGGCATTGCTTTACCAAGTACATGCTGAACCGCAAGGCGGAAAAGCACCAAATTGAGTCCCATTTTGACGTGCTGCGCGAACTTTTAGGCATTGCCGAGCTTGATGACCAGGGGCTGGAAATCTGGCTTGACGCAGGAGCTAAAGAAGATGCAGCCACCCTGTGGAAGCGGGAAGTGTGTCATGATCGTCCCGTTGTGGGGCTGAATATTGGCGCCAGCTGGCCGACCAAACGCTGGCGGCATGAGCATTTCGCCAAACTGGCGGATCATCTTATTGAGCGCGACTATGGCGTTGCCTTTTTTGGCGGTCCCATGGATGAAGAGATTGTGAAGGAAACAATCGACTTGATGAAGTACGGGGCGGACGAGCGGGTAAGCGTATTCACCGGCAAGCTGTCCTTGATGCAGCTCGCGGCGGTACTGCCTTTTTGTCGTGTGCTGGTGACGAATGATTCGGGGCCTATGCATGTGGCTGTCGCCATGGGCGTGCCTTTGGTGACCATGTTTGGAGCGTCCCCTGTTCCTGGGTTTTATCCCTATAGCAATACCAGCGTATTGATTCAAAGCAGTGAACCCTGCCATCCATGCGGCAGCCATCATTGTGAGCATCATTCCTGCATGTGGAAGATCTCAGTGGAGCAGGTGGAAAAAGAAGCCTTGCGGCTTCTGGAGGCGTCTCAGGAAGAACTGGCGTCCGATCGGGCAAAACTAGGACCGCATGAATGCCGCATTATACGGTAGGGAGGCCGACGATGTTCCGCGAAATTTGGGTGATCTACAATGATCAAGCTGGCTGGCATAAGCGTAAAAAAGTGGAGGACGTCATTGCTGCGTTGGCAGAAAAGCAGGTGCAGATGAAACTTTGTCGTACTGCCTATGCCGGTCATGCGGAGTTATGGGCGGCGGAGGCTTGCCGCCAAGGCGTAGAGCTATTAGTGGTGGCAGGGGGCGACGGCACCTTGAACGAAGCCATTAACGGCCTTTATAAAGAGCCGCCGGAATCATGGCCGTTGCTAGCTGTGTATCCCTCCGGGACGATTAATCTAATTGCCGAAGAATTGACCGTACCAAAAGATGCGCAGAGGTTCATTGATATTCTTTGGCAACGTCGGATCGTGACGGCTTGGCCCGGGATAGTAAACGAACGTTATTTTTTGGCGAATGTCGGCGCCGGCTTTGACGGCTGGGTGGTGCATCGCGTAAAAAAGAGCTTAAAACGATGGGTTTCTAAATGGGCTTACGCTTGGCAGCTTTTGTTGCTGCTTGTAAGGATCAAGTGGCGACGTTCCTACAAGGTGACTGTTGACGGAATCTTTATTGCAAATGACGCCAGCGCGGTTGTAGTCGCCAAAGGACGTTACTATGCAGGCGTTCATCACGCCGCCTATGAAGCGCGGTTGGATAAAAAGAACCTCTATGTATGTGTATTTCAGAAGAGAAGCATCAAAACGATTTTTGAGTATATCCGCTGGTTGTCGCAGGAGCGTTTGCCGCAACATCCCGACGTACGGATTTGCACTGCTGAGCGAGAGGTAATCATTCAGGGAGGAGGAAATGGTGATCGGCAAATGGACGGAGATATCTTTTCGGATGGAGTACTGAACGTAACAATGGCAGACCATCCAATCCGTATTATAGGCAGTGCTTTATGAAGCGAGGCGGCTATGATATAATCAAGCCAACTATTTCACTTTTTCCCGAGCATAAGGGGGCGTTTTAATGCAACGAATTATCGCCTGGGCCCGTTGGCCTGTTTGGGCGCTTGCGCGACTATTATTGCTGACGGCCAGTCCATTTCAGCTATTGGTAGACCGAGGGCCGGTAACACATCAACTAATGATTGCCGAAGGCTTGCGGCGCATGGGTAAGACGCCTAACGCTTCTTTTCTTGTTGCCAAGGAAAAGGAATTGTTGGCAGGTGTTGCTTGGGCAGATACGGGCTGGAAGAATATCACTCATTATTACCACCCTTGCAAGAAGAGGGGGCTTTTGCTGTTCCCTTCCGCTTTTTTGTATTATAAGGAATACTTGGCGAAGGCCAAACGCTTGGCGCAGCGCGGTAAGTGGGGCAAAGCGGCTTTTTATTTGGGCGCGGCGGCTCATTTACTGCAGGATATGTGCGTGCCGCACCATGCGACTGGAAACGTATTTTATGGTCATCGGGAATTTGAAACCTGGGCTGCCCCTAAAGCGGCGAAGCTAGTGCGGCAAGCGACAGAAGTCATCTTGCCTACAGACGCAGAAGCTCTTTTTCAATGCGTTGTGGAAGAATCTGCGGCCTTCTTTGCAGTGGTTAAAGGAGAAAACGAAGCAGGCTATACCCAGGCGGCTAAAGTGCTGCTTCCGTTAGCTGCCGAAGCTACGGGAAAACTTTTTGTCGCCTTCGCTGCGAGCCTAAGCGAAACAAATGTTGACCAGCCGCTGCGTTTGGCAGTCTCAAAATAAGGTGTGAAGTGCATGAAGAAAATATTTGTATCTAAGCAGCAAGGGATTGGCGATGTTGTATTAGCGACGCCGGTATTGGAAGCGATAAAAAAGCGCTTTCCGAAGTGTGAGCTAACGTTAATGACGTTTCCTAATGCAGTTCAAGCGGTAGCTGGGCTTTCTTTTATTGATCATGTTTTTTCATATGATAAGAAAAAGGATTCGTCTTGGACAGTGCTTAAAGAAATGCATGGAAGCGATGCGGCTATATTTTTAGATTTGCAATATCGACCACCGATGTTAGCCGCGCTGGCTCGTGTACCTATACGTGCTGGTTTGAGTCATAAACGAGCCTTTTGGCTGACACACCAGCAGCCGTGGTCAGAGTGGATGGACCACACTTATGAGCCCGAAGTAAATCGGCGAATCTTGAACGAATTACTTGGCTGGGGATTGCCTTCTTTAGAAAATGCGAGGCCCAGTATAGGGCATCCTGCGGAGAGGGAGCGGCAAATCGCTGAAAAGCTTTTACGAGATGCAGGGGTTCAGGGAGCATATATTATCAGTTCGCCTAGAACTGCATTTTTTCTTAAAGATTGGGAATTGAATAAATGGGAACAACTTTATGAGTTGATTTTGAACAAGTGGGGGATTCCTATTATTGTTGTTGGAAACAGTGAAGTATCTTTTGCAACAAAAAAGTTAGGCGTAGTTGATTTGACTGGCAAGACGAATTTATCTCAAATGATTCATTTGATTTCTAATGCAAAGCTTTTGATTAATTCGTGCAGTTTGCCAGTGCATATTGCGGCGGCTGCTGAAGTACCGAGTGTTGTTTTATATGGCTATGGTGATTCTGAGCGCTGGGCGCCTAGAAAGCGATGCCAAGTAGTCAATGCTGGCTTGCCTTGTAGTCCTTGCGATGGCTATATAGGAAGTACATGTCTAGATCCGTTGTGTATGAAAGCAATTCAAGTAGAAGATGTTTGGCGAGCTTGTGAATTGATAGCTAGGGAGGTGCAGTTATGACGCTGAATAAAACAATTCAAGACCATCTGCAAGTGGTCAAACAGCTCGAAGAAGCCTGTGGCGAGGAAATCTGTCAGGCGGCAGATCTATGCCAGGATGCTCTGGATAGCGGGCATAAACTATTCTTTTGCGGTAATGGAGGCTCGGCAGCAGACTGTCAGCATTTGGCGGCAGAGCTGGTAGTGCGCTTTACGCGGGAGCGCCAGGGGTTACCAGCCATTGCCTTGACTACGGATACGTCCATTCTGACCGCCTGCGGCAATGACTATGGCTATGATCGCGTTTTTTCTCGGCAGGTAGAAGCCTTGGGAAGAATGGGGGATGTGTTGTTGGCATTTAGCACTTCTGGCAATAGTGTTAATGTGCTTGAAGCTGTTCGGAGGGCGCAGGAAGCAGGCATGTTTACGGTTGGCTTTACCGGAGGTAAGGGTGGGGAAATGGCTGAGTTGTGTGAATTATGCATAACTGTGCCAGCGGATGTTACAGCTCGTATTCAAGAATGCCATATCCTTTTAGGACATTGGTTGTGTGATGAATTGGAACGGAGATGTGGCAATGTTTCGGCATAAGAAAAAAGTACGTGAATTTGTAGCACGGCAGACAGCGGCGGCTCCGGTATTAGTAGTGGGCGATGTCATGCTGGATCGCTATTATTTTGGCGAAGTCAAACGCATTTCCCCAGAAGCTCCGGTGCCAGTAACACGGGTGATTCGAAAAAAGGAAACCTTGGGTGGGGCGGCGAATGTGGCCCATAATTTAGCGCGCCTTGGCTGTCCGACACTGCTTGTTGGTGCGGTTGGCGACGATGAAAATCGCCGCTGCCTGGAGAAAATGTTGGACGAACTGGGCGTGGATTGCGGCGGTTTATTCGTTACACCTGGACCGACAACGGCTAAATTGCGCATTATTGGCGGCCATCAGCAAATGCTGCGCTTGGATTTTGAAGAAACCGCTCCATGGCCGGTCGAAACAGAACAGAGAGTGTTGGCGTATATTACTGATAAAGCCGTACAACAACAATGCAAAGCCATTATCGTGTCCGACTATGCCAAAGGCGTTTGCACGCCCAAGCTTTGCCAAGGACTAATGGAATTACAAACACAATATGGCATACCTGTTATTGTTGATCCGAAGGGAACGGATTGGGAACGGTACCAAGGCGCTTTTGCGGTAACCCCTAACCTCAAAGAGTTGGGTGAAGCGTTAGGAAGCTCCATAGCGAATGAAAATGAAGCCGTCCGGCAGGCGGTGACGAAACTGCGGCGGCGTTTTCGCCTGCATTCTCTCTTAGCGACGCGATCGGAAAAAGGTTTGAGTTTTTTAGCGTCTCGCAAGGAAGTACATATTCCTACCTTGGCGCAAGAGGTTTTTGATGTGTCTGGTGCCGGGGATACGGTTATCGCCGTTTTCGCCGCTGGTATTGCCGGGGGCTTGGAAACGCCGGATGCTGCTCGCTTAGCGAATGTGGCAGCAGGCTTTGTTGTGGGCAAACTTGGGACTTATGCCATAAGTAGAGAGGAATTACTCGCCACATTAGACAATAAATGTTAAAATAAAGGGTAGCTATGGAAATAGCTACCCTTTTGTTGTTGAAAAAACACAGGTTTGAACAGGAGAACCTGTTCAATACCCCATACTCCATAATTTATGGGAGGTATTTATATGATTATCGTAACTGGCGGTGCAGGTTTTATCGGCAGTAATTTGGTCAAGGGTCTGAACGAACAAGGCATCGAAGATATTCTGGTTGTGGACAATCTGGGCAGCAGCCTGAAATTTCGTAACCTCAACGGCTTGAATTTTAAAGATTATTTGCATAAAGAAGACTTTTTAACTCGTCTGGAAACCGGGCGTTTTCATGGGCAAACTATTGAAGCCATTTTTCATAATGGTGCTTGCTCCAATACTATGGAGCTGGACGGCAACTATATGATGGCCAACAACTACGAATACAGCAAAATTATGCTGCACCATGCGCTGGAGCATCGCATCCCCTTTATCTATGCATCCTCCGCATCGGTTTATGGAGATGGTGCGCAGGGATTTCGTGAAGATCCTGTTTGTGAAGAAGCGCTCAATGTGTATGCTTACTCTAAACTGCAGTTTGACCGTTATGTTCGGCAGGTATTGCCAGCGGCAAGTAGCCAAGTAGTTGGTCTGCGGTATTTTAATGTGTTTGGTCCCCAAGAAAACCACAAAGGTCGTATGGCGTCAGTTGCTTTTCATTTTCATAATCAACTGCTGGAAAACGGCGTAATCAAGCTTTTTGCGGGAACGGACGGTTATGCTGATGGCGAACAGCTGCGCGATTTTATCTATGTTAAAGACGTAGTGCGAGTCAACCTGCATTTTTGGCAAAATCCGCAGCTCTCAGGCGTCTTCAACTGCGGTACCGGTACGGCGCACAGCTTTAATGATGTGGCGCGCGCCCTAATTGCGCATTATGGCAAAGGAAGCATTGAATACATTCCCTTTCCGGAAGCCCTAAAAGGAAAGTATCAAAGCTTCACCGAAAGCGACGCAGCGCAACTGCGGCAAGCGGGCTTTACAGCCGCCTTTACGCCACTGGCGACAGCGGTAGCTGATTACGCCGGTATTCTTGACACACAAGGCGGATATGTCTAATGGAGCAGAAATCGGCTCAAAAAGTGCTGATTCATTGCCTTGTCAACTTGGGAGATGTTGTGTTGGCCACTAGTGCAGTTGCTTTGTTGAAACGGCATTTTCCCCAGATGCGTATTTCCATGCTAGTGAAACCGTCGGTGGCGGAGGTCCTGCAGGGGCATCCGCTACTGGAAGAGGTTATTCCTTTGATCTATCAAACTAAGGAACGTTCTTGGCGGCAAATGTTACGGTTTGTTAAAGAACTGCAGAGTCGGAAGTTTGATCTCAGCATTTCGCTTGACCGCAAACTGCGTCCGTCCATCTTGACGTTGCTGGCAGGCATTCCAGTACGGATAGGACCTGATCGCCTCTTTGACAACAAACCAAGTCAGATGCGAAGATTGTGGTCACATGTTGTGCATACGTCTGATGATTTTCTCAATACACATCAATCAGAGTTGTTTCAGGACGTCGTCCGCGGCGCATTTAAGGTGCAGGGAAGCGCTAAGCCAGTTATAGGGTCTATTACTAGCAAGCATAGGGAAAAAGCAAAGGCTTTGCTTGACTCATTGCCGCTAGGAAATAAGCGAGTAGCTATTTGTGTTAAAGGGACCTATTATTTGAAAAACTGGCCACAAAATTCGTTTGTATCATTGGTTGACCGGTTATCGTTGAAGAATAATGTCAGTTTTTTGTTGGTTGGCGCGCCAGAAGACAAAGACTACGCTCAGGAGATTGCAGACGCTTCGCAAGCGGAAGTACTAAACTTGTGCGGTCAAACGAGCCTTTTGGAATTTGCTGCTCTTTGTCGACAAATTGATTTATTAATTACAATTGATACGGGGGGCATGCATATTGCAGCGACTACGGGAGTTCCAATTATCGGAATATTTCGTTGCGTTTCGACAAAACGCTGGGCGCCGTTATGTAAAAAAAACATGGTAATTGATAAAAAAGAAAGACATTGTTCAGGGGTTTCGACTCCTGAACAATGTCCCATGGAATACTGTGTTAAACAAATTGACATAGATGCTGTGTATGCTGCGGTAGTAAACTATATTTGAATTTGATAGTGAGGTATATATAATTAATGAATGTTTGTAGCATTTGGGATAAAAGGGGACTTTTTTGTTTAGGGGTAATAGCAATAACTTCACAGATATCAATTGCAGCATGTAGTATTGCAATCGGGTTGGGAAGCATTTTTTTATTATTAGATAAAGAAGTTCGCAGAAACATTTTTGCACAAGATACCAAACTGATTATTTGGGGCATAGTATCTTTTATTGTTTTGGTGTTTTTTAGTAATTTGTTTTCTAATGATATAATAGATAGCCAAAAAAGGTTATTAGCTCATGTTTTGCGATGGATTCCTTTTTTTCTAGTAATTGGATATGTTCGAAATGTAAAAGAGTGGTGGGGAATTGTAGCTCTTTTGTTTTTTTCAACTGTGGTGGCAAGTGTTGTGGGAGTTTACCAGCATTATAATGGCATGGAGCGAGTTATTGGCTTAGAAAGAAATCCTATTTACTATGCTGCTGAAATTCTTGCGGTATCTATAATTGGCTTATATATGTTATTTATATTCAGAAGAAAGGATATGAGAATTTCTAACTGGTTAATTGTCGGTGCATTTTTAACATTGACAATGGTTGCAGTAGGTTTTTCGCAAACTAGAGGTGCATGGATTTCTCTAGTGGCGACAGTTCTTACTTGTTTCATTTTAGAAAGGGAAAATTTTAATAAAATACAATTCTTAAAAATAATTGGCTTTTTCTTCTTGTTTATAGTTGCATTTGGAATATTTAATTTTAGCTTTATGAATCGATTAGCTAATCTTTCTGATGTAAACTCTATGGAACGAATATATCTATGGAAAAGTGCTTGGGCTATGTTTATTGATCATCCGTTTGTCGGAGTTGGCATGGGCCAATTTCACGAATATTATATATCAACATACAAGGCCGTTGAAGCGGTCAATAGTGAACTTATTCATCCTCATAACAGTTTACTAACTTTTTTGAGCGAAAATGGAATTTTGGGTGGAGTAAGTTTTACCCTCTTATTGGGGAGTGTGGTTTTATCGGCTGTACGCCAAATAAAAAGAAATCCTGTTATGGTCATTGCAATATTAGAAGTGGTATGCTTCTTCATTGGGTCCATGACAGATCATTTATTTACGGTGTTGATCTTGATGCGTATATATTGGTTGACTATTGGTCTTGCTGTCGCTGCAGGTCGTGTTGGAGTTTTAAAAAGTTGCAAGTTTATTGAGTGAGCAGTAGGAATAAGGTAGGAACGAGGGCATTGCTATGAGACAAAAACTTATTTTTTTTGTGTTGATTTTTGTCGATATAATAACCATAATGATATCCCTTTATTTATCGTTATTCATACGATTTGAAGGAACGGTTCCAATGGAGTGGATGTCTTCTTATTATAATAATATAATTATAGCTATAGGCTTATATTTAGCCTCATTTTGGTTTTTTCGGCTATATACTAGAATTTGGCAATATGCTGGTGTAAATGAGCTAGTTGCGATTACTTTGTCTGGAGTAGTAGGTGCATGTTTGTTTTATGCAGGGGCATGGAGCGGAATCGTTCCGTGGCTTCCTAAATCAGTCTATTTCATTAACTGCATCTTGGTTGTTTTTCTTACTTGTGGAAGCAGGTTAGGGTTAAGGCTTTATTATTATTTTCGGACGGCTCAGTATAGAAAGACAGGTAATCCGACGTTGATTGTTGGTGCGGGTGATGCAGGAGTAATGCTTGCTCGCGAACTAAGTCAAAGGTACTATGAAAGCAAAAGATTAGTTGGTTTTGTTGATGATGATAAAAATAAAATTGGGCATAGATTAGTGGGGACGAAAGTTCTCGGGGACAGAAATGATTTAGGTAAAATTATAAAAAAATTTGATGTTGGTGAAGTTATTATTGCCATGCCAAGTGCTGGGGGAAATGTAATTCGTGAAGTTATGAATGCCTGCATGCAATACGGTTGTGAAGTAAAAACATTGCCTGGATTATACGAGCTTATAGATGGTGCGATTAAAGTAAGTCAACTGAGAACTATATCGGTAGAAGACTTATTGAGGCGCGAACCAGTTGAATTAGACATGGTAGCTATTCAACAATTTTTAAAAGGCAAGCATGTTTTGGTTACTGGAGCGGGCGGTTCTATTGGTTCGGAAATTTGTCGGCAAGTAGCCAAAATGAAACCAAACAGATTAGTGTTACTGGGTAAAGGTGAGAATAGCATATATGAAATTCGACAAGAACTTGCATTAACTTTTCCGGAGGTGGAGCTTGTTCCGATAATTGCTGATGTAAGGGATAAAAAGAGGCTGGAGCAAGTTTTCCAGGAGGTTCAGCCACAAGTTGTCTTTCATGCGGCTGCCCATAAACATGTTCCATTGATGGAAGTCCAACCAGTTGAAGCAGTAAAAAATAATGTTTTTGGTACTAAAGCAGTTGCGGAAATTGCAGATGAGGCAGGGGTTGAGTCATTTATTATGATTTCAACTGATAAAGCGGTTAATCCAAGTAGTGTAATGGGGGCAACCAAACGGGTTGCGGAATTGATAATTCAAGAATATTCACAAAAAAGCAAAACTATATTTGCAGCAGTTCGGTTTGGGAATGTATTGGGAAGCCGTGGTAGTGTATTGCCATTGTTCCGTAAGCAAATTATCAACGGAGGCCCTGTTACAGTAACGGATCCGGAAATGAAGAGATACTTTATGACGATTCCGGAAGCAAGTCAGTTAGTTTTGCAAGCAGGTGCGCAAGCAACCGGTGGAGAAGTTTTTGTTTTAGATATGGGAGAACCAGTTAAAATTGTTGATTTAGCTAAGGATGTAATTCGTCTTTCTGGCTTGGAACCCGAAAAAGATATTTCTATATCATTTTGCGGATTGCGACCTGGAGAAAAATTATTTGAAGAATTATTGACTGCAGAAGAAGGTACTCAGTCAACGCGTCATGAAAAAATATTTGTAGCTAACATTAAAGGTGTAAATAAAGCGAGTTTGGACAGCATGCTTGATGAATTGAAAGTACAAGTTGAGCCCGATAAAATTATAGAATTATTAAAGGCTATTGTTCCTACTTACCGTCCTAACCATTAAAAGGTGCAACTTCAATGTAGTAGGACTAACTGTTTGGCGATAAAACTTTCTGCAAGGAAGAGAGAAGGGTGTTTATGAAATGGAATGGGAAGAAAGTGCTGGTAACGGGAGCTGATGGATTTATCGGCTCGCACCTGACCGAAGCCTTAGTAAGGGCCGGAGCAGATGTTAGGGCTTTCGTTTTATACAACTCGTTTAACTCTTGGGGATGGTTGGATCAGTCACCGAAAGAGGTAAAGTCTAATTTGGATATATTTACCGGTGACATTCGTGATCCGCATGGCGTCAAGAAAGCGATGGGAAATTGCGATATGGTGTTCCATTTGGCAGCATTGATCGCCATTCCGTATTCTTATCATTCACCAGATACGTATGTTGATACAAATGTGAAAGGGACATTAAATGTAGTTCAAGCCGCGCGAGAGTTGGGAGTAGAGAAAGTGGTTCATACTTCTACCAGCGAAGTATACGGAACTGCCAGATTCGTTCCGATTACAGAAGAACATCCGCTGCAAGGGCAGTCGCCGTACTCGGCAAGTAAGATCGGGGCGGATCAAATTGCTATGTCTTTTTACAACTCTTTTAATACGCCCGTTTCGATTATACGTCCGTTTAATACCTATGGGCCAAGACAATCGGCTAGGGCGGTAATTCCAACAATTATTACGCAGATTGCAAATGGAAAGCGTCGGATAAAACTGGGATCGATCAGTCCGACTCGGGATTTCAACTATGTGAAAGATACGGTTAAGGGATTTTTGGCGGTGGCGGCGTCGGAAAAAGCAATCGGCGAAGTTATCAATATTGGAAGCGATTATGAAATATCTATTGGTGATACGGCGAAACTGATTGCGGAAACAATGGGGCTGGAAATTGAAATAGAAACAGAGGAAATTCGCTTGCGGCCAGAGAAAAGTGAAGTGGAGCGACTTTGGGCGGATAATCAAAAAGCGAAAAAATTGTTGGGGTGGGAACCTGAGTATGGAGAAAAAGAAGGTTTGGCTAGAGGATTGAAGGAGACGGTTTTGTGGTTTACTAACTCAAAAAATTTATGTCGATATAAAACGGAAGTGTATAATATATGATAAAAGAAGATATTGATGTTTTAAATGTTGTTAAAGTATTAAAAGATATTCTGCCTAAAGAAAAACAGTTTATTCCACTTCATGAGCCCTGTTTTATTGGGAAAGAATGGACATATGTTAAAGAATGCATAGATAGTGGATGGGTGTCTTCTGTTGGAAAATATGTGGACTTATTTGAAGAAAAATTAGCTGAATATACTGGGGTTAAGCGTGCAATAGCAGTTGTAAATGGGACTGCGGCACTTCATATTTCTCTTTTGGCGGCTGGTGTTGAAAAAGATGATGAAGTATTAATACCTGCATTGACATTTATTGCTACTGCTAATGCGGTGACATATTGTGGAGCGATGCCTCATTTTGTCGATAGTGAATATAAAACATTGGGAATGGATCCTGTGAAATTGCGTTGTTATTTACAGGAAATTACTATTTTGAAAGATAATGTTTGTTATAATCGGAAAAGTGGGCGACGAATTCGGGCCATTGTACCTATGCATACGTTTGGGCACCCCGTAAATTTGGATGAATTACTGTCAGTTTGTGAAGACTTTTCTTTAGCTTTAGTAGAAGATGCTGCGGAATCTTTAGGCTCTTTATATAATGGGAAACATACGGGGAACTGGGGGTTGGTTTCTGCTATCAGCTTTAATGGTAACAAAATCATTACCACGGGAGGTGGTGGTGCTGTGTTGACCAATGATGAAAAACTGGGAGAAAAAATTAAGCATTGGACAACGCAGGCTAAAGTGCCCCATCGATGGGAATTTCGCCATGATTCGATTGGATATAATTACCGATTGCCCAACATTAATGCCGCATTAGGGTGTGCTCAACTTGAACAACTTCCTAGTTTTGTAGCTGAAAAGCGGTGGTTGGCAGAACGATACAAGCAGGCTTTTGCAGGGATGCGCGGTTTTTCTTTTTTTGTCGAGCCTGATTTTGCAAAAAGTAATTATTGGCTCAATTCGATTTTGTTAGACCGTAATTTTTCTGAAAAGAGAGAGGCTGTTCTGCAAGCTCTTAACGCTGAAGGAATAATGAGTCGTCCGGCTTGGGATTTAATGTATACCTTACCTATGTTTCGAGAGTGTCCGTATATGTCTTGTGAAGTAGCTGCAGATATTGCCAAACGTTTGATTAATATTCCTAGCAGTGCGAATTTGTATGACAGGTGAGATAATGTTAAAGGTATGTATCGTAACAGGAACTAGAGCTGAATATGGAATTCTTACCCCATTGTTAGAGGGGATACAAAAAGATGAAAGCTTGGAATTGCAGTTGATTGTTACCGGAATGCATTTATCTCCCGAGTTTGGTTTGACTTATAGGGAGATTGAGAAAGATGGCTTTCATATTGACGAAAAAATTGACATGCTTATTTCTAGCGATACTACAAGTGGAATTGCAAAGTCGGTTGGCATAGCAATTTTGGGTATGACTGAAGCATTAAATAGATTGCAACCGGATATTCTATTGTTGTTAGGCGATCGGTATGAAATTTTTGCAGCGGCTCAGACTGCTATGCTATTAGGTATAGTAATTGGACATATTCATGGCGGGGAACGTACAGAAGGAGCTGTTGATGAGAGTATTCGTCATGCAATTACGAAGATGGCGCATTTGCATTTTACAGCTACGGAAGAGTATCGCCAACGAGTCATTCAAATGGGAGAACAACCAGATAGAGTGTTTAATGTAGGTGCGCTAGGCATTGAGAAAATCCGACAAATGCAATTGCTTTCTAAAAGTCTTTTAGAGAAAGCAATTAATTTTTCATTTCTGAAGAGAAATTTCTTAATAACTCTTCATCCAGAGACGTTGTTAAACGAAAAAGAAAACTTAGGTATATTAGAGGCATTACTAAAAGCGATGGATGCATTTCCTGATATCGGACTTATTATTACTGGAGCTAATGCGGATGCATGCGGGCAAAAGTTTAATCAACGCTTAAAGGAATATGTGGATAGACAAGGGGAAAGGGCTGTGTTTCAGATGTCATTAGGACAACTGCGATACTTTAGCTGTTTACAATGCTGCGATTTAGTAATTGGCAATTCGTCTAGTGGTATTATAGAAGCGCCTTTTTTTAAGATACCAACTATCAATATTGGAAACCGTCAAGAAGGAAGAATGAAGGCAAAGTCAATTATTGATTGTAAAGGAATAACAGAAGATATTATAGATGCGGTAAATAATGGATTCTTTCTGGCGCGACAGTCTTGGATGAAAGAAGTAAAATCTGTATATGGAACAGGGAATACAACGGAGAGTATTATAAAAGTCGTCAAAAAAAGGTCTTGCTCGCATTTGATAAAGAAGAAATTTTATGATGTTTTAAGTGATTTCTAAAAGTCATAGTTTGTCCGTGAAAAGGAGAGCTGAAAATGAAAACAGTTTATGTTATTGCAGAAGCTGGAGTAAATCACAATGGATCAATTGATATGGCGTTGCAGTTAGTTGATGAGGCAGCAAATGCAGGGGCTGATGCAGTAAAATTTCAGAGCTTCAAGGCGGAACTTTTGGCAACCACAGATATTGATAAAGCTAAATATCAGCAAAGAGCAACTGGAACTAATGAATCACAAATTGAAATGTTAAAAAGACTTGAGCTAGATGAAACGATGCATGAAATGATTGTGAAACGATGTGACGAAAAGAAAATTGATTTTCTTTCAACTCCATTTGACTCATACAGTTTTCAATATCTTATTAATAACTATAGTATGGAACGAATTAAAGTATCGTCTGGTGATTTAACGAACGGACCGCTTTTATTGGAAATAGCAAGAGCAGGAAAACTAGCAATATTATCAACAGGAATGGCAACTCTAGGGGAAATAGAGGATGCGTTAATGATAATGGCCTATGGGTATTTAAATCCTGAAGGTACGCCTGATAAGGAAGAGCTTTTGTCTTCTTTTATAAGCGAAAAAGGCTTGGAATTATTAAGAAAGAATGTATGCCTGCTACATTGCACAACGGACTATCCAACTCCTTGGTCAGAAGTTAATTTGTTGGCTATGGAAACCTTACGGCAGGTTTTTTCTTTGTCTGTAGGGTATTCGGATCATACGGAGGGATTGGTGGCTTCTATAGGAGCAGTTGCGCTAGGAGCAGAGATAATTGAAAAACATTTTACTTTAGATCGTGATTTGCCGGGGCCAGATCATAAAGCATCGTTAGAACCCAAACAGCTTAAAGAGTTAATAACATCTATAAGGCAAATTGAAAAAGCGTTGGGAGGCAAGCAAAAAAAACCAAGTGTTAGTGAGCTTGAAAATAGAAATGTAGTTAGAAAGAGCTTGGTTGCTAGTGGCAGAATTAATAAAGGGGAAATTTTAGGGGAACACAATATCTCGATTAAACGGGCGGGTCAAGGGATTTCCCCAATGCAGTATTGGAAGATTACAAATGGAAGCTATAATGCAAAACGCAGTTATGTTAAAGATGAGCCTATAGAGTGGTGAAAAATGAAAGAGAAAAATTTTGAAACTCCAGTAGTCTTAGTAGGTGCTGGAGGTCATGGAAAAGTATTATTGAATATACTTCAATTAAGAAAACATAATATTATTGGTATTGTTGAACGAGATATTGAGAAGCATGGGGGGCGGTTGAAGGACGTCCCGATTGTTGGTGATGATAAGTATGTATTTAAGTGGAATTATGAAGACATTGTGTTAGTTAACGGAATTGGTTCAGTTAAAGATATGACTGCTCGAACCGAATTATATCAATATTTTGCGGATAGGAGATATGGGTTTCTGACACTAATTCATCCCAGGGCTATTGTGGCCGACGATGTATTGATTGGAGCGGGTGTACAGGTTATGGCTGGTGCAATTGTCCAGCCAGGCTGTCAGATTGGTTGCAATTCAATTATTAATTCTGGCGCAATTTTAGAGCATGACTGTAGAATTGAAAGTCATGTTCATGTTGCACCTGGGGCGGCCTTATCTGGAAATGTTAGCGTTGGACAGGGAAGTCATGTTGGAGTTGGTGCGGTAGTTATACAGGGGGTTCACATTGGGGAGCGATGTGTAATTGCTGCAGGTGCTGTCGTAATAAGGGATGTTGCGCCTGGAAAGTGCGTTATGGGGGTTCCTGCTAAATGAAGAGATTGGTGGAACAACGGATGAAAAATTGGGGAAAAGTAATAGTTGATCGGGATGCTACTATTTTAGAGGTTTTGCAAATTATTGACAATGAGTCTTTGCAAATTGCACTGGTGGTGGATAAAGATCGAAAGTTATGCGGGACTGTTACCGATGGTGATGTCCGGCGGGCTTTGCTACGCGGGATTTCTCTTCAAGATAAAGTGACTAAAATAATGAATAATAATCCGGTTAGTATGCCAGTGGCTACGGAACGCAGTGAAATTCTGGATGTAATGAAAGAACTTGAAATACAAAATATTCCGTTAGTAGATCAACAAAATAGAGTAATTGGCTTAGAATCGTTTCATCAATTACTGAAGCCAGTGATAAATGATAATTGGGTTGTTTTAATGGCAGGAGGACTTGGAAGCCGTTTGGGGGAGTTAACAAGAAATTGTCCTAAGCCATTATTGAAAGTAGGCAGTAAGCCAATATTGGAAACTATTTTAGATAATTTTATTAGTTATGGATATAGGAAATTTTATATTTCGGTCAACTATAAAGCAGAGTTGATTGAAGATTATTTTGGGGATGGCAGCAAATGGGGGGTTGAAATCCGATATTTGAAAGAGGAAAAACGCTTGGGAACTGCTGGTGCACTTAGCTTATTGCCCGAGAAGCCAAGGACAGCGTTATTTGTTATGAATGGGGATTTATTAACAAAAGTGAATTTTAATCAATTGATGCAATTTCATCTCGACTATCAGACTGAAGCAACGATGTGTATTCGCGAATATACAATGCAGGTTCCGTATGGTGTGGTGCAAACAGAGACACAATACTTGAAAGGCATTATTGAGAAACCGAGCAAACAATTTTATGTTAGTGCAGGGATCTATATTATTGAACCAGAACTTTTAGATTTAATTCCTAAAAACACATTTTATGATATTCCTCAATTGTTTGAACATATGCTTCAGCAAGATAGAAAAATTACTGTTTTTCCAATACGAGAATACTGGATTGATATTGGTCGAGCAAGTGATTTTGAACAAGCTAACCAAGAACATGCGGAGGTTTTTCAATGAACGCTCTTGTAGTGGGCTATGGATCAATTGGTAGTCGACATGCCCGACTTTTAAGAGAATTAGGCGTGCGTGTTGGAGTTGTCTCTTCCCGCGCGGACGTTTGGGATCCATGTTGGGATACGCTAGAAACTGCACTATTTGAGTGGAATCCCGAATACATTATTCTTGCCAATAGAACTTCAGAACACTGGGAAGCATTACAGGAATTGGCGAAATTAGAGTTTAAGGGGATAGTTTTGTGTGAAAAACCATTCTATCCCCATGTTAAGTTGGAATTTCAACATGATTTTAAATGTTTAAATATAGCTTACAATCTTCGGTTTCATCCAGTACTTTCTCGGCTTCGAGAGCTAATAGAAAAACAACCCATTTTGTCTGTTCAGGCTTATGTAGGGCAATACTTGCCAAATTGGAGACCAAATACGGACTATAGGCAAGCTTACTCTTCTTATATAAACCAAGGGGGCGGCGTATTACGTGATTTAAGCCATGAACTTGATTTTCTTCAATGGATATTCGGTTCATGGAAAAAATTAGTTTCAGTAGGCGGCCATATAAGTTCTCTAGAAATTGAGACCGAGGATGCATATGCTGTCATGTGGGAAACTGAACATTGTCCCATAATAGTATTGCAAATGAATTATTTAGATCGAATAACGCAAAGGGTAATCACAGTTAATACAGATAAGCATACCTATATTGCTGATTTTATAAAAGGCAGTATTTATTGGGATGAGGGGGAAGAGTATTTTAGCATTGAAATAGATGATACGTATAAAGCAATGCACAATAACGCTATTAATGGAATAAATAAATGTTTATGTAGCCAAAAAGAGGGAGAAGATG
Source organism: uncultured Anaeromusa sp. (assembly GCF_963676855.1). NCBI lineage: Bacteria > Bacillati > Bacillota > Negativicutes > Selenomonadales > Sporomusaceae > Anaeromusa > uncultured Anaeromusa sp. Next base: position 1,557,655 of record NZ_OY781460.1, read on the forward strand.
TAGTTGCGATGATAGAAGCAATAGAAATTTCAGCGAGAGAACGGCGGTGGGTTAAGAAAGTATGAAGCGAATTTGTACGATTTGTGCGCGAGGCGGATCTAAAGGAGTAAAAAACAAAAATTTGCGCTTATTGTGTAATAAGCCATTGATTGCACATAGTATAGAACAGATTCAGGCTACAAAGATGTTTGATACTATTGCAGTCAGCAGCGACTCGGAAGAAATTTTAAAAATTGCCGAGCAGTGGGGCGTCAATGTGCTAATTCAAAGACCCGAACACTTGGCTACGGATACCGCAGGGAAATTGCCTGCAATTCGTCATTGTTTATTAGAAGCAGAAAAACAAACGGGAATCCAATATTCAACAATAGTCGACGTGGATTGCACTTCGCCACTGCGTTTACCTGAAGATATTAGTGGGACGCTTGCAGTTCTTGAGCAACAAGGAACGACTAATGTGATAACTGGAGCTCCTGCACGGAGATCGCCATATTTCAACTTGGTGGAAATAAATGCAGAGGGAATTGTTTATCTTTCTAAACGAACCGAACATCAGATTTTAAGGCGACAAGATGCGCCAATCTGTTATGACATGAATGCTTCAATTTACGCGTGGAAGCGTGAAACACTACTAGAACATGATGAACTATTTCAACAAGGAACACGGATTTTTGTTATGCCAGAAGAGCGATCCGTAGACATAGATAGTGAACTGGATTTTCTGTTTGTATCTTTCTTGATGGAAAGGAGAACGAACAATGAACAGTGACGATACAATGTTTTCATTGTCTGGAAAATGTGCTGTAGTAACGGGCGCGGCAGGAATATTAGGAAGCCGTTTTTGTGAAGCCTTAGCTGCTCATGGTGCAAAAGTTGCTGCAATAGATTTGGAGCAAAGTAAAGTAATTGATTTGGCGGCAAAGCTTGAACAGCAATATGGAAATCCTTGCATTGGAATCCAGTGCAATATTACATTACCAGCAAGTGTGGAAGAGATGGTTAGTCAAGTAATTGAGAAATTTGGTAAGATCGATATTCTTCATAATAATGCAGCATCGAAATCGAATGATTTAGAAGCTTTTTTTGCACCCTTTGAAGAATATTCTTTACAAGAATGGCGCAAAGTTATGGCAGTCAATATTGATGGAATGTTTTTGGTTGCACAAGCAGTAGGCAAGCAAATGGTAAAACAAAACACAGGTGGCAGTATTATTCAAACATCTTCTATCTATGGCATTATGGGCCCAGATAATCGTATATATGAAGGTGCATCCTATATGGGGGTATCAATTAATACCCCCGCTGTGTACTCGGCATCAAAAGCTGCGGTAGTCGGGCTGACAAAATATTTGGCTACTTATTGGGCAAAGCATAAGATACGGGTGAACACGTTAACGCCAGGCGGTGTTGAGAGTGGTCAAAATGATGAATTTAAGAAACGGTATGCCGATCGTATTCCTTTAGCGCGGATGGCTCAACGTGATGAGATGACTGGGGCATTGATTTATTTAGCATCGGATGCCTCTTCTTACGTGACTGGACAGAATTTGCTTATTGATGGCGGACTAAGTGCTTGGTGAAATGAACTGAAGAAATTGAAGAGGTGGATTAGTATGATGAAATATAAAAGTCCAGAACCAGTTGATTTGCAAGAGTTTGAGAGTAATAACAGTACACTCCCAATTAAATATGGTTTGCCTTCGGAGGTTAAGTTTTGTAGAAAGTGTGTTATTTCCAATCAACGTCCTAACTCAGCAGTTGAATATAAGCATACTAAAGAATCAAAAAAGACAACTATTCATTTTGATGAAGAAGGTGTTTGTGATGCGTGCCGTGTTGCGGAACAGAAGATGCACCAAATAGATTGGAGTTTAAGAGAAAAGGAATTGATGGCATTATGTGATAAGCATCGTAAGACGGATGGATCTTATGATTGTATTGTTCCAGGTTCTGGTGGAAAAGATAGCTTTTATGCTGCACATGTATTGAAATATAAATATGGAATGCATCCGTTGACGGTGACTTGGGCTCCTCACATTTATACAACTTGGGGATGGCATAACTTTCAAGCTTGGTTAGGAGCTGGCTTTGATAATTATCTATGTACGCCCAATCCACGTACGCATCGATTGTTGACGAGACTTGCTGTAGAAAATATGTTTCATCCGTTTCAAGCGTTTATTTTTGGGCAGAAGGCTTTAGCTCCCAAAATTGCAGCATTATATAATATTCCACTTATCTTTTATGGGGAAAATGAAGCAGAATATGGAAATCCTATTTCGGATAGTGATTCTGCTAAAAGAGACTGGAAATATTTCACTGGAGGAGATAAAGAAAAAATATACCTCGGGGGCGTTTCTCTGAAATCCTTGGAAAGTGATTTTGGAATTGAGCCTGTTGAGCTAAAACCATATATCCCAGTTGATCCTGAAGAAATTGAGCAAAAGAAAATTGAAGTACATTACCTTGGATATTATTTAAAATGGCATCCACAAGAATGTTATTATTATGCAGTTGAGCATGGTGGTTTTCAACCTTCACCAGAACGAACTCCGGGAACATATAGTAAGTATAATAGTATTGACGATCGAATTGACGATTTTCATTATTATACAACATATGTTAAATTCGGGATTGGTAGAGCAACGTATGATGCTGCCCAGGAAATTCGAAATGAAGACATTACTCGTGATGAAGGGGTGGCTCTAGTTCGGAAATTTGATGGGGAATTTCCAGAACGATTTGCAGAAGAAATATTTAAGTATTTAAGTATACCGGAAAGAGAGTATCCTATTGCCTCAAAAATGTTTGAGCAACCACAAATTGACAAAGATTACTTTTTGACATTAGCGGATCAATTTCGTTCACCGCATCTTTGGAAAAAAGAATATGGACAGTGGAAATTGCGGCATGCAGTTTACTTAGAATGAAAGGTGTTCTGAGCGGATGAAAAATATACGTCTGATAGCTAGACTAGATGTGAAAAGCCCTAATCTAGTCAAAGGGGTGCAGTTAGAAGGGCTGAGAAAAATTGGGGATCCTAATGAATTTGCTCATCGATACTATTTAGATGGGGCCGATGAAATCCTTTATATTGATATTGTTGCTAGCCTTTATGAGCGCAATAGTTTGGTTGAGCTGGTTCGAAGAACGACTAAAGACGTGTTTGTTCCTATAACGGTAGGGGGTGGAATTCGAACAGTTGAAGATGCACAGAATGTATTGCGTGCTGGTGCAGATAAAATTGCAGTTAATACAGCGGCGCTGAAACGGCCTGAATTAATCAAAGAGATTGCACAAAAATTTGGTTCTCAGTGCATGGTTTTGTCTATTCAAGCGAAACGTGTTGGAATGAAGAAATGGGAAGCTTATTATGATAATGGAAGAGAAAAAACAGGGATTGACGTGCTTGAATGGGCTAAACAAGGGGAGGATCTTGGTGCTGGCGAAATACTGCTTACCTCTGTTGATCGCGAAGGCACAGGAAAGGGGTTGGATTTAGAGCTAATTGAAGCTGTTAATACGGCTGTATCGATTCCTGTTATTGCAGGTGGAGGTATAGGAAGAACAGAGGATATTGTAGAGGCTGTGCGATACGGTTTAAGTGAAGCAGTGGCAATGGCGCATGTGCTTCACTATAATAAGTTATCAATTCCTGAGATTCGGTTAGCTCTTTCTGAAAATGGGATAAACGTGCGGAGATATGAAATATGAAAATGGTGACAATTGTTGATTATGGTTGTGGCAATCTACTTAGCGTACAACGTGCAGTAGAGTACTGTGGTGCAAAAGTAATATTTGCCCAAAATAGAGAAGATATTTTGAGAGCGGACTATCTAATTTTGCCTGGAGTTGGGGCTTTTGGAGATGGAATGCGAGGACTACAAGAACGAGGACTTGTAGAGGCTATTCAATGCTTTTGTAAAGAAAATAAGCCTTTTTTGGGAATATGTCTTGGTATGCAAATGATGCTAGAATATAGTGATGAATTTGGCGTTTTTCAAGGATTGGGTTTAATTAAGGGGGCCGTTAGAAAAATTCCTGAAACAGGGAGTGATGGAAAACGACATCGCATTCCTTTTATTGGATGGAATGAATTGTGGCCGCATAACGATGAAATTTGGGAAAGTAGCATATTAAAAGATATAGAACCAGGAAGTGCTATGTATTTTGTCCATTCATTTACGGCATTTCCGGTAGAGGAAAAGAATCGTCTAGCCGATGCATCATATGATGGGCGACAAATTTCAGCAGTAATTCGGAAAGGAAATATGTATGGATGCCAGTTTCATCCTGAAAAAAGCGGAAAGATCGGACTGGCTTTAATACGTAATTTTATCAGTATTAGGTAATGAGGCCGGTTAATAAGAAATTAGAATGTGAGTTGGAGGGACAATTGTGATTGTTTTAGGAATTCATGATGGACATAATGCAAGCGTAGCCTTACTAAAAGATGGAGAAATTATTGCTTGTGTATCTGAAGAACGATTTTCTAGACAAAAAAATGATATTGGATATCCATATCGAGCTATTGAAAATGTTCTAAACATGACAGGAATCAAAAGTATTGAAATAGATCGTGCGTATTTTTCGACGATAGATACAGATCCTTTTATGTATAAAACAAAGAGGGAAGCAGTGTTTTCAATTAAAGACTATGTTGAAGAAATGCATTCTTTTTGGAAACCTTTATTTTATGAAGGGAAAACAACAAATTATTGGGAAACACTGGCAGAACAAGATAGATTTAAAGAGTATAATAAATGTTATGATTTTTCTTTTTTTAAGACTGAGCCTAAAGAGAATTGGGGCGAATTATTTAATAAAGAGCGAGTTAGAGTTCTTTGTGACCATATAGGAATACCGCAGGAGAAAGTCGATTTCGCTGATCATCATACTACTCATGCATATTATGCATATTTTGCATCTCCTCATGTTAGTAATGAAAAAGCAGTAATTATTACTGCTGATGCATTTGGGGATGGATGCAATGCTACTATTAGTACTGTTAAAAATGGAGTGATTAATGAAATTTTTAGAACTGATATGTGTCATATCGCTCGATTGTATAGATGGATTACATTGTTGTTAGGAATGAAGCCTTTAGAACATGAATATAAAGTAATGGGATTGGCTCCATATGCTAAAGAATATATTAGCCGTCCTGCGTACGAAATTTTTAAGAATACGTTGAGGGTTGAAGGTCTGGATTTCATATGGAATGAGAAACCAACAGATATGTATTTTTATTTTAAAGAAAAATTAGAAGGGATTCGGTTCGATGGTATTGCTGGAGGAATTCAATTGTGGTTAGAGGAAACATTGTCACAATGGGTTCGTAATATTCTTAAGGCCACAGATGCAGATACGATATATTTCAGTGGTGGCCTTTCTATGAATGTAAAGGCAAACAAAGTTATAGCAGAATTACCAGATGTAAAAAGACTAAATATTCCTCCTAGCGGGGGTGATGAGTCTACTGCTATAGGGGCTGCATACTATGGGTATGTATTAAATAGTAAATCTGAAACGTGTATTAGCCTTAAGAATGCGTATTTGGGGGGGGCTCCTACGTATGAGGAAGCAAATATTGAATGTCTGGACTTTGTAAAAGCAAATCCCCAATATGATATTATTCAAAATGTGACAAGTTCACAAATTGCCGTTTTATTAAAAAAAGGTCTTGTATTAGGGCGATGTTGTGGTCCCATGGAATTTGGGGCTCGTGCATTAGGAAATCGCTCTATATTATGCGATCCATCGAAAGCGGAAAACTTGCAAAAAATTAATGAAAAAATTAAATTTAGAGATTTTTGGATGCCATTTACACCATCAATGTTGGCTGAAAAAGCAGATGACTATTTAGTAAATCCCAAACGAATAGAAGCTAAATATATGACAATTGCATTTGATAGTACTCCGTTAGCTCGTGAACACTTGAAAGCTGCGATTCACCCCTACGATTTTACTATTAGAGCGCAAATGGTGTACAAAGATATTAATCCAGAATACTATTCCATTATTGATGAGTTCAGGAAATTAACAGGGATATCTGGGCTTCTTAATACATCATTAAATTTGCATGGATTGCCGATTGTATGCGATGTCAAAGATGCATTGTATACTCTGTTACACTCAGATTTGGATGGATTAGTATTGCCAAATATATTGCTAATAAAAAAAGAGTTTATTATTTCTATTGAGTCGTAACCGGTAAATTCGGTATTGCTTTATAAGTATCAAAGGTGTAACTCATTTTGAAATGTAGTATCAACTAGAGTAAATAACTATTTTTAGCATTGATAGTTGGTAACGTTTAAACAAGAAAAATTAGGCGATTCAACAGCATTGAACCAGGGAAATTTTTCCTGGTTCAATGCTGTTGAATCAAATAGGTAGGAGGAAATATTTAACTAATGAGAAAATACTTGATCATTAGTTTTAATAAGCTATTGATTACCAAGTCAATGCATACAAGAATAACCATATCTTTATTTTCAAGTGTCTGTAAATCTGGGCTGAATTTTCTCGCGGCATTGTTATTAGCTAGACATCTTGATTCTGCTGGATATGGTGAGCTAATGTTTTTATTTGGAAGTTTTAATGCAATTCGAAGTTTGATGGATTTAGGCGCAGGAAATGCATTTTTTACATTTATTTCGCAAGAAAAAAAACCGGAAACTCATTATCATATTTATTTTTGCTGGTTGTTAATACAGCTATTGTTATTGGCTATATTTATCGTGCTTAGTTCTGATAGTATATTAGAATTAATTTGGGTGAATAGTTCCAGAGATATATTAATCGTTGCGATGGTTGCCTTTTTTCTTCAACAACAAGGATGGCAGACTATTAGCCAAATTGGAGAATCTCAACGAAAAACAGTATTAACCCAACTCTTAGGCAGTGGCATTGCATTAATTAATGTAATCGGTATTTTTTTTATTGGAACAGTTGGACAACTTACATTAATGAATATATTAGTTTTTTATATAATCGAATATACTCTGATGCTTGCTATCGGATTTGTTATATTAGATATAAAGAGAAGTCTAGTTTTTTATGGTTTCGGGATTAAAGCTATTAAGGACGTCTTAAATCAATATGTTCAGTATTGTTATCCACTTGTAATAATTACGATTGTTAGTTCGTTTTATAATTATGTTGATACCTGGGCATTACAATATTTTGCGGGTTCTAGGCAACAAGGATTGTTTCAAGTGGCTAATCAAATTTCTATGATCAGCTTGGTTGCGATGAGCGCTATATTAAATATTTTTTGGAAAGAGATTGCGCATGCTTATGGGCAAAATGATGATGAAAAGCTTAAGTTGATATATAGCAAGGCTATGCGAGGAGGAGTGATGCTAGGGGCAATAATATCTGGTTTTTTTGTTCCTTGGATAAACCAAATTACACAAATCCTTTTGGGGAGTAGCTATAGCGATGCAGTACCAGTTTTAGCTATAATGATATATTATCCAATACATCAAGCGATGGGACAAGTGACTGCAACATTTTTTTTGGCAACGCAGAAAACCAAGGCATACTCTAGAATCAGTATAGTTTTTATGCTTTTGAGTATACCTATGACCTATATTATTCAAGCACCCAAAGTCGGCGTTTTAGTGCCAGGGCTTGAACTAGGCGCAATTGGACTTGCTTTGAAAATAGTTTTCATTAACATTGTTAGTGTGAATTGTTGTGCATATATAATTGCAAAGAGCCAAAACTGGAAATATGATTATACTCATCAGATTTATGCATGCATATTAACTGGAGTTATAGGATATGCAGCGTATTTCTTATCTTGCTTTGTTGCTGATTTTGTTTCGTTAGACAGCATTATACATATTATTCAAGGGGGGAGCGCCTTTGTTATCTATGTTTTAGGCATAGTTTCAATTTTATATTATAAACCGGAGTTAATCGGATTTTCTCAAAAGGAAAAAGAGCTTTTGTTAAAGAGGCTTAGAATGCATAGCTTTAATATATCGATGAAAGGCCGGAAATAAACCATGATAAAAAATATTATTTTTTTAGTACATTGGCCAATAACAGAAAGAGAAAAAGAACAGTGGAGATTTGATATATTAAAAAAACATGGATTTGAGATCCTGGTTTGTGATGTGACTCAGTTATGCAATAGAGTGGCAATGCTACAAAACCCGGTATCGAACAAGATCACTGGGAATTATATATGCCGCATGGGAAGCTATGAAGAACTTGAAGCTTTTTTACGTGATACTGCGTCTAATTCGGTTTATATCGATTATATCCGTGGCATAAATGATATTGATAGTAAGACCCATCGAGTTTTCAATTTGTTGAAAAAGCATAATATAAAATATTTAACGATCGTTACAGGGGTCTTGCCGACACCAGCGGCAGATGGGAAAGTGAAAAAGCGCTATCAATGGTTTCTAAGTCGATTGATAGCGAACCCTAGCCGTGTATTTGACTTTGGGTTAAGATTTCTTATTTCTTGGTTACGATGCCAACGGTGTTTTTACCCTTTGCCAACGCGAATATTTAGTACTGATAATCCTCTAATAAGACGATTTCTGGCCCAAAATAATCTAGGGGAGGATGTTGTTGTCAAGCTGCATTCCCCGGATTATTATGATTATTTGCAGAAGAGGCAAAAGAATGAATTCGTTACTCAACAGACCAATAGCAATGAAAAATCGTATGCTCTTTTCATAGATGAGGGGATGGTTGGTCATCCGGATATTGATATTTGTGGAATTGGACGAATCGATCCTCTGCAATATTCAGTTGAAGTTAATCGCATATTAAATCATATTGAGAAAAAATTAAAAAAGAAAGTGATTGTTGCAGCTCACCCGCGTTCTAATTTGAAAATACTGAACAAAGTGTATCCAGAGAGAGAGATAATCCAGGGGAGAACGTTGCAACTAATCAGCAGTGCTGAATTTGTGATGGTTCATTTCAGTAGTGTAATGGGATATGCGGCATTGCTTAAAAAACCAATTATAATAATTGAGACAGCGGACATGAAAAATACTTCATATTACCATGGCGTTATACATGCAATGGCTAAGGAGCTGGGAGTGAAGCCATTCCAGACTGATGTGGAGTCGCTAGAGGCATTTGATTCATATCGGCAGTGTTCTATGGAAAAATATGATCAATATATAGCGCGATACATTAAAACAGAAGGTGCTACTGATGAGAATATGTGGGAGATTGTCGCGCGAGAGATTGAAAAACTGTAAATGGATGAAAACGATGGATTGAAGTGTACAAATACAATTGCTAAAGCATTGTAAAAAGAGGAGGCAATAGATTGGCTATTTTCGTTATGCTGAAGCTGATTGCTATGGCGGCAACCGATGCAATTAAGTGTTTCTTGCGTGCGGCTATTGTACAGCAGCGAAATCCGAAATGCAAGATATATCCTGGTGCCAATGTTGATCTTGCAAGTAGGTTTGGCAATTATGTTGTGCTCTTTACGAATGCAATAGTTGCTAACTCGACAATTGGCGATCATACGTTTGTGCAAAAAGGCTCAATGATTAACAATGCGGATGTTGGGAAATTTTGTTCAATAGCAAAGGGGGTTGTAGTCGGCCCGGGTCAGCATCCTCTTCACTTGATAAGTACGCATCCATCTTTTTATTCCGCTGTTCAGCCGGTTGGCAAAAATTTTTCTGAACGGGAGTACTTTGAACCGTTTAAGCGAACCATGATCGGAAATGATGTATGGATCGGCCAGAATGCAGTGTTGTTGGATGGCGTTATAATAGGAAATGGAGCTGTCATAGCGGCCGGAGCAGTAGTGGCTAAAGATGTTCCGCCATATGCTATCGTGGGGGGGGTGCCAGCCCGAATCATTAAGTATCGTTTTCAAGAACCGGTCATTGAAAAGTTGCTTCAGATGAATTGGTGGGAAAAAGAATCACAATGGCTGCAGGAAAATGCATTGTTATTTCTAGATGTAAAGGAATTTATAGAAAATGATAAGTTCTAAAATAATTTATGCAATCGAACTGGCTTTCTTTTATCTTGCTCATTTTAATACCTTTAAAAAGCTAGGGCGAAGATCATATTTCATGAAACAGCTGCGTTTGGATGGCGCACATTATATGGAAATCGGAAACAAGGTAATTGTACAAAAGCTTTCTTGGTTGTTTGCTGCTAAAATAGACGAGATGGAGCCTGAATTGATTATTGGCGATGGTTGTATTATTGGCAATTTCAATCATATTGCGGCTGTACGCAAGGTGGTATTGGGGAAAAACGTACTCACTGCAGATAAGGTATATATTTCGGATAATTTACATGTCTATGAAGATATCTTGAAGCCAGTCATGCATCAGGGAGTAAAATTTAAGTCAGAAGTCGTTATCGGCGAGGGTTCGTGGATTGGTGAAAGTGTGTCGATTATAGGCGCTAAAATCGGTAAGAATTGTATTATCGGTGCGAATGCGGTTGTAACAAAGGACATTCCAGATTATTCTGTTGCAGTTGGGAATCCAGCAAAAATTATCAAAAAATTCAATCGCAAAACAAACAAATGGGAAAAGGTGGATTGAAAAATGAATGTTTTAGTGACAGGTGGAGCTGGGTTTATAGGTACAAATGTGATTCGAAAGCTATTGTCAGAAAAGATAAATATTACGATTTTAGATAATTTCAACAAACAAATTCATGGTGATAAAGGAGAAATTGCGCCGGATTTACAAGGAAAAGTAAAAGTGGTCGTAGGTAGTGTGACAGATAAGAATCTTTTTCATAAAGTTTTGGATGGGCAAGATGTTGTGGTCCATTTAGCTGCGGAAACCGGAACAGGACAATCTATGTACGAGGTGGAGCGGTATGAAGATGTCAACATAAAAGGAACGGCTATTTTGATGGATTATATTGTAAACTGCAAAGATAGTCGGATTAGAAAAATTGTTGTGGCATCTTCTAGAGCTATATATGGCGAAGGAAAATACAAGTGTGAAAAACACGGTATTGTTTATCCAGATCGACGCACAACCGAAGATATGATAAGTAAACAATTTGAACCGATATGTCCTCTTTGCAAAGGGGTTTGCGAAATGCTGCTTACAGATGAAGATTCGCTGATTCATCCTTCTTCTTTTTATGGGATTACGAAACAAATGCAAGAACAGATGGTCTTATTGTTTGCGAGAGCAGTTGGGATTTCTGCATTTGCATTACGTTATCAAAATGTTTATGGTCCGGGGCAATCGCTTAAAAATCCTTATACTGGCATTTTAGCTATCTTTTCAAATCAGGCTAGATTGAATCAGCCGATCTATATTTTTGAAGATGGCAAGGAGAGTCGAGATTTTGTTTATATCAATGATGTCGTAGAGGCGACTTGGCGATGTATTTCAGATGAAAGTGTTGGAGTAGCGGCATTAAATGTTGGCAGCGGAGAAAAGATTACGGTACTGCGCGTTGTTGATGAAATTATTCGTTATTTTTCTAGTGAATCGGTTGTAACTGTCAATGGAGTCTTCCGCGAGGGAGATATCCGACATAATATTGCAGATCTTACTAAAGCTAAGAAAACAATTGGATATGAACCGAAATGGGAATTTGCCCAAGGCATAGTAAAATTTTTAGATTGGGTAAAAGCCGAAGGTGAAGGCGAAGATGAAGGTACTTGCAGTTTAGAGTACGAAAAATCATTAGAGGAAATGAAGGCAAGGGGATTAATGCATGGTTGATAAAGGGAAAGTCGGTGTAGTGACTGTTACCTATAACAGTGGTAAGGTAATATCAGAATTTCTTGAATCGCTGTGCATGCAAACGTATGATAATTATTTCTTATATATAGTAGATAATGCATCAACGGATGAGACGATAGCAACGGTAGAAACGCAGCCGAGCGATTTGAGAATTAAGGTTATTAAAAATCAAGAAAACTTAGGTGTGGCTAAAGGAAATAACCAGGGTATTGCAGCAGCGTTACAAGATGAATGTCAATACATTTTACTTATCAATAATGATACGATATTTGAGAGTAAGCTTCTGGAAAAATTAGTGAATGGATTAGCGCAATATGATTGCGATCTAATAGTGCCTAAGATGTTATATCATGATCGACCTAATGTTATTTGGTTTGCGGGGGGGCATTTTTTACGTTGGAAAGGATATCTTAATATTCAGGAAGGTGAAGGTGAAGAAGACAAAGGACAGTATGATGTTCCTAGACAGATTGAGTGCGCTCCTACTTGCTGCATGTTAATTACAAGGAGAACTTTTGAGCAAGTGGGATTGATGGATGAAAAATATTTTGTTTATTATGATGATACAGATTTTTGCCTGCGTGTACTAAGATCAGGGTTGAAGATGTATTTTCTTCCGTTGGCTAGTTTAATACATAAGGTGAGTAGCTTGACGGGGGGATCAGCATCTAACTTCGTTATGCGATATACAATACGAAATCTGGTGTACTATATCCGCAAAAATTTCAATGGTCCATGTGTAATTTGTTGGATTTTCGGTATTCAGTTGGTTCTATGGATGAAAGTAATTGCGGGAAAAGACAATATAAAAGAGTATGTGGTTAAGCAAAGAGCGTATATCGAAGGATTAAAAATGTAATCTAAGATGGAAGTAATGCGCAGAGATGATCACTTGTTGGAGGGGGTAACATGAAAGTAGTAATCTTATGCGGAGGTCAAGGAACGAGAATCCGCGATGTGTCAGACAATATACCAAAACCGATGATTCCGATAGGGGATTTTCCGATATTATGGCATATAATGAAGTACTATTCTTGCTGGGGGCATAAAGACTTCGTCTTATGTCTTGGATATAAAGGCCATGTTATCAAGGATTTCTTCATTAATTATCAGACTCAGGTCAACGATTTTACGGTGGATCTGGGTAATAAAAACGCGATTGAATTTCATAACGGACATACTGAGGAAGATTGGAAAGTTACACTTTCAGAAACTGGCCTGACGGCGTTAACCGGTGCTCGGATCAAACGTATTCGCAAGTATGTAGTCGATGAGGAAAATTTCATGCTGACTTATGGCGATGGAGTCGGCAACGTAGATTTGGGCGAGCTAATTAAGTTCCATCTGGCGCACGGAAAAATATTAACGGTTACGGGAGTCAGACCGCCCGGACGCTTTGGAGAGCTAGTGCATGATGAAACGGGTATGGTCACTGCATTTAATGAAAAACCGCAAGCGGCGGGTGGACGAATTTCTGGCGGCTTTTTTATTTGTAGAAAAGAAATTTTTTCCTATTTAGATGATCGTGACGAGCTAACTTTTGAACAAGAACCTATGCGCAAGTTGGTTGCAGACGACCAGTTAATGGTTTATAATCATGACGGATTTTGGCAACCGATGGATACATCACGGGAGTATATGTTGCTTAATAAGCTGTATGAAAAGGGGGAAGCTCCTTGGGAAATATGGTAAATAGCAATTTGGTACAGACATTTCGTGGTAAGCGTGTTTTATTGACTGGGGATACGGGATTCAAGGGGTCTTGGTTGGCTATGCTGCTGCATAGATTAGGAGCGCAAGTCTTCGGTTATGCATTACCTCCACAACAGGCTGAGGACCATTTTAATTTGCTGGAATTGGATAAAATAATTACTCATGTGAATGGCGATATTCGGGATCATCATAATGTTATGAAGGTATTCCGTGAAGTTGAACCAGAGTTTCTTTTCCATTTAGCGGCTCAACCATTAGTACGTCTTTCTTATGAAGAGCCTAAAGTTACCTTTGATACTAATGTTGGAGGTTCTGTCAATATTTTAGAAGCGGTAAGGCAGACTGTTTCTCTACGATCGGTTATATATGTAACAACGGACAAATGCTATAAAAACAAAGAATGGATTTGGGGCTATAGGGAGAATGACGAACTAGGGGGGCGGGATCCGTACAGTGCGTCTAAGGCGGCAGCAGAGCTGGTGTTTTCTTCTTATCTTGAATCGTTTTTTGCGAGCAGAGGAACTTTGGGCGCTGCTAGTGTTCGAGCCGGCAATGTAATTGGAGGCGGGGATTGGGCGAAAGATCGTATTGTGCCAGACTGTATAAGAGCATTACAATGTAATGAGGCCATCGTGGTGCGGAATCCGGCTGCTACTCGTCCCTGGCAACATGTGCTTGAACCGTTGCACGGTTACTTGATGCTCGCGGAAAAGCTGTATTATGAACCAAGAGTATATTCGGGGGCGTGGAATTTCGGGCCGCGAGGGGAGTCTGTCCAGACGGTGCAGAGTTTGGTGGAAAAGTTGATTCCTTTATGGGGCGAAGGAGAAGTTCGGTTTGAACGTTCTGAAAACAAGGTGCATGAGGCTAATTTATTGCAATTGAATTGTGATAAGGCACATAAGCTATTGCAGTGGATTCCAAAATGGGGGTTTGAACGGACGATTGCTGAAACCGTTTGTTGGTATAAAGCAGTCAATAATGGTGTTGCGGTAAAGTCAGCTACGGCAAATCAGATCGAAAACTATTTGGAGGGTTCTATATGATTGATGGAGTTAAAGTAACGCCGCTAAAACAAATTCTCGATGAACGCGGAAAGATCATGCATATGATGCGTTGTGACAGTCCTGATTTTAGTGGCTTCGGTGAGATTTACTTTTCCTGTATTCATCCAGGGGCGATAAAAGGCTGGCATATTCATAAAGAAATGATTTTGAATTATGCGGTTCCCCATGGAAATATAAAATTTGTATTGTATGATGAACGAGTGGATAGTCCAACTTACGGTGAGGTGCAGGAAATCTTCCTAGGTCCTGACAACTATTGCCTTGTAACAGTTCCGCCAATGGTTTGGAACGGGTTTAAAGGAATCGGTTCAGAATTAGCTATTGTTGCCAATTGTTCGACGATACCACATGACCCACAGGAAATTGATAGACTAGATCCCTTTGATTCCAGGATTCCCTATGATTGGAGTCTGAAGCACAGATGAGTGAAGAGGTTCTGATTACGGGAGGAATGGGGTACGTTGGAGGACGAATCGCACAAGCGATTAGTGAACATTCCGCATATGACTTAACTATTAGTACACGTCGAACGGGTCTTAGTCGGCCGGAGTGGCTTGTGAAGGGAAATGTTATTAAACTAGATCTTTTATCAGAAGAAGAGCTCGATGCGGCCTGCCAGGGCGTCAAATATATCATTCATTTGGCTGCACTAAATGAAATCGACAGCGCTAAAGATCCCGAACAGGCGCTTATAATCAACGGACTGGGTACGCTGAAGCTGCTTCGGGCTGCCGAACGCGCAGGTGTTGAGCGCTTTATTTATTTTTCCACTGCGCATGTTTATGGTGCTCCATTGCAAGGGAACATTACTGAAAACTTAGCAACGAAACCGTGTCATCCTTATGCAATTACCCATCGTATTGCAGAAGACTTTGTGTTGGCATCGAGTAAGCTAACGGGAATTGTGCTAAGATTATCTAATAGTTTGGGGGCGCCCAGCCATATTGGAGTTGATCGTTGGACATTGCTTGTTAATGATCTTTGTCGGCAAGCTGTTACCGAAAATAAGTTGACGCTTCGTACTGGGCATCAAAGGCGTGACTTTATCGCGTTATCAGATGTTTGTGCTGCCGTACTTCACTTTCTGAAAATACCTAAGCAAGAATGTAAAGATGGTTTGTTCAATTTGGGTGGCGAATGCACAATGAGTGTTGCTGATATGGCAGAACTTATATCTGAACGATACGAAGTTCTCTTTAAACAAAAAATCCCAATTTATTGTCCAGAACAAAGGGAGAGTGAAAGCGATGTTTCCCTTAACTATGATATTAGTAAGTTGAAAGAGACAGGGTTTAAACTCCAAGGTGATATTGTTTGTGAAGTTGACAGAACGTTAGAGATTTGCAATAAATTCTTAGCTAAATAGTTAGTAAAAATAGTTTTGGAGAGATAATATGCCATTAGTAAGCATTATAATGAATTGTCACAACGGAAGTAAATATCTTAGAGAGGCTCTTGACAGCATATATTCTCAAAGCTTTAAAGATTTTGAGATTGTTTTTTGGGACAATTTTTCTACAGATGATAGTGCTGAAATAGCGGTGAGTTATGGAGAGAAAGTTAAATATTATCGGGGAGAAGAATTTCTTACATTAGGAGCTGCGCGTAATAAAGCGCTAGAAAAAGCGCAGGGAAAATACATTGCTTTTTTAGATTGTGATGACATATGGATGCCATTGAAGCTGGAAAAACAAGTGCATTTAATGGAAGAAAATCCAATAGTAGAGTTTATATATACAAATTTTTATATGATGGAACCTAAAAAAGGGAAAAGTAAGATCGTTCTTCCGAAGTATCAACCTTCCGGTGATGTATTCGCGGCTTTTCTGAAAAAATTTCCAGTAGGTTTGCTTACTGCGTTTGTTAGAAAAAATAGTATGGATAAACTTCAACATCACTTTGATCCCACCCTGAAATTGACATCGGAATATGATTTGTTTATGAGACTGGCATATAAAGGATATGTTGAATACATCGGTGAACCTTTAGCTTATTATCGTGTTCATGAAAATATGTCTAGTCTTTGTTTACGTCAAGAGTGGCCAGGGGAATTGAGCTATGTATTGGAAAAATTGATTCACTTTGATGATGCTATAAAAAATGATATGAAGAGAGAGATTGCGCAGCAACAGAATTATATTGAATTTATTAAGGCTAAAAATAAGATGTTAGATGGGGATTTGAGGAGTGCACGTGATTTGTTAACACCTTGCAAAATGCAAAGCGTTAAGGCTTTTTTGCTTTACACTGGAACTTTTATACCGTTGCCTATCTGGCTTTGGTTAAAACCAGTATGGGAAAGAGGAACCTTTAGATGAACGGTAAGGTATTAGTGACGGGTGCTACGGGGTATTTGGGAAAGCGGTTAGTGGTTCAACTCCGTGATATAGGGTATGAAGTGGTTGGACTTACGAGACGAAATTCTGGGAATCGCATCGAAGGAATTGAATATATTACAGGTGATATAACACAACCGATAGAGTTTCCATCAGATATAATTATAATTTTTCATTGCGCAGGGGTTATTGATGAAGATGACGTTGCGATGATAAAAACAAATGTTGATGGAACAAGAAATATTGTGAATGCAGCATGCAAGTTAAAGTGTAGGCTGATACATGTATCTAGTGCGGGCGTTGTTGGTTGGCCGGATACTACTGAAATAGATGAAAGTACTCCATGTAATCCGCTTAATTTATATGAAAAAACAAAACTCGAAGCTGAACAAATACTATTGCAGGCAGTAGAAAAGGGGCTTCAAGCGCAAATTATTCGACCTACTATTATTTTTGGGATTAGAAGAGAAGGTAATAAGGACTCGCTTTTTCAATTCATTCAAGCCATTAAAGATCAAAAATATTTCAGCATTGGAAATGGTGTATATAATTTAATCCATATAGATGAAGTAGTAAAAGCGATGATTGTTTTGGCTGAAACGTGCTTGCCAAGTGGCGGTATTTGGATTTTGAATACTCCAATTAGTTTCAGCCTTTTTGTGCAAACAATTAGAAAGCTGGCGTTAGATACGGAAAGAAAAGTACCATCCATTCCATATGGTATTGCTTACTTAATTGCTGTGATCTTACAGTATTACTCCAAAGCAACGGGTAGAAGTGTTCCGCTTAACCTTTCGAGACTTAAAGCATTAACGAATAACCGTGTTTTTTCTAGCGCCCGCATTTTAAGCAAAACGAACTATGTTCCGGAAAAAAATGTTATTGAGTGGATTAAGGAATCGTATGTGTTGTATTATGAGAAGAGATAACTAGATATAAACCTAGTAGAAAGAACTAGCTAAATCGCAGGGGAAGATATCCTGATTTATCAAAACTATCTCTAGAAATTATCGGAAGAGTGATAGGAATGAAAATTTGCACAATAACAACCATTTGGCTTACAATGGAAACATTTTGGTTAAAGCAATTATTATTCTTGAAAGAAAGTGGAATTGAGAACACTATAGTATCTAGTGATTTACAGAATAGAGATTGCTTATCATTAAATGGAGTTTCGATACACATGGAACGTAATTACGGTCCATGGTCTACGTTGAGCGGAATTTGGAAGTTGTACCGTTTTTTTTGCCAAGAAAAGTTTGATATGATTCAATATGCAACTCCCAAAGCGGCACTTATTTCTTCTATTGCTGGAATGATGGCTGGGGTTCCTGTGCGGTTGTATTGTCAATGGGGCATTCGATATGTAGGCTTTTCCGGTTGGCGGCGAGTCTTGTTCAAAAGTATTGAAAAGTTGGTATGTAGCTTAAGTACTCATATATCGCCTGATAGTAATGGCAATCGGCAGTTCTCGATTGAAGAAGGGCTTTATACCGCAGAGAAGTCATCTGTGGTCTATAAAGGGAGTGCCAATGGCGTTTCGCTGGCGAGATTTTCATTTGCCAATAAAGGTATTTGGTATAGTGAAGTCCGGAAAGTGTTAGGCTGGGATTCTTCAATGGTGGTTTTTGGATGGGTTGGCCGCGTTACCTGCGATAAGGGGGTCGGAGAATTAGTGCAGGCTTTTCTTGCTTTGAGTGAACAACGTCCTGATGTACGGTTGTTAATGATTGGCGGCTGGGAGGAGCATCCTGGTTTGCCGCAGACAGTGTTGGAAGCAGTAAAATATCATCCGCAGATTGCCTATGTTGGATCTAAAAGTGATGTGGAACGATACTATGCAGCGATGGATGTTCTTGTGGCGCCAAGCTATCGTGAAGGATTTGGTTCTGTGGCGTTAGAAGCACAGGCCATGGAAGTGCCTGTTATTTTGTCTGATATTCCTGGCCCGAGAGAGGCTTTGATCCCGGGAGAAACCGGTATTCTTGTTCCCGCGCGGGATAGCAAGGCATTAGCTTCCGCGATGCTTCTTTTGCATGATGAAAAGGAACGCCGCTTGCAGATGGGCAAAGCAGGCAGACAGTTTGTGGAAGAAAACTTTGAGCAGTCTTTCTTCTGGAAAAAAGTATTGGAACATCGTCATAATTTGTTGGCGAAAGCAGGAATAGATGGTGTTAAGAATGAAAAGAATCATTGATATTTTTGGTTCATTAGTAGGGCTGCTTTTCTTGGCGCCTTTTTTTGCTTTGGTTGTGTTAGCATTGTTTTTATGTCAAAACGGACCAGTCTTTTTTTGTCAGCAACGCCCGGGCTATAAAGGTTATCCCTTCGTTATTTATAAACTCCGGACGATGGTTGAGCTGTTCGACAATCAGGGGAATTTGCTTCCTGATAAAGAACGAATGACATGGATTGGGTCAATAGTACGTAAAGCCAGTCTTGATGAAGTTCCTCAACTTTGGAATGTTTTAAAAGGAGAAATGAGTTTGGTAGGACCGCGGCCATTATTGATGGAGTATTTACCTCTTTATTCTCCAGAACAAATGCGACGGCATGATGTATTGCCAGGAATAACTGGTTGGGCACAGGTTAATGGGCGCAATGCGATTTCTTGGGAAGAGCGATTTGAATTGGACGTATGGTATGTAAAAAACCAATCAGTATATCTTGACTTGAAAATTATATTGATGACGCTAAAGAGGGTTGCTTTTTCAGAAGGGATAGCGCAGGAGGGAAGAGCGACTATTGATAAATTTCAAGGAAAGGGGGGGAGGGAGTATTGAGGAAATTACTGATTTTAGGTGCCGGAGGACATGCGAAGGTTTTGCTGGAGGCAGCAGAACAAATGGGACTGTGGAGTGACTTCGCTTTTTTGGATGATGTGGCTTCTGGCAATGTTCATGGATATCCCATAGTTGGATCCTTGAAAGATGCAGCGGCGCTGACAGCGCGTTTTCATGAAGCCATTGTAGGGATTGGAAACAATCAGACAAGAATGTTTTGGCATGATTTTTTATTGGAAAACCAATATAATATTCCTAGTGTTATTCACCCTAGCAGTGTGATTAGTCCAAGCGCATTACTTGGGAAAGGTTGTGCGGTATTTGCGCAGGCAGTAGTTAATGCCGATGCTTTTATAGGCGACTCGGTGATTTTGAATACGGCCTGTTCTGTTGATCATGATTGTGTTATAGAGGCTGCAGTACATATTGCTCCAGGAGCCAGATTGGCTGGAGGAGTCTGTGCCGCGAAAGAAGCTTGGGTTGGCTTAAATTCCTGTGTTAATGTCGGATTGAAAATAGGACGGCAGGCTGTAGTTGGTGCTGGGGCCGTTGTAATAAAAAATGTTGAAGAGAAAACCACAGTGGTAGGGGTGCCTGCGCATCCGATAAAACCTTAAGGAAGTGTCGTTTAATGAAAAAGATTTTCTTATCAGCTCCTCATATGAGCGGTGCTGAACAATCGTATATTGCAGAGGCTTTTTCGTCGAATTGGATTGCGCCGTTAGGGCCCAATGTTGAATCTTTTGAAGAGGAAATGTGCCAGATTATTGGGGCAAAGCATGCATTGGCATTGAGTTCGGGAACTGCTGCAATCCATTTAGCTTTAAAACTTTTGGATGTAAAAGCTGGCGATAGTGTGTTTTGTTCATCCCTTACTTTTTCTGCAAGTGCTAATCCGATTTTATACGAAAAAGGGATTCCGGTTTTTGTTGATTCAGATGAAGAATCATGGAATTTGTCTCCAGTTGTGTTGGAAGAGGCATTGAGAAAAAGAGCAAAGACGAATACCTTGCCTAAAGCAATTATTGTAGTTGATTTATACGGGCAAAGTGCTGATTATGATGCGATAAGAGAGTTGTGCTATAAATATGAGATTCCAATAATTGAAGATGCTGCAGAAGCTTTAGGAGCAAGCTATAAAGGGAAATACTGCGGTTTATTTGGTGACTTGGGAGTGCTCTCTTTTAATGGCAATAAAATCATTACAACTTCTGGTGGTGGAATGCTTATTGCTTCAGAACAAAGCAAAATAGATAAAGCGCGTTTTTGGGCTACACAAGCGCGTGAAAAAGCGTTGCATTATCAGCACAATGAGATTGGATATAATTATCGGCTTAGCAATGTGCTGGCTGGAATTGGTAGGGGGCAACTATCTGTGTTGCAAGAACGGGTTGAGAAAAAACGTGAAATTTTTTCGTTATATGCAGATGAACTATGTTCGTTAGAAGGGATTTCATTCATGCCAGAAGCGAAATATGGGCGTTCCAATCGTTGGTTGACAGCTATTCGATTAGACCCAAAACTTGCGCCGGTATTACCCCAACAGCTGATGGAAGAACTATTAAAAAACAATATAGAATCAAGGCCGGTTTGGAAGCCAATGCATTTGCAGCCTGTTTTTAAAGAGGCGATTTATTATCGCCATACATCTGGCCGTGATGTTTCAGCTACTCTGTTTTCGGAAGGGGTTTGCTTACCATCGGGCACAGGAATGTCGTTTGAAGAACAAATGAGAGTAATTTCCATTATCAAAAAAATGTGGAAGTAGTATGAAAGATTGAGCGTTTAGTTGGAGGGTGAGTTATGCAATAGAGAACCTGTGCAATCACGTAGATGAAGTTATTATTATTAATTCAGGTTCGGCGGAGGTTACAGTAGAGAGTGCTAAAGAATATAAAGAACAAACTTATTGCAATAAACCCCCTGGTTTGTATAGACTATCATGATTTTGGAACTTTCATAGATAATCTGGCGTAATACTTGTAGTCAATATTATTTGCAGTAGCATAGAAAAATGTATCGTGTGTGACTTCGAGAAAGGAGTATATTGAGAATATGATTCATAAGGGGATTATTTTAGCTGGGGGATCGGGAACGCGATTGCATCCATTGACTCTCTCTGTGAGCAAACAATTAATGCCGGTCTATGATAAACCGATGATTTATTACCCGCTAAGCACGCTGATGCTGGCGGGTATTCGTGATATATTAGTGATTAGCACGCCTGAGCATACGTCGCTCTTTGGAGAACTTTTGCAAGACGGCAGTCAATGGGGGATGAATATTCAATATGCCGTGCAGCCGAGTCCAGATGGATTGGCGCAGGCTTTTATTTTAGGAGAGAACTTTATTGGCCAAGCTAGGTGCTCGCTCGTACTGGGGGATAATATTTTTTATGGGAGTCAGCTGTCTAACCATGTGCAGCGAGCGGCGCAACGCAGCAGCGGGGCGACGGTTTTTGCGTATTTGGTAAAAGATCCGGAACGCTATGGAGTTGTGGAATTTGATAAAGAGGGTAATGCGCTGAGCCTGGAAGAAAAGCCGGCAGAGCCTAAATCAAACTATGCGGTGACAGGGCTTTATTTTTATGATAATCAGGTGGTAGCGATGGCGAAGTCTTTGGAGCCATCTGCGCGGGGAGAACTGGAGATAACCGACATAAACAAGCTGTATTTGCAGCAAAACCAGTTGCATGTGGAACGGTTAGGACGAGGCTATGCCTGGCTGGATACGGGTACGCATGATTCCTTGCTGCAAGCATCTAACTTTGTGCAAACCGTCGAAGAACGGCAAGGCCTTAAAATCGCCTGCCCGGAAGAGATTGCTTACCGCATGGGGTACATTGAAGCGGAGCAGGTCCTACGCTTAGCGGAGCCTTTGCAAAAGAACGCATATGGACAATATTTGTTGCGAATGTTGAAACAGATGTGAAAATAAGGCCTATTATTAGCGAAGGTGGGACTTTGACGAATGAAAAAAATTATTGTAACAGGTGGCGCTGGCTTTATTGGCGGCAATTTTGTACACTATATGTTGAAAAAATATCCGCAGTACCAAATAGTTTGTTTAGATGCGCTGACTTACGCTGGCAACTTGGAGACGCTGGCTTCCATTGTTGAACATAAAAAATTCAAATTTGTCAAATTGGATATTGCAGACCGTGACGGGGTCTATAAATTATTCGAAGCTGAAAAACCGGACGCGGTGGTGAATTTTGCAGCGGAAAGCCATGTGGATCGCTCCATTGAGCAGCCGGATGTGTTTTTGCGAACCAATGTGCTGGGTACGGGCGTGCTTTTGGATGCATGCCGTCAATATGGGGTTGAGCGATACCATCAGGTATCGACTGACGAAGTGTATGGCGACTTGCCTTTGGATCGGACCGATCTGTTTTTTACCGAAGAAACGCCGCTTCATACGTCAAGCCCGTACTCGGCTTCTAAAGCAGCGGCAGACTTGTTGGTACTTGCCTATTACCGGACATTTAAACTGCCAGTGACCATTTCTCGTTGCTCCAATAATTATGGGCCGTATCATTTTCCGGAAAAACTAATTCCCTTGATGATTACCAATGCGATAAACGATAAAGCGCTGCCAGTGTATAGCAAAGGCGAGAATGTACGAGATTGGCTTTATGTGGAAGATCATTGTTCGGCAATTGATTTGATTTTGCACAAGGGGAAACTGGGCGAAGTATACAATGTGGGCGGCCATAACGAACGGACAAATCTCGAAGTCGTGAAAACCATTTTGCGCGAGCTAGGAAAAAGCGAAGAGCTAATCCAATATGTGGTGGATCGTCCTGGCCATGACCAGCGGTATGCCATTGATCCAGCTAAAATCGAAAAAGAGCTTGGTTGGAAGCCAGCAACGAAGTTTGATCAAGGAATTAAGCAAACGATTCAATGGTATATGGAACATCGTAAGTGGTGGGAGCATGTTTTGAGCGGTGAGTATCAAAGTTATCGTTTGTCCATATAGTTCATTTCATTCTCTTGGAGCGTGAACAAAAAAGTGGGGGCTGTTTAGAATGAAGGTATTGGTAACCGGCGCTGGTGGACAGCTTGGGTATGACGTAGTAAAGCAGCTGCAGGCGCGCCTTATCGAATGCAAAGGCGTTGATTTGACTGATTTCGATATTACAAATGCGCAGGCGACGGGGGCGTATATAAAAGAATATAGACCGGACGTTGTAATTCACTGTTCGGCGTATACAGCAGTGGATAAAGCTGAAGAGGAACCGGAAAAGTGCTGGGACGTTAACGTAGAGGGTACTGAAAATATAGCCAAGGTATGCCGTGACATTGATGCAAAAATGATCTATATTAGCACGGACTATGTATTTCCAGGGACGGGAGAGCATTTCCACGAAGTGGATGATGAAACCGGCCCTTTAAGTATTTACGGAAAAACAAAGCTTGCTGGTGAAGAGGCTGTGCAGAAATGGCTGCAGAAGTATTATATTGTGAGGATCTCTTGGATTTTTGGGAAAAACGGCAATAATTTCGTGGAGACGATGCTGCGTTTGGGACGAGAACGAGAAGAGCTCAGTGTGGTCTGTGATCAAATCGGTTCTCCGACCTATACCGCTGACTTAGCTCCGTTATTGTGCGATATGGCGGCGTCAGATAAATATGGAATCTATCATGCGACCAATGAAGGTATATGTTCTTGGGCGGAGTTTGCGGAAGAGATCTTTAAGTTAGCAGGTATGAAGACACGCGTGAAGCCAATTACAACAGCAGAATATCCTACCAAAGCTAAACGTCCATTTAATTCGAGGCTAAGTAAAAAATGTTTGGACGAATCCAACCTGTCACGGTTGCCGATATGGCAGGATGCGCTGCAGCGTTACTTAAAAGAGGGGTTTTGAAGATGAACGTTGTAGAAACAAAATTGCCGGGAGTATTTATTATAGAACCTAAAGTTTTTGGAGATCATAGAGGCTTTTTTTACGAGTCTTGGCAGAAAAAGCGCTATGAAGACTGCGGGATTACAGGTGAATTTGTGCAGGATAATGTATCGTATTCCCGGAAAGGTGTATTGAGAGGTCTTCATTTTCAAAATCCCAATGGCCAGGGAAAACTCGTATCTGTACTGCAAGGGGAAGTATTTGACGTGGCGGTTGATATTCGCGTGGGTTCGCCTACTTTTGGGCAGTGGGAAGGCGTGATTCTTTCAGGGGAAAATCATAAGCAGTTTTGGGTTCCTGCGGGCTTTGCGCATGGCTTTTGTGTATTGAGCGAGACTGCTTATTTTACTTATAAATGCGATGCGCTGTATGAACCCGAATATGAAGGAAGCATTTTGTGGAATGATTCGGATATTGGAATTTCCTGGCCAATTCAAGATGTGAGTTTGTCGACAAAGGACGAAAGTGGAGTCTTGTTAAGAGACATGCCGAAAGAACGATTACCTCAATATACGGGATTATTAAAATGACCTGTCAACTAAAGGTTAAAGGAGCGCGGTTGTGGAAAAGAACCTATTGGGACTTTTGAAAAGAAATCCATTGAGAGCTATGAGCTTTTTTATGGGATGGATTTTTTCGTTGAAAAGTGTAGACAAAAAAAATAATGCTTTTCCTGTTGTTTTTGATACTCCGGGCCTGGGAATAAAAATAAATAAGCACAAAAACGGAAAAATCATTATAAATGGGACTTTAATTATTGGAAAACGAGGAGCTAGAGAGCCATATGGAAATGTTGTAATAAATATGGCTGAAGATTCTACGCTCATAATAAACGGAACGGTTTTTTTGGGAGCTAATGTTCACTTAGCGGTAGCTCCTGGTGCAAAATTAATATTAGGAAGCAAGGCAGATGGAAGCCTTACCATAAACCGTGGAACTGAGATACTGGCTCATGAAGAGATAAGAATTGGTTCGGGGAGTATGTTGTCTTGGGATATATTGATCATGGATAGCAATGTTCATACTATAGTGGGTGCACAGAACCATAAACCTATAATTATACATGAAAATGTGTGGATTGGTTGCAGAGCTACCATATTAAAGGGAGTTGAGCTGGCAACTGGTTCAGTGGTGAGTGCTAGCGCTGTTGTTGTTAAGTCTGTGCCGGTGAGGTCGGTTGTGGCGGGAAATCCTGCGCGAATTGTCAAGGAGAATATTTCCTGGGCGGAGTAAAAGAGGTTGGCTGGAAGAGATGAAAAGCATTTGTGTAAAGAGAATAGATAAATTCATGAATGAGAAATATAAGACGAGAAACATAAACAAAGGAGAATATTAAAATGAGGATTTTTCATAAAACGGAGAAAAAAATTCGAATGGGATGGAAAGCTGGTTCGCTGTCTTTTATGTTGAATTGTTTAAAAGAACCTTCTGAGGTTTTTTCGTTTAATTTTGAGGGGCATGAGATCTTTTATAGATCGAATACATATGATATTGATGTTATCAACGAAATATTTTTTCGCAAAGGTACCAGAGGTGAATATTACATTGACTACAAGGGAGAAGAACCAAGCGTAATTTTTGATATTGGGGGGAATATAGGGCTTGCGGCAGTATACTTTGCCAAGCTTTTTCCCAATGCTCAAGTATACACATTTGAACCTGTAAGTGAGAATTTTGAGCTGTTGAAGAAAAATATCAAGTCTTTTAAAAATATAAAAGCATTCAATTTTGGACTTGGCCGTGAAGACGGAGAATTTCCTATCTATTCCAACGTGGATCATAAAAATAAAGGCGGCTTTAGTCTGCATCAAATTAGTGAACATGAGGAAGAAGTATATTGTAGTGTTAAAATTGCTTCCGTGGATAAATTTGTAAAAGAAAACGATATAAAGAAAATTGATCTGATAAAAATAGATACAGAAGGGGCCGAATACGAAATATTGACATCTGTTCTTGTGGACATAATGAGAAATGTTAAGTGGATAACTGGTGAACTGCATGGAAATAGAGATGAAGAATTGCTGGAATATTTATCTCTATGGTTTTCTGCAGGTTATAAAAACAAAAATCAAACAGGTCCTAATCATAATTTTCTAGCGATAAAAAAGAACTAAAAGTACAAATGGTAAATCAAAAGAGTGCAATAGCAGATAAGATTCGAAAAAAGCCGGAAGAGGAATCCTCCGGCTTTTTTGCGAATATATATAGGCAAACTGACAAAAGGAATGGTGTTTTAATATATGCAAAAGAAGATTCGCAAGGCTATTATTCCTGCGGCTGGTTTGGGGACACGCTTTTTACCAGCAACAAAAGCTCAGCCCAAAGAAATGCTGCCGATTGTGGACAAGCCAGCCATTCAGTTTATTGTGGAAGAGGCGATTGATTCTGGAATTGAGGAGATATTAATCATTACCGGACGCAACAAGCGTTCGATAGAAGATCATTTTGATCGCAATTTAGAATTAGAATACTCTTTAAAGGCTAGTGGAAAATATGACTTGTTGAGTTTGGTTCAAGAAATTTCTGAGGTAGATATTCATTATATTCGTCAGAAAGAAGCAAAAGGGTTGGGACATGCGGTACTTTGCGCCAGGCAATTTGTTGGGGATGAGCCCTTTGCAGTCATGCTGGGCGATGATATCGTGGATGCGACAGTTCCTTGCTTGAAACAGTTGATCGAAGTCTATGAGGACTGCGGCGGGTCTGTGTTGGGGGTACAGGAGGTGCCGAAGCGGCAGGTAAGCCGCTATGGCATAGTGAAGCCGCAGGCCATAAAGGAACGCTTGTGGAAAGCCTTGGATTTAGTGGAAAAGCCAGCAGTAGAAGAAGCGCCTTCGCGGCTGGCAGTGCTGGGACGCTATGTGATTGAACCGGAGATTTTTGAGATTTTGGCGACAACGCCTCCAGGGGCAGGCGGAGAGATTCAGTTGACTGATGCCTTGCGTACACTGGGGAAGACTAGGCCGATTTATGCATACCAGTTTGAAGGGCGGCGCTATGATATTGGCGATAAACAAGGATTTTTAGAAGCTACCGTGGAGTATGCTTTGAAGCGTCCGGACTTGCGAGATGGCTTTTTGAAATATTTGTTGCATACATTAGGGCCTATACTGAACGGTGAGGATGAAGACGGCGGAGAAAAGGCAGGAAACTGAAATGAAAGTACTGGTAACTGGCGGTGCCGGTTATATTGGGTCTCATGTGGTGCGGTCGCTTTTGCAGGCTGGACATACGGCGGTAGTGTACGATAATTTATCTACAGGGCATCGCCAAGCCGTAGCGGCGACTGTGCCTTTTTATGAGGAAGATATTCGTTCTACGGAGCGTTTGACGGAAGTTTTGCTGGTGGAACGTATTGAGGCGGTGTTGCATTTTGCCGCAGCCAGCTTGGTGGGGGAATCAATGCAAGAGCCTCAGAAGTATTATGATAATAATGTGAACGGGACTCTTTCGTTGCTGACGGCTATGCGGCAAGCCCATGTAGAGAATTTGGTATTTTCTTCGACTGCCGCCGTCTATGGCGAACCGGAAGAATGGCCAATATTGGAGTCGGCGCCTACTTGCCCGACGAACGTGTATGGACGGACGAAGCTGGTTATTGAAGGCATGCTCGCGGATTTTGCCGCCGCCTATGGTTTGCGCTATGTGTCGCTGCGGTATTTTAATGCTGCCGGTGCTTGGGGAGATGGAGGGATCGGCGAGGACCATGGCACGGAGACGCATTTGGTGCCGCTGATTTTAAAAACGGTATTGGGACAGCGCAAGGCGATTTCTATTTATGGAACTGATTATGAAACCGCAGACGGAACCTGCATTCGTGACTACATTCATGTCTGCGATTTGGCACAGGCGCATGTGCTGGCCTTAGAGCACTTGGGGCGCGGCAGAGAATGCCGAATTTATAACTTGGGCTCAGAACAAGGTTTTTCTGTGCGTCAGGTGATTGAAACGGCGAAGAAGGTGACGCAGCGGGAGTTTGCGGTGGAGGAAGCGGCGCGCCGCGCGGGGGACCCGGCGGTGCTGGTGGCGTCATCGGCCAAGATTCGCGAGGAACTTGGCTGGCTACCGCAGCGCAGTGAGCTGGAAATGATTGTTGGTGATGCGTGGCGGTGGCATAAAGCACATCCACAGGGATATTAGAAATAGGGTTTGGACCCTTTCGGGGCGTTTTAAGCGTCAATGCGGTAAGCTTGCTGAGCTATACAAGGACAGAAAAAAGACTGCTTTCGCAGTCTTTTTTTATTTGTTGCAGGAAAGATCTACGAAAATTTCGAATACATAACATAAGAAATAAGGAAAGGGTGAGGCTTTTGGCAGCAGTACTGACATTGGCATCCGGTTTTTCTTTTGATTATACGCTTTTATATGGTGAGGGACGGGTGGAGAGCGCAGCGCTGGAGGCGTTACAAGAGCGTTTGCAAGCGGCGCATGAGGCGATAGGAGAGATGCGGCAAAGCGGCGTGGTGCGGGGGCATTTATCAAAGGACGGCACGCCGGAGAAGGTGTTGTTTTCGCAGCTACCCTTTGTGGCAGAGGGGCATTTAAATTCACCTTCGTCTTTGCAACGGCTAAAGGATTTTGGACAGCATGTGAAAGCCGATTTTGACGCGGTCATCTTTTTGGGCATTGGTGGTTCTTATTTGGGGAATAAGGTGATCTTCGATTTGACCTGCGGCGAGTTCTGGAACCAGAAGCACAAGGAAGCTCGCGGCGGTTGGCCAAAGTTGTATTTTAGCGGCAATAACATTGATCCCCGGCGGACGCAAGGGTTATTGAAACAAGTGGATTACGACGCGCAGATGAAATCGGTTCATGGCGGCAGTGTGTATAAGGTAATGCTGGTGGTCATTTCTAAGTCCGGCTCGACACTGGACACGATGGCCTGCTTTATGACGGCGCTGGAAGAGCTGCGCGGCGTAGCTGGCGCGGAACTGGAAGTTGTGGCGGTGACTGATCCGGCCCAAGGGGCGCAGGCGACGCTTTTGGGCAAGCTGGCGGCAGAAGAAGGGTGGGAACGTTTTTCGGTACCGGACGGTATCGGTGGCCGATTCAGCATTTTTTCCGAAGTGGGCTTGGTGACGGCGGCATGCTGCGGCTTTGATATCGATGCCTTTTTGGCAGGGGCAAAAACGATGGATGAAGCCTGCCGGGGGGAAGACGTCTGGAACAATCCGGCGATGCTCAACGCAGCGTTGAAGTACTTGGCGGCGCAGGAATACGGGCGAACGAGCGAGGTCTTCATGCCGTACAGCGACGATATGAAGTCGGTAGCGGAATGGTATGTGCAGCTTTTGGCGGAGTCGTTGGGCAAGCGCCAAAATCGCGAGGGCGAGACGGTGTATTACGGGCGGACGCCGATTGTGGCGGTGGGCACGACGGATATGCATGCCCAAACGCAGCAGCATCAGGATGGGCCAAAAGACAAGGTGCTTCAGTTTGTGCGGGTCGGGAACTGGGCGGAGGATCGGGTAATCCCGGATGTGTTTCCGCAGGTTCCGAAATTGGCGGCTATGGCTGGCGTTACGATGGGTCAGGCGTTGGAAGCGGCACGGCAGGCCAATGCTGAGGCTTTGGCGGCGGACGGACGCTTTAGCGCGGTCTTTACGTTGCCGGAACTCAATGCCTACCATATTGGAGAACTGCTGTACTTGTTGGCTCTGTCTGTGGCCTATGAGGGCGAACTGGCGAACGTGGATGCCTTCGATCAGCCGGGCGTAGAAGGATATAAACGCCTGCTGGGGCCAAAACTCCAGGAACTGAAGGGGTAACGATATTTTAACAGGAGTAGAGTGAGTAGAGGGAGGGCTGCGAAGAACGGCATTATATTAGGGTCTAGATATGATGTTACGTGCCTAAAAAAGCAAGAAGCGAAGCGTTGAGTTTAGCAGGATCGATGCGGGTTCAATCTTTTAACAAGAGCAGAGGGAGTAAAGCGAGGGCACGAAAGAGAAAATCAATTAAGCGTGAATCGAGGTGTTACGATGGTTTTGGATCAGCTTCGTGGCAAGGTGATTAGCGCAGCAATGGAAGTTCATTCTACATTAGGGCCTGGCTATTTAGAATCAGTGTATGAACAGGCGCTGGCTGTGGAACTAGAAAAAAGGAAAATAAACTATTCACGGCAACGTACATTTCAAGTTGCATATAAGGGAACCAGTGTTGGAGAAGGACGACTTGACCTTTTAGTCGAGAATTGTTTGGTTGTGGAGCTGAAAACGGTAGAGTCTCTGCAGCCAATACATGTTTCTCAAGTGATTTCCTATTTGAAGGCATTGGATTTACCAGAGGCGCTTTTGATTAATTTCCGCGTGCATAGCTTAAAGTCTGGCATTCGCAAGGTTGTGCATCCAAATTTGATGCATAACTAGTCGTAATTTAATAGATATTCGTACCCTTCCTTTGCTCTCTCTGCGCATGTTCAATGAAAATAATGGAAAGAAGCGGTTGTTAAGTTTAATAAGCGTAAATAGCGACGCGGAGATATAGTTTCTATTGGAAGTCTGTTTGACTTTGAGGGAATTTGTGGTTGTTCAGTCCTAAATAAATGGACCGTGCCCTCCCTCTACTCCCTTTACTCATGTTCAATAAAAAAAGGAAGAAGATGGTTAATGTGGAATGGCTGCAGATGGATGTACGGGAGCTTTGGGAGAAGTTGACGGATGTACAGAGGCGGCTGGCAATGGGGATAGGAATTGCGGTGATTGGTTTGTTCGGGTATTGGCTGGAAAGCAGGCCTGATGGGGCTGTGGTGGCGGAGGCGCCGATGGCGATGAAGCCGACGACAGCTACTGCGACATCCGAAACGAAGTCGGGTTTGCAGCAAGTGGTGCCCCAGGGCGGAGCGGTGGTGAGTGCGCGAGATCCTTTTGCGCCGCCAACGGAGTACCGGAGCTTAGCGACGGCAGCCAAGAAGACGCCGATTGCGGCGGCGCCTCCCCAGACGGTTTCCATGGCTAAAGCGTCAGCATCGGCTGCACCGGTGCCTGCGTCAGCGCAGGTATCGCTGCAGCCGATGCTGACAGGAATAGCCCGTTCGGGAGGACAAACGATGGCTTTGGTGCGTTATGAAGGGCGCACGCGGGCGTACAGCCTGGGCGAAGGGCCTGGGGAATATAGGGTTGTGCAAATCGAGGAGCGCAGCGCGTTGCTGGAAGGACCGGAGGGACAGCTTTGGCTGTCATTGCGGCATTGAGGCGGGCCTATGGGGCCGGAGTGCTGTTGACGATATGTTTATTTATCGGCTGGCCCCACCCGGTGCAGGCCGATATGGAAACGTTGGTAGATTTGCAAGTGGAGGAAGAAGAGGTTGTACCTGTTTTGCAGATGCTGGCACGTTTGGGGGATTTAAACTTGGTGCTCGATCCGGCGGTGAAGGGACGAGTCAGCGCACAATTGCAGCAGGTGCCATTAAAAACAGCGTTAGATGTAGTCGCTCATTTGCAGGGGCTGGAGTATCAGCAAATTGGCAATGTTTTGGTTGTGGGTACGGCGGATTGTTTTCGCCAGGGATTTGCTCGGGCCTATTGCGTCAAGCTGCAGTATGCTAAAGCATCAGAAGTGGCAAATTTGTTGAATGACGCTCATAAAGATAAAGAACCATCCTCATCGGCTGCTGGAAAAAACGGTAAGAAAGAAAAACCTAAAAATGTATCCCAAGAAGTTAGCGAGACGTCGGTAAAAAATGCAGGACGTTTTTTAGCGGATGATATGACCAATTCACTCTTTTTTCGGGGCTCTGCTGCGGAATGGCGTCAAGCAGAAGAAGTGATTGCACTGCTGGATGCGCCAGGCAAGCAGGTGACATTGGAAGCGCAGGTTGTGGCGATTAATAAACGGAATTTGCGAGATTTGGGTATTGAGTGGGAGTGGAAAAAGACGCCGACCTATCCGGAAAGAAGCGAAACCACAAGCTATTCTTCGCAAAATAACACTACGACGCAGCAAGATAAAACAACGGAGAAACGGGATTTTTTATGGGGGACTGTGCGTTATGGCAAAAGTCCAAGCGGCGTACCCTATGAGTTTTATTATCAGGCGAAGATTAACGCGCTTGTCAGCCAAGGACAAGCGGAAATTTTGGCTTGTCCTAAAATCACGACATTGAACGGGAAAACTGCCTATATCAATATCGGTGACAGTGTGCCTATCCCCCGGGAATCAACGGAGCAAAACGGACGGACCACTGTAACGTACGATTACCGGGACGTGGGGATCATTTTGCGCTATACGCCGCAGGTACAGGCGGACGGCCAAATTACGGCAGCCGTGCATACAGAAGTGAGCACGCCGCAATTGGAGACGCAGCTAGCGCCGCCGGCGTATCGCTTCAGCAAGCGCGAGGCGGATACGCAAGTACGCCTTCATGATGGGCAAACCATGGTAATTGGAGGTTTGATTGGACGTTCGGAAACGAAAGCCGTAAGCCGTCTTCCTTTTTTGGCGGAGTTGCCGGTGTTGGGCGCGTTGTTTCGCAATCAGTATCATGAAAAAGAGGATACTGAGGTGGTTATCTTTTTGACAGCCCGGGTTGTTTTAGGTTAAAATGCCTAATAGCACAGAACATTGGTCTGTTTATCGCCGTTTTATTGGAGAATTCTTTTATTCTTGATGCAGTAAGTAAGCGAATCAGCTATAATAAATATTATATGCTTTTACATAGTTATGAGAATACGTAGCGATAGGGAGCAAGGTGGAGGAGTATATGACCATTCGAGTTGTAATTGCGGATGACCACGCGTTGTTGCGACAGGGAATTCGCAATGTGCTGGAACTAGAACCGGAACTGACTGTGCTGGGAGAAGCGGCAGATGGAGAAGAGGCGGTTCGCCTGGTGCAGGAAGTGAACCCCGATGTGCTGTTGCTAGATGTGAATATGCCCAAAGGGAACGGTCTTGAAGTGACGCGGCGTCTCAAAGAAGCAGGTTCTACAACGAAAATTGTAGTTTTGACAATTCATGATGATCAGAACTATGTGGTGGAATTGGTAAAAGCGGGTGCGGCTGGCTATCTTTTAAAAGATGTGGAACCGTCCATGCTGATTCAGGCGTTGAAGGTAGTTGCTGCAGGAGAAACCTTTATTTATCCGACTCTTGCGGGTAAATTGCTGGGAGAAATCAATCGTCAGGAAGAGCGGCTTTTGGAGACGACGCGCATTTATGAGCGTCGCAAGGAAGAGCGTCTGACATATCGGGAATTGGACGTGTTGGAACTCATTTGCCAGGGTATGAGCAATCAGGAAGTGGCGCAAAAGCTGTTTCTAAGTGAAAAAACAGTAAAAAATCATTTAACGAATATTTTCCGCAAGCTCCATGTCTCAGATCGGACGCAAGCGGTGCTGTATGCTATTAAGAACAAAATGGTGAAGATATAACATAGAGTAACAAGGGTATCAGAGAAAGGCCAGAGAAAATAGATAGTTAAACTTTTCTCTCTGCGCTCCTCTGCTTACTCTTTTACTCTGTGTAATCGTGACTTTGTTTCTATTTCTCAAGTTGGCTTTCTTGACACTGTTATGCATATGCACTTATAATTATGCTATCAATTTTATATATAGGGCTGGCCCCAAAAGGGGAACGCAAAGACTTAAAGGAGCGCGGTGATGATTGCCGGCGTTCGGAATGAAGATGTCTTTGCGTTTTTGCGGTTGCAGCCTAATAGGGAAAAGGAAGGATATCATGAATTTTGATTTTGACCTGGTGACGCGTTCCTTTCCGTTGTTACTGTTGGGCGCGGGGGTTACCATTCAAATTACGGCGTTGAGCGTGGGCTTTGGCCTAGTCATCGGCGTTTTTATGGGTATGGCGCGGCTATCTAAAATGTGGGTGATTCGTTCTTTTGCGGCGGTGTATGTTGATTTTATACGCGGAACGCCATTGCTGGTGCAGATTTTCTTGATCTATTTCGCGTTGCCCATTATAATCGGACAGCGGATCGATCCCTTTATAGCGGCTATTACGGCTTGTAGTATCAACAGCGGAGCGTACGTGGCGGAGATATTCCGAGGCGGTATCCAGTCCATTGATAAGGGACAGATGGAAGCTGGACGCTCGTTGGGGATGACTTGGTGGCAAACCATGCGTTTCATTATTTTGCCGCAGGCGTTTAAGCGCGTGATTCCTCCTTTGGGCAATGAGTTTATCGCCATGCTGAAGGATTCGTCTTTGGTTTCTGTTATCGGTTTTGAAGAGCTGACTCGTCGGGGACAATTGATTATCGCCAGAACCTATGGTTCTTTTGAAATTTGGCTGACCGTGGCTTTTATCTATTTGGTTATGACATTGAGCATTTCCCGTTTGGTGGCCTATTTGGAGCGGAGGTACAAGATTGATGATAAGCATTAAGGGGCTCCATAAACATTTTGGTAAGCTGCATGTGTTGAAAGGCATTGATGTAGAGGTAGCCGAGGGCGAAGTGGTGGTCGTTATTGGACCGTCCGGCTGCGGCAAAAGTACGATGCTGCGATGCATTAACTATTTGGAGGAGCCGACCGAAGGCGAAGTGATTGTAGATGGCATGACGCTGTCTAAGAAATCGAATATTAATGCAGTGCGGGCGGAAGTGGGTATGGTGTTTCAACGCTTCAACCTTTTTCCCAATATGAATGTCTTGGAAAATGTCATGTTGGGGCCTGTACAAGTGCGCAAGCTGTCAAAAAGAGAAGCGGAGACTATGGCGCGGGCTCTTTTGGATAAAGTAGGGCTGCAGGAGAAGGCGGAGGTCTATCCTGAACAGTTGTCCGGTGGGCAGCAACAACGGGTTGCTATTGCAAGGGCCTTGGCTATGCGGCCCAAAGTAATGCTTTTTGACGAACCTACTTCGGCACTGGATCCGGAAATGGTCAAGGAAGTGCTGGAAGTTATGAAGACGTTGGCGCGGGAAGGTATGACTATGGTTGTGGTTACTCATGAAATGGGTTTTGCCAGGGAAGTAGGCAATCGCGTGCTCTTCATGGATGAAGGCAAGATTGTGGAGGAAGGTTCGCCAGAGGCTATCTTCTTGGAAGCTCAAGAGGAACGGACTAAGTTGTTCTTGTCAAAAATATTGTAGGAATTTTTCTGATATACAGAATGTAACATTTTCGTGACCTTTGGCCTGGTTGTTTGACAATGCCTGTAATGAAATGGTATACTTTTACAAGATTGACCCACTCCAGTGGATATAAGTTAGGAGGCTACAGGAATGACAGGTAAAGTAAAATGGTTTAGCGCAGAAAAAGGTTATGGATTTATTGAAAAAGAAGATGGCGGCGATGTGTTCGTGCATTTTTCCGCAATCCAGGGAGACGGCTTCAAATCTCTAACCGAGGGCGAAGAAGTTTCTTTTGACGTTATAGAGGGTGCTCGCGGACCGCAAGCCTCAAACGTATTCCGTCAATAAGATACGAGCGTAAAACAAGGGCAGGCCGAAAGGCTTGCCTTTTGTTTTTGGGAAGAACGGTTTTTAACAGAAGTAGAGTGAGGGCACGGAAAAATATGAGCCGGGTATAAATCACTAGCTCATCAAGAAAATTCCGAAAACGATAAAAAGGATTTTGGTGATAAAAGGCGAATACAATATAACAAGAACCCGGAAAGGAGTTGTGGTTATTATGGCAATAGCGATTCGTGGAAAAAACATTGATGTTACTCCTGCACTGCGCGATTATGTGGAAAAGCGCATTGGCAAAATCACTAAGTACTTTGAAATGCTTGGTGAAATCTCCGTGGTGCTGACGGTGGAGAAAGGGCGCCATATCGTGGAGGTTACGGTTCCAGCCAACGGCATTATTTTGCGGGGCGAGGAAGCTACCAGCGATATGTATACCTCTATTGATTTGGTTATTGAAAAACTGGAAAAACAGATTGAAAAGTATAAAACCAAATTGGAGCGCCGTCTGCGGGGTAAGGGCTTCAAAGCAGAACTGGTGACGCCAGTGGTGGCTCCGACAGCATCTGATGAGGACGAGTTCCCGCTGGTGAAAACCAAGCGGTTTGCGGTGAAGCCGATGGATGTGCAGGAAGCCATCATGCAGATGAACCTGGTGCATCATGACTTCTATGTGTTCATCAATTCGGACTCGGAAGACGTGAATGTAGTGTATCGTCGTAAAGACGGTGCTTACGGTCTGATTGAGCCTAACTATTAAGTTAGGTAGGGATGACACAGAGTAACTAAGGGCAAGCCCTGGCGAAAGCCGGGGCTTGTTTTTGGTTTAAAAGACAAACTACACTTGTTTTGTATTACATGTGTTCATTTTGACTTCTCAGGCACCTTCTGCTAGAATTGATAGATGGAATATAACGCCTTCATGGCGATGTTTTGAGGAGTGATATAGCTTGTTCGGTTTCATTAAGAAACTCTTTGGAGACCCGAATGCAAAGACCATCGAGCGGATGCAGCAGACGGTGGAACAGATTAACGCCTTAGAGAAGGATTTGCAGAATTTTAGCGATGCTTCTTTGGCAGCCAAGACAGAAGAATTCAAGCGACGCCTGGGAAATGGCGAGACGCTGGACGACTTATTGCCGGAGGCGTTCGCTGTAGCTAGGGAAGCTTCACGGCGCGTGCTGGGCATGCGCCATTTTGACGTGCAACTGATGGGCGGTATGGTCTTGCATGAAGGTAATATCGCGGAAATGCGTACTGGTGAAGGTAAAACACTGGCGGCGACGCTGCCGGTATATTTGAATGCCTTGACCGGCAAAGGCGTCCATGTTATTACGGTCAACGACTATTTGGCTCACCGCGACAGCGAATGGATGGGGCAGCTGTATCAATTTTTAGGCTTGTCCGTGGGAACTATTTTGCACGGTTTGACCTATGCCGACCGTAAGCATGCTTATGCCTGCGACGTTACTTATGGTACTAACAATGAATTCGGCTTTGATTATTTACGTGACAATATGGTTATTTACGCGGACCAAATGGTGCAGCGTCCGCTGAACTTTGCTATTGTTGACGAAGTGGACAGCATTTTAGTCGATGAAGCGAGAACGCCTCTGATTATTTCCGGCCCTGGCGAGCGTGCAACCGATATCTACGCTAAAGTAGCCAAAGTGGTAGAAAAATTGGAAAAAGAGGCCGACTTTACGTTGGATGAAAAAGCGAAGCAAGTCCTTCCTACTGAGGCGGGCATTGCTAAGGCGGAAAAATTGCTGGGCGTGACTAATATGTACGCTGGCGACAATATGCAGCTGTCTCATTATTTCAATCAGGCGCTGCGGGCGAAGGCGCTCATGGAACTTGACCGCGACTATGTGGTAAAAGACGGCGAAGTGGTTATTGTTGATGAGTTCACTGGACGTTTGATGTTCGGGCGTCGTTACGGCGATGGCTTGCATCAGGCCATTGAAGCCAAGGAAGGCGTGAAAATCCAGCGAGAAAGCCAGACGTTGGCTTCGATTACCTTCCAGAACTACTTCCGCATGTACGGAAAACTGGCAGGTATGACCGGTACGGCGAAAACCGAAGAACCGGAATTCCAGAAAATCTACAATTTGGATGTGGTCGTACTGCCGACAAACCAGTTGGTAGTGAGCGAAAATTTCCCGGATGTGGTTTTCAAAACGCAGAAAGCTAAGTATAAGGCGGCTGTGCAGGAAATTGCCGAGCGTCATGCCAAAGGGCAGCCGCTGTTGGTAGGTACTACCTCTATCAGCCAGTCGGAAGAATTATCTGCGATGCTCAAAAAGCATGGCGTACCGCACAATGTTCTGAATGCCAAGCATCATGACAAGGAAGCCGCCATTATTGCGCAAGCAGGGCAAAAAGGCTCAGTAACCATTGCGACCAATATGGCTGGCCGTGGTACAGATATCAAGCTGGGCGAAGGCGTGCCGGAATTGGGAGGTTTGCATATTGTCGGTACGGAGCGTCATGAAAGCCGTCGTATTGATAATCAGCTGCGCGGTCGTTGCGGTCGTCAGGGAGACCCGGGTTCCAGCCGGTTCTATCTGTCGCTAGAAGATGACTTGATGCGCATTTTCGGTTCCGATCATATTGCTACTATTATGGATAAGTTGGGCATGGAAGAAGACGAGCCTATCGAGCACAATATGGTCAGCAAGGCTATTGAAAACGCCCAGAAAAAAGTGGAAAATCGCAACTTTGAAATTCGTAAATATGTGTTGGAGTATGACGATGTCATGAACCAGCAACGTGAGATTATCTATGCGCAGCGTAAACAGATTTTGCTGGGCGAAAATCTCCGTGAAAACATTTTGGCGATGATTGAGAAGATTGCTGATCATGGCATTGCTCTTTATGCTGACGCCAATACGTACCCAGAAGATTGGGATTTGGCTGGTCTCATCAAGTTCTGCGAAGAGTACTTTATACCGGAAGGCCATCTGACAGTTGCTAAACTGGAAACCTGCAATCGCGAAGAACTGCGGGATGAAGTAATGACGGCAGCTCAGGATGCCTACGAAGGTCGGGAACGGCTCTTTGGGGAAGAAAATATGCGCGAACTGGAAAAGGTTATTATGCTCAAGGTACTGGACAGCAAGTGGATCGAGCATTTAGACGCCATGGACGGCTTGCGCGAAGGCATTGGCCTGCGAGCCTATGGTCAAAAGGATCCGTTGATTGAGTATAAGATTGAAGCGTATGATATGTTCCAGCAATTGATGGAATACATCCAGGACGATATCGTCAAGTACATGTTCCGGGTGAACATTATTTCGCAGCCGGAGGATCATCTGCAGCAGGCTACAGAGAACCACGGGGAAGCGGACGAGAATGCACCCAAGCAGCCGGTGGTAAACAAGGACAAGGTGGGGCGCAACGATCCCTGCCCTTGCGGCAGCGGAAAAAAGTACAAGAATTGCTGCGGCATTAACTAAGCTGAATGAAACAACAGAGTAACCGATTTGCGGGTACTCTGTGTTTCGTTATAATGGGATGGAGAATCGGAGCCGAACAAGAAAAACTGATCTTTTTTATTTGCGTCATACAGAGGCTTTCTGACAAGGCCTGGCGGAAAAAAAGCGATGCTTTGGCGTAAGATTTGGATTAATCAGCAGTTCCGAAAACATGGGAGGGATTGACGATGCTGCGAGTGGAACATCTGGCTGTGGAAGTGGAAGGCCGGAAGATCTTGAAGGATATCAATCTGCATATTAAGCAGGGCGAGGTGCATGTGCTTTTCGGTCCCAATGGTACAGGGAAGTCGACATTGATTAATGCCATTATGGGCTTTTCTCGTTATAAAATTACCGCGGGACGTATCTTCTTTAAAGGAGAAGATATTACCGAGCTGCCTGTGTACGAGCGCGTGCGCCGCGGCGTGGGCGTAATGATTCAGCGTCCGCCTACGGTGCGGGGGCTGGCGGTACGTGATATGGTGCGTTTGTGCGCCGGGGAACGGGAAGTGGACGTAGAGGCATTGGCCAAATCGGTCAATATGGAGAATTTCTTAGATCGCTCGGTGAATGATGGCTTTTCCGGCGGCGAGATCAAGCGTTCTGAGCTCTTGCAGCTTTTGGCGCAGCAGCCGGACCTGCTGCTTTTGGATGAACCGGAGTCTGGGGTGGATATTGAGAATATCGCGGTCGTGGGCAAGGCTGCGGATCGTATTTTGCAGCGCGGTGTTAACGGAGGCAATACGCTGCCGTTGAAAATGCGTCGCGAAGGACGAAGTAAATCCGGCTTGATCATTACGCATACAGGGCATATTATGCAATATGTACCTGTGGATGTAGCCCATGTGCTTTTTGACGGCGTTGTATCCTGCAGCGGCAATCCGCAAGAGATGTTTTCCTGTATTCAGACGCAAGGCTATGAAGCTTGCGTCAGCTGCGACATGACAGGAGGAAACTGAAATGAAACGACAGCAGGATATTGAGCAACAGGCGCGTCAGGCAGAAAAAAAGCAGGCGTTGTACGGCGCGGATATTGATTTTGCTGAGTTTTCGGATCAGCAGGGCGAAGAGCAGTACTTGGAACAGCCGGCGGTGCAACTGGATGAGGCGCGTAAACGCTCCTTGGAAGGAATTGGCATCGACGTGTCCGGTGCGGGGCGTTCGGGAACTTTTTTGCAGACCGACCATGCAGTAACTCACTGCCAAGTGCAGGGGAACGGCTTGGAAATCATGAGTGTCGACGAGGCTCTGAAATGTCACGACTGGCTGGAAGAGGAGTATTGGTGGCGGGCGGTAGCGCCTGACGCGGATAAATATACTGCTCGGGCGGCGGTGCATCAGGAGCATGGCTACTTCATCCGGGCGCTGCCTGGCGTCAAGGTGGAGGACCCGGTGCAGGCCTGTATGTACATTAGCTCGGAAGAAGTAGTGCAAGATGTGCATAACGTGATTATTGTCGAAGAAGGAGCGGAACTGCACGTCATCACTGGCTGTGGTACGGACCCGCATGTACGTAAGGGCATGCATATCGGCATCAGTGAGTTTTTTGTCAAAAAAGGCGCCAAGCTGACTTTTACCATGATTCATCGCTGGGGTGAAGAAGTGGCGGTACGACCACGGACCGGTGTTATCGTCGAAGAAGGCGGCACGTATTTGTCGAATTATATCTGCCTGCAGCGAGTGAAGGACATTCAGATGTATCCGACGACTCGTCTGGTAGGACGAGGTGCGGTGGCGCGGCTGAATTCTGTCATTGTGGCGCCGGAAGGGGCGCATATGGATATCGGCGGCCGGGTGATTCTAGAAGCTCCCGGGGTGCGCGGCGAGATTGTAGCGCGGACGCTGTCAACAGGTGGTATCATTATCAATCGCGGCCATCTGTTGGGCAAGGCGCCGGAGAGCAAGGCACATTTGGAATGCAACGGCTTGATTTTGCATCCGAAAGGCGTGATTCACGCCATTCCGGAGTTAGAGGCGCGAACCGACAACGCCGAGCTTAGCCATGAGGCGGCGGTGGGGAAGATTGCGCCAGAAGAGATTGAGTATCTTATGGCGCGCGGTCTGAATGAGGACGAGGCGACGGCGACCATAGTGCGCGGCTTCTTGAATGTAGATATTGAGGGCCTGCCTGCGACGCTGGTGCAGGAAATCGATAAAGCGATTAATGAGTTCTCGGTGAATAAGGGAATGTAGTTTATTATATCTTAAAGGGGCTGAAGGCATGTTATTGGAAGATTTACGAGTAGAAATCGTCCGTGTAGGGGAAACGCTAGAGGAAATGAGGGGATCTCTTTGACGTAGCTGTCAAAGAAGAAAAGATCGCCGAACTGGAATACGAAATGGGAGCGCCTGATTTCTGGGATCATC
This sequence comes from uncultured Anaeromusa sp., assembly GCF_963676855.1. Taxonomy (NCBI): domain Bacteria; kingdom Bacillati; phylum Bacillota; class Negativicutes; order Selenomonadales; family Sporomusaceae; genus Anaeromusa; species uncultured Anaeromusa sp. Next base: position 1,599,402 of record NZ_OY781460.1, read on the forward strand.
CAGAGAAGGCGCAGCAGCTGATGCGGGAAACGACGGCGTTGAAGGATACATGCGAGACCTATCGGAAGCTGGAAAGCCGTTATGAGGATATGCAGGTACTGTGGGAACTGGGTATGGAGGAGAAGGACGAAAGCTTGTATCCGGAAGTGGAATCGTCCTTGAACCAGCTTAAACAGGAACTGGAGCATCTGCAGTTGACGCTGCTTTTGGCAGGAGAGTATGATGCCAATAATGCCATTTTGACGCTCCATGCTGGCGCTGGTGGTACGGAAGCCCAGGATTGGGCGCAGATGCTGCTACGTATGTATGTGCGCTGGGCGGAAAAAGGCGGCTATAAAGTGGAGACCATGGATTTTCTCGCTGGTGATGAAGCCGGAGTGAAAAGTGCTACCATTTTAGTAAGCGGTCATAATGCGTACGGGTATCTAAAAGCGGAAAAGGGCGTGCATCGGTTGGTGCGGATTTCGCCTTTCGATTCCAGTGGCCGGCGGCATACATCGTTTGTGGCGTTGGACGTCATGCCGGAAATTGACGATACAGTAGAAGTAGACTTGAATATGGCGGATGTGCGCGTAGATACGTACCGTGCCAGTGGCGCTGGTGGTCAGCATATCAATAAAACCGACTCGGCGGTACGCATGACCCACATACCGACAGGAACTGTGGCTCAATGCCAAAGCGAACGTTCGCAGATTCAAAACCGTGAGCAATGCTTGCATATGCTGAGGGCCAAACTCTTTGTACTGGAACGTCAGAAGCAAGAACAAGAACTGAATGAACTAGCCGGAGATTATCAGGCTATTGAATGGGGCAGCCAAATTCGTTCCTATGTTTTCCATCCGTACAATATGGTTAAAGATCATCGGACCAATGCGGAAACAGGCAATGTGCAGGCTGTTATGGACGGGGATTTGGAGCTGTTTATTCAGGCGTATTTGCGCCGGGAAATGCAGGGGGACTAAGTCGTGCGTAAAACAGGTACTGTTTTGGCGATGATAGCAGCAGTTCTTATTTTGCTGGAATTGGTGCTGCCGGCAACGATGAATGGCATGTTGGAAGCGTCATTGACCAAACAGTTTCAGGCGGCGACAGTGGAGGCGGAAACAAGCGGTCGCCCGGCGTTGTTGTTGTTAACCGGGCAAGTGTCTCGGGTGCAAGTGACTGCTGTGAAGGGCAGGCTGGACCGTTTGGCTTTTGAAGAATTGTCCGCCGATATTCAAGACGCTCGTATCGATTTGTTATCGTTGTTGCAGAGTCAGCGCATTTCCCTGCAAAATCCGAGAAAGCTATCTGCGCGGCTTGCGGTTAGCGAAGAAAGTTTGGCGGAACTTTTGCGACAGGAAATGAAGGGCTTCGAACAAGTCCGCGTGCAAATTCATCCGGAAAAGATCGACATTTCCGGCGCCTATGGCGTTGGCGGCGTTTTTTCTCTGCCGTTGCAGGTGGAGGGACGCATTGAGACTGACGGAGACACAGTGCGTTTTGTACCTACCTATTTTAAAGTAGGCGGACGCAGCGTGCGCCAACTGGGAAGCCTTGGCGGCAAAGGAGTGCTGCTTCTTGATGTGAAGCGTGTAGCCGTGCCGCTGGTGATTGCCGAGGTGCAGGCTCAAGAAGGCCGGTTGACGATTATTGCCAAAGAACGAAGTTGAGTTCTTTTTAGCAGGAGTTTTTTCTTTTAGCGCGAATTAATGAATGTTGCCTCAAGGCGGCGTAAGCTGTCGTACTTGAGAGAAAGCAAAGTTAAGGTGGAGAGGTTTTTGACGAAATTCCGTTATAACCGCTGGCTGCTGGCCTGCATGGTGCTAGGGCTTGTTGCTGCTTTGTACGCAGGCTGGCAGAGACATCAGACGGAGACGGCCAATCATACTGTGGAAATGGTTTATGACCGTGAAGAACTGGCGGAATTGGCTCGCATCGAAGGGCGTTCGGAGCAGGAAGTGCTGGCGCAGTTTCGCGAAGCGGGCGTAACGTCGCTGGCCGTGTATGAGCGGACGCTGGAGAAGTTGAATCAAAATGGTCAGGTGACAAGCATGCCTGGGGCTCATTTGCTGCACCAGTATCGTACGGGAACGCTGTCAGACCCCTTTTGGCGTCGCTTAGTTGAAAACGGGAGCATTGTAGCGGAGGATATTTATATCATTGGTCACGATGAAACCGTGTTTGGCGAGGTCAAGGCGGATTTGGTGCGCCGTTTGGGGGAAAGCCGCGTGCTTTCGGTAGCGGAAAAACAGGGCGTGCTGCAGGTAAAAGCTGACTATGAAAAGGCTGTCAAATGGAATTTAGGTCTGCCGACCGATGAAATGCGTCAAGTGGCGCAGGCAGGCTTTTTAGTCGTGGCTCGCCCCAGCAATTACACGCTGGTGAAAGCAGAGGATGTGGAAGCTGTTTTTGCCCGTATGGATGCTGCAGGTGTGCAAAAGCAGGTAAGCACGCTCATGTTTGTAGGCGAAGAGGCTTTGGGATATCCGAATCAGCTGGAATTGACGGCGCAGAAGATGAAGGAGCGTCAATTGACCTTGGGCATGATCGAACATCCGTTACAGCTGCAGTTTGTCAAGCAAGATGGCCTTTTGGAGTTGGCAGCTTTGGCAAATTATCGGGCGGCGCGGGTATACACCATTGCTAAGGACGAAATGCTGAAGCTCAAACCGGACGAGGCGGCTCATCGCTGGCCGGTGACGGATCAGGAACGCAATATCCGCATCAATTTGCTGCGGAAATTCGTCAAAACTGATCCAGGAAAGACGCTTTTAGAGACAAACCTCGACTATGTTCGCGCTACGCGCAACGGCATTATGGAGAAAGGCTTTGCTATTGGCAGGGCCGACGTGTTTGCTGAGTATGTGCCTTCGCCGTATGTGTTGGCTTTAATCATGCTTGGCGCAGCAGCATCTGGCGTGCTTTTCTTGTCGCTTGTGCGGCCGTTTTCGCCGTTGTTGCAGTATATATTGCTGGTAATTACCGCGGCTGTCTTGATTGTGCCTGTTTTTAAGGGCGGCGGTTTGATGGCGCGGCAGGTGGCTGCTTTAGCGAGTGCCGTGATTATTCCTGCTTTGTCCATGACCTGGCAGTTGGATCGCTGGCGTTGGCTCTCGCCGAAAAAAGGCGCGCCGTTGACGCGCATTCTGGGCGATGGAGCGGTAAGCTTGACGCTGCTGGTGCTGTTTTCCTTGGTTGGCGGTTTATATGTGGCTGGCTTGTTGGGCGATGTGCGTTTCTTCTTGGAAATGGAGATTTACCGTGGCGTCAAGGTGACTTTTATAGCGCCGCTTCTCTTAGTTTCCATTACGTATTTGGCTCGTCACAATCTATTTGGGCCAGAGCCTGTGCTAGGAGTAGTGCCGCAGCTGAAACGTATGCTGAACTATCCGATTTATGTAAAAACGATGCTGGGTGTTGCGCTATTGGCTGTGGCGGCTTGGATTTTTGTAGGTCGTTCCGGCCATACTGCAGGTGTGCCGGTTCCTGCGATAGAACTGAAATTACGGGCGTTTTTAGAACAAGTGATGTACGCTCGGCCGCGGGAAAAAGAATTTATGATAGGTCATCCGGCCTTCTTTTTGGCTATGCTGGCGTGGTATCGTCAGTGGCCTAGGCTGGTGCATTTTGTTTTGGTACTGGGAGCGACAATCGCTCAGGGGTCATTAGTAGAGACGTTTGCTCATTTGCGTACGCCGGTGCTGATGTCGACGGTGCGGGCCTTTGACGGTCTGATTGTGGGCATTGTATTTGGCGTACTGGCTGTGGTTGCTTTGCAGATTGCCCAGTATCTCACATACCTGCTGGAAAGGAGAACCGCAGGGGATGAGTGAGATTGCCATTTCTGGTTATTATGGTTTTTCCAACGCCGGCGACGAAGCGATGCTGGCGGCTATGATTGAAGTTATTGGGGATCTGGCGCCGGAGGCGATCATTACGGTTATTTCCGGCAACCCCGATGATACGAGGCAGCGCCATGGCGTGCAGGCGGTGCATCGCTTGGATGTGCCTGCGGTGATGCGGCTGTTGAAGCGTTCGAAGCTGCTCATTAGCGGCGGCGGCAGTCTGCTGCAGGATGTGACCAGCGAGCGAAGCCTGTATTACTATCTGGGGGTTATGTGGCTGGCTAGAAGGCTGGGAACGCCGGTTATGCTGTATTCGCAGGGCATTGGGCCGGTTTGCGGCTCCTTGGCCCAGCGAGTTATGCGTTACGTAGGCAATGATGCGGCGCTGATCACGGTGCGTGATGAAGGGTCGCTGGAAGAGTTGCGACGTTTGCATATTCTCAGGCCGCCGCAGGAAGTGACGGCAGATCCGGTCTTAGCTATGCATCCGGTGGATAAAGGACTGGGACGTGGCATTTTGAAACGCCATGGTCTGGAGGGCACAGCGCCGTTGGTGGGCTTGGCCATTCGCGAATGGCAGGGCTGGGACGGTTATAAGGAAGCGCTGGCGCAAGCCGCAGACCGTCTAGTGGAGAGCTGTGGTGCACGTATTGTGTTTTTGCCGATGCAGTCTACAGAAGACATACAAGCGGCGCGCAAGGTGCAGGCTCGCATGAAGCAGCATTCTGTGGTTTTGCAGGACGCTTATACTACCAGCGAGTTATTGTCGTTGGTGGGGAATTTAGATGTTCTTTTAGGCATTCGGCTGCATGCGCTGATTTTCGCGGCTATCATGCAGGTGCCGCTAATCGGCATTTCTTACGATCCGAAGATTGAACGTTTCTTGTCCATGTTAGGGGAAAAACCCATCGGCTCGTTGCGCAGCCTGCAGGCTGCAGATTTGTCCGAGGCGGTGCAGGCTTTGCTGCAAAATCCCGTGCGCCCTTGGCTGCCGCGCATGAAAGAACTGCGTGACAAAGCCTATCGGGCCGCGGAACTGGCCGTGGACTTGCTGAATAAAAAACCGTAATAAATAAGAAAAAAACGGGACACAGAGTAACAGAGGGAACAGAGAAAAGCCAGAGGGTTACGAGTAACGAAAAATAGTAGTTAAAATAAAGATGTGAATAAAGCAACAGTTCCCGCAAATAAGGAGGAGAACAATGGAAGCTAAGTTAAGTGCCCAGGAAGTGGCGGAATTGGCGCAGCGCGCCAAAGCGATTCGTCGGCATATTGTTTCGATGGTGACAGAGGCGCAGTCGGGGCATCCCGGCGGTTCGTTGTCGGCAGCTGATATTTTGACGCTGCTTTATTTTAAGGTGATGAATATTGATGCCGCTAAGGCTGACGATGCGGAGCGGGATCGTTTTGTTTTGTCTAAAGGCCATGCGGCGCCGGTATTGTACGCTGCTTTGGCGGAAAAAGGCTTTTTCCCGGTAGATGAGTTGCTGTCTCTGCGGCGCATCAATTCGCGTCTACAAGGGCATCCCAGCCGCAAAGATCTGCCGGGCATTGAAATGTCCACCGGTTCTTTAGGGCAGGGCTTGAGCGCTGCTAATGGCATGGCCTTGGCCGCTCGTTTGGATGGCAGTGCTCGTCGTATTTACGCACTGTTGGGCGATGGCGAGCTGGAAGAAGGCATGGTCTGGGAAGCAGCTATGTTTGCGGCCCATTATAAGCTGGACAATTTGATCGCTTTCGTAGATTTCAACGGTTTGCAGATTGACGGACCGGTAGCGGAAGTTCTTTCGCCGTTGCCGATTGATAAGAAATTCGAAGCTTTTGGCTGGAATGTTATCATTGCCGACGGCCATGATTTGCAATCACTGTATAGCGCGGTGGAAGAGGCCAAAACGCTGCAAGGCAAGCCGTCGGTCATTATTGCCCGCACGGTAAAAGGTAAAGGCGTTAGCAAAATGGAAAATGCCGTGGATTGGCACGGCAAGGCTCCTTCTGTAGAAGAGTGCCGTACATTCTTAAGCGAATTAGACGATTAACGAGGTGATAAAAAATGGGTAAAGCAACACGTGAAGCATACGGTGAAACGCTGAAAGAAATTGGCGGCAAAAATGAACAGATTGTTGTTTTGGATGCAGATTTGTCCAAATCCACTAAAACGAATGTGTTTGCCAAGGCGTATCCGCAGCGGTTTTTCAATGTCGGTATTGCCGAACAGAATTTGGTAGGAACGGCTGCTGGTCTAGCTGCCAGCGGCAAGACTCCTTTTGTTTCTACTTTTGCCATGTTTGCAGCCGGGCGAGCTTTTGAACAGATACGCAATTCGGTTTGCTATCCGAAACTGAACGTCAAAGTGGCGGCGACGCATGCCGGTCTGACCGTAGGGGAAGACGGCGCCTCTCACCAGGCGATTGAAGATGTGTCTCTTATGCGCAGCTTGCCGAATATGACGGTACTGGTTCCTGCGGATGAGGAAGAAACTCGCCAAGTCATTGCTTGGGCGGCGAAATACCAGGGGCCTGTCTATATTCGCTTAGGACGCATGTCGGTGGATAACATCAGCCCGGAAGGCTATGTCTTTGCTCCGGCGAAGGCGGCCGTTTTAACCGAAGGAAAAGATGTGACTTTGATTGCTAATGGCGTCATGGTAATGGCTGCGTTGGAAGCGGCTAAGACATTGGCGGCAGAAGGCATCCAGGCAAGGGTAATCAATATGGCCAGCGTGAAGCCGTTAGACGAAGCGGCTGTTGTAAGTGCGGCTAAGGAAACCGGCGCCATTGTGACGTGCGAAGAACACAGCATTATTGGTGGCTTGGGCAGTGCCGTAGCGGAAGTGCTGGCGGAACAGGCTCCAGCGCCGCTGGAGCGCGTCGGCGTTAAGGATACTTTTGGTGAATCTGGCAAGCCTAAAGAACTGTTGGCTAAATACGGTCTGACGGCGGTGGATGTGGCTGCTGCAGCACGCCGCGTTGTGGCGCGTAAAAAATAAAGACAATCTAAAAAAGGCAGGGAGGCCATTGGCTTCTCTGCCTTTTTGGTGCATGAGAAGAAAAAAATTCCTTGCCTGAAGCAGGTGTTTTTCGAGAAGACGTCAAATATGACTATGTTTAGAGTTTTTAGGAGTAGTAGGGGGAACAGTCGTTGATTCATATGAAGAACGTTGGCAAGGTTTACGATAGCGGCATCGTGGCTTTGCGTGACATCACTGTGGATATTGCAAAAGGGGAATTTGTGTTTGTCGTAGGTCCTTCAGGAGCGGGGAAAACCACTTTTACTAAGATGATTTTCCGTGAAGAACTACCGACACAAGGGCAACTGGTGGTCAACGGACGCAATGTGACGGCGTTGAAATCCAGTGAAGTGCCGTATTTTCGCCGCAGCTTGGGCATTATTTTTCAGGATTACCGTTTGCTGCCTAACCGTACGGTTTATGAAAACGTGGCTTTTGCTATGCAGGTTATCGAGGCGCCGCGCAGGGAGATTCAAAAACGGGTCAACCATGTGTTGGAGCTGGTGGGGCTGCGGTATCGGGCGCGTAACTTTCCCACGGAATTGTCCGGCGGTGAGCAGCAGCGCGTAGCCATTGCCAGGGCAATTGTTAATAATCCGGTGATAGTAATTGCCGACGAACCGACAGGAAACTTGGATCCGGAAACATCTTGGGAAATCATGAAGATTTTTGAACGTATCAATAAAAATGGCACGACGATTGTAATGGCGACTCATGATAAGACCGTAGTGGATACCATGCGCAAGCGGGTTATCGCCATTGAACGCAGCAGTATTGTTCGTGACGAGGCCAAAGGGGTATACGGTTATGAAGATTAGCACTTTCGAGTATTTTGTCAGGGAAGCCTTTATTTCTATGCGACGCAATGGCTTGATGAGCGTGGCGTCGGTGAGTACAATGGCTTTGTCGCTGTTTATTTTGGGGATGTTTTTAATTTTGGTGTTAAATCTGACTCATTTAGCTTCGGCTTTGGAGTCGCAAGTACAGATTTCAGTATATCTTCAAGATGGCTTGTCGGAATATGAGCATCGGGAAATTGGCACGCGCATTACCAAGATGCAGGGCGTCAATCAGGTGCTTTTTGTGACGAAAGCCGAAGCGATGAAGCGTTTTCAAGAACGCCTTGGAGAACAGAAAAATCTTTTGAACGCTTTGGGGGAAACCAACCCATTGCCTAATGCCTTTGAAGTCAAGGTGGACAAACCGGAGCAGGTGAAGGCGGTAGCGAAGGCTATTGGGGAGATCAAAGGTGTGGAGAATGCCAAATATGGCCAGGAAGTTATTGAGCAGTTGTTTGCTTTGACCAAGCTAATCCGTACATTCGGGTTGATTTTGATTATTTTGCTGGCGTTGGCGGCCATTTTCATCATTGCCAATACTATTCGGCTTACTGTTTTTGCGCGGCGCAAGGAAATTGGCATTATGAAGTATGTTGGCGCTACGGATGGTTTTATTCGCTGGCCTTTCCTGATTGAAGGCGTTATGCTTGGAATTAGCGGAGCGCTCTTGTCAGTGCTGATTTTGTCGCAGACATATGGCTTACTGGTTGAGCGTATTTACGAATCGTTGGCCTTTTTACCGCTCTTGCCGCAATATCCGTTTATTTTGCAAATTAGCTTGCTTCTTTTGGCGGTGGGCATGGTGGTAGGAGCTTTGGGCAGTGCCGTATCGTTGCGGCGATTTATGAAGGTGTAGCATGGTTGTTGTACATACAGGAGGTAGTCATGTTGACAATGCGTAAACTGACAGCGGCCGGAGTGGCTGCAGCTTTGCTGGGTTTGTCTCTGACGCCGGTATGGGCATATTCTGAGGATGACTTGGAAAGCGTGCAGCGGCAGATGCGCGAACAGCGTCAGCGCGCCTCGGAAGCGCAGCAGCAGGTGGACAGTGTATCGACGCAGCTTAAACAGGTGCAGGTGCAATTGGATACTGCTATGGAAGAGTACAACGGCATTACGTCGGCCTTATCACAAACGAAACAGCAGATTCAGACCAATGAGAAGGTGCTGGCTGAAACAGAAGCGCGGTTGGCAAAACGCGTAGTGATTTTGAATAAACGTATGCGCGATATCTATGAGAACGGCCAAATTAACTATTTGGACGTTCTCTTGGGAGCGCATGATTTTAATGATTTTTCGACACGAATGGAATTGCTGCGGCGCATTCTTGCGCAAGACAGCGAACTGATGCTGCAAGTGCGCACCGAACGGGATTTTGTGATGCAAAAACGGGCGGAGCTGGAGCAAGATCATCAGCGTATTTCGCAATTGCAAACGGCGGCTGAGGAAAAGCGGCTGCAAATTGCTTCGCGCAAGCAGCAAAAGCAGAAAGTGCTGGACTCGGCGGTAAACGAGCGGGATACAGCGGAACAGGCGTACCAAGAACTTATGGCCATGTCGCAGGATATTGAGCAACGTCTGCGTAGCCGTAGCAGCAGCGGACGCGTGGCACAGGCTACTGGGGCGTTGGCTTGGCCGACGTCAGGTGAGATTACGTCTCCCTTCGGCTGGCGGACACATCCGATTTTTGGCACATCCCGGTTTCATAGCGGTATTGATATCGGCGCTGATTCAGGTGATCCAGTGGTGGCGGCTGACGGCGGCGTTGTGATTGAAGCCGGCTGGATGGGCGGTTACGGCAAAGCGGTCATTATTGATCACGGTAATGGCATTACAACGTTGTATGCGCATAACTCGGCGCTTCTTGTCAGTGAAGGGCAAGCGGTGCGCAAAGGCGAATTGATTTCTCGCGTAGGCTCGACTGGCTATTCCACAGGGCCGCATCTTCATTTTGAAGTGCGTCAAAACGGTTCGCCGGTCAATCCTCTGAACTACCTGTAAGAGAACGAATTTCCAACAGGAGTGTGACGGTGCCGGAGGCACCTGACGGCACGTGATGTGCCTAATGCCGGCGATGCCAAGGATGGCATAATCGCCGGTCTCCTTTGCAAACAGGCATGGAAGGCATGGCAACCGACGTCTACTGAGAGCATGACTGAGGGAGACGAAGGATAAGTGTATAAACGTATTTTTGTATTTTTATTTTTGAAATAAAATGAGGTGTAGCCATTGAGGCGCTGGAAATTATGGGTGGGCGCGGCATTGTTGGTGCTCATCACGATGTTTGCCACATTGGGTGGGGTATTGTATGTGTTCCGTCTGTCGGCGGAGGATGGAATGCAGGCGCTGCGGTTTTTCCGGGCGTTTAAAGCAGTACAGGCTCAATACGTAGAAGGAACGGATACAGAACGGCTGATGAGCGGAGCTATCCGCGGTATGGTTGGCTCTTTGGAAGACCCTCACTCCATTTATATGGATGAGAAGCTGTACAATGAATTTAAAGTAGAGACGTCTGGGGCTTTTGGCGGTGTCGGCATTGTAGTAGGCATGAAAGACAAGCACTTGATTGTCGTAGCACCGATTGAAGGTACGCCAGGGGAAAAAGCGGGTATTAAAAGCGGGGACCGCATCGTGCGCATTGACGGGATGGAAACCAAGAATATGCCGTTAGATGAAGCGGTCGGCAAAATTCGCGGTCTCGAGGGCTCGCAAATAACGTTGTCTATTGAACGAGGCGAATCAGAAGTTCTTGATTTTGATTTAACTCGGTCGATCATTGATATCAAGACGGTAGGCGGAAAAATGCTGGATGAGCAAACCGGCTATATTCGGATTACTACCTTTAATGAGCATACTGGTGCAGATTTTTTGAAAAAATATCAAGAACTTGAAGAACAGGGCATGAAACGCCTTGTACTGGATTTGCGCAATAACCCTGGAGGGATAGTGGAGGAATCGGTCAAGGTGGCCGGACGTTTAGTGCCCAAAGGTCCTGTGGTCTCCATGGTGACGAGAAGCGGGAACAAGGAAACCAGGAATTCTAATTTAGAAACGCCTCCGATTCCGTTGGCTATTTTGGTAAATGGCGGCAGCGCCAGTGCCTCGGAGATTGTCGCCGGTGCGGTTCAGGACACACATGCAGGAACCTTAGTTGGAACGAAAACTTTTGGTAAAGGGTCTGTACAGACTATTTTCCGTCTTTCTGACGGAGCTATTAAGCTGACTATTGCCAAATATTTGACCCCCGCGGAGCGGTCTATCAACGGCGTCGGCATTGAGCCGGATGTTGTGGTGGAAGGCAACGGGGAACGACGCGGCGAGATCGGCGCTGATGCACAGTTGGATAAGGCGCTGGAAGTATTGCGGCAAAAATAGGTGCTTAAACGGAGAAAAGAACGGAACACTGAGTAATTCGTGTACTTCAAGAAATAGCGGCAAGCGTTAAGCTTTGCCGCTATTTTTGTAAAAAAAGCAGGATAAAGAGGAGAACGCAGAGTATCTGAGTAGCAAAGGAGGGCCGAAGATATGAATTCTTGGCTGACTATATTTGAATTTATTGTGATTAAGACGATAGGTGTCTGTCTGGATCCGATGTTTTGGATGATTATGCTGCTGGTGGCGTGGCAATATTGGCAGGCGCGCAAAAGGCAAAAAGCTATGTTTGGGGTCGTGACTTTTTCCATGCGGCAGCATTTGGGATATATGTTTTTGTATGGTTTTGTAGGAGGGCTATTGGGAGGCGCATTGCTAGCGCTGCTTGGCGTATCATTTAACGCCATGGGCTTTTCCTATATTTGGCCGTTGGCGTTGTTGTTGATGATCGTGAGCGCGCGGTTTATTTGCTTTGCCTATGCAGGCGGACTTGTGGCCTTATCCAGCGCTATTTTTGGCTGGCCGGTGGTCAATGTACCGCATTTACTCTCCTTAGTAGCGGTTCTTCATGTGGTGGAAAGCGTATTGATTGTTTTGAGCGGGCGCTATGGAGATTTGCCATCATTTTTACGGCGGCGTGACGGCCGCGTTGTAGGGGCATTTCAGTTGCAAAATTTTTGGCCTTTGCCATTGGTCTTGCTGATGGCAGTGGCGGTACCGGAAGGGGACGCGCGCGCTTTGGCGCTGGGGTCGTCTTGGTGGCCAGTGCTGCCGTTGAGCCTGGAAGCGCCAGAAGGACAGCGGTGGCTTTATGGTTTGCTGCCGGTTGTAGCTGCCTTGGGTTATGCAGATATGGCGGTAACGGAGCCGCCGGCTCGGCGGCGTTGGCGCACGGCCATGCAATTGTTGGCGTATAGTTTGCTTCTTTTACTGATTGCAGTGGCCTCGGCGTGGCAGCATTGGCTGCAGCCTGTGGCGGCATTGCTGGCGCCGGTGGGACACGAATGGTTGATCATGAAAGGGAACCGGCGAGAAACGCGCGGTGAGCCTTTTTACGTCCCGCCGGTACGCGGCGTCATGGTCTTAGATACGGTGTTGGACTCCCCGGCGCGGGTAGCAGGACTGCGTTCAGGTGATGTGTTGCTGCGCGTGGATGAGCAGGAGGTTTCCAGCGGTGGAGAATTGGGCGCGGCGCTTTTGCGCGCCGGCAGCACAGCACGGTTGTTTTGGCTGAGGGAAGAAGTAGAAATGCAGAAAGAGCTGCCGTTACCTGAAAACGGACGTTTAGGAGTCATTCTTGTGCCGGAAGGCGTGGAACGAAATGTCGCCGAGCTGACAGAGGAACGCTTTCCATGGCAGGCGTGGTGGGAAAAACGAAAAAAGAGTAAGCCAATGGAGTGAGTTGTGCCATTGCATTTGTGCAAGGGTATGCTATAATTAAAAAAAAGAACATATGTTCATGCGCGGCTTGGAATTAACAGGAATTTCGTGCTCTCCATCTACTCCCTTTACTCCTGTTCAAATTATAGTTCTTTTCAAATTGGCAATGTGATATAATTATTCTTAATTAGGAATTGATATGATTTTAATCGACATGTGCATGCGAGCTCTTATTTTTGAAAAGAGGCGATACAATGGCGGTGCCAAAGCTGAATACGGTGCAATTGGAAGAAAGCAGGCCGTTTCGGGTAGTGGCTCCTTTTGAGCCTACCGGGGATCAACCAACAGCGATAGAGTCCTTGGCAGAAGGGATTTTAGCGGGGGAAAAGGCACAAGTGCTGTTGGGGGCAACCGGAACCGGCAAAACTTATACCGTGGCGAAGCTGGTGGAAAAGGTGCAGCGGCCAACCTTGGTGCTAGCGCACAATAAGACGTTGGCAGCACAGTTGGCCAGCGAATTCAAAGAGTTTTTCCCGGATAATGCGGTTGAGTATTTTGTTAGTTATTATGACTATTATCAGCCGGAAGCGTACATTGCGCAGACGGATACGTATATTGAAAAGGATTCGTCTATTAACGACGAAATCGATAAGCTGCGCCATTCGGCAACGATGGCGCTTTTTGAACGGCGAGACGTAATTGTGGTGGCCAGCGTTTCCTGCATTTACGGCTTGGGCTCCCCGGAAGAGTATAGCAACATGGTGCTGTCATTGCGGCAAGGACAGCAACGCGAACGTGACGTGATTTTGCGTAAGCTGGTGGAACTGCAATATTCGCGTAACGACATCGCGTTTCAACGGGGTAATTTCCGTGTGCGCGGCGATGTTATCGAAATTTTCCCGTCAGGCTATACGGAACGGGCAGTGCGCATTGAACTGTTTGGTGATGAGATAGAACGCTTGCAGGAACTAGATGTTTTGACTGGCGAGATTTTATGCGAACGAACCCATGTAGCCATCTATCCGGCATCTCATTATGTGACGTCTCGGGAGACGTTGCTGGCAGCGACAGAGCGTATTGAAGCGGAGCTTAACGAGCGACTGGCCTATTTTCGGGAACATGACCGTCTGCTGGAAGCACAGCGGTTGGAGCAGCGGACCCGCTATGATTTGGAAATGATGCTGGAAATGGGTTATTGTTCCGGTATTGAAAACTATTCCAGGCATTTAACGGGACGTCAGGCAGGGGAAGCGCCCTATACGCTTGTAGATTATTTTCCAGATGATTTTTTGCTGGTCATTGATGAGTCGCATGTGACGCTGCCGCAAGTGCGGGCGATGTATAAGGGCGACCAAGCCCGCAAGTTTTCCTTGGTTGAAAGCGGTTTTCGTCTGCCTTCAGCCTATGACAACCGTCCCTTGACCTTTGATGAGTTTCGGGAACGCCTGAATCAGACGATCTATGTGTCGGCGACGCCGGCCGTATATGAGATGGGCGAGGCGCAGCGAGTCGTGCAGCAGGTAATCCGCCCGACGGGCATACCGGATCCGATTGTAGAGGTGCGTCCCATCAGCGGTCAGATGGATGATTTGCTGAGTGAGATTCGTCTGAGGTCGACGCGTAACGAACGGGTGTTGGTTACGACGCTGACCAAGAAAATGGCCGAGCATCTTACAGACTATCTGAAGGAAGTGGGCGTGAAAGTTCGATACCTGCATTCGGATATTGCTACGATTGAGCGGGTAGAGATTTTGCGGGATTTGCGGGCTGGCGTTTTTGATGTGCTGGTGGGCATCAATCTGTTGCGAGAAGGTCTTGATTTACCGGAAGTTTCCTTGGTGGCGGTATTGGATGCGGACAAGGAAGGATTTTTGCGTTCGGAAACGTCATTGGTGCAGACCATTGGCCGAGCGGCGCGAAATGTGCAAGGTCTTGTTATTCTTTATGCGGATGTGGTGACGGATTCCATGCGCCGAGCCTTGGACGAAACCGATCGACGCCGTGCGATTCAGATAGCCTATAATGAAGAGCATGGCATTGTGCCGCATACTATTAAAAAGAAGATTAAAGATATGATTGAAACGACGAAAGTGGCCGAAGACGGAACTGTCTATGCGGCGCCGCCGCCGTTTGCCAAGATGAAAGCCAAAGAGGCGCGGGCAATGATGGCCCGCTTGGAAAAAGAAATGCAGCAGGCTTCACGGGCGTTGGAATTCGAGAAAGCGGCGGAGCTAAGGGATATTTTATTCGACCTGCGGGAAAAATTCGGCGAACCTGGGAAGAAAAAAAGCAAGAAGTAAAACGTATTTCTGTTACTATAGGAGGATTCGGTTGTGAAGGATCAAATTGTGGTCAAAGGGGCCAGGCAGCATAATTTAAAAAATATGGATGTGACGATTCCGAGAGACAAGCTGGTGGTAGTAACCGGTTTATCCGGGTCCGGCAAGTCGTCGTTAGCATTTGATACGATCTATGCGGAAGGGCAGCGGCGGTACGTGGAATCCCTGTCGGCGTATGCTCGGCAGTTTTTGGGACAGATGGACAAGCCGGACGTAGATTATATTGAAGGGCTGTCTCCGGCTATTTCTATTGACCAGAAGACGACCAGCCGTAATCCTCGTTCGACAGTGGGTACGGTTACGGAGATTTACGATTATCTTCGCTTGCTGTTTGCCCGCGCTGGTAGGCCGCATTGTCCTTGCTGCGGTAAGCCTATTACACAGCAGACGGTGGAGCAGATGGTAGACCGTGTGGCCGCCCTGCCCGAAGGAAGCAAACTGCTGGTGTTGGCGCCGGTGGTGCGGGGGAAAAAAGGAGAACATCAAAAAATTCTCCAGGAAGTGCGCAAAGGCGGTTATGTACGCGTGCGCATTGACGGTGAGGTTTATGAGGTTGGCAGCGAGCCGGCTTTAGAAAAAAACAAAAAGCATACCATTGAAGTAGTAGTAGACCGTCTGGTTGTACGCGAAGGAGTGGCTTCCCGCCTGGCTGATTCACTGGAGACGTCGTTAAAACTGGGAGAGGGGCTTGTGACGGTTGCGGTAACTGGCGGCGAAGAGATGTTCTTTAGCGAAAATTTCGCTTGCGTGGATTGCGGGATTAGCTTGCCGGAAGTGGCGCCGCGCCTGTTTTCATTCAACAGTCCTTTTGGCGCTTGTCCAACTTGTACTGGCCTAGGCTATAACATGGAAGTGGATCTGGAACTAGTGGTTCCAGATGGCACGAAGACGTTGGCCGAAGGCGCTTTAGCACCTCTTAGCCGCAATACCAGTTCGTATTTTATGTGCCAACTAGCAGCTGTATTGGAGAGCAAAGGCAAGTCTTTAGACGTCGCTTGGGATTCCTTAGCAGCCTCGTTGAAACAGTTGATTCTCCATGGCAGCGGTGAAGAACGCTATACCTTTGAATATGAAAACTTATTTGGCGAGCTGAAGACTTATCATACCGCCTATGAAGGGGTTATCCCCATGCTGGAGCGGCGCTATCGGGAAACTTCCTCTGATTGGTCCCGAGAGGAAATCGAAGAATATATGAGTATCAAGCCTTGCCCAAAATGCAAAGGGGCTCGCTTGAAAGACGAAGCGTTGGCTGTGCGCGTGGGCGGGAAAAATATTCATGAAGTGACCCAGTTAACTATTGGTGAAGGGCAAGCCTTCTTTCGAGAACTGGAGCTAACAGAACGAGAGAGGACCATTGCTAGGCAGATTTTGAAGGAAATTGATGCTCGCTTGGGCTTTTTGGTTAATGTGGGTTTGGATTATTTAACATTGGATCGTGCGGCGGGAACGCTTTCTGGGGGCGAGGCGCAGCGTATTCGTCTAGCCACGCAGATTGGCTCCGGTCTGGTAGGGGTGCTCTACATTCTGGATGAGCCTAGCATCGGGCTGCATCAACGGGACAACAACCGGTTGTTGGATACGCTCAAACACCTGCGAGACCAGGGGAATACTTTGATCATTGTTGAGCATGACGAAGATACTATGTATGCGGCAGATCATATTATTGACATCGGCCCCGGCGCAGGCGAAGGTGGCGGAAAATTGGTGGCCGCCGGTACGGTGGAGGAAATTAAAGCGTGCGAGGAGTCGATAACCGGGCAGTATCTGAGCCGTCGCATTTTTATTCCCGTGCCGGAGCAGCGCCGTCAACCCAACGGCAAGTGGCTGACGGTGCAGGGAGCGAAGGAAAACAATTTAAAAAACCTGACTGTGCGTTTTCCTTTAGGCTTATTTACGGTGGTGACAGGGGTATCCGGTTCCGGAAAAAGCACATTGGTCAATGATATTTTGTATCAAGGACTGGCGCAGCGATTGTACGGCGGCAAACACCGTCCGGGAGCGCACAAGGCGATAAAAGGTTTGGAGTTGGTGGATAAGGTCATCGATATTGACCAGTCTCCCATCGGGCGGACGCCTCGTTCCAATCCGGCTACGTATACGGGCGTCTTTGATATTATTCGCGAGGTTTTTAGCCAGACCCAAGAGGCAAAAATGCGCGGCTACAAACCGGGGCGTTTCAGCTTTAACGTCAAGGGCGGGCGCTGCGAAGCCTGCAAAGGCGACGGCATTATTAAGATCGAGATGCATTTTTTGCCGGATGTATATGTGCCTTGTGAGGTGTGTCATGGTGCGCGCTACAATCGTGAGACGTTAGAAGTGCGTTATAAAGGCAAGAATATTGCCCAAGTGCTGGACATGGTCGTTGATGAGGCAGTAGAGTTTTTCCGCCATCAGCCTCGGATTCACCGTAAGCTGCAACTGTTACAGGATGTAGGCTTAGGGTATGTGAAGCTGGGTCAGCCAGCAACACAGTTGTCCGGAGGGGAAGCGCAGCGGGTCAAACTGGCGACAGAGCTGGCGCGGCGCAGCACTGGTAAGACCTTTTATATTTTGGACGAGCCGACTACTGGCTTGCACACGGCGGACATTCATCGTCTGATGGAAGTACTGCAGCGACTGGTGGAGGGCGGCGACAGCGTGGTGGTGATCGAGCATAATTTGGACGTTATTAAAACGGCGGACTATTTGATTGATCTGGGACCTGAGGGCGGTCATCGCGGCGGGACCATTGTGGCGACAGGCACGCCGGAGGAAATTTGTCGTGTTGAGGCGTCTCATACCGGGCGCTATCTGAAGCCGTTGCTGGAAGAAGCCGCAAGACTGCAGGGGTAAACTGTGTAAAACGTATCTATCTTTTTCGCTAAAATAAAAACCCCGGCAGCTTTTTAGCTGCCGGGGTTGCTCCCTAGTTTCAGCAGGGAGTCATACGTTTGTAAATGAATTGGGTATCGAAATCGCCGCTGCAGAAATGCGGGTTGTTGAGAACCTTCAGATGGAAGGGAATGGTAGTCTTGATGCCGCCGATGCGGAATTCCCCCAAGGCGCGGCGCATGATGCGAATGGCGTCGCCGCGGGTGCGGCCATGGGCCACTACTTTGGCGATCATAGAGTCGTAGTAGGGCTGTACGGTGACGCCAGCAGCTACGCCGCTGTCTACGCGTACACGAGGACCGCCGGGCTGATGATAGAAATCAATGTGTCCTGGACAGGGGATGAAGCGCATATCCGGATCTTCGGCATTGATGCGGCATTCGATAGCATGGCCGAGGAACATGATTTCATCCTGCTTTTTATTGAGCGGTTCGCCGGCAGCAATGCGCAGCTGCCGACGTACCAGGTCGACGCCGGTAATCATTTCCGTAACAGCGTGCTCTACCTGGATGCGAGGGTTGATTTCCATAAAATAAAATCTGCCGGTTTTGATGTCCATAAGGAATTCTACGGTACCGACATTGGTATAGTAGATGCTTTTGGCGGCGCGAATCGCCAACTGGCCTACTTTGTGGCGCATTTCCGGCGTCAAGGCGCTGGACGGCGCTTCTTCTAAAATCTTTTGGTTGCGGCGCTGCAAGGAACATTCCCGTTCGCCGAGGTGAAGAATGTTACCGTAGTTGTCGGCCATGATCTGCACTTCGATGTGGCGGGCTTGATCAATGTAGTTTTCCAGGTAAAAATCTCTGGATTTCAAATCTACTTTATTTAGAGCGGAAGTCATTTCTTCCTTATTATGAGCCACGAACATGGATTTGCCGCCGCCGCCTGCTACTGGCTTTAAAATAACCGGATAGCCAATGGCTTCGGCTTGGGCGTATGCGTCTTCTGTCTCGCGAACAATTTCGCTGCCTACAGTCATAGGCAGGCCGGCTTGCTTCATCGCCAAACGAGCGGCGTCCTTATTGCCGACTTTGCGAATGGTTTCCGGATGCGGTCCAACAAAAATCATGCCGGCGTCAATTACCATTTGGGCGAAATCGGCATTTTCTGAGAGAAATCCGTAACCGGGATGGATGGCGTCCGCTTTGGCCATTTTAGCAGCGGAAATGATGGCTTCGGCATTGTAGTAGCTGAGCGCGGCATCAGCAGGACCGATGTTGTAGGCGTAGTCCGCTAGCTGTACATGGAGAGAATGAGCGTCGACGTCGGAATAGACTGCCACCGTTTCAATCCCTAACTCTTGACAGGCGCGAATAACACGAATGGCGATTTCACCGCGATTGGCGATAAGAACTCTGTTAAACATCCGAATAGACCTCCCATGTTTTAAAATGACCTTGGGTATATTATATTCTATTGTGTATTTTTTCACAACGACTGTGAGTAAGTATACAGGGTACACAAAAATGCAAGCTGAATATTGCGAAATTTGTAAAAAGTGTTAGCCGTTTTCTGGATAAAACTTACCATTGTCTTTTTGATGGTGTGCGGTGCGAAAGGTGTATATTTATGAATGAAGTGTTGCAAGAACAAGTAGCGCATTTGCCGGGTTCGCCTGGGGTCTACATTATGAGAGACGCGCAAGAGAGAATTTTATATGTGGGCAAAGCGGTCAATCTGAAGAATCGAGTGCGCTCTTATTTTCAAAGCAACCGGAATCATTCGGTAAAAACGATGGCGTTGGTGGCGAAGATTGAGTCGTTAGAATACATCTTGACGGCTAATGAAGTAGAAGCGCTCATTTTGGAGTGCAACTTAATTAAGAAGCATAGGCCGCGTTATAATATCAGCCTAAAAGATGATAAGACGTATCCTTACATTAAGGTAACATTAGGTGATGACTATCCGCGAGTGCATATTACTCGCAGGTTGGTGAAGGACGGTGCTCGGTATTTCGGTCCTTATGCGGACGCTGGCGCTGTTCATGAAATGCTGCGCCTTGTTCGATCTCTGTTTCTATTGCGCAATTGTCGGACCATGGAGGCGCGTCGGCCTTGCTTGGAGTATCATATTAAACGCTGCATGGCTCCGTGCAGCGGGCGAGTAGATAAGGAAGAATACCGGCGCATGGTGCATGCCGTGATGATGCTGTTGGAAGGTCGCGGCGACAAACTGCTGCGGCAACTGAAAAAGAACATGCTTCAGTCGGCAGAAGAATTGCGTTTTGAAGAAGCGGCGCGGCTGCGGGACCAACTGGCTGCGGTGGAAAAGCTGACAGAACAGCAGAACATCGTAACTGCCGGCGGCGACCAAGACGTTTTGGGACTGGCTCGTTCGCATGCCGGAGTCTGTGTGCAAGTGCTGCAGGTACGTGGCGGCAAGCTGATCGGGCGGGAGCATTTCTTTTTGCAGGGGGCGGCAGATGAAGAGCAGGAAGCGGCGCTAGAGGCCTTTTTGGAGCAGTATTATGCACGAGTGGCTTTTGTGCCGCCGGAGGTGTTGTTGCCTTTTTCGCTGTCCTCTCAAGACGTGTTAGAGCGGTGGTTGACGGAAGTGCGCCAAGGTAAAGTGGAATTGCATGTACCGAAACGGGGCAGCAAACATGCGTTGCTCTTGATGGCCGATGAAAACGCCCGCATGGTGCTGGCCCTCAAAGAAGGCGAGCTGTTGCGGGAAATGGAACGCACTACTGGAGCGGTGGAACAATTGCAGCAGTTTTTACAAATGTCGCAGCCGCCGCAACGCATGGAATGCTTTGACATCTCTCATATTCAAGGGGCGGAGACAGTGGCGTCCATGGTTGTTTTTGAGGACGGCCAGCCTAAGAAGGAAGATTACCGCCGTTTCAAATTGATAACGGTAGAAGGAAAGCCAGACGACTTTTTGTCCATGCAAGAAGTATTGTTGCGTCGGTATGGCGAAGCAGCGGAACCACTGCCGGATTTGATTGTCATAGACGGCGGCAAAGGGCAATTGTCCAGCGCACTAGAGGTCATTCGCGGTGTAGGTTTGGAGATGCCTGTTATTTCTTTGGCGAAGCAGTTTGAATGGGTATTTCGAGAAGCAGACAAAGAACCTCTGATTTTGCCGGAACGCTCGGAATCGCTGTATTTGTTACAACGGTTGCGTGACGAGGCGCATCGTTTTGCAGTTTCCTATCACCGTAAACTGCGTGGGAAGCGCAATTTGGTTTCCGTTTTGGATCATGTTGCCGGTATTGGACCAAAGCGCCGTAAGGCTTTATGGTCAGCTTTCGGCACCTTAGAGGCCTTGCGCAAAGCTGATTTGGAGGAATTAGCTGGAGTTGACGGCATGGATCGTACGACGGCGCAAGCGGTATATGATTTTTTTCGGCGCGAATATCGGCCCCATGAGCAGGTGTAGAGCGATCCTTGGCGAACTATTCTTGACAAAAGTAAAAAAATCAGCGAAAATGGCTATATGGTTTTAAAAACCACATAAAGAATTAAAAAAAACCACTTAGGAGGAGTTTACATGAACAAAGGAGCTATTATTGCCCTTGTGCTGGTGGCGCTTGTAGCCATCTTCGGTGTGTCTACGTATAATGGGTTGGTGGGCACGAATGAGACGGTGAACAGCAAATGGAGTCAGGTGGACAACCAACTGCAGCGGCGGGCAGATTTGATTCCGAACTTGGTTAATACCGTTAAAGGCTATGCGGCGCATGAGCAGGCGGCTATTCAAGCGGTTGCCGATGCTCGTTCCAAATTGGTCGGCGCCCAGGGTGTCGGCGATAAAGCAGCTGCTGCTGGAGAAATGAATAGTGCTTTGAGCCGCTTACTGGCGATTGCTGAGAACTATCCAAACTTGAAAGCGGACAAGAATTTCCGCGCCCTTCAGGATGAACTTGCTGGCACGGAAAATCGCATAGCCGTAGCACGCAAGGATTATAATGATGCGGTTCAAGGGTACAACACCAAAATTAAAACATTCCCGCAGAGTATGTTTGCTGGTATGTTAGGCTTTGGTCAGCGTGAATACTTTAAAGCCGAAGAAACGGCTAAGCAAGTACCGCAGGTCAAGTTTTAAGGACTGCTATCTCACTTGCAGCACCGCCAGACTGGATCTTTTTCCTTCTGCCTGCGTCAGAATAACCTTGAAATAGCTTTGCTATTCCAGCGGCCATTCTTTCTTGACAGCAGAAAAATCTCTCAACTTGGCGGCGTGTTCGTAGAGACAGCAGCCTTTTCTGAGAGTAGTGGATATGATAATTAGGGCGTCAATGAGTTAATGAACACTTCGCTGGATCGCTTCGGTGTAAGATGTGAATAAATCAATGATGCCCCAAGGAAGGAGGTGCGGTATGAAACGCTGGCTTGCAGGTTTTCTTCTTTTTTGCTTTGCATTAATAGCAGTGGCTTTGCCGGTGCAGGCGGCTTCCATCCCGCCCAAGCCTTCGTCTTCTATTTATGTGCAGGATTTGGCGGGGGTGATGCAGCCTGCGTCAAAGGAACGCCTTCAAAAGCTTGGCGCCAGTTTGGCGGCTAAAACCAAAGCTCAAGTAGTAGTACTGACTGTTCGCAGTCTTGAAGGCGAGGCGCCCGAAGACTATGCGTTAGAGGTGCTGCGTACATGGGGACTGGGCGATAAACAGTTGAATAACGGCGTACTGATCTTAGTCGCTGTTGACGACAAAGTATCCCGTGTTGAAGTGGGGTATGGCCTAGAAGGTGCGCTTCCTGATGCTAAAACCGGTCAATTGCAGGACGAGTATATGGTGCCGTATTTCCAAAGCGGAGATTATGACAAAGGCATTGTTAACGGTTACCGAGCTGTTGCTCAGGAAGTAGCTAAAGAATACAAACTGGAACTGAAAAGTTCTCCACAAAGTGCAACCGCTAAAGCGCAGGCAGACAGTTATCCCTGGGATGGATGGCCTTGGTGGGCGAAGATCCTGGGAGCGGTGGCATTGATTGGTTTACTCATTTTGGACTGGACCGTGTTTGGAGGCACCTTTACGTATCTGATTCTGTCGTTGCTTCGTCTGCGCGGCGGAGGTGGCGGCGGAGGCGGAGGTTATGGCGGCGGCAGTGGCGGCGGGGGCGGTTCTTCACGTCGCTGGTGACGACATAAAATGGACTTTGTTAATTTACCAGTTCCCAAGAAGCAAAGGATATGGTAAAATGAAATTATGATTTGTGAATAACCTTTATAAAAAAAGGAGGAATTATCATGGGAAAATGGACTTGTACAGTATGTGGTTACGTGTATGATCCGGCAACCGGCGATCCGGACAACGGTGTGGCTCCTGGCACAGCCTTTGAGGACATCCCAGCGGAATGGGTTTGCCCCCTGTGCGGCGTAGGCAAGGACGACTTCGAAAAAGCATAAGTTAGAACTTGAAAAAGGCAGCTCTGCGGAGCTGCCTTTTGTATTGAGAAGATACTTGAATACCATTTGCTAAAAGTCCTCTCGGTTTTCCTCTGGTACGCTGGGTTCGGTTCTTCCGCACTAGGTATTCCGTCTGCGACGCCATTTGAGTAGTTCAATGGCAATGTGTACGGTGGACGCCAGGCAGAGGCCGGTAAGCCATTCTTGCGGAGAGGGTGGTAAGAGGCGAAGCAAGGTTTGCAGCGGGTGGGTGTTCATGGCAAGAAGCTGTAGGCTTTGGGCGATAAGGACACCGCAGAAAGGCGCCGGGTTGGCCAGTACGGATAGCTGCCAAACAGAGCGGGTTTCCGAACGGCAATTGAATAGGTGGATGTTTTCAAGCAAGACTAAAACCAGCAGCACTAGGCTGCGCCCTTCAGTCAAACTGCGTCCGGTGCTTAAATACCACCACCAAAAGAGGAAGGCAGTGCTGCCCATGGTGATGCCGGCTAAGGCGACTTGCTGCACCATGGAAGCATTGAATAAACTTTCTCCGGGCCGACGAGGCGGGCGGTTCATGCTGGCGGGATCGCCAGGTTCTAGAAGGAGGCCAATGTATTGGACACCTGTGGCAATTAGATTTAACCAAAGGATTTGCGCCGCTGTTAGCGGCAAGGGTGCACCGGTGAGGACGGAAAAAAAGAACAGAGTGATTTCAGCGGCGCCGGTAGCGGTTAGCAAGAAAATAACTTTGCGAATATTATCATAGACATAACGTCCTTCTTCAACGCCGGCTACAATAGAGGCGAAATTATCATCGGTTATGATTAAAGAAGCCGTATCTTTTGCAACATCCGTACCAGAGCCCATGGCGATGCCTAAATGCGCTTTCTTTAAGGCAGGAGCGTCATTGACGCCGTCGCCGGTGACGGCAATATAGTGGCCAAGTTGGGTAAGAACGGTAATAATTTGCAGCTTTTGCAACGGCGAGACACGGGCGAAAACACGGGCTTTTTTTACAGCATCTTTAAATTTTTCTGTTGCCGGCGCCCCGCAACTTTCTAATTCCAAGCCCGTTACGACGTCTTGCGAAGAAGAGGCAAGTCCCAGTTCCTTGGCAATAGCTAGGGCTGTTTGGGGGTGATCGCCAGTGACCATCGCGACTTCTATCCCGGCGTGGCGGCAGGCTAGAATTGCTTCTCTCGCTTCTGGACGCAACGGATCCTGAAGGCCTGCTAACCCCAGAAAGGTTAAGCCTTGCAAGTCCGGTTCATCGAAGTGTTCATTTTCTCCTAAGTCGGCGATAATGCCGGAGGCAATGGCCAGCACACGGTAGCCAGCGGCGGCCAATCGTTCCGCAGTCTCTAAGACTAACGACGCTTGCAGCGGCACGCATCCTTGCTCGTTTTGCATATGAAGGCATTTCTCCAGGATGGTTTCCACGGCTCCTTTTAGGTATACGGTGTAGCCCTCAGGGGAAGCAATAATTTCGCCGCTGCTGCGGTTTGGATCATAAGCGCTGGTTAGTAAAGAGGCGTTGGTTGGAAAAAGATGAGCTGTAAAGCGGCGCTCTGACTCAAAAGGAATATACGCTAAAGGAGGATTCTGTCGTTTCAGAGCGGATACATCTAACCCAGCTTTGTATCCTAACGTAAGAAGAGCGATATCGACGGCATCTCCATGATGGTTCCAATGCGTTCCTTCTTGGCGCAAATCTGCTTCGTTGCAGAGAACCGCCGCTTGCGCCAGCTTGTGCAGTTGGAAAGCGAGCGTTTCAGAAGGTGACAGGATAGAACCATGGGGTGTATATCCTTCACCGCTGACGGGGATATCCAAATTTTGAGGCAACCATAAAAGACGAACGGTTTGTTCGTTTTTTGTGAGGGTGCCTGTTTTATCGCTGGCGATATACGTGCAGCTTCCCAGTGTTTCTACAGCTGCTAAACGGCGGACTATGACGTGACGTTTGGCCATGCGGGTGGTAGCCACGGAGAGGGCGACAGTGACGGCAATGGGCAGGCCTTCGGGAATAACGGAAACCATTAAAGCGACAGCCAAATAAAAAACTTCCTGATGGGGCAGGCCTTTCCATACACCGGCCAAGGCCATGAGTAGGCAGGCGGCGACAATGATAATGCTGAGGTCTTTTGAAAATTTCTCCATGCGTCCGACGAGTGGAGGTTGACTGCTTTGCGTATCGGTCACTGCGACGGCGATGCGTCCGACTTCAGTTTGAATTCCGGTGGCGATGACAAGTCCGATGCCGCGGCCAGATATTACAGAGGAGCCTCCGTAAGCCATATTGTTGCGATCCCCAAAAGGAGTGTCAGGAGGAAGCGAAACTGTTTTTTTGTTTAGCGGCTGGGATTCGCCGGTGAGTAAGGATTCATCCACAAGCAGTTCTTCTGTTTCTAAAAGTCGCAGATCTGCAGGGATGCGGCTGCCGGATTCTAAAAGTACAATATCGCCGGGAACCAATTCTTTGGCGTTTAACATGGCTTCTTGAGAGTTGCGGCGGACACGAATTTGGTGGCGAATCAAAGCCTGCAAAGCGACGGCGCTTTTTTCGGCGCGCCACTCTTGGAACGAACCTAACAGTGAATTTATCACTAGTACGCCGCTGATAAAGATAGCATCGCCGCTTTCGCCGAGCCATAAAGATACAGCGGCTGCTGCACAGAGTACGTAAATAAGAGGGTTGTAAAATTGATGTAGAAACAGCATTCCTAAAGAAGCAGCTGGTTTTGTCGGCAGAACGTTTTCCCCGCAGCAAGACAGCCTCAGCGATGCTTCAGCGGTACTAAGACCGTCGATGGAAGCGCTTGCGCCATCTAAAGCGTCTTTGGTGGAGAGGTGATGCCAGAGGGGAGCAGAAGACAGGTTGGAATGCTTCATAAAAATCCTCCTTTTCCAAGACGGTTGGTGCGCATTTTATTTAAGAAGGAAACGATGCTGTTAAAATGAGAATACGCTTTCGTAAGAGAATTTTCCTACTAAAAAAAGAAAACTTGCGAGAACAAAGCATAATATTTTAAAAATTGAAAAACAAAGGCGCTTTCGAAGAATTTTTAGGAGGAAATCAGTCGTTTTTAGGCGAATTTTTCATTATAGCATAAAATGGAGGAGGTGAAGGGAGGATTTTGTTTCGTTTTCTCTTTTTGGAAGAAGGAGGCATTGGTATGTACGAAAAGGAAGTTCTGGACATTGTAAGGAAGAATAAAGGTTTCCTAGCTACCCTTGATGGTGAACAGCCTCGCGTTCGTCCTATGAAACCGTATGTTTGCGAGCACGGGCGCATTTGGTTGTTTAGCCGCTTGCTTACCAAAAAAGTCGACGAAATCCATAACCATGATCGAGTGGAAATTTGCTTTGTTAGCGATGAGCAGGAAGTGGTCCGGATTAGTGGACGCCTGGACATTTACAACAGTATGGATCCGGCTAAAGTAACGGAATTTAAAGAAAAGATGTTTCGGGAAATGCCAGACATGAGCCACTACTTCACCGGTCCTGGAGATTCGAATTTAGTGATTTACCAACTTCATGTCTATCATGTGCAATATACTACCAAGGACTGTGACGTGTCGACGCAGATCAATATTCACACAGAGGATGACCCAGATATTTTGTTTGGTGTGAACGACGGCCGGTTTACTCTGAGCTGAGAAACGTGCAAGCTTCAGGCGCTACACAGCGCCTGGATACATAGGGGAATGAAAAAGAAGGAGGGAGAAAACGTGCAATTTGATTCGCTGGAATATCCGTATGCGTCCCGGCGCATGGTGACGTATGGAGCTAGAGGCATGGTGGCGACTTCGCAGCAATTGGCGGCGCAGGCGGGGCTGCAAATTTTGCGCGAAGGAGGCAATGCGGTGGACGCCGCGATTGCTACGGCAGCGTGTTTGACGGTAGTAGAGCCTTGCTCTAATGGCATCGGCGGCGACGCCTTTGCATTGGTTTGGGTTCATGGAGGATTATTTGGTCTGAACGGCAGTGGTCCGGCGGCGCAAAAAGCCGATGCTGCATCTTTGTGGAAGCAGGGGCATAAAACGGTACCGCGTTTTGGTTGGCAGCCGGTTACTGTGCCTGGCGCTCCGGGAGCTTGGGCCGCCTTGTCAAAACGATTTGGGCGTATGCCGTTGGCAAAAGTGCTGGCACCGGCTATTTCTTATGCTCGCAACGGCTTTATAGTGTCGCCTACGGTTGCCGCAGCCTGGCAAAAACAGTATCAGCTGTTTTCAAGAGAGTTAGACGGAGAAGAATTTCGCTTTTGGTTCCACACTTTTGCGCCGCATGGCCGGCCCCCGCAGGCAGGAGAATTAGTACAATTGCCGGAGCATGCTGAGACGTTGGAAGAGTTAGGACAGACCGGCGGTGAATCCTTTTATCGGGGCGCTCTAGCACAACGTATTGGGGACTTTGCCGCGCGGTTTGCTGCACCGCTGACAGCAACGGATTTGGCCTCTTTTCAGCCAGAGTGGGTGCATCCGCTGCGGGTGCAGTATCGCGGTTATGATGTTTGGGAGATTCCTCCCAACGGGCACGGCTTGGTGGCTTTGTCTGCGCTAGAAATTTTAAAGGGCTTTGACATGACTTGTGTGGAGTCGGTGGAATGGTACCATCGTCAGATGGAAGCGTTGAAGCTCGCATTTGCTGATGCCAAAGCGTATGTAGCGGAACCTAAAGACATGCAAGTAACTGCGGAAAGTCTGTTGGATCCGGCTTATGCGATGGAACGCCGCAAGTTGATTGGCGAAAAAGCAATCTTGCCCATTGCCGGAAATCCGGCGTCCGGCGGTACTGTATATTTGGCGGCGGCCGACGCAGAAGGTATGATGGTTTCATTTATTCAAAGCAATTATCAAGGATTTGGCTCTGGTTTGGTAGTGCCTGGGACCGGTATTGCCCTTCACAATCGAGGCTGCAATTTCAATTTGGAAGAAGGACATCCTAATTGTCTGGCGCCGGGAAAACGTCCTTATCATACTATTATTCCCGGATTTATCAGCAAGGATGAGCAACCGGTGGGGCCGTTTGGGGTCATGGGCGCTTTTATGCAGCCCCAGGGTCATTTGCAGGTAGTTGTGCGCGCTATCGATCAGGGGTTGAATCCGCAGGCGGTTTTGGATGCGCCACGCTGGCAGTGGACAGGAGGAAGAACAATCGAGGTAGAACCGCATTTTCCGCAGCATATAGCGGCGGCGTTGGCCCGGCGAGGGCATGACGTGCGTCTTTCCATGGATGTGGCTTCTTTCGGGCGGGGACAAATTATTTGGAGGAGCAAATCAGGAGCCTTAGCGGGTGCGACAGAGCCCCGCGCGGACGGTTGTGTGGCTGCATGGTAAGAAAAATAAAAAGACAACAAACCTGTATACGTGTATACAATTATTCAAAGCACTCCTATCGTTGCTTTTAAAAAGTTATTTTGTTAAAATTATTATGTAGTTTTATTAAAGTTCACTTTCGGCACGTTGATCTTAATCAGCAGCCGAACAATTAAAAGGAGGGTACATATAAGATGAAAGTTACAGTCGTCGGTGCAGGCAATGTAGGCGCAACATGCGCAAACGTTCTGGCTATTCGCGAGATTGCCAGCGAAGTGGTACTCCTTGATATCAAAGAAGGCGTTTCCGAAGGCAAAGCCATGGACATGATGCAGACTTCGCCTCTACTTGGCTTTGACACCTGTGTAGTAGGAAGCACTAATGATTATGCAAAAACAGCTGGTTCCGCAGTGGTTGTCATCACTTCCGGTTTGCCGCGTAAACCCGGCATGACCCGTGAAGAATTGATTGGTACCAATGCCGGTATCGTAAAAACGGTTGCTGAAAACATTCTCAAGCATTCTCCGAATGCCATTCTGATTATCGTTAGCAATCCGATGGACACCATGACCTATCTGACGCTGAAAGCTACGGGCCTGCCGAAAAACCGTGTAATTGGCATGGGCGGCGCGTTGGACAGCTCTCGCTTCAAGTACTATCTGAGCCAGGCTTTGGGCCGTCCGTTGACCGACGTCCAAGGAACCGTTATTGGTGGTCATGGCGATACTACTATGATTCCTTTGACTCGTTTGGCTACCTACAATGGTGTGCCGGTATCCCAGATCCTCGACGCTGCTTCTTTGGAAAAAGTTGCTGCTGACACTATGGTTGGCGGTGCTACGCTGACTAAGCTTCTGGGCACTTCCGCCTGGTATGCTCCTGGCGCTGCGGCCGCTATGTTGGTGGAATCCATCGTTCGCGACGAGAAGAAAGTATTCCCTTGCTGTGTTTCTCTCGAAGGCGAATACGGCCAGAAAGATATCTGCATCGGCGTTCCGGTTGTTGTGGGTAAAAACGGCTGCGAAGAAATCCTCGACTACAAACTCAATGCGGAAGAAAAAGATCTCTTCGAGAAGAGTGCTGCCGCTGTACGCAAGATGAATCAAGTTCTTGCGGATATGAAAGTAATCTAAGTCATCTCTTTAAAAGGAAAAAGCCTGTTCCGTCACGAAATACGGAACAGGCTTTTTTTATAGAGCCGCTGATTTATTTGCACCTCGCGGCAAACCGGATCTTTACCGATAGACATTGTCAGAAAGCCTCGGAATAGCGATGCTATTCCTGCGTTTTCTTTCGCGTCTGACGCAAAAACTTCTTGGTTTGCCGGAGCGCTCATTAAATCAGTGGCTTTCTTAGGTTCGGACAATTTTTATTTCTTTTTTATATCCGTTCTATACTCCTGCTTAAATTGAAATCTATACATAGAAAGAAGGATGATCTTTATGGACATGAATTCATTACGCGAAGCAGCGCGGGAACGTTTTGGTAAGGCTTGTCGGGTTTGCAGAATTTGCAACGGCGTAGCCTGCGCCGGTGAGGTTCCTGGCATGGGCGGCCTTGGTACCGGAGCGGCTTTTCAAAGCAATATGCAGGCGCTGGCCTTGCATCGGCTGCAGCAGCGCGTGGTGCATCAGGTCAGTGAGCCGAAGTTGAGCTGTACGATTTTTGGGCAGAGACTGTCGATGCCGATTTTGGGTGCGCCAATCGGCGGCATTGCGTTCAATTTAAATGATTTTTTGCCGGAAGCCGAGTATGCAGCAGCGATTGTAGACGGCTGTCGTCAGGCGGGGACGTTGGGCATGACCGGCGATGGTCCTAATCCAGGCGTGTTTAATGGCGGTTTGGAGGCAGTGCGCTTAGCCGGTGGCCAGGGCATTCCTGTCTTGAAACCCAGGGACAATGAGGCGATTTTGGAGAAAATGCAGGAAGCGGCTGCCGCTGGTGCAATTGCAGTTGGTATGGATTTGGATGCTGCGGCGCTCATTAACATGACTCGTGCCGGCCAGCGGGTTGGGCCCAAGACGAAAGAGCAGTTAGCAGAGCTTAAACGTCATGCGCCGTTACCGTTCTTTGTTAAAGGCATTATGACGGAAGAGGATGCCGAAGCGTGCGCTTGGGCTGGCGTTGACGGCATTGTCGTCTCCAATCACGGCGGACGGGTGCTGGATTATACGCCGGGTACGGCGGAAGTGCTGCCGGAAATTGTGGAAGCTGTTGATGGAGCGCTGACGGTGCTGGTAGACGGCGGTGTGCGCAGCGGTACGGATGTACTGAAAATGCTGGCCTTGGGTGCTGACGCCGTTTTGATTGGACGCCCGCTAACCGTTGGTGCAGTAGGAGGCGCTGCGGGAGTTGCGCTTGTTTTGCAACAAATGGCGGCGGAATTGCAGGCGGCAATGGTGATGACTGGTACAGCGTCGGTAGAGGACGTGGCAGAGGATATTTTATGGTAAAAGTAGAATTGACAGCCAAAATTTTTTCAACTTCATGGGGCGTAGTGGCGTCTTTATGGTCCGCCCAGGGACTTTGGGAACTTGGTTTTCCCCGAAAAACAGAAAAAGAAGCTTGGGCGGACTTGCGGTTTTCTCCGACGGTGGCGCCGCAATCACAAGCGGAAGATATGGCAGAGTTAGCCTGGGAGGCGTTGGCGGCTCAACTGCAGACCTATTTCCAGGGGTTCCCTGTGATTTTTGACGTGCCGCTGGATTGGCGAGGGTATACGCCTTTTCGGGAGAAAGCGTTGCGGTATGTAGCCTCAGTTCCTTATGGCTGCGTCTGCAGCTATGGAGAGGTATCTAGGGCTATTGGTGTGCCTCAGGGGGCGCGCGCTGTCGGCGGAGCTATGCATGCTAATCGTATTCCAATTGTGGTGCCCTGTCATCGAGTCGTGGCTTCCGGTGGCAAACTAGGCGGTTTTGGTGGCGGTTTGGAACTGAAGGAAGCCTTGCTGTTTTTGGAGCGCAACACAGACAGCTAAAATGACAGAATAGTAATTGGCAGATAAGAGAGAAGCACGGTATAATAGGAATAATGACGTCCGAGGGACGATGATTTTTGCAGTAAGGAAGGGATCGTTGTGTGCGGCTTGCTTTTGCGTATCGTAGTCAATGCGGTCATTTTGTACTGGATGGTGGAATGGCTGCCGGAAATTTTCGTTGATACGTTTTGGTGTTTGTTAGCGGCCTCGTTGGTGGTCGGGGTAGCCAACGGCTTAGTGCGTACGATTCTTTGCAAATTGAGTTGTCCTATGTCTTGGCGTATGTTGGGCGGATTGACTTTTTTGACAAACTTGGTGATGCCGGCGGCGCTGCTTAAGGTGCTGCCAGGCGTGCAGGTGGGTAGTTTGTTCTTGCCATTTCTGAGTATGGGCTTAGTGACCGTGTGCAGTTGTCTGCTGTCCGTATATATCCAAGACCGATAAAGGCAGGGAAACGGCATATCAGGTATCTGTTATAGTTATTTTGTGCGAAAAAGTAAGAACCAAAAGGAGCCAAGACAGAAACGTATTCATGGAGCTATGCTGAGGCTTTCCGACAATGTCGAATGAGAGGCCGTTCTGATGAAGTCGTGCATAAGTCAATGGTTCCGTAAGAAGAGGTGGCAATTTGGCAATTAAATTAGTAGCAGTTGATATGGATGGGACGTTGTTGACAGACGGTCTGGAGGTTTCACCAAGAACGGTTGCGGCGATTCAAGCGGCGCAGCAGCAAGGAGTAACGGTGACGATTGCCACGGGACGTATGTTTCAGTCGGCCAAGCCGTTTGCAGAGCGCTTGGGCGTGGATGTGCCGCTGATTACCTATAATGGAGCGTTAGTAAAGTCTTGCCGCTCTGGTGAGGTTTGGCATGAGGAACTGCTGTCCATGGATACTACTTTGTCGGTGTTGGCGTATTTTCGTGAACACGGCTGGTATATTCAAACCTATGTGGATGACGAATTTTATGTGAGGGACTATTCGGCGGAAGCGCGTACCTATGAAGCGGTGTCTGGTATTTCGCCGCACGTGGTGGGCGAGGCACTATTTGCGCCGGAGAAGGAGCCTCTTAAGCTTTTGACGTTGGCGGAACCAGAGCATTTGGATGCTATTACGCCGATATTGCAAGCTCGTTTTGGCGATAAGGTATGCCTTACGAGGGCTAAAAATCATATGATCGAGATGGTAAACTCCGCGGTAAATAAAGGTAGAGGCGTTGCCATGCTGGCTAAACGGTTGGGAATATCCCAACAAGATATCATGGTGTTGGGAGACTCGGAAAATGATATGACCATGCTGACCTATGCGGGCTTAGGGGTGGCTATGGATAATGCCGACGACAAAGTGAAAGCGGTTGCGGACGTGGTGACAGCGGACAACAATCAGGATGGAGTCGCCTTGGCTATCGAAAAATATGTGTTGAAATAGAAACGAGCAATGAGCGCCTTAAGGGCATTCATTGCTCGTTTTATTGCAAGAGATGTTTATTGCATTTTCCGTCCGATCCTCACAGTACTCCGGTGGTCGGATCAAAGCGCGGCGTGTCTGCCGGGGGCACGTCTTGCAGGCTTTTTTGCACCTCCAGGATTTCTTCGAGATGGTTCATGAAAAGGTCAATCAACACAGGGTCGAAGTGACTGCCGCTGTGTGTACGCAGATGTTCCAGGGTATGATCGAGAGTCCAGGGGATTTTATAGCTGCGGCTGGAACTGAGGGCGTCAAACACATCGGCAATGATGGTAATGCGAGCGTGCAAATGAATGTTGTTTCCAGATAGGCCAGTGGGATAGCCGCTGCCGTCAAAGTGTTCATGATGTTGTAAGGCTATGATGGCGGCGGCGCGCAGCACGTCCAGACCGGAGTGGCTGAGCATATCGTGGCCGATGATCGTATGGCGTTTCATGGAGGCGAATTCTTCCTCAGTAAGTCGGGAGGGCTTGTGCAGGATGTTGTCAGTAATGCCCAATTTGCCGATGTCATGCATGGGAGCCGCCATGCGCAGCAGTTCTACTTCGGTTTCGTTTAGGCCATGCCATTGACCCAGGAGCGCGGAGTATTCTCCGACCCGGCGGACATGGTGCCCGGTTTCCTTGGAACGCGTTTCTGCCGCTTCCATGAGCAGAAAGAGCATTTCTTGGCGAGTGAGATCCATTTGATGGTGTAAGTGGAGGTTTTCAAAGGCAGCGGAAACGTTTAGACAGAAGATATCCAGCAACTGGCGATCTAAGTCATTCATCGGCGGCGTCCCCTCCATATAGATTAAATAAGCGCCGGCAACCGGTCCGTGCCAGTAGAGGACAAAATGATCATCGGCATAAACGCTGCGCTGTCCTTGTAAAGCCGGCTGCAACCGCTGCCGAACCAGGTCGGTAATGTGAGGCGGTGCCGGCTCGTTGGAAAAATAGCCTGTGGCCGCTAAAATGTGGAAGCCGTTTTCCTCGGAAGAGGCGGCAAAACTGGCGGTTTTGAGATAGAGACTGTTGCGATCCAAGTAGAGCAAAGCCGATAATTGGGTCAAAACGCCTGCGGCAAAATTCTGCAGGGATTGAAGACGGAAAATTTCCGGTGAAGACTGAACAATTTGCTCTAAACCGTTTTTATTGCGTTCAATGGTAATCAGATCCCGATACGAACGCAGGGCGGTAATTAAGGTGGTAATCAGTTTTTGCGAAGTGAGCTCGGTTTTTTCCTTATAGTCATTGATATCATAATCCACAATGACGCGCGCTTCTGGAGCGTGGCCGGGTTGTCCGGTGCGCAGAATGATGCGGACCAATTGGTTTTGCAGCTCTCTGCGGATAGTATGCACTAATTTAAGACCAGAGTCGACTTCTTCCATAACTACGTCCAAAAAGATGACGGCGACATCGTCATGACTGAGAAGAAAATCGCGTCCTTCCGCTGCAGAATATACACTGTAAAACTGCAAGGGACGTCCGGCGAAAGAAAAGTTGCTCAACACCAGTTTGGTGACGGCATGCACTTCTTCATCATCGTCAACGATGAGAATGTTCCAGGGCGGATGTTCGGTTGCGGGTGCTGCAGCAGGGGGATGTTCCTCGGCAAAAAGAAGTTCGTCGTCGTGCATGATTAGCTACCTCCTTCGGGATTGAGCGGGGCAGTGATGATAAATTCGGTTCCTTCGCCAGGCGTGCTGTGGCAGATGATGGTTCCTTTTAGTTTGAAGACAACCAAATTATAGACGATATGCAGACCTAGGCCAGTGCCGCCGCTGCCGCGTTTGGTTGTAAAGAACGGTTCAAATACTTTCTTCTGCACTTCTTCCGGCATTCCTTTGCCGCTGTCCTTGTAGTGCAGGGTTAGTTGTTGGTCTTGTAAAGAAACGGCGATTTGGATTAGACCGGCTTCGTCCGGTTCGTAGGCGTGGGTCAGGGTGTTCATGATGAAATTGGTAAGAATTTGCCATAACGCGCCGGGATAGATCGTGACGTTAAGATCGTCAGGGCAATCAATTTCAATCGTGTGTTTCGTTTTTTTCAGGCGAGGTCGCAAGCTTAGCAGCACCTCATGCAAATACGTAAGCATATTGACCAGGCGCTTTTCCTCTACTTGCTGGTCGACAGCAGTTTGCTTGAACGTGCGGATGAGTTCTGACGCCCGGTTCAAATTGCCGACAATGATTTCGCCGCTTTTCTCGCTGGTGTCAAGAAAATCTTCCAGTTCAGAACGTTTCATCTGGTTTTCCTTGAGTTTGTGCAGCAGTTCTTGGGTGCGTCCAGCCAAGAAGGATGCCGCAGTGATGCTGTTACCGACAGGTGTATTGATTTCGTGGGCCACACCGGAAACCAGTCCGCCCAAAGCGGCCATCTTTTCCGCTTCTACCAGATGGCCTCTGGTTTTTTGCAAGTCATCCATCGTGCGGTTCAAATTGTTGTTGGCCTGTTGCAGAGACTGGGTGCGTTCTTCTACGCGTTCCTCCAGATGCAGATTAAGCAGGCGTATTTCATTTTCTACGCGCCGGCGATGGCGGATGTTGAACAGTAAAGAAATGACCAAAACGGTTAGCAACACAATGACGGCGCTGACGCTCCAGACCAGGGCGCGATGTGCTTCGTAGAAAGAAGGTTCGCGAAAGAGAATCTTGCTGCCAGGCGGAAGTGTAGCAACATCCAGGCCGTGCGCGGTCAGTTGACGGTAGTCAAAAGCGTAACGATTAACAGATTGACTGATAACAGGCAAATTGCTGGGCGCTTTGTTTTCAAAAAGAATTTGCTGCACCAGAGAGCCGGCTTCTTTTCCTTGGGTATAGCCACTTGTTAGTAAGCCGCCTACAAGACCGTGGCCGATAGCAGTATCCCAGAGGCCAAAAACAGGAGCGGCGCTTTCTTGTGCGACAAGCTGAAGGCTTTCATCATTTGTGAACATGCGCCCGTTGCGATCTATGTTGAAAATTAGATGCAGGATGATGTCGTCTGCGGAAAGGGTGCGTGCTGCTTGCTGCACTTCTTCCATCGTGGCGTCATCAAGGAGCTGGTAGGGAAGTGTAGGCGGCAAGGTGGCCAACGCATCTAAGGCTAGCCGGCGAGTTGAGTGGCCCACGATGGTCCGATCCGTAATAATGAGTAGTTTTTTTGCCTGTGGGCGTAAACGCAACGCTGCTTGCAGCGTACCGGCTACATCAACTTTTTCCTCTACGCCAGTCAGCCAAGGGTTTGTTTGCAGTAAAGAAGGATTAAAATCATTGATGCCGCAAAATACGATCGGTGTATGGGGGAACAAGTCTTGCTGATGTTCTAAAGCAAATAAAAACGCATTGTCATCGGAAACCACAACTGCGCTTAACGGCAAGGTTGCATATTTATAACGCAAGGAAGGGACCAAGGCGTTCAAATAATCCTTGCCCCAAAAATGTTTCGTATCCAGATACTCGAAGTAGTAGGCAACATCTGGATGCGGTTCTAACGCTTCGAGCACACCACGTTCAATATCCCGTACCCAGGAGAATTCAGGGCTGTATGAATGGAGAAAGAGCACTCGGTGTTGAGGCGAAGCTGTATCGGCTTGTTGAGCCCAACAAGGAGCAAAGGAAAGAAGCACTACCAGCATGGAAAGCATAAGCAAGCGGATCCCAAAGCCCATAGCGACGCCTCCTTTTTTATAGTCGACCTTTTTATCGGCTGCTGCTTTATTCGCATTTCACAGCACGCCAGCTCTTTTCCCGTGCCGGAGCGCCCAGTGAAACATCGGCCTCCTAGGGGATTTAATCGGCCACGTAACTCTCATTCGAACCCTCAGGTTCTCCTCGCGATTCTTAACCCGTAGCCTTCGCTCTAAACAGTAGATGTTCGGCACTAGGCACTTCACGTGCCGTCTCGCTGATTTTCTGTGTAAATCTTGTAACTTCGCACTCTTTCGTTCTTTGTAATTTATTAATTCGCTCAAGAAGCGTCTGGAACCTGCTAATTTCCCTAGCTCTTTGCCTTTTTTTAACTGATATTCTATAATACTAGTTGGGAAATAGTATTGTGAGGGGGCGTAGGCAGCATGGCAATAGAAGAATTTCGCCTGGTAATCATTACAGGTATGTCTGGCGCTGGCAAGACACAGGCTGTGCGCGCCCTGGAAGATTTGGGCTATTTTTGTGTCGATAACCTGCCGCCGGCGCTGATTCCCAAGTTTGCTGAGCTGTGTTCGCAGTCAGCAGGGAAGGTCAGCCGCATTGCCTTGGTGGTAGACATTCGCGGTCGAGAGTTTTTCGATACCTTAGCGCAGGTTTTGGAAGAAATGGAAAAACAGGGCCAGGTTTACGAGGTGCTCTTTTTAGAGGCTTCGGATGAAGTTTTGATTCGGCGCTACAAGGAGTCGCGGCGGCGTCATCCGTTGGCGGCGCAAGGGCGGGTTAGCGATGGCATTGTGCGTGAACGGGAGCGGCTGGAGCCCATTCGAGGCCGGGCAACGCATGTGATTGACACCACCGGCATGGCGACGGCGAAGCTGCGTGAGACATTGACAGGCTTGTTCGCTACTGGGGCACAGATGCAGAGAATGTCGATTACGGTGGTTTCTTTTGGGTTTAAGCATGGGCTGCCGTTAGATGCGGACATGGTATTTGACGTGCGCTTTTTACCCAATCCGTTTTATGTGGAAAATTTGCGTCGTAAGAGCGGCGTGACTCCTGAAGTAGGGGAATATATTGCCAAATGGCCAGTATCACAGCAGTTTCAAGAGCGCTTGTGGTCTTTTGTAGATTATTTAATTCCTCATTACGTCAATGAGGGAAAAAGCCATCTGATTATTGCTATTGGCTGCACAGGCGGGATGCACCGATCTGTTTATATTGCGCAGAAGTTGTATGAACGTTTGCGTAATCATGGCTATAAAATTACGATTGAGCATCGCGATATCCGGCACAATCTGCCGGAACCGGAAATGAAATGCTGAGGTGACACAATGGATTTCTTAAAGTGGCTCTACCCCGGCATTCGCCTGAAACGTTGGTTTTTCTTGTTTTCTTTGGGAACGATTTTAGTGAGCATCGGGATGTCTTTGCTCCTGAACTACCAATATGTGGGGTATTTAGAAGAGTGGCTGTTTAAAACTGTTTATTTGGCGACTGGCAGCTACTACTACACGATTACTTTTTTAGCTGGTTTATCCGTACTGGCACTGGGCCTTGGCTCGATGCTGTTTGCTACCAGGCAGATTATTCGTTCCGTTATTGGCGCCTTGATTCCCGACGGATCGGAAAAATTTATTGACCGGATTTTTGCGCAGCGCCGTCTAAAACGAGGTCCCAATATTGTGGTTATCGGCGGCGGTACAGGTCTGTCCGTGCTTTTGCGAGGTATCAAAAGCGTAACAAGCAATGTTACGGCTATTGTAACGGTGGCGGATGACGGCGGTTCTTCCGGGCGTATTCGGGAAGATTTGGGCGTAGTAGCGCCTGGGGATTTGCGTAACTGTCTGGTGGCCTTGGCGGATACGGAACCATTGATGGAAAAACTGTTTCAGCATCGTTTCGGGGGGCATGGCAGTTTGGCCGGACACAGTTTTGGCAATCTTTTTATTGCCGCCATGAATCAAGTGGTTGGCAGCGTGGAAGGCGCTTTAGCAGCGTCAAGCAAGGTCTTGGCTGTGAGGGGGCGTGTGCTTCCTTCTACGGAAGTCCCGGTGCGTTTGCAAGCCGAATTGGCTGATGGCACGACGGTAGAGGGCGAATCCAAGATTCCTTTAGCAGGGCAAGCGATTCAAAGAGTTCGCCTAGTGCCAGCGGACGCAGCGCCTGTAGCCAGTTCGTTACAAGCGATTCGTGAAGCGGATGCGATTTTGATCGGACCGGGCAGCTTGTATACCAGTGTGCTTCCGAATCTGTTGATACAAGAAGTGGCGGCAGAACTCAAAGCCAGCAAAGCCGCCAAAATTTATATCTGCAATGTAATGACACAGCCGGGGGAGACCGATGGTTATACAGCGTCCGACCATGTGGAAGCGCTTCTTCAGCATGCCGGGCCGGGAATTGTGGATTATGTTTTAGTCAATGGTCAGCCGGTGGCAAAATCGTTGCAAAGCATCTACGCTGGCCAAGGGGCAGCTCCAGTTGAAGCTGATGTGGAACGGATTGAAAAGCTGGGCGTTAAAGCGTTTCGGGCGGATGTTATTTCGGAAAGTGATGTAGTTCGTCATGACCCGCTAAAATTATGCCGTACTATTGTTTCTATTATTTACCGGTTGCGGCCGAATGCGGAGCATATGGCGCTGTTGGATCATTATCTTATTGCAGACACCTTGCGGGAACGCAAGGGAGGCTGCTGACGAAAAGGAGGCACGGCAATGGCGTCTTATGCGACCGAGGTCAAAAACGAGTTGGCCCGCGTCCAGGGAGAGAATGACTGTTGCCGGATTGCCGAGCTGGCAGCGCTTCTGCGCATGGGCGGAACGTTGCTTATCGGTGGCAATAAGAACCTGGGCCTTACATTTAATACGGAAAATGCGGCAGTGGCCCGCAAAGCATTTTCGTTGATAAAAACCGGATTTTCGCTGGTAGTGGAAGTGGTGGTCAAGCGTGGCCGTCGCTTAAAAAAAATGAATACCTATCAGATCAAAGTGGCTCCGTCTCCGGGCGTGCGGGAATTGTTGACCGCCGTGGGGTTTTGGAAAGAAGACGGTATTCATATGGTGCGAGACAGCAGCAGCTTTAGACGGTCTTGCTGTCGCCGCGCTTATTTGCGAGGAGCTTTTTTGGGCGGCGGTTCGGTGAACCGGCCCGAAGGGGACTATCATATGGAGCTAGTAACCGACAATTACCAATTTGCTCAATCGCTAACGAAAATCATGAAATATTTTGAGCTGCCTGTGCGTTTGACAGAGCGCAAGCAGTCGTATTTGGCTTATCTCAAGGACGGAGATGCTATCATTTCCTTTTTGCGTCTCATTGGCGCACACAATGCATTGCTTTCGTTTGAAAACGTGCGTGTCGTTAAAGATGTGCGCAATCAGGTTAATCGTTTGGTTAACTGCGAAACCGCTAATTTGCAGAAAACAGTGGAAGCGGCGGTGCGTCAAGTGGCCAGTATTCGGTATTTGGACGAGGCTATAGGGCTGGAGAAGCTTCCGGCTCATTTGAAAGAAGTAGCCCGTTTGCGTCTGGAGCATCAAGAGGCGCCGTTATCGGAGCTGGTGGAACTTTCCGGAGGACAACTGTCTCGTTCCGGCCTGAACCACCGTTTGCGGCGGTTGGAAATGCTGGCGGAAAAGTATGGGCTTCCTATGGTTCCATCATTAACTCAAAAGAAGGGAGATACAGTATAGTGAATAACCAAGCCTGGAGGGCGGCGGTATTGCTGCTTTTTCTTTTTGTTTTACTACAGACGGGGGGCGTCAGCGCCGGTACTGCGGCGGATGATCGCACTTCCGTAGGCAATATGGAGGTATCGGCGCTGCCGGAATGGCCGATGACGGTAGAAAAGAGCGGCCCGACACTGCTGTTTTCGGATAGCCCGGAAATGGCAGTAAACGACGGTGTTTTATACCAAGATACGGTGCAAGGGGATGTGCGCCTGTTTTATCATCATGTGAATGATACTAAAAATTGGAAGCGTTTAGCCATTGTCGTAGAAAACCCAGGGCCTGGCGTGGCGCAACTCCAGATTCAGAGGACAGGTCAAGCCGGGCCAAGTCAGGATTATCTGGCGGTGGGCAAGGAAGTGCAAGCGCGTTATTTTCAAGGGACAGGGGTGCGGAAAGTAAGCATACCTGCTGGCGCTGCCGCGGAAATTCTTTCTGGAGATAATGGTGTTTCTTTTCGCTATAATGAATTGCTTACAGGTATGATGGATTTAAAGGCGGATCGTCCGGTGCGAATCAAAATTGTCTTTTGTCCGGTCGGTGCGCAAGCTACTGAATTTGCCGCTTGGGCTCCAATTTTACCAGCGGATCAATATCGGATGCGGGGAACTTTTTTACAGGCGGATCGCTTGCTTACGGCAAAGAACACCTATAACCCCCTGGATGACAACACGGTGGCGGTGACCTTAGCCGATAATTCCCAGGATGCGTTTGTTAAGGGCATCGATGCTACTGATGGAACGGAAACAGTTAATTATGGAAATTATGGCATTGTGTATCAGCTGCGTTTGCCTACGGCTAATTCCGGCGGCTTAGCTGTGTATTTGAGTCCTCAGGGTGGGGAATATGCAGGCTTTTTAGGAATACGCTATCAAAAGCCTGCAGAATTGGTAATGCCGACGCCGCAAGGGCAGACCGCCTTTGGTGCTGTAGGCGATTTTCGGCAAATTTCCCTGGTAGGACGCTATGCCAGCGGGCAAGACTTGTTTGTGCGTTTCAGTCCTCCTGGTGGGTCCAATTTGCCGGTGCGCCTTGTTTTATCGCCGTATTGGCGTTCCGGTGGCGTCTGAGTTTGGCCTCTTGCATCTGCAAGGCAAAGACGGTAGAATAGATAAAGCGATCATTTCCTGAAAAGACAAGGAGGGAAGAATCCATGGCGAAACATATTGTGACTGTAAATAGTGCAGCCCTCAAGAAGACGGCATACACCGGCGGTTGCGGCGAATGCCAGACATCCTGCCAGTCGGCCTGCAAGACCTCTTGCACCGTCGGTAATCAGGTGTGTCAAAAGCAGAACTAATTTACTAGCAAATGTCGGGCCTCTTGCCGCTGGCGGCAAGAGGCCCTATGACTGTTTGAAAGGAAATACCATGAATATACATTCTTTTAGCTTAAACGGGATGCATATCCTGTTGGATGTCAATAGCGGCGCTGTCCACGTGGTGGATGAGATGATTAGCGACATCATGA
The DNA here is from genome assembly GCF_963676855.1 of uncultured Anaeromusa sp. NCBI lineage: Bacteria > Bacillati > Bacillota > Negativicutes > Selenomonadales > Sporomusaceae > Anaeromusa > uncultured Anaeromusa sp. Next base: position 1,640,942 of record NZ_OY781460.1, read on the forward strand.
ACGTATTTGACGGCGCTAATGACGAGGAAGTATTGGCGTCCTTAGCGGAGCAATACAGCGAAGGCGAATTGCGCGAAGCGCTTAGGGAGTTGCATGAGCTGATTGCTGCGGAAAAGCTATTTACATCGGCGCTGGAGGTGCCGCCTACTTTTAAGGCGGAGCCTATCCTTAAATCTCTGTGCCTGCATGTGGCGCATGACTGCAACCTGCGCTGCCGCTACTGTTTTGCCGGTACTGGCGATTTTGGACATAACCGAGGCTTGATGTCTGCAGAAGTAGGCAAAAAAGCCATTGATTTTCTTTTGGAAAAAAGCGGCAGCCGCCGCCACTTGGAAATTGACTTTTTTGGCGGCGAGCCTTTGATGAACTTTGATGTGGTAAAAGAGCTGACTGCTTACGTCCGACTCAGGGAGAAGGAAGCTGGCAAGGTAGTCAAACTGACGTTGACTACCAATGCGGTGCTATTACGGGATGAGGAGCTTCGCTTCTTGAATGAAGAGGCGATTTCTTTGGTTCTCAGCTTAGATGGACGTCAAGAAGTTCATGACTATATGCGGCCTAATGCTGGCGGCAACGGCAGCTACGAAATGGTGCTGGCTCATATTGACAAAGCCATCCGCTCGCGGAACGATCAAAATTACTATTTGCGCGGCACTTTTACCGCGCATAACTTGGATTTTGCTGCTGATGTGCTGGATATGGCCGATCGCGGCTATACGCAGTTGTCCGTGGAACCGGTGGTATCTAGTGATGAGGCAGAGTACGCACTGAAAGAAGAGCACTTGCCGGAGTTGTTCCGCCAGTATGAATTATTGGCTAAGGAATACTTGGAGCGCAAGGTGCGAGGCGAAGGATTTGACTTTTTCCATTTCAATGTGGATATCGAGAATGGCCCTTGTGTGGCTAAACGTCTCAGCGGCTGCGGCGCTGGCCACGAGTATCTGGCGGTCACCCCGGAAGGAGACTTCTATCCGTGCCATCAGTTTGTCGGGCGCGAAGCGTATCGACTGGGATCGGTGGAAGAAGGCATTGTTAACGAAGAACTGCCTTGGAAGTTTCGACGGGCGCATGTGCTGGCCAAGGAAGAATGCAGCCAATGCTGGGCGCGGTTTTACTGCAGCGGCGGCTGCCACGCTAATGCGGATGCGTTCCATGGCTGTTTAGAGAAGCCTTATGAACTTGGCTGCAAGCTGCAGAAAAAGCGTCTGGAGTGCGCATTGATGGTCCAGGCTGCGCTGGCTTTGGCTAAACGGCAGGATTCTTAAAGTGAAAAAGAGAAGTGACTATCTATAATGATAGTCACTTTTTTCTTCTTTTGGAGGCAGTCATATATGGAAGACGTTAAAGAGCGCTGGCAAGTGCAGGTGGAAGGTATTGTACAAGGGGTTGGCTTTCGGCCTTTTGTCCATCGCTTGGCGTATGAGCTAGCGTTAGCGGGCTTTGTTTGTAATACTGGAGCAGGTGTGCTGGCGGAGGTAGAGGGTCCGACAGTTTCGTTACAAGAATTTATGCGGCGCTTGGCGGCGGAGGCGCCGCCGATGGCTTTAGTGGAGAGAATACAGCGCCAAGGCATAGATATAGAAGCGACTGGGGAAAATGAATTTGTTATCAAGCAAAGCGTGGCCGGTGAAACGCTGACCCTTGTTTCGCCGGATATGGCTATCTGTGCCGAATGTCAAAGGGAATTATTGGAGCCCACAGATCGGCGTTATCGTTACGCTTTTATTAACTGTACCCATTGCGGGCCGCGCTATACGATTATTAAAGATCTTCCTTATGATCGGCCACAGACGACGATGGCCGGATTTTCTATGTGTCAAGCGTGCCAAGCAGAATATGAGAATGCAGTTGATCGTCGTTTTCATGCCCAACCTAACGCTTGCGCTGCCTGTGGTCCGGCATATCGTTTGACCGATGTGACGGGAGAGGACATTCCGTTGGCGGCGGTAGAAGATGTCTTCCAAGCGGCTCGGTGTAAAGTAAAGGCTGGAGCAATTTTAGCGGTCAAAGGCATTGGCGGCTATCATTTGGCTTGTGATGCAAAACAGCAAGAAGCGGTGCGCCAATTGCGGCGGCGTAAAGGGAGAGAAGAAAAACCGTTGGCAGTGATGTGCCGCGACCTAGAGCAAGTGCGTAAGCTTTGCTATGTATCGCCGCAGGAAGAAAAATTGTTGCTTTCTCCGGCGCGGCCGGTGGTGTTGTTGCGGAAAAAGCCCGAAGATTTTGTAGCGGAAGCGGTGGCTCCTGGCAATGATTTTTTAGGCGTGATGCTGCCCTATGCTCCTGTACACTGGTTATTGCTGGAGGAAGAGGACGTGTGGGTCATGACCAGCGGCAATGCAAGCGGCGAACCGATGGTAAGGGAGGAAGCGGAGGCCCTTGCTTGCTTAGGCGGCTTGGCTGATTTTTTCTTAGGGCATAATCGACCAATTTTTCGAGGCGTGGATGACTCGGTAGCGCGCGTACTGCAAGGAGAAGTGCAATTGTTGCGCCGCGGGAGAGGGTATGCGCCGCGTCCTATTCGTCTGCCTTTTGCGGTGCCGCCTCTTTTAAGCACAGGAGGCGAGTTGAAGAATACTTTTTGTCTGACTCGCGGGGAATATGCATTTGTGAGCCCCCATCTGGGAGATATGGCTGGCGAAGCTACCTATAATTCGTTTATAGCGCTTGTCGAGCATTTGGAGCATCTTTTTGATATAAAACCGGAAGTGATAGCGTATGATCCGCATCCGGCGTATTTGACAGGACAATATGTACACAGGAGAAACATAGCGTGCCTTCCAGTGCAGCATCATCACGCTCATGCGGCGGCGGTGATGGCGGAACACGGTCTGGAAGAACCTGCATTAGCTTTGGTCTTTGATGGAACCGGGTATGGAGACGACGGCAAACTTTGGGGCGGTGAATTTTTGTTGGCGCAGTATGAGGGCTTTCAACGGCTGGCGCATTTCGCGTATCGTCCGCTGCCTGGGGGAGAGCAGGCAGTGAGGCAGCCTTGGCGTTTGGCAGCCTGGGTTTGGCAAGAAGTGTTCGGCGTTGGAGACGCATTGAAAACGGCCCCGTTCCCTGATGGGTGGAGGATGCTTATGCAGGCGGTGCGCAGCGGTTTGGCGGCGCCTCTTTCTTCCAGTGTCGGACGTCTGTTTGATACAGCGGCGGCGCTTTTGGAAGTGCGCGCGGAAAGTCATTATGAAGGACAGGCGGCCATCGAATTGGAACAACTTGCTGCTAGAAGCGGCGGTACGGTAGTGGAACTGGCTGGTTGTTGTTTGCAAACGGAAGAGAAAATTTGGCAAGTGGACGCAGCGCCACTATTGGCTTCGTTGTTGGAGAAACACTGTCAAGGAGAAAATAAAGCCGCTTTGGCGGCTGCTTTTCACCACGCGCTGGGGCAAGCAGTGCTGGAGATGACTTGCCTTCTGGCTCAAAAGCACAAGGTGAACCAGGTCGTGCTGGGCGGCGGCGTCTGGCAGAACGCGTTGTTGCAGCAGCAAGTGAGGCAAGGACTCGAAAAAGAGGGCTTAACGGTGTATATGCCGGTACAGTTGCCGGTCAATGACGGCGGCCTGGCTTATGGCCAAGCCGTGGTGGCTGGAGCGATTTTGAATTGGAGAAAGAACACGGAAGAACGAAATTCTGTGTGAATCGCATCTCGTCTTCTCTGTGGTATAATAAGAAAAGTTTGCAAATGTTTGGCTTGGGAGGAATAAAGTATGTGTTTGGCAGTGCCGGCGCAGATTGTAAAACGTGAAGATATGCTGGCGACAGTGGATGTAGGGGGCGTGCAGCGGCAGGTGAGCATGTTGTTGCTGCCGGAAGCGCAGATAGGGGAGTATGTCTTGATTCATGCTGGGTTTGCCATGCAGCTGATCGATGAAGAAGAGGCAAAACTGACGTGGAGCTTATTGCGGGAGATGGCTGAACATGTTCAAGACGCCTGAAGAAATACGTCGTACCGCAACGGCGGCGGTACAAGAAGTAGAGCGTCTGGCGGTGAGGCCGCTACGGCTGATGGAGGTTTGCGGTACCCATACGGTGGCCATTTTTCGTCATGGCTTGCGGCAATTGCTGCCGGAAGCGGTTGAATTGGTCAGCGGCCCCGGATGTCCGGTGTGTGTTACGCCAACTTCTTATATGGATCTGGCTTTGGCGTATGCAGAGCAGCCGAAGGCGCTGATTGCCACTTTCGGCGATATGCTGCGCGTGCCGGGTTCGTTTTCCAGCTTGGAAGAGGCAAAAAGCCGCGGGGCGGATATTCATACGGTGTATTCGCCGCTGGAAAGCTTGGAACTGGCGGAACGGTTTCCTGAAAAACGCGTGATCTTTCTCGGCGTCGGCTTTGAGACGACGGCGCCACTGACGGCGGCCTGCGTTCAGGAAGCGGCTCGCCGTCAATTATCTAATTGGCTGATTTTGCCGGCGCACAAATTAGTGCCGCCGGCATTGGCTTCGTTGCTGCAAGATCAAGCGAGCCGGGTGGATGGCTTGATCTTGCCAGGGCATGTGGCGGTGGTCACCGGCACGGAAGTGTTTTCGGATTTGCCGGTGCCGTCGGTCGTGGCCGGTTTTGAAGCGTTGGATATTTTGGAAGCGATCGTCCGGCTAGTGCGTCAGGCGGCGCAAGGAGAAGTACGTCTGGAAAATGCATATCGCCGCGTGGTTCGTTCGGAGGGGAATGTTTTGGCTCAATCTATGGTAGCCGAGGTATATGAACCAGTGGACTCCGCTTGGCGTGGCTTGGGCGTGCTGGCGCAGTCCGGCCTGCGTGTGCGACGGAAATTTTCACGCTGGGATGCTACTCAAGCTTGGCCGCTGTCGGTGCCGGAAAGCCGAGAAGCGGCAGGGTGCTGCTGCGGCGAAGTGCTGAAAGGACGTATGCAGCCGACACAATGTCCGTTGTTTGGAAGGGCGTGTACGCCGCTGCAGCCGGTGGGAGCCTGTATGGTATCGGTGGAAGGCGTATGTGCAGCTTGGTATAAATACGGAGCAGGAAGGTGGTCCCCGTGAAGGAGGAGCAAATTCGCATGGCCCATGGGGCCGGTGGCAGGTTAAGCCGCCTTTTGGTAGAAGAAGTGATTCGGCCATATTTTAGCAATGAGGTATTGGATGTTATGCACGATGCGGCCTTATTGCCCCAGCAGGATGGGCGGTTGGCTTTTACCACGGACTCGTATGTAGTAAAGCCGCTGTTTTTTCCTGGCGGAGATATTGGTCGTCTTGCTGTATGCGGCACAGTGAATGATTTAGCGGTCAGCGGAGCTAAACCGCTGTATTTGAGCATGGCTTTGGTGTTGGAGGAAGGACTGCCACTGATCACGCTGCGTCGCGTGTTGACGTCTATGGCCCAGACGGCTAAAGAGGCCGGAATTCTGATTGTTACAGGGGATACGAAGGTTGTGGAGCGAGGTGCGGTGGACGGTTTGTTCATAAATACCGCCGGAGTGGGCGTTGTGCCGGACGGGCGGGATGTTACTGCGCGTCGGGCCAGAGCGGGACAGCATATTTTAATCAGCGGCTTTTTAGGAGACCATGCATTGGCGGTCATGGCGGAACGTCATGGACTGACATTGCCGGAAACGGTATGGAGTGATTGCGCTCCGTTGGCAGCTATGCTGCAAGAGGTGTTAGCCGAAGTTCCACAAGTAGCCGTGATGAGGGATCCTACACGAGGCGGCTTAGCGACAACCTTGCAAGAAATTTCTATGCAAGGAGGCGTGTCCATGGAGTTAGAGGAGGCCTTACTGCCTGTTCGGGTGGAAGTGAAAGCAGCGTGTGATTTGCTTGGCTTTGATCCCTTGTATATGGCGAACGAGGGGAAATGTCTTCTGCTAGTAGAACCGGAAGATAGTGAAACCGTCTTGCGTATTTTACAAAAACATGTATACGGACGGGATGCTTGTCGCATAGGAAAGGTGACTAAAGGAATGGGAGGAAAAGTTGGTGTCAGGACTTTAGTCGGAGGAATGAGACTTTTGAGCCAATTAGAAGGGGACCAATTGCCAAGAATTTGCTGAATGACAGATTTCTCATGTTTATATATTGACTGGTTAGTCTGGATGCCGTAAGATGGTTAAAGAAGTTTTCAAAAGAAACTGATTTTCGTTATGATTTGAGAATGACTAGTTGCAGGCAAGGCGAGTCTCGGGAGGATGAAAGAAAAATGGATGAAATAGTAACCAGATTAACCGCGGAATTCCTTAAGGCAATGGCGCACCCGGTGCGGATTAAAGTGCTCAAGTTGTTATCCGAGCAAGAACAATGCGTATGTGATTTGGTGGAAACGATCGGTATTGAACAGTCGAATCTATCGCAACACCTAAGTGTGTTGAAGAAACAAGGAATTATCGAGTCCCACAAAAACGGTACCAAAGTAATTTACAATTTGGTTTATCCTCCTGCAGTTGATATTGTGGACACAGTAGGGCAGGTTTTGCGGGCACAGATTTTTCAGAGCCAGACATTGCTGGAACATTTGTAACTAAAAAAACAAAACCCCCGGCAAAGTGCAATAACTTTGTCGGGGGTTTTCTTCAGGTGCGAGAATATGAAAAAATTAAGAAATATTTGTTCCAATTTTCGTATCTTATCTGTACTATCGATTTCCCAGAACTGCGCGCACAAGCAGATCTGCGCCGGCCAGATTGGTGGCAACAGGAACGTTGTGGACGTCACAGACGCGCAAGAGGGCTGTAATGTCGGGTTCGTGCGGCTGGGCAGTCAAGGGATCCCGCAGGAAGATTACCAGGTCTACTTCGCCAGCGGCGATGCGAGCGCCAATCTGTTGGTCCCCGCCCAGGGGGCCAGATAAATACGTGTGCACGTTCAAATTAAGTTCGTCACGCAAACGACGGCCTGTGGTAGCAGTAGCCAGCAGAGAGTGGGGCAATAAAAGAGCTAAATGCTCGCGGACAAAATCCAGCATTAACTGTTTTTTCTGGTCATGAGCGATTAAAGCGACAGTTTTCATAGCGACACCTCATTTCCAACGTTTCATTTAGCATAGCAGAAATAAAAGCAGAAAGAAATGGGCTAAAAAGGATTTCTTGACATGGGGAAAGAAGAGAGCTTTGTGAAATATTGACGCTCTTTATGGGCTACACTACACTGGCAAAAGAAAGACTGCATGAGCAAGGAGCGGGCATGAGAAAGATTGGACTTTTATGTTGTTGGCTTTTAGCGCTTTGCGGCATGTTGGCGGGCTGTGGACCTCAATATGCAGGTTATATTGATTTCTCCAAAGGCACTAAGGTGGCGGTACCGGCAGTGACAACGGAAGAAAAGCCGTTACGCATTGCTATTACGTCGGTGTTGTCGCCGCAGGAAACCATAGGATATTATCGGCAATTGGCGGACCATGTGACGCGCGAAATGGGGCGGCCGATGGTATTGGTGCAACGAAAAACCTACGAGGAACTCAATTCGCTTTTGGCGAACGATCAAGTGGATTTGGTATTCCTTTCTACCGGCGCCTATGCGGCTTATCGGGGGATTACGCCGATCGAGATGCTGGTGATGGTGGAATGGCAAGGCCATTCCCAGTACCGCACAGAAGTAATCGTCCATAAGGATAGCTCTTATCAAAATTTAGAGGATTTGCGGGGCAAGGTGTTTGCTTTTACCGATCCCTTGAGCCTTTCAGGGCACGTGATGGTGACAAACTATCTGTGGGAACGACAAGAGGGGCCGGAAAAGTATTTCCGACGCTATATCTATACCTCCAGTCATGATAAGTCGATTTGGGCTGTGGCTAACCGTGTAGTAGACGGGGCCTGCATGGACAGCATGGTGTATGAATATGCGCAAGAGAAGAATCCGGATTTAGCGGCTCAGATCAAGGTGATTGCGCAATTTCCGCCTACGCCGACAGGGCCTGTAGTGGTTAATAGGCATTTACCTTTGGAACAGCGGCAACGATTGCAGCAAGTGTTTTTGCACATGCACGAACATCCGGAACTTCATGAAGCTATGCGTTCACTGCAGACGGACCGATATGTGCCGCCGCGGCCGGAAGAATACGAACCGTTGCGGGAACTGTACGATCATATGCGAGGTCTGTCATGAAGCGTCTGAGACAGTTGAGCATTTACTACAAAATCAACGGTATTACTATCAGCATGCTAGTATTTTTCATGCTGTTTTCCGGCTGGTTGGTGCGCGGTTTTACGGCGGATGTCCTCGGAAAGCAGATTGAACAGCGCGGTTTGGAAACGGCGATTTATATCGCTACGCTCAGCGCTGATGACGTAGTCGTGGACAACTATTTCGCTTTGCATGAGCGTATTAATACGAAAAAAAATAATACGGAAGATGTGCGCTATATTATTATCGCTGATCATGCCGGAAATCCGTTGGCGCATACTTTTGGAGCCGTGCTGCCTGCGGGGCTGCCTGGAAATACAGCGGAGCTTTTGGTTGAGGGCGCGGATCATTCTGTGAATTTGTTTGACAGCAATGAAGGGCCGGTGCGGGAAGTAGTAGCTCCCATTGACAGCAATGCCAATATCGGCTTTGTGCGTGTCGGCATGTCGGAGCGGAATATGCAGCTTTGGCTGGACCGGAAAATTCGGGAGCTTTTAGTGTGGTCCCTGCTTATCGGCTTGCTTGCTGTCTCGTTTGCTACACGGATGGCGCATGTCATCATGCGGCCTGTAGGACATTTGCTCAGTGCGGTGCGGGCTATTCGCGGCGGAGACTACTCGGCGCGGGCTAAGGTGGAAGCGGCTGACGAAATGGGACAGTTGGCGCACGCTTTTAATGATATGGCGACCTCGTTGCAACAAAAAGAGGCGGAAAATGACAGGCTGCTGGATGCGTTGCGTGAAAAGGAAGCGCGGCGCGCCGAATTAATCAAACGGCTCTTTAGCGTGCAGGAAGAAGAGCGGAAACGCATCTCACGGGAATTGCATGACAGCACGGGACAGTCGATAACCTCCTTGTTGGTATACATGAAACTGTTGCTTTCCAAAACGGTTGATGAAAAGCAACGGGAGCTGCTGCTGGGAGCCCGGGATGTAGTGGCTGGTGTTTTAGAAGATATGAAACAAATGGTCGTAGACCTGCGACCGCCCATTTTGGACGACCACGGCATTGTAGCCGCTATGGCTAAGTACTTGCAGGCCTGGGGCGAGCAAGTTGGCGTAGAGGTGTCTTTCCGGGCGCCGGAGGATAAGCTGATTGTCAGTGATGAAACTGGTCTGGCCTTATATCGGGTGTTGCAGGAAAGCTTAACCAATGTAGCAAGGCATGCGCAGGCGCTAGAGTGGACGTGGTTTTGGGCTTGGTGGCAGGGGAGTTGACGCTGGAAGTCAGTGATGACGGCGTAGGTATTGCCCCGGGACGTCTAGAAGACGCTCGGAAAAACAACCATATGGGCGTTTTCGGCATGCGCGAGCGTGTGGAGCTGCTGGGAGGCAGACTGCTGGTTCGTTCGCAGCCTGGCGGCGGTGCGACGGTTTGTGTGCGGTTGCCTGCATTATGGGAAGGAAGTGGAGTCAATGAAGAATCGCATACGGATTATTCTGGCCGATGATCATAGCGTGTTGCGTGTGGGATTAAAAATGCTGCTGGAAAGCGAATCTCATTTTTCCGTCGTCGGCGAGGCGGCAGATGGGGAGGAACTACTGATTCTGTTGGAAAAAACCGCTGTCGACGTGGTGGTGGTGGACTTGTCCATGCCCAAGATGGGCGGCCTGGAATGCATCAAGGAAATTCGCAGCCGAGGCATGGATGTAAAAATACTGGTTTTGACCATGTTTGGCGATGAAACCTATATCCGCGAGGTCATGCAAGCTGGCGCCAACGGTTATGTGGAAAAACAGGCAGTGGACGCAGAACTGTTTGCGGCCTTAAAGGCGGTAGCGGCGGGACAGTTTTATTTGAGTTCTAAAAACTCACAGGCGTTGTTGAACTCTCTCTTTACGGCGGCGCCGCGTCCCAGCGGACAGGATCCTTATGAGGTTCTCAGCGTTCGCGAACGGGAAGTGCTGAAGCTGTTAGTACGGGGCTATTCGCTGTCAGAAATCGGGGCTAAGCTTTTTCTGAGTGTAAAAACAGTGGATACCTATAAAACGCGGCTGATGGAAAAATTGGGTTTAAATAAAAAAAGCGAGCTTGTGGAATATTCTTTGAAGCATGGGTTATTGTCAACAAAAGATATTTAGCAAAAAGAGTAAAAATTCAAATAAATTAAAATTAAGAAAGATGAGGCGCCAATACAGAGAAATTTATATTTTTATTGCCGAGTATGGTTGTTAGCAAAGCTAGAAAAGGCAAAGGTCCTTGTTTTACTATATTTTTAGACGCAAACTCGCAGTTGGTGATAAGAATTGCGGGTGTTGGGACGGTGAGAGGAGGCCTTGACAATGCCTTCAGGATGTACTATAAAAATATTGGGAAAATTTAAAGCCTATCGGTATATTTGCAACAATAGCCATACAAGTGCATACTCTGGATTTGGAGAAAAGAGAAGTCCGAAAACACCATGTTTCTGTTGAAATACACATGGTTTTTTCGGGCTTTTTAATTCGACAGTGCAAGGTTGGAGTGGCGGCCGAACGGGCTGATAATTTACGATATGAGGAGGAAAGGCAATGGATCAGGCGACAGTGGTAGTCATTGGCGGAGGTGCCACAGGCACGGGAATTTTCCGCGATTTGGCCATGCGTGGCGTGGATGTCGTATTGCTGGAACAAAAGGATTTGGCGTATGGAACCAGCTCGCGGTTTCATGGCTTGCTGCATAGCGGCGGCCGCTATGCAGTCAAGGATGCCGAGGCGGCGCGGGAGTGCATTGAGGAGAATAAGCTGCTGCGAACGGTAGCGAAACATTGCGTAGAGGAAACAGAAGGTCTCTTTGTCCGCCTGCCGGAAGATGACGAAGCTTTTGAGCACAAATGGGTGGACGCCTGTGCGGCGGCAGGAATTGAAACAACGCAGATTTCCAAGACGGAGGCGCTGCGATTAGAGCCCAATCTGACCGGAAAATTGGTCAGCGCTTACAAAGTTCCTGATTCGGCCATTGACGGGTTTCGGCTGGTTTGGCAGAATGTGCAGTCTGGACGCCGTTACGGCGGCCGAGTATATACCTACTCCGAAGTGGTCGGCGTAGAACAGAGCAACGGCAAGGTAACTGGGGTAACTGTACGCAACACCTTGAACGGCCAGGAAAGCAAGATTTCTTGCGAGTTCTTGGTAAGTGCCGCCGGTTCCTGGGTTGGCGAATTGGCTGCTTTAGCAGGTATTAAAGTGCATGTTCAGCCTGACCGCGGCACGTTGATTGCGTTTAACCACCGTTTTACCAATCGCGTTGTTAATCGTCTGCGGCCAGCAGGGGACGCCGACATTTTCGTGCCTCACGGTTCCATTGTCATTTTGGGAACCACCTCTTCGCCGGCGGAGCTGCCGGACGATACCATTCCGAAGGCCGAGGAAGTGCTGGCGATGCTGGAAGTGGGCGAGAAAATGTTTGAAGACGTGCGAAGCTATCGCTTACTGCGCGCATTCACCGGCACGCGTCCTCTCTATAGTGCGGACCCGTCGGCTATTGGCCGGGCGGCTTCTCGTAACTTCACGATTTTGGATCATAGCAAAGAGGGCTTGCAGGGGTTTGCCAGCATCGTAGGCGGCAAGTTTACGACCTATCGCTTGATGGCAGAAAAAATGGCCGACTTTGTTTGCGCCCACTTGGGCGTTACTACTCCCTGCCGAACGGCAGTAGAGCCGCTGGTTTCTGATGTGGACGCAGCCACAATGGCTCGCGCACGCAAAGCCTTCCCGGCATTCGGTTCGCGCTTGGCGGCCGACCGCTTGGGAGATTCCCTGGGGCCCGTCGTGGAAGCCATGGAAAAAGATCCGGCTAAGAGCCAGTTAGTATGCGAGTGCGAGTTGGTTACCTTGGCCGAAGTAGAACATGTGGCGTCTGACGCTACCAGCCATCAGTTGACTGACGTGCGTCGCCGGACTCGTATGGGCATGGGGACTTGTCAAGGTGCTTTCTGCGGTTTGCGCGGCGTTGGTGCGATTCAAACCGCTGGCTTGTTTCCAGAACGGGAACCTGTCGATTTGTTCCATGATTTTCTTCAGGGCCGCTGGAACGGCATTCGGCCGATGCTCTGGGGCAAACAGGTAAAAGAAGCCGAGTTGATGCGCGGCATCTACGAAGGAACGCTGAATGTGAGAGGAGAAGTGCCGGGACATGAAAAGTGATGTAATTGTAATCGGCAGCGGCATGGCCGGACTGATTGCCGCCGCAGCCGCAGCGCAGCGAGGCAAAAAAACGACGCTTTTGAGCAAAGGCGCGGGTACATTGGTCATCGGCGGCGGAATCGTCGACATTCTCGGCTATACTGAAGCAGGCAAAGCCATTTTGAATCCTGGGGCGGCAGTGGCGCAAGCGAAGGAAGATCATCCTTATGCTAAGCTGCGCCTGGAGAATGTCAAGCAGGCAGTCGGATTTCTGCAGGGGATTTGCGAGCAAGAAGGCTACGCTTATGTGGGCGACCTAGAACACAACCAGTGGGTGCCCACAGCAGCAGGAACGTTGAAACCTACCTGTCTGGTACCTCGGACCATGGACGCCAGCCGACTTTGCGAAGCTAAGGAAATTGTCGTCGTAGGCCTGAAAGGCTTGAAAGACTATCCAACGGAACTCATCAGTAAAGGGTTGGAACGACTATTTGGAGCTAATGCCAAAGTAACACAGGTGGAAATCGCCTTGTCTGTGGAAGATGGCCGCGATGTTACTGCTTTGGACATGGCTCGCTGGTTAGACAGCAAAGCGGGGTTGGAAGAATGCGCCGCTAAGTTGCGCCAAGTCGTTAAAACCGGCGCTACACTGATTATGCCTCCGGTTTTAGGTACAAAGCCTTCTTACTATGCTTTTGAAACCTTGCAGGAAGCGACGGGATGCCATATTATCGAAACTTCGTCCATGCCGCCGGCTGTGACCGGTTTGCGGCTGCGCAAGGCGCTTTTGGCTTATGCTAAACGGCAGGGCGTGACCATTGTGGATAATGCCGAAGCGGTGAGGGCGGATGTGAAGAGCGGACGCTGCACAGCTATCTTTACCCAAAGCTTCGGGCGGGAACATTGCTACGAAGCGGCCGAAGTCATTGTGGCTACCGGCGGTTTGTATGGAGGCGGTTTGGTTGCCGAACCCAACGTCATTCAAGAACGTATCTTCGGTCTGCCTATAGGAGCTCCGGAACAGTCCGAATTATGGGGGATTCAAGAGTTGTTTTCTCCTGGCGGTCAGCCATTTGCCAAGTTTGGCGTTGTCGTAGACGACACGCTGCGTCCAGTAGATGCCGCCGGTACGGTGTTGCTGGAAAATGTGCGTTTTGCGGGACGCAATTTGGCAGGGTATGACTTCAGCTATGAAAAATCAGGCAATGGCGTGGCGCTGGCAAGCGGCTACTGCGCCGGCATGACGGTGTGAGGAGGAAGAAAACGACATGGCAAAACATCGGATCAATCCGGACGATTGCATTGCCTGCACTACCTGTGTGGCGCATTGTCCTGTAACAGCGGCCACCCGCAAATTCCGCGGGCCTAAAATGTTGGGGCCGGCTTTGGAACGCTTCCGCATTTCAGAGGAAGATTACGAACCGTCGTTGGAATATTGCTCAAACTGCAAGAACTGCGACTTATCCTGCCCCTCTGGCGTGCCAGTTTCTACGCTGAACATGTTGGCTAAGGCCGCATACTACAAGAAGAATCCCCAGAGCATGCGGGATCATATGCTTTCACATGGCGAAAACATGGCCAAAATGGTTAATGCTATTCCCTTTGGTGCAGCGCTGGCTAATGTAAGTATGCACAACCCCGTGTCCAGGGCGGCAATGAAGCAAATCGGCATTTCCGACAAAGCTCCTATGCCGACCTATGCTGCGACCAGTTTTGCAAGCTGGTTCAAAGCCCAGAAGCAAACCCCATGCGAAGAAAAAGTCGTCTTTTTCCCAGGTTGCTTTATCAACTACAATCAACCGCAAGTCGGCAAGGACTTGGTAGCGGTACTGCAGCATAACGGCATTGAAGTGATTGTGCCGGATGAATTCGTCTGCTGTGGTTCGCCGCTGGTAACCGGCGGCTATCTGGAGGAAGCGGAAAGCAATGCTCGGAAAAATGCAGCAGAGATTGGCAAATGGGCGGCTAAAGGCTATAAGATACTCACGGCCTGCACCAGTTGCGGTCTGATGCTGAATCAAGAATACCAAGAATTGTTTCCTGCAATTGAAGGCTTGGCGCAAAATGCTGTGTCTTTGTATGACGCCTTTGAATTTTTGGCGGAGCGCGCCGAAGAAGGCAAGTTGAAAACTGACTTCGCGTCGGTATCAGAACATTTTATGTACCATGTTCCTTGCCATTTGCGGGTGCAGGGCATCGGCTTGCCCGCGTTGACGTTGTTGCGGCAAATTCCCGGCTTGTCCATCGAAGAAGCCGATGCCGGCTGCTGCGGCATTTCCGGCAACTATGGTTTCCGTGATGAAAAATACGAAATCTCCATGGCTGTTGGCGCTGAACTTTTTCAACGCATCAAAGACAGCGGCGTAAAAACGGTAGTCTGCGACTGCGGGACATGCCGGTTGCAGATCGGCCATGGCAGCGGTGCCGCAACAGCGCATCCTGTCAGTATTTTGCGCAAGGCGTACCAATTATAAAAGAAACAAACTATAAAGAAAAGAATAACTATTCTTCCTTTTTCAGTTATAAAAAGTAAGTGAATAGAATACCGAGCTTTTTCGTTTATATTTTATGAAAAAGCAGGGAAACCTGGCCTGTAGCAAGAAATACCCTAATTATGCGGCAGGGATATGTGGTTCCTGCTACCAATTTGTTTGCGCAAGCAGAAAGGGTGGTCAAAGACATATGTTCAAAAAAACCAAAATTGTGTGTACCATGGGACCCAGCACTGACCAGCCGGGGATTGTGGAAAAGATGCTCGAAGCGGGCATGAATGTAGCGCGTTTCAATTTTTCTCATGGTTCGCATAAAGAGCACCAGGGACGTATGGCGCGGGTACGGGAAGCGGCAGCCAACGTCAACAAAAATGTGGCCATTTTACTGGATACCAAAGGTCCGGAAATGCGTTTAGGCCTGTTTAAGGACGGTAAAGTGGAGCTGGTGACCGGTCAGAAGTTCGTGCTCACGGCGGAAGTCATTGACGGTACAGTCGAGCGGGCTACGGTGAATCATCCAGGCTTACCGGAAGACGTGAAAGCGGGCGATACCATTCTCCTTTCTGACGGCCTTGTCAGTCTGGTTGTTGAAGCGGTGGAAGGTACGGAAATCATCACGACGGTGCAGAACAACGGCGTCATCGGCAATCGCAAGCGCGTAGCGGCTCCTGGCGTAGCAGTCAATCTGCCGCCTCTTTCAGATCAGGACGTAGCCGATATCCGTTTTGGCCTGACCCAAGGCATTGATTTCATTGCAGCTTCCTTCATTCAGCGGGCGGCGGACATTCTGGCCATCCGTAAGATTTTGGAAGACGCTGGTGCGGAAGTAGATATCATCGCCAAGATTGAGAACGTCGAAGGCGTACGCAACATGGACGAAATCCTGCAGGTTGCCGACGGCATCATGGTCGCTCGAGGCGACTTGGGCGTGGAAATTCCTGCAGAAGACGTGCCTCTCATCCAAAAGGAACTGATCACTAAATGCAATATCATTGGCAAGCCTGTTATCACGGCGACCCAGATGCTGGAGTCCATGGTAAACAACCCACGGCCGACTCGGGCGGAAGCCAGCGACGTAGCCAATGCCATTTTTGACGGCACCGACGCGATCATGCTCAGTGGTGAAACGGCTTCCGGCGATTATCCGGTGGAAGCGGTGGAAACCATGGCACGCATTGCGGTGCGTACCGAAAAATCCCTGCCTTATGCGGAAATCTACATTTCCCGCGGCGCTCTGGCCAACCAGGTAACCACGGAAGCCATCAGCCATGCGACGGTGCAAATTGCGCAGGAGCTGTCGGCTGCTGCGATTGTTACGTCCAGCGAAAAGGGCTACACCGCGCGGATGGTATCCAAATATCGTCCGAAAGCAGCCATTGTGGCTGTATCCCAGCATCCGGCTACTATTCGTCGCATGCAGCTATACTGGGGCGTCGTGCCTGTTCCTGGCAACGCTTCTTGCGGCACTGACGAAATGGTGGAAAACGCGGTGGAAGGAGCCCTGGAGTCCGGCGCCGTCAATCCTGGAGACTTGATTGTCATTACTGCTGGCGTACCGTTGGGTATGTCTGGCACGACCAATATGATCCGCGTCCACGTGGTAGGCGACGTGCTGCTCCGTGGCACTGGACTGGGACAAAAAGCGGCTACCGGCAAGGTTTGCGTGGTGAATTCCGCAGCCGACCTGGTTCGCTTCAAAGCCGGCGATGTCATGGTTGTGAAAAGCATCCATGAAGAAATTGCAGCCAGAGCATCCGAAGCGGCAGCTATTGTGGCTGAAGAAGGCGGACTGACTTCTCCGGCGGCGATTGTGGGTATCAGCTTCGGCATGCCGGTTCTTGTCGGCGTAGAAGGCGCGACTATGCATTTGCCTGAGGGCATGCTGATTACCGTCGACCCGGTACGCGGCCAAGTGTATCATGGCAAGGCCAACGCGCGCTAATGTGATTTTGCGGCGGCGCGATTAGGATATGGCTACTATAGCTAAAAGATAAAAAACAGGGGGTATTTGAACAATGGCAACAAAAGTAGGTATTAATGGATTTGGACGAATCGGGCGCAACGTATTTCGTGCGGCTCTGAACAATCCTGCAGTGGATATCGTCGCTGTCAATGACCTGACCGATGCCAAAACGCTGGCGCATCTGCTGAAATATGACTCCGTACAGGGCAACCTGGATATGGACATCCATGCAGAAGGCGACCAGATTATGGTCAACGGCAAAGCCATCAAAGTGCTGGCGGAAAAAGATCCGGCTCAGCTTCCCTGGAAAAATCTCGGCGTAGAAGTGGTTGTAGAATCTACTGGCCGTTTCACCGACGCTACCAAAGCCGCAGCGCATCGCACTGCCGGCGCTAAAAAAGTCATCATTTCCGCTCCGGCGAAAAATGAAGACCTGACCATCGTTATGGGCGTTAACGACGACAAATATGACGCAGCTACCCACCATATTGTTTCCAACGCTTCTTGCACCACCAATTGCTTGGCTCCTTTCGCTAAGGTGCTCAACGACAAGTTCGGCATCAAACATGGTTTGATGACCACGGTTCACGCTTACACGAATGACCAGAACATTCTGGATCTGCCTCATAAGGATCTGCGTCGCGCCCGTGCGGCCGGCCTGTCTATTATTCCTACCAGCACCGGTGCTGCTAAAGCGGTTGCTCTGGTTCTGCCGGAACTGAAAGGCAAGCTCAATGGCTTTGCTATGCGCGTGCCTACGCCGAACGTATCTGTAGTGGATCTTGTAGTGGACGTAGAAAAAGCTACCACGGCGGAAGAAGTTAACGCTGCCTTGAAAGCAGCTGCTGAAGGTCCGCTCAAAGGCGTACTGGCTTACTGCGAAGAGCCTTTGGTTTCCAAGGACTTCAACGGTAACCCCAATTCCTCCATCGTTGACGCTCTTTCCACGATGGTTATGGAAGGTACCATGGTTAAAGTGGTTTCCTGGTATGACAACGAGTGGGGCTATTCCAACCGCGTTGTTGACCTGATCGCTTACATGGCGAAAAAAGGTCTGTAAGAAGCAGAAATCCCACAAGTATTGTGCTATTAGGAAGGGCCACTTTGTGGCCCTTCTCCTATGAAACTTACCTGAGGAGGCGATACGTTCATGGAAAAGAAGTCCCTCAAAGATATCGTGGTCATGGGCAAAAAAGTATTTGTTCGAGTCGACTACAATGTGCCGATGAAAGACGGCGTTATTACCAATGACAACCGTATCCGGGCTACACTGCCGACGCTTGAGTACCTGCTGGCGCAAAATGCAGCGCTGGTGCTGGCCAGCCATTTGGGCCGTCCGAAAGGCGCTCCGGTGCCGGAATTTACGTTGGCCCCTGTAGCCAAACGCCTGTCGGAGCTTTTGGGCAAGGAAGTGCTCTTTGCGCCAGACTGTGTAGGCGAAGAAGCGGCCGCTATGGCTAAGGCGCTGAAGCCGGGGCAGGTTTTGCTGCTGGAGAACCTGCGCTACCATAAAGAAGAAGAAAAGAACGATCCTGAGTTTTCACGGCAGTTGGCTTCCTTGGCGGAAGTGGCTGTAAACGACGCCTTCGGCGTTTCCCATCGGGCCCATGCTTCGGTGGAAGGGATCACCAAATATATTTCGACAGTAGCCGGCTTCCTGTTGGAAAAGGAAATCCTTTTCTTAGGTCAGGCGGTTAATGATCCGGTTCGTCCTTTTGTGGCCATCATCGGCGGTGCTAAGGTGTCGGACAAGATCGGTGTTATCGAAAATCTGCTGACCAAAGTGGACCGCTTGATTATCGGCGGCGGCATGGCCAATACCTTCTTGGCCGCCAAAGGGTTTGCCACCGGTAAATCTCTGGTGGAAGAAGATAAGCTGGACTTGGCCCGGGAACTGCTGGCGAAGGCGAAAACGGCGGGTAAAGACCTGTTGCTGCCTGTAGATGTCACAATTGCCGACCGCTTTGCAGCGGATGCAGCCAATAAAGTAGTGGCTGCTGACGCTATTGAAGGAGACTGGATGGCTCTTGATATTGGTCCTGTTACCAGCAAGGTGTATGCCGAAGCGCTTAAGGATGCTAAGACCGTAGTTTGGAACGGACCGATGGGCGTCTTTGAAATGGACGTCTTCGCGAAGGGAACAGAGGCTGTGGCTAAAGCAGTAGCGGCTTCCGGTGCTAAGAGCATTGTCGGCGGCGGCGATTCTATCGCAGCTTTGGAAAAACTGGGCTTGGCCCGTGAAATTACCCATATTTCTACTGGCGGCGGCGCTTCGTTGGAATTCTTGGAAGGCAAGGTTCTTCCCGGCGTAGCGGCTTTGGCCGACAAGTAACGAAAAGGAGAATGGTTATGCGCACACCGATTATTGCGGGAAACTGGAAAATGCACAACACTGTGGCCGCTTCGCTGGAACTGGCGGAAGCTCTCAAACCTTTAGTGGCTAATGCCAAAGCCCAAGTGGTGGTTTGCCCTGTATTCACTTCTTTAGCGGGCGTGAAAAAAGCGCTGGAA
This sequence comes from uncultured Anaeromusa sp., assembly GCF_963676855.1. NCBI lineage: Bacteria > Bacillati > Bacillota > Negativicutes > Selenomonadales > Sporomusaceae > Anaeromusa > uncultured Anaeromusa sp. Next base: position 1,660,090 of record NZ_OY781460.1, read on the forward strand.
GGCTCCAATATTGCCGTAGGCGCGCAAAACATGCATTGGGAAGAAAAAGGCGCTTTCACTGGTGAGATTGCTCCGGCTATGCTGAAGGACGCTGGCTGCGAATATGTTATTCTCGGCCATTCGGAGCGTCGGCAGTATTTTTCGGAAACCGATGAAACGGTCAACAAAAAAATGCATGCTGCTTTCAATCATGGACTGACTCCTATTTTCTGCGTCGGAGAGCTCTTGGAAGAGCGTGAAGCTGGCACGACCAAAGCCGTTTTGGAGCGTCAGGTTAAAGAAGGTATGAAAGGTCTGAGCGCTGCGCAAGCAGCTGTTACGGTTATTGCTTATGAACCCGTGTGGGCGATCGGCACTGGACGTACTGCTTCGGCGGAAGACGCCAATGCAGGCTGCGCGTATATTCGCAGCGTTGTAAAAGAAGTCTTTGGTGCAGCAGCAGCGGATGCGGTTCGTATTCAGTACGGCGGCAGTGTAAAAGCAGCTAACGCTGCGGAACTGATGGGCAAAAGCGATATCGACGGCGCTTTGGTAGGCGGTGCGGCGCTGCAGGCTGACAGCTTCAGCGGTATTGTCAACTTCTAAGCAATAGTCTGTATAACGCGAAGGGAGACCGCGAGCAAACGAAAAGCGCGTTCGCCCGGGTCTCCCTTTTTTAAAAGGGGGAACCTTTGTGACCAAACTTAAGACGCCAGTAGCTCTGGTCATTTTGGATGGCTGGGGCTTAGGGCGCCAGGATGACGCCAATAACGCCATTGTGCAGGCAAAAACGCCGCACATGACCCTGTTGTCGGAGATGTATCCCACTACAAGCCTGCAGTGCTCCGGCGAAGCCGTCGGCTTGCCGGAAGGGCAAATGGGCAACTCCGAAGTAGGACATTTAAACATTGGCGCAGGCCGTGTGGTGTATCAGGAGCTGACTCGTATTACCAAAGCCATTCGGGACGGAGAGTTTTTCAAAAACCCCGTACTGTGCCAGGTGATGGATCAGGTGGCGGCTAAAGGAACGGCGCTTCACTTGATGGGACTTCTTTCCGATGGCGGCGTGCATAGTCATGAAAATCATGTGTATGCGTTGTTACGCATGGCCAAGGAGCGCGGTATTGAAAAAGTCTATGTTCATGCCTTTTTGGACGGGCGCGATGTGCCGCCATCCAGTGCACCGCAATATTTGGACGGCTTAGCTGCCAAAATGCAGGAATATGGTGTGGGCTGTATTTCGACTATTTCTGGCCGCTACTACGCTATGGATCGTGATAAGCGTTGGGAACGGGTGGAAAAAGCCTACCGCACCATGGTTTGCCGTGACGGGTTTGCGGCTCCAAGTGTAAAAGAAGCGATTGAACGCGCTTACGAACGAGGGGAAACAGACGAATTTGTGCAGCCTACGGCCATTGCCGGTTGCGGCGACTGTGGCATGCAAGCGGGCGACGGCGCTATTTTCTTCAATTTCCGTCCAGATCGGGCGCGTCAATTGACACGGGTATTCGTGGATCCGAATTTTGACGGCTTTAAGCGCGTTTGCGGCGCTGGCGAAATAGTCTTTGCCACTCTGACCCAGTATGAAGAGGCGTTGGATGTGCCGGTGGCGTACAAGCCGCAATACCTGAAACAGACATTGGGCGAAGTGTTCAGCGAACACGGCTGCCGCCAACTGCGCATTGCGGAAACGGAAAAATACGCCCATGTGACCTTTTTCTTTTCTGGCGGTGAAGAAAAACCTTTTACAGGAGAAGAGCGCATTCTTGTGCCTTCGCCTAAAGTGGCCACCTATGATTTGCAGCCGGAAATGAGCGCGGTAGAGGTGACAGATCGTTTGGTAGCGGAAATTAAAGCCGCTAAATACGACTTGATCATCTTGAACTATGCTAATGGCGACATGGTAGGGCACACTGGCAAACTAGACGCCGCTATTAAGGCGGTAGAGACCGTAGACACATGCATGGGTCGTATCACGGCTGCCATGCGGGAACGGGGGGGCGTCACCTTGGTGACCGCCGACCACGGCAACGCAGAGCAGATGGTGGACCCGCAGACAGGCGGAGCCTATACTGCGCATACCACTAATGAAGTGCCTTTGATTCTGGTGTCTGAAGCCCATAAGGGGCAATCCTTGCAGGCGGGGAGTCTGTGCGATCTGTCACCGACCATTTTGGCTTTGGCAGGTTTGCCGCAGCCAGAGGAAATGACAGGGCGAAGCTTGCTGCAAAAATAATGTTTCTATAATATTAAGGAGGAAATTTACATGACAATGATTTTAGACGTATATGCTCGCGAGATTCTTGATTCCCGTGGTAACCCGACAGTAGAAGTAGAAGTGACCTTGGAAAGCGGCGTTATTGGACGCGCTGCGGTTCCTTCCGGCGCTTCCACAGGCATGTACGAAGCGGTGGAACTACGTGACGGCGACAAAGGCCGCTACTTGGGTAAAGGCGTACTGACGGCTGTGAAAAACGTCAACGATATCATTGCGCCGCAAATCGTAGGTATGGATGCGTTGGAGCAGATCGCTATCGACGAAGCTATGATCGAACTCGACGGCACGCCTAATAAAGGTAAGCTGGGCGCCAACGCCATTCTTGGTGTTTCCATGGCCGTAGCCAAAGCAGCAGCCGAAGCATTGGATATGCCTTTGTACCAATACCTGGGCGGTTTCAGCGCTCGTGAACTGCCGGTGCCGATGATGAACATCCTCAATGGCGGTGCTCATGCGGACAACAATGTAGATATTCAAGAATTCATGGTTATGCCTGTTGGCGCTAACAGCTTTGCTGAAGCCCTACGCATGTGTGCAGAAATCTACCATGGCCTCAAAGGCGTGCTCAAAAAACGCGGCCTGAACAGCGCTATTGGCGACGAAGGCGGCTTTGCGCCGAACTTGGCTTCTAACGAAGAAGCTATTGAAGTTATTCTAGAAGCTATTGCCGGCGCTGGCTACAAAGCAGGCGAGCAGGTAATGATCGCTATCGACGCTGCTGCTTCCGAGCTCTACAAAGATGGCAAATACCATCTGGAAGGCGAAGGCGTGGTTAAAACGTCCGCCGAGATGGTTGAATACTATGCCAAGCTGGCCGGAAAATACCCCATCATCTCCTTAGAAGACGGTCTGGCTGAAGATGACTGGGATGGCTGGAAGCTGCTTACAGAGCGACTGGGCGACAAAGTGCAGCTTGTTGGCGACGATCTCTTCGTAACCAACGTAGAGCGCTTGAGTCAGGGCATTGCCACTGGAACTGCCAACTCCATCTTGATTAAAGTGAATCAGATCGGTACGCTGACAGAAACTTTCAGCACCATCGAAATGGCTAAACGTGCCGGCTATACCTGCGTTATCTCTCACCGCAGCGGTGAAACCGAAGACGCTACCATTGCCGACATCGCCGTGGCTGTCAACGCTGGCCAGATCAAAACTGGCGCGCCGGCCCGTACTGACCGCGTGGCTAAATATAACCAATTGCTTCGCATCGAAGATCGTCTGTGCGATGTAGCTCGTTACAATGGTAAAAGCGTGTTCTACAATCTTAAATAATTCGAAGCATGATAAAAGCCGCAGGGAAACAGTGTTTCCTTGCGGCTTTTGAGCTTTTGAGGAGAACAGATTTGCTTGAACAAGAGTCGCGGCGAGAATCGGAGGGTATGCAGGAAGGGGACGTTTGCACAGCGACGGCACGTGAAGTGCCTAGTGCCGGCAATACCAAGGATGGTATAATTGCCGGTCTCCACCGAGAAAATGCCAGAGGTAGCAGAGAGAACAATAGATTACCGTGAGAACCTTTCTCCCCAAAATAAAAAATCCCCTTAGGCGCAAAGGCCGTCAGGGGATTGACTAAGCGTATTGATTAGCAAGGTGCCAACTCCTGTCTCCCTTGCTAACGGGAGGTGCCGCCGTAGCGGCGGAGAAATTCAAAAAGTCACTGGCTTTTCTCTGTTACTCAGTTACTTTATGTTATGTTTTCTCTCTTAAATCCTCCGGTACACCGTTGCGGCATGCTCTGCATCGCGTCCCAAGGCGTGAACAAAGGCCTTTACTACTTCAGGGTCAAAGGCCATGCCGGACAAGCTTAAAAGCTCCTGCACCGCCTCGGATTTGGTTTTTACCCAATTCTGTGTGCAGGGGTTGATAAAACGATCATAATGGTTTGCTACGGCCAGAATGCGCGCGCCTAAGGGGATGTTAACCCCTTTGAGGCGTTTAGGATAGCCTTTGCCGTCCCAACGTTCATGGTGGTACCGTATGTAAGGGATGATTTCTTGAAAACAAGGTATGTTTTCAAGCATATAGCTACCGGCATTGCAGTGGCTTTTGTAATTTGTAGCCTCACGCGGTGTCACATATGGCATCTTAGTGATAATTGCATTCGGTACTGTCAACTGACCGATATCATGCAACAAGGCGGCTACACGGATGCGTTCCAGCTCTTCGCGGGGTAAGCCCAGCTTAGCGGCAATGCTCATGGCATAATTAGCCACTTGGCAACAATGCTGGTATAATTTGCTGTTTTTCATTTCAATGAGACGCAGGAAAAAATCCAAGGTCTGCCGGTTTGTCTCTGGATCACCGGGATACATGCCGGGATCATGCAATAATGTAAGCATACTGTCCATAAGCAACCTTTCTAGCGTGCTTGGTGTCAGCCAAATGTAAAGGCATTACAGGGGGGATTCTTCAGTAAGAGAAATCCCACTCTATGGAAGTTTGGCTGTTAAATGGCAGAATCCTGCCGGCACAGGTAAAAAATATACCACTTCCGGGAAAATAAATCAAATGTCCTATTTTTCAAAAAACAATATGAGTTTTTTGCCAGGTGGATTATTTCATGATACACTAGAAACACAATCAATTTACTTATTATAGCATAGCGCAGACAGAGAGGGGATCCGTATGAGCTTAGGAAATTGCTCAGAATGTGGAAAGCTGTACATGGAAAATCCACAGAAGCTTTGTAGGGACTGCCTGGATCGGGTGGATGAGGAAGAAAAGAAAATTGCCGAATACCTGCGGAAGGTGAGCAAGGCAGGAGTGCAGCAAATTCAGCAAGCTACAGGCGTGCGGGAAAAGACGATTAATCGCATGTTGAAGCAAGGACGGTTGTTTGGTGATTTTACAGTGGAATATCCTTGCGAGATGTGTGGCACGATTATTACGGAAGGCCGGGTTTGCGTGGCGTGTCTGAGAAGCCTAGAAGGCGAGTCAGCAGTTCAAGGGAAGTCATTGGAAGAGTCAATCCGGGAAAAACGTCGCATGTATACCAGTGACCGAAAAAATTAAGATTTTTTTGCACCAGGGATTAATGTCCCTGGTTTTTTTTTCGATAGAATAAATGAGCAAGGTATGGCAGACTTGCTAGTGGGGAAAGAGGAGTGTTGAGTATGAATGTATCTGGAAGCCATTTTCAGGGCATCCTGAAACTATACGGAGAACAGACTAAAGTTAACCGGACTCTGAAGACGGAAGCGGCTGCTGCGGCTAAGTCGTCGGATTCACTCGTTTTGTCGCCCAAGGCCCAGGAATTTGCCGGTATGTTGGCAAAACTGCAGCAAACGCCGGAAGTTCGGCCCGAGGTGGTACAGCGTCTATCGGCACAAGTGGAAAGTGGCGAGTACCGTGTGGACTCTGTTGCAGTGGCGAAGAATCTGTTGGCAGGAGCCGACTGAGAGGTAGAGTGCGCCTATGGAGCTTTGGGACGAGTTGCAGCAGATTCTAGAGGAGCTGTTGCAAATATACCAAGCCTTGCTGCAATGTGGTGAGGGGAAAAAACAACTTCTGCTTTCTAAGCCGGCGCCAGCGGAGTTGGAAGCCGTTGTAAAACGAGAAGAGGAGTTGCTTTTACAAGCTGGGATGCTGGAGCAAAAAAAGCAAAAAGTCAGCCGGGCGTTAGCCAAGCAACATGGAAAAGGCGATGTTTTGTTACCGCTATTCCAGCTTGTTTTGCTGGCGCCGGCTTATTTTATTCAAGACCGCATTAAAGAGTGGGCGCGCCAAGTTTCTCCAATACTTAAAGAGTTGCAGGATCTTAATGTGATGAATGGGCGTTTTTTAGAGCAAGCCTCCCAATTCGTGCAGTACCAGATTAATCTTCTTAGCCAGGTAACTACGGAAATTAACTACGCTCCAGGAGGGCAGAAAACGAAGGCTCGCAAGTTTGAAGGCAGAGGGTAATGTTAAACAAAAGGCTCGCCGTTTTAGGTGAGCTTTTGTTGCTGTTAAAGAAGACTGCATAGCTGATTTTGGGAAGAATTTGTGATTTAGAATTGGTGGCTTTGTTGGAGCGGCTTTTCAGTGTACAATATATATATAGAAGAATACTGAGCGACAAGGGGGATTTTCATGAAAATTCAATCAACCCGTTTTGGTGAACTGGATGTAGCAGAAGATGCTGTGATTCATTTTTCCCAAGGCTTGCCCGGTTTCCCGGAAGAATATCATTTTGCACTGTTGCCGCAGGGCGAAGATAGCCCATTTTTCTTTCTGCAATCTACGCAGGATCCTAACCTTACTTTTTTGCTGGTAGAACCTTTCTCGTTCTTTGCGGAATACCATTTTGAAATCGACGACAAACTGGCAACGCAGTTAGGCTTATCTGCGGAGCATCCTCCTATGGCTTTATGTATTGTGAATGTGCCCAAAGGAAAAATGCAGGATATGACAGCCAATTTGAGCGCTCCGATTGTCATTAACCGCTTTTCCAGACTGGGGAGGCAGGTTGTGCTGACTGATACATCCTATTCCTTGCGGCAGCGTCTTTATATGGCCCAAGAAGGAGGCCAATAACATGCTTGTTTTGACTCGCAAAGTGGGCAGCCGCATTATTATTGACAATGATATCATAGTGACCGTGGCCGATGTCAAAGGAGATAGCGTGCGTTTGGCGATTGATGCACCTAAGGATATCCGTATTTATCGCGGCGAGATTTACGATGCTATTGTCGCAGAAAATAAACAGTCGCCCTTGCCGGCAGGGGCGATCGATTTAAGTCAACTGCCCAAAGGAAAATAGAAAATGGTAATCACAACACAATGTGTGAATAATTAGAAAAATCTCCAGCAAGAAGAGGTTTTTCTTTTTTATTGTCGAAGTAAGAAAATGGTAATTTTAGAAAGGGGTGAAGTATATGCAAATCAAGTCGACTCGTTTTGGCGAATTCGAGGTGTCAGAAGAATTGGTAGTTCAGTTCCCAGAAGGGCTTCCAGGGTTTGAGGATCAAAAGCAATTTGCATTTCTCCCTTACACGGTGGAGGAAGACAATAGTCCTTTCGCGTATATGCAATCGGTGCAGGATCCCGATTTGACCCTGCTTTTGGCAGATCCGTTTTTGTTTTTCAAACACTACTCGCTGGATTTGAATGATGAAGACGCAGCACAGTTGGGACTGAGCAATTACGAAGAAACCGCAGCTATTTATGGAGTGGTGGCGGTGCCGGAGAAAATAGAACAAATGACCGTTAACCTTGTAGCCCCGATCGTGGTGAACTGGAAAGAGCAGAAGGGCATGCAAATTATTTTGAATCGCAGTCCTTATAGCACTAAACATCGCCTCTTTCCGCTAGGGCTACCTCAGCAGCAAATGAAGTAGAGGCACAGGGGGCCAAAACTTCACACAGAGGGTCAGAGAAAAGCCAGAGGGAACAGAGAAATAAATTGAATCGAATATTCTCTCTGGAATCTCTTTGGTTTTCTCTATTCCCTCTATATACTCTGTGTGAACGTCTAATCCTAAAATTTTTCATCTTTTTCGCAAAAAACTCTTAAGTCCATTTTGCATCCTTGCGATATACCTATTGAAACCGGGAACACGAAGTCTAGTCGGCGGCCGACGGCGAAAGCTTCTGCCCACAATAAAGGGCAAGGATGCCCTAATTGAAAATTCAAGGAGGAAAAACAAAATGATTATCAACCACAATATGATGGCGATGAACACCTACAACAAATTGTCTTCCAACAACGCTGCTGCGTCCAAATCTTTGGAAAAACTGTCTTCGGGTCTGCGTATCAATCGTGCTGCTGATGACGCTTCCGGATTGGCAATTTCCGAAAAAATGCGCGGTCAGATTCGCGGCTTGGACCAAGGCACTAGCAATGCTCAAAACGGCATTTCCTTGATTCAGACGGCTGAAGGCGCTCTGACGGAAACTCACAGCATTCTGCAACGTATGCGTGAACTGGCTGTGCAGTCTTCCAATGATACCAATACCGATTCGGATCGCAACGAGATCCAAAAGGAAATCAATCAGCTCACCGATGAGATTGACCGCATTGCTAACACTACGGAATTCAATACCAAGGCGTTGCTGAAAGGCGACCTGAAGGGCGTCGCTGGTTCGGTTGTTGCTACGTATAATTTGGTTTCCTCGAATGCAGCAGTGAGTGCCGCATTGACGTTGACTTCTGTATTGACTGGCTTAGGATCATCGTTGAGCGATACCGTACGTGTTCGTTTGACTACTAAAGACCCTGCATCTACTGGTTCTGTTACAATTACTTTCTCTGCTTCCTCTGCACTAGGTAATATCACTTTGTGCGCTGGATCTTTAGGAACTATTTCTTTGAGTGGTGGTACTGTTATTGGTACCTTTGACATGGCTGACATGCAAGCCGGTGATACTCTTACGTTTAGTCTGACTGGTGCAGAAGCTGCTGTTACGACTGACAATGCATTGCATTTACAGGTAGGAGCTAACACTGCGCAAGAAATTACAGTTGGTATTGGCGATATGCAGGCCCAATCTTTGGGTATTAAATCCGGCGCTACCTATATGAATGTAAGCAATCAATTTGGGGCCGAAGCTTCCATTACCCGTATTGATGCCGCTATTCAAAAGGTGTCGAGCGAACGCTCGAAAATGGGTGCTGTGCAAAATCGTCTGGAACACACCATCAACAACCTGTCGACGGCTAGCGAAAATATTTCTTCCGCCGAATCCCGCATTCGCGATGTAGATATGGCGAAGGAAATGATGAACTACCAGAAGACCAGCATTCTGCAACAGGCTGCGACTTCCATGTTGGCGCAGGCCAATCAGCAGCCGCAGAACGTGCTTAAATTGCTGCAATAAAATCCAAGGTTCCTTCTTAACAGCTTAACTGATTAATGAAAATCGCCTCCCTCCAGATTGGTGTGGGGGCGATTTTCATAAGTTTTAGATGTCAAGTCTTGCATTGGATTCAGGACGCTGCTGTAATGACAGTAAAGAGAAAAAATGCAATGAAGGTGGATGAAAATGGACATTTTTGAATATAATTCTCTGATTGTAGGTGCTCAGAAAAATTACATCAGTGAACCTAATGAAGATGAATTGAAGCGGCTGCAGTTTGTAGCACGCGAAAAAAATATTGAATGGTTTTTTGATCATGAGGGAGAAAAATCCTATCCTATACAGGATGTTTTAGATAGTACACAAGATTTACCGAATCCCAAGAGACGTGAAATTATTGTTGTTGTCGGCTTAAACTCCATTCGCGAGATTGAGAGCCTATATGGAAAAATGCATGTGAATTCGTTCATGTTTGTTTGCGAACCAAATCCTTCATTTGTGATGAATGCATTGTCGAAAAAAGATATGCGCGTGTTTTTGAATCCCAATATTGCGTTGTTGGCATGCTCAGGCGAAGAGCTTATGTATCAATTAAATCTAAGCTTTCAAAGCTGGCTTTTACTATTGCTTGGAAACATAAAAGTTTATGCTACGCATTATTATCGAAACTTTGCCAAGAATGAATTTAAGGAAGTGTTAGATTCGTTAGCTTTAGTGGCTTCTTCCTGCCGCTGGGGGGCTGGTAATAGTATTGATGACTGCTTGCAGGGAAGTTCTCAGGTGATGAGAAACCTGAAATATCTGCCTCGTTCTAAAGATGTGAGGCTGTTAAAAGGAAAATTTGAGAATATACCATGCATTATAGTCTCTGCTGGTCCTTCTTTGGAGAAAAACTTAACATTATTGCACCAAGTGAAAGACAAAGCCATTATTATTGCAACGGAAACCATTTTGGAACGCCTGTTGGACGAAAAAATTGTACCGCATTTTGTAACAACAATGGAGCGTATTGTTCAAGCGTATGAGTATAGCTACAAAGGAAAAGTAATTCCTCCGGAGGTTACGTTGATTGCGCCGCCGCTGATAGAGCCCAGGATTTTTGACGAGTACAAAGGGAATTATATTATTCCGATGCGCGAAGGAGTGCGCGAGTTTTTTTGGTGGAATGAAATGTTAGAGCTGGGCCAGGATGCCAATGTGATGGTTGGAGATTCAACAGCTCATTTGGCGTTTGGGTTTGCAATACATAGTGGCGCTAATCCAATCATCTTAATGGGTCAAGACTTAGCGTATGGAGAAGGGGCGCGCGATCATGCGTCTGGTACTGTATATGACGAAATTGGTATAAATTGGCAAAAAGATCCAATGCTAGAGCCAAGCGGGAAAACAGAGGGGTATTATGGGGGGGAAGTGATTTCAAATCAGGTTTGGTTAAACTTTAAAAAATGGTTTGAAATGTATATTTTGCATTATAAAGGACAAATTAAGATCATTAACTCTACTGAAGGTGGCGCAAAGATCAAGGGCGCCTTGCAGCTTCCTTTGCAAGAATCGATAAACTTGTATTGCAAAGAGGAAATTCCGATCCGAAAAATTATTGATGAAACGGCTACATATTCTTTGCAGCCGAAGCAGATTAAAGAAAAGCTCGTGAAAGCGGTTAAAGAACTGAAGCAGACCAAGAAGTTGGCCGAGAATGTTTTAAAAACGATAGAGGGAATGAAAATAGATGACAGTATGACAGCAACGAAGTTGATGCAAGAATATAAAAAACTAAAGAAATCAGACGTTTTGCTTGAGGCATTATATAATAATAATTTGCTTTTTCATACCGTGCAGCCAATGATTATTCATTCTTTTTATCGCTTATATCGTATTGAAGAAAGCTTGAATTGTGAAAATATTATTGAAAACATGAATATTCAAAAAGAATTAGCAACAAGTGTTGTTTTTGGGATTGATCAACTCATTAAGCATATGAAGGAAACCATTGAAGAACTGGCAAATGCAAAGGGGTGGGCGAAATGAATCACTGGAAAGAATTTTTTATAGAAAAAAATTACCAGAAAGCCTACGAAATCTTGGTGCAAAGCGTTGCTGAAGATAAAAAAAATAGTGAAAAATTAGTGGCATTGATGCAATGTTGTAGTCAGTTGGGAAAATTTTCCGAAGCGGAAAGCTATGCCCTTCAAGTGATGGAAATAGAACCTAGCTTGGATAATTTGTATAATATCATTTCCATAAAATATAAGTTGGCGTTATATGGCGAAGTAATCCATTTGGGGCTGCAGTTTATTCAACATGAACCTAAAAATTTTGCAATATGGGATATGCTGGGGGATAGTTTTTTTCAAGAACAAAAATATGATGATGCAGTGAAATGTTATCAATATGCCGGGGAGATTACGGAAAAAGAAAAAATGACTGAAAAAGCTAAAATGGCTGAAGCCTACTTCTCACAAAATACAGAGAATCGTCGTTTGGAAGCATGGGCTGATGAGTTTTATACTTACTCCAAATATGGTGAAGCTGGACGAAAGCGAACAACGATATCGTTAACAGGGCTTTTTAAAGATCAAGTCCTAGAATACAAGTTAGTTGAAAAATTATTGGCTAATCACAAAGGGCATTTAAACCAAATTGATGTTCTAGATGTGGGCTGCGGCGAGGGAAGATGGCTGCGTAAGCTAGTAGACTGGGGTGCGGATCCCTCAAAACTATGTGGTGTTGATATCAATCAAGATATTATTGAATTAGCACGTAGTTTGTCAGCGCCAGGTATTCACTTTGAAAAGGCGATGGCAGATAAATTGCCATATGCAGATGATTCTTTTGATCTGGTTATTTTGATAGGCGTTTTACAGCATATTTTGGACCCGGAATTGCAAAAAGCAATAGGGACGGAACTGTTGCGTGTTCTTAAGAGCGAAGGCGTTATTTTGACATATAACTATAGTAAGTCAGGATGGGATACAACCGATATCAATACGCAAATGAGAATTAAAGCAATGGGCGTGGATGAAGAAAATTTGAAGAACTTTTTTGGCGAATGCCAAGTTGAATATGAAGAGATGCTTACATCAGATTCTATAATTACCAATATGATTCCTGAGCAATGGGGAATGATATATGATTTGGCGCGTGACCCATATGGTATAAATCATGGATTTGCACTTGCATCCATACGTAAAGCGTGAATACCTTAATGAGACAAGGTGGTTGTGTAATGTTTAGTGAGAAAATAGTATTAATCACAGGTGGCACAGGATCATTTGGAAAGCAGTTTATCAAAACCATTTTAGAAAAATATAGTCCGAAAAAGATTATTGTATATTCGCGGGATGAACTAAAACAGTTTGAAATGCAGCAAGTGTTTAATCAAGAATGCATGCGTTATTTTATTGGCGATGTGCGTGATGGGAGCCGTTTAAAGCAGGCGATGCGTGGGGTGGACTATGTAGTGCATGCAGCGGCGCTGAAACAGGTTCCGGCAGCGGAATACAACCCGATGGAATGCATCAAGACCAATGTGGATGGCGCTAAAAATGTCATAGACGCAGCCATTGAAAACGAAGTAAAGAAAGTAGTTGCTTTATCTACGGACAAGGCGGCTAATCCGGTTAATCTATATGGCGCAACCAAATTGGTATCGGATAAGTTGTTTGTTGCTGCTAACAATATCGTGGGTGAACATCAAACTCGCTTTAGTGTTGTTCGCTATGGAAATGTAGTGGGTTCGCGTGGTTCGGTGGTTCCTTTTTTCAAAAAACTTGTCGCAGAAGGCGCTACCGAATTGCCGATTACAGACGAACAAATGACTCGCTTTTGGATTTCCTTGCCGCAGGGGGTCGATTTTGTTCTAAAGGCATTTCAGCGCATGCAGGGAGGGGAATTGTTTGTACCAAAAATTCCTTCGAGCCGCATTGTAGACTTGGCGTCTGCCTTAGCGCCGGAGTTGCCGCATAAAATAGTTGGCATCCGGCCTGGAGAAAAACTGCATGAAACAATGTGTCCTGCCGATGATTCGCACTTGACGTTGGAATTTGCAGACCATTTTGTCATCCGTCCTACCATTACGTTTCAGACTCCGGTGGATTATACCGAAAATCCTTTGGGTGAAAAAGGTCGGCCTGTAGTGCAGGGGCATGAGTACAACTCAGGAACCAACTTGCATTTTCTGACGGTAAACGAGTTAAAGGAGATGATCTGACGTGGCCAAGAGGTTTATACCTTATGGACATCAAGACATTGTGAAAGAAGACATTCAAGCCGTAGTGAAGGTGTTGGAATCAGACTGGCTAACTCAGGGCCCTTCTATAGAAGAATTTGAGCGTTCGGTAGCAACCTACTGCGGCGCTACGTATGCGGTAGCAGTCAGTAATGCTACCGCTGCCTTGCATATCGCCTGTTTGGCAGCTGGGTTGCAAGAAGGAGATCAGCTATGGACAAGTCCGAACACCTTTGTGGCTTCTGCCAATTGCGGCCGCTATTGTGGTGCATCGGTTGATTTTGTAGATATAGACAGTAATACATATAACCTTTCCGTCAGGGAGCTGGAAGAGAAGCTGAAGCAGGGAACCGTTCCAGAGTGTATCATTCCGGTTCATTTTTCGGGGCAATCTTGCGATATGGAGCCGATTTACAAGCTGTGCAGACAATATGGCGTAAAGACCATCATTGAAGACGCTTCTCATGCGATTGGCGGGGAATATCAAGGCGAAAAAATAGGCAATTGCCGGTATTCGGACATGACGGTATTTAGCTTTCATCCCGTGAAAATTGTTACGACTGGCGAAGGCGGAATGATTTTAACGAATCGGGAAGACTTATACCAAAACCTGATTCGGCTGCGGAGTCATGGGATTACACGCGATACTGAACTGATGACAGAAGAGGCCCATGGTCCCTGGTATTATCAGCAAATTGAGCTTGGTTACAATTATCGCATGACTGATCTTCAGGCTGCATTGGGAGCCAGTCAAATGCAACGAATCGATCAGTTTATTGAAAAACGTCGTGTTGTTGCGGCGCGGTATAACCAAGAGTTTTCGAAAATCGATGAGATCGTAATTCCTCAACAAGAAAGTTATGGAGACTCAGCCTGGCATTTATATGTGATTCAAGTTCCGACCTCAAAGAGAGCCGGTGTTTTTCAGCAATTGCGTGAACGAGGAATTGGTGTCAATGTACACTACATTCCAGTGCATACGCAGCCGTACTATCGTCAGCTTGGTTATAACGAGGGGGATTTCCCGCAGGCCGAGGCTTATTATGGACGAGCGATCAGCTTGCCTATGTATTACGGACTGACTACACAGGAGCAAGACTTTGTTATTGCAGCGGTAAAGGAGGCATTACAAGGATGAAACTGTGTCTGGGAACAGTACAGTTTGGCATGCCCTATGGAATTGGCAACCAGCAGGGACAGCAGCCGTTGCGCCAAGACTGCTTTACAATGCTGGACGAGGCTATTGCACAAGGAATTGACTGCATCGATACGGCCTTTGCGTATGGAGAGGCCGAAGAATTATTGGGCGAATATGGAATTGGGCAAAAAAATGTCAAAGTAATTTCCAAACTTTGTCCAAACATCATTGAAAGTGATGAAAAAGATATCCAAGGGATACTCGAACGGGAACTTAAAGGTTCCTTACAGCGCATGAAATTGGACAGTTTGGACGGATATTTGTTCCATACGCCGGAATACATTACACGACCAGAAGTGGTAGACGCTTTATTGGAATGCAAAAGAAAGCAGCTGACCAAACAAGTTGGTGTATCTGTATATGAAGTGGAACATGCCTTTTGTGCATTGGACATCGAAGGGATTGATTACATTCAAGCTCCCTTTAGCATATTGGATCAACGGATGGAACGCAGTGGGTTCTTGCAAAAAGCAAAAGAAAAGGGAGTCAGCGTTTTTTTGCGCAGCGCGTTTTTGCAAGGACTATTTTTTATCGAACCATCCAACTTGCCGGCGCGGGTTGAACAGACGAGTGAGCAGTTGCTGACCGTCAATGCCATTGTAAAAGAACATGGCTTCAGTATGGCGGAAGCAGCGTTTCGATTTGTCGTAGAAAGCGGTGCCGACTATTTAGTGTTTGGTGTTGATACGATGGGGCAGTTGCAGGAAAATTTGCAAGCCTTTGGCTCGAAGTCTGACTTTTCTGCATGCCGTACTGCCTTGTACAATGCATTTCCAGAAATCGATAAAAGTATCATTTTCCCGAGCCTCTGGAAAGAAAAAAAGGTGGAACGCGCAAGATGATTATTGCGATTTTGCAAGCTCGCATGTCATCGAGCCGACTGCCGGGAAAAGTGTTAAAGGAATTATGCGGTAAGCCTATGCTTATGCATCAAATCGAAAGGTTGAAGCGGGCTCGCTGCCTGGATCATATTGTGCTAGCGACAAGCGACGATGTTTCGGATGACCACGTGGCTGCAGCCGGAATCGCTGCTGGTGTTGCCGTTTTTAGAGGCAACTTAGACGATGTGCTGGATCGTTTTTTTCAAGCGGCAAAACTTTTTCCGGAAGCAAAACATATTGTGCGCGTAACGGGAGACTGCCCACTGCTTGATCCGCAAGTGCTCGAGGAAATTGTGGAAATGCATCTTGCCGGCGGTTTTTCCTATACAAGCAATACGCTAGAACCAACCTTTCCAGATGGACTGGATGTAGAAGTGATGGCTAAGGAAGTCTTGCAGCAAGCTTGGGAGAAAGCCTCAAGCCCAACGGAGCGCGAGCATGTTACCTATTATATTTATTCGCATCCGGAACAGTTTAAGCTGGGGTGTTTTAAGGGAAATGAAGATTGGTCCGGATTGCGTTGGACTGTAGATGAGGAAAAAGACTTTTCTTTTGTACAAGCCATTTATACAGAACTGTATCCGCAATATGGCAATGACTTTTCTTGGCAAAGAGTATTAACCTTGCTCAAGGAAAAGCCAGAATTGCAGCAGACGAATCAAGGAATTTTACGCAATGAAGGGCTGAAAAAGTCCTTGCAAAGAGAGTAGAAATCAAAGAAAAGAAGGGATTTAGTGTGTCAAAGCGTTATCAAGTATCAGAAGAGTGGTTGAAACGGGCCTTAAAGAGCATTCCGTTAGGAACGCAAACATTTAGCAAAAGTAGGACACAATATCCTCTTGGCGTGTCACCTTACTATGCGCAAAAGGCGAAAGGCTGCAGACTTTGGGACGTCGATGGAAATGAGTATATTGATTGCATTAGCAGCTTGTGCTCGGTAACGCTTGGCTACAACGATCCGGATGTAACGCAAGCGGTTCGGGAACAACTAGAAGATGGCGTGATTTTTTCGCTTCCTCACAAACTGGAAGTGGAAGTATCGGAAGAAATCATCAAGATGGTTCCTAGTGCAGAGATGGTTCGTTTTGGGAAAAATGGCTCTGATGCTACGTCCGGAGCGATTCGCTTGGCGCGAGCCTATACCGGACGAGATCGAGTCGCTGTATGTGGCTATCATGGCTGGCAGGATTGGTATATAGGCTCTACTGCCAGAAACAAAGGTGTGCCTAAGTCTACCCAGGAACTGACCCATTCTTTTGTTTACAACCAAATCGAAACCCTGCAGCAGGTTTTAAAGCAGCATCCGGGAGAATTTGCGGCAGTAATCATGGAGGCCATGAATGTCAGCGAACCGCAAGAGGGCTTTCTCCAGGAAGTGCAGGCGTTAGCTAAGCAACATGGCGCTTTATTTATTTTGGACGAGACGATTACCGGCTTTCGCTACGCTAATGGAGGCGCCCAGGAACTATTTGACTTGCAGCCGGATTTAGCGACATTTGGCAAAGGCTTGGCTAATGGATATCCTGTTTCCGTAGTGGCAGGCAGGGCCGATATCATGAAGCTGATGGAAGAAATCTTCTTTTCCTTTACCTTCGGTGGAGAAACCTTGTCCTTGGCGGCATCCTTAGCGACAATGAAAAAACTGCAAAGAGAGCCTGTGGTAGAAACAATTCGACAACGCGGTTCGGAACTGCAAGAAGGCTTAAAAAGTCTCATTGCAGCCCATGGAGTCGAAGAATTTTGTAGTGTAGCAGGGCATCCGAGTTGGAGTTTCTTCGTCATCAAAGATACAGAACGCTATTCTTTGTGGCAGATTAAGACTTTGTTTTTACAGGAAATGTTTAAACGGGGCATTTTAACTTTTGGTACTCATAATATGAACTATGCGCATCAAAAAGCAGATGTGCAGTGCATTCTTCAAGCCTATGACAAAGTGCTTCCGCTATTATATGAAGCTGTAAAACACAATACGTTGGAGCAAAAATTAGAATGTGCTCCCTTGGAACCGTTATTTAAAATTAGGTGAGTGAAGTTATGAATGTGGTCTTCCGGGCCGATGCCTCTGTTGAGTGGGGTACAGGCCATGTAATGCGCTGCTTAGCATTGGCAGAAGAGCTGCAGCGTCATGGCATGCAAGTTCAATTTGCTTGCATGGAGCAACCGGGACATTTGATAAAGATGATTAAAGCCCAAGGGTACTCATGCTATATAGTAGAATCTGTTGACGAAACTCCCCCAGTTTATGGTGACTGGCTGATAGTCGATCATTACCAACTGGATTTCGCCTGGGAAGTGGCTATGAGAAAGAAATTCCGGCATATTATGGTCATTGACGATTTGGCTAATCGTAAGCATGATTGCGATATTTTATTGGATCAAAATGACTATTTGCAAGATGAAACACGGTATGGATCGTTGATTCCTCCCCATTGTATTTCTTTTCTTGGACCGAGCTACGCGTTGTTTCGGCGAGAATTTATTCAAGCAAAAAAGAGAAGCGTTTCTCGTGAAATGGAAAAAGTGCAACGTATTTTACTTTCCTTCGGAGGAACCGACCCGGCCGGAATGACCTGGACGTTTTTGCAGTGGTGGAGTCAGTCGGAGTTTGCCCAAAATAGTGAAATGAAACTAACCATTGTAATTGGACAATATTGTGTAAATAGGGAAAAAATCGAGCAATATTGCAGCGCAAATGAAAACGTTGCGCTGCATATTCAAACCACTAAGATGGCGCAACTTCTTTGTGAAGCAGATATTGCGATTGGCGCAGGCGGGGTTTCGCTTTGGGAACGCTGCTATCTGGGGGTGCCGAGTATTACGGTGGTTGTGGCGGAAAACCAGAAGACGATTGCTGAAAAAGCAGCTAACGATGGATTGACCTTGCTTGCAGGAACGGCCCAACAGGAAAATCTGGAACGACTAGAATCCTTATTAACCCAATTGATTGAAGATGCGGCGCTACGGCGGCAGATGAAAGAAACGATGCGGGCCTTGTATCCCCAAAGCGAAAAACACGGCATGGCGGAAATAGTACGAACCATGGAGGGCTGGGACCATGTTGGCTAGTCGATGGAAGCTGCGGTCAATGGAAGAAAAGGATCTTTCATTGGTGCTTGCTTGGCGGAATAAGCCAAGAATACGTTCGGCTATGTATACAGAGCATGAGATTTCTTTAGAAGAGCATACGCGCTGGTTCCGCCGGACACAGCAAGAAGGATATTGTGGAAAGCATTTTTTGTTTTGCCTAGACGATGTTCCGTTGGGAGTAGTTAATTTTACGGCTATCTCGCAGGAACATAAAAGACTGAGTTGGGGGTTTTATCTCGGTGCAGAGGACGCACCAAGAGGAAGCGCCCTGTTAATGGGGTTTTTAGCATTGCAAGAAGCGTTTGAGAGGATGAATATGCACAAGGTGGTGGGGGAAGTGCTAGAAAATAATGAAAAGAGCTTTCGCTACCACCAGCGCCTCGGCTTTTTGCAAGAGGGATGTTTAAAAGAACATATTTTCAAAGAAAAAACGGGGTATTTAGATGTGTTCTGTTTTGGATATTTAGAAAGTCATTGGCAGGAAATGAAAAGGCAGCTCCTAGAAATAATGCGAGAGCAATTCGAACTTGAAGGAGCCGGTTTCTATGAGTGAGATGCCATTTATTATAGCGGAAATGTCCGGGAACCATAATCAATCCTTAGAGCGTGCGTTGGCGATTGTGGATGCGGCGGCGGAAACCGGCGTAGATGCCCTGAAAATCCAGACGTATACAGCGGAAACGATGACGCTGGATCTGAACGAAAGGGAATTTCGGATTAATGATCCGAAAAGCCTGTGGTATGGGCGATCCTTATATGACTTATACCAAGAAGCCTATACGCCTTGGGAATGGCATGAGGCGATTTTTAAACGGTGTCGGGAAAAAGGGATTATTGGATTTAGCACGCCCTTTGATAGTACCTCGGTGGACTTTTTAGAAAGTTTGGAGATGCCGCTTTATAAAATTGCATCCTTTGAAAATGTTGATTTGCCTCTTTTAGAAAAGGTGGCGCGAACCGGCAAGCCAATCATCATGTCTACGGGCATGGCGAGCGTAGCGGAATTGTCAGAAGCGGTTGATGCGGTTCGTGAAGCCGGCTGTTCGCAGCTGACCTTGCTAAAGTGTACCAGCAGTTACCCGGCTTCGCCCGAAGATTCCAACTTGCGCACAATACCGCATATGAAGGAATTATTTCAATGTGAAGTGGGGCTTTCGGACCATACGCTGGGGTTGGGGGCGGCAGTGGCTTCTATTGCATTAGGAGCTACGGTTATTGAAAAGCATTTTACGTTGTCTAGAGCCGAAGGCGGTGTTGACTCTGCATTTTCCTTAGAGCCGCACGAAATGAAACAATTAGTTAATGAATGTAGGCGTGCATTTCAAGCGTTAGGCAATGTATCGTATCAACGAACCAAGGCAGAAGAAAAGTCACTGCAGTTTCGACGTTCCTTATATGTGGTAGAGGATGTTCAAGCGGGTGATCTGGTTACCGAAAAGAATGTACGAGCAATTCGACCAGGATTGGGGCTGGAACCGAAGTATTTAGAGATTGCAAGGGGAGCTCACTTTAGCCAGTCTGTTCCCAAGGGAACCGCTCTTCAATGGAAACATTTAATTCGGTGAGTAAATGCTAATCACTGCAACTAGAGTTTAGAATATGCGAAATTTTTCCTTGGACTTCTTAAGAATATGTGATTTTTATCCGATATTTATTCTAAGAGGATAAAAGGATTTTAAGGAGGTGCGCAGGATGCGTTTATATGGTTTATCTGGTTCAGGACTTGATGTAGATAGCTTGGTAAAAAACTTAATGAAAGCGGCGAATACGCCGCTGAATAAGCTCAACCAGCAGAAGTCTACGCTGCAGTGGAAAAAAGAGGATTACTCGAGTATTTATAATACAGTCAGCGATTTCCGCAATAAAGCATTTGATTTTCGCTTGGATAAAACCTTGAGTCCACAAAAGGTAACTTCCAGTAACGAAAGCGCAGTAGTGGCTACGACCAGCGGCGGGGCGGCGGCGGTCACGCACACAGTAGAAGTAGATGCGTTGGCAACTGGAGCGTCGTCTGTTAGTAGCGGGACGATTACGGCTGTCGGGAATAGCAAGGCTACCATTGCCTCGCAGTTTTCTTTGGCTGCTGATACGGCATTGTCTTTTCAAGTTAACGGCAAGTCGGTTTCCATTAATACCAACCAAAGTTTAAACGAATTTGCCTCTGCTTTGAATCGAGCTGGGGTCGGCATACAGGCGACTTATGACTCGACGGCAGATCGGATGTATATTTACAGTAGCACGACGGGAAGTGCTGCCAAAGTTGATTTTACAGGCAGTGCTGATTTATCGTTTATTACGGATAAGCTGAAATTATCAACAAGCAGCGCCGGTGCAGATGCAAGCGTGAAGATTGACGGACAGAGCATTAACCAAAGCAGTAATTCTTTTACGCTGGCAGGCGTGTCGTATACACTAAAAAACAAAACGGCGGGAACGCCAGCAACGATTTCAGTGTCTACGGATGTAGATAAAACAGTAGAAAATATAAAGTCGTTTATTGATAGCTACAATGCTACGTTGAAAGTCATCAATGATAAGGCTAATGAGACGCATAGTCGCAGCTATTCTCCATTGACGACGGATCAACGTTCTTCGATGAGCGACAGCGAAATCACGGCTTGGGAAAAGATTGCCAAAACGGGGTTGTTAAGCAACGATTCCATTTTGCGTCAAACTGCTACGAATATGCGCAACAGCATTTCAAATCCTGTGGCCGGTATCAGCGGTAATTACAAGTCGCTGTCGTCTATTGGCATTACAACAGGGGAGTACACAGAAGGAGGAAAACTGTATCTAGACGAGACGAAGTTGCGCAAAGCATTGCAGGAAGATCCGACAGTTGTCAAGAATCTATTTGGTACCGATGGAACAACTGCTGCGCAAGATGGCATTGCACAACGTTTGTATGATTCATTGAAGGGTACTATGAGCCAGCTGAACGATAAGGCGGGTATTACTGCCGGTTCTGCGGATACAAAGAGTGCTTTAGCTAAGGAATTAAAATCGGTAAATTCTCGTATTGATACAACAACTTTGCGGATCAGTGCGATGCAAGAACGTTACTACAAGCAGTTTGACGCCATGGAAACTATGCTGCAGAAGTTGAATAGCCAATCTTCGTGGCTCAGTAATCTGTTTGGAGGGACCTCGAAGTAAGTCATGGTTATGAAGAATAGCCGGGAATTGTGGCAGCAATACGCATTTTTGACTACGGAAATGCGTAAGTTTGCTTCTATTCCTGATTGGCCTATAATGGAATCACTGCAGCAGCAACGAGAAGAAGTGCAAACTTTGTTGATGCAAGGAGTTGACGATTTTCGGGAGACCGAAGAGGGGCAGGTACTTTTGCAGCAGATTTTGCAAGAACAAGAGTTGTTGGTGCAGGCAGTGGATGCGTTGAAGCGGAATGTGCAGCAGCAGCATGCGAACGCCAGCGCTTATCGAGGGATTTCCGGCATGGCTATTCATGTCGAACGTAACGGATAGGAGGATGCAAGATGGAGATCGGATCGCTCACACGCATGGATGCCGGAGCGACGGTAGTACCGGCCACTTCAGCGGGAACACAACAGCAAGGAGCTGTACAGCAAGGGAATGCGCAACAGCAAGAGATGCAACGAAAAGCAAGCGATTCTCAGGTAACAGTAGCGGCAGACGTACCAACAGTGGATGGTGTAAGCGAACAAAAGGCTGATAAAATTGTAATAAAGCCGTTGCATTTTTTGCCTACGCCGGAAGAGCTTAAGACGATGTCATATGCTATGAATCGCTTCGTGGAAATGCTGACTGCTGATTTGAAGTTTGAAGTTCATGATAAGACCCATGAAATTATGGTAAAGTTCGTTAATACAAAAACAGGTGAAGTTTTAAAAGAGTACCCTCCGAAAGAATATCTGGACATGATCGCGAGAATTCGTGATTATGTGGGTATGATGATTGATAAGAAGATTTAGCAATGGACGGGAATACTAGGAGGCATTTTTGCACATGAGTATGATAAATCCTGCAGCGGCATACCGCAACCAACAGATTATGACGGCGTCATCGGAACAATTGACCTTGATGTTGTATGATGGAGCAATACGCTTTTTGCGTGGGGCTATTACGGCCATTGAGGCTAATGATATGGAGAAGGCGCATGAGATGAACATGCGGACGCAGGAGATTGTGAGGGAGTTTCGGCAGACGCTGAATATGGATATCGAGCTTTCAGATAACTGGGATAAGCTGTATGAATTCATGGAGTATCGCCTTATGGAAGGGAATATGAAGAAGGATAAGGCGATGCTGCAGGATGTGCTGGATTTGTTAAGAGACATGCGAGATACTTGGGCGGAGGCCATGAAGTTGGCTAAAGGAATTACCACGGAAAAATAAAAGAAGCCGTCGGCGGATGCTGGCGGCTTCTTTGCGGGTATTTACTGGTGTTTTTACAAGGAGGCTGTTGGTGTGAGGAAGGCGTTGTTTTTGGATCGTGACGGTGTAATTAATGTAGAGAAGAATTATCTACATAAAATAGAAGACTTTGAGTTTATTCCCGGAATTATTGAGGTTATGCGGCAATATCAGCAAGATGGGTATGCGCTGGTGGTTGTGACGAACCAATCGGGGATCGGGCGCGGCTACTATTCAGAAGAAGATTTCTGGAAGCTAACGGAGTGGATGAAGCAGACGTTGGCAGAACAGGGCGTTATCATTGAAGGTGTTTATTTTTCTCCGTATCATCCAGAAAAAGGCGTGGGCGAATATCGACGAGAGTCGGATTGTCGTAAGCCGGGGCCGGGGATGCTGCTACAAGCGGCGAAAGAATTGGAACTTGAGCTTGAGGCGTCGGTGATGCTTGGGGATAAGGAATCAGATATAGAAGCCGGGCGGCACGCTGGAGTGGCTCAAACAATCCGCTTAATGGAGACGGGGAAAACAGGTGGAGATAGCAAGGCAGATATAGTGATTTACGATGTGAGGGAACTTTTGAAAAAAGCAAAATAAGGATATAATTGCCAGGAGACGAAGAAGGGGTTGTTTTTTCTCCGGGCTTTGTTGTTGTGTTGAAAACTGATTATACTGACAATATGTGATTTTGGTGGTATAATAATATAAGATAGCTATACTCTTTTGGTAGGAGGTGATTGGTGTGGCTAATGTGAGCCTTAGCGTATATAGAAACTTGATGCCCTATACAGGGTATAATTCTGTTTCGTCAACAAAGGCGGTCGATGCGAATCTGCTAAAACTAGGGAGTCAGTATAATTCCCTAAAACAGTCGACGCAGAACCAATTTGCGAATTATCGCGCGGAACAGCAAAGTTACGCTGCTCAGATAAAAGAAGTGTCAAGTGCTAATCAACAGCTGAAAAGTGCGGCAGGACAATTTTCCGGCGCGGAAAATGTATTTGCTAAAAATACCGTGACTTCTACATCAAGTGCGGTTGTCGGTCAGGCTAAAGCAGCGGCTAAGACGGCAACGTATGAGGTAGAAGTCAGCAAGGTGGCGACGGCGCAGAAAAATACAGGGACGAGCGTGAGCGCTACGGGATATGGAGCGTTGTCTGCCGGCAATTACACGCTGGGTGTTACTGACAGTGGTGGTAAAGAAAAGACCATATCTTTCGCCGTGAATGTTGGGGAGAACAACAGCAAAGTACTGGCGAAGGTAGCAAAAGCGTTTAATGAAGCAGGTTTAAATGTAAGTGCTACGGTGAATAACGATGGAACTAAAGCGGGGCTGAATTTGCAGTCAAAGGAAACCGGGGCAGCCCAAAGTTTTACGTTGAGAGATGTATCCGGTAATGCGGTTGCAGCGCTGGGGGTGGGAAATCGCACGCAGCAGGCGGGTAATGCCGCGTATAGCGTGAACGGAAAAGGGGCGACCTCTGCATCCAATCTAATTTCTTTGGATTATGGCAATGTGACGCTGAACTTGCAAAAAGCAACGACAGAAAAGGCGTCAGTAACGGTAGGCAAGGAACCTGCAGGTATTGTTGCAGCAGCGAAAGAGATGCTTAGCGCCTATAATCGTTTGGAAACAGCGGTTACTGGAGCGGATAATGTGACTGCTGCTGGACAGCGCGTTTTTTCCCGCGTAGAAGCGAGGTTTCAGGGATATCAAAAAAATGAATTGGCGAATATTGGTATAACTCGTGATTCCCAGACTGGTGAATTGGCGTTGGATGAGAAGCGCCTGACGAATGCGCTGGCAAAAGACTCTGGCAGGGTGCAGCGGCTTTTGGGCGGTACTAGCGGTTTGGCTGGTGCACTGACGGCTGTGTCGTCGGCTGTAGGTGCAAACCCTGCGTCTACGCTCTTGAAAGTTCCCAGTCCGTTGGAGTCCATGCCGGCGTACGAGCAGACAGGAAGTCTGGCCGTTACGGCCTTGCGGCAGTCTTCCGGCTTCTTGCTTGATTTATTTGCTTAAAAATGCAAGCGTGAGGACTTTCTATATTGATAAACAAATTCAGACAATTTGCTTGTTTAATTCCCTTGAAATATTCTGGAAATTGCGTTATAATGACCTCGGGAAATGTTGCTTAGGTCTGTGGTTGAAAGTCGATGCCAGTCGCAGGCGAAACGATCCACGTAAGGAGCTCGTATAATTTTTCCGAAGCTTTGAGCATGGTGCGGCTTAGAAGTAAGACCTGCCGGGACGTAAGATCTCGAGAGGGGAAGTAGTGAGCGGATTGGAATCCTCGTAGCGAAACTTCCTGCAGGCGAGTGTGGGGTCAAAGACCAGGTCGGCTAAGCAACCTCCTTAGAAACCAATAAGGTGAGGGATCTCGTGCATGGAATTTCAAGACAAGACATTAACGTGTAAGGATTGTGGAGCAGAGTTTGTGTTTACTGCAGGTGAACAGGAGTTTTACGCTGAAAAAGGTTTTGAAAATGAACCGACGCGTTGCCGTACCTGCCGCGACGCACGCCGCCGGACTCGCGATGGCGGGTCAAGCTCGCAGCGTGAAATGCACGACGTGGTTTGCGCTAACTGTGGCGTGACTACGCAAGTGCCTTTCGAACCGCGTAATGACCGCCCGGTTTACTGCCGCGAATGCTTCAGTTCGATGCGGAACAATAATTACTAATAGCAACAGCAATGCGCCCCGGTCTTGAGCCGGGGCTTTTACTTTTGGTACGGGGTTTTTTCACACAGTGGAACAGAGGTAACAGAGAAAGGTTAGAGAATTTATTGTTTTTATTTTCTCTCTGCTGGTACCGTCAAGATCGTTTCGCAAATTCGTTTTAGCAGCTCTAGGGAAAACGAGTTACTCTTCAGAGTAAGATGGCTCAAAATGCTTCATGCTCATATATTTTTTACTGCCCCATTGAGTTCCGGCAACATGGCGAAGGCGAGCGCAAACAAGCATCAATGCCGAATTGCCGTCAGGAAAGGTTCCGACGACTCTTGTTCGCCTTCGAATTTCTCGGTTTAGGCGCTCAATTACATTGTTGGTGCGGATTTTTATCCAATGTTCTGATGGGAAGCCCATATAAGTCAGCGTTTCTTCTATGCTGGCTTCCACTTTAGCAGCCGCTTCTTTAAGCTTCATTTCGCGGAGCGTTTGCGCTACTTGCTTTGCTTTTTCCCGAGCAGCTTCTTTGTTTTCCTGGGCATGTATGGCTTTAAGCATTTTTGCTACTAGCTTGCCTTTGGAGCGGGGCACTACGGAGAATACGTTTCGATAAAAATGAACCGTACAACGTTGGTATTTGGCGTCAGGGAACACTTCGTTTGCCGCCCCAAGCATGCCTAAGCATTTATCTCCTATGATAAGTTTAACTCCATCTAGTCCCCGACCTTTGAGCCATTTGAAGAATTCCAGCCAACTAGCTGTGTCTTCTTTCATACCTTCAGAAGCTCCCAAAACCTCGCGGTAGCCATCTTCGTTTACGGCGATAGCAACAAGAATGCTGACGTTTTCATATTCTCCGCCCCAGTTGCGGCGCAAATAAATGCCGTCTACATACACATAAGGATAGCGTCCGCCATGCAACGGGCGATTTCGCCACTCCTCAATGTGCACGTAAGCTTTCTTGTTCAATTCGCTAATGGTAGACGGCGAGACTTTGCTGCCCCATAAGGCTTCGGTAATATCTTCAATCCGGCGGACGGAAACGCCAGCTAGATACATTTCGATTAACGCCTCTTCTACTGAACTCTCGCGGCGGCGGTATCGCTCAATAATGGCAGTTTCAAAGGGGACGCCCTTCAATTTTGGTACTTTTAATGTTACGTCGCCAGCGGACTTGGGTCCGTTCATATTTCGCCGCTTGCGTTAACTCTTTTGCTTCTTGATCCAAGAGATTGTTCAGCGTTTCTTCCACGCTGTTACGAACCAATTCCTTTAGTTCTCCCTTGATGGCATCCTCGTTCAACTGTATAATTTTATTGGACATGTTCGCAGCTCCTTTCGATGAATGGGTGTGGTAACTTTATTCTTCCATCGAGCTGCTTTCATGTCCTTTTTCTTTTTCCAATTTGCGAAACTTATTCTACCTTATCTCTCTGCTTACTCTGTTGCTTTGAGTTGCGTTCTTCTTTCTCCAAAAATTTGAGAAAACCAGTTGACTAATTATACGATTTGATGCATAATTATAAACAAATCTATGCGAATGAACGTTAGGAGGAAATAAGAATGTCTAAGAAATGGCTTTCGGTGATGGTATTGGCGATGTTTGTGTTGGCGTTGGGGCTGGCTGGCTGTGGCGGCGATAAACAACAAGGGAAAAAAGTTTTGAAGATAGGCACGGATCCTGGTTTTGCACCTTTTGAGTTCCAAGACGAAAAGAGCAAAGAGTACGTGGGTTTTGATATTGACCTGATTAAAGCACTAGGTACAAAAATGGGGTATGAAGTGCAGATTCAGAACATGAACTTTGATGGTTTGATTCCGGCTCTGGAAGCAGGAAATATTGACGCTACTGTTGCTGGGATGACGATTAAAGAAGAACGTGCTAAGAAAGTATTGTTCTCGAAGCCCTATTATCAATCCGGTTTGATTGTTGCCGTGAAAAACGACAATAACACCATTAAGAGCGTGAAAGATTTGGAAGGCAAACGTATTGCCGTACAAATTGGTACTACCGGTGCTGACGCTGCTAAAAAGATTCCTAATGCTGTAGTTCGCGAGTTCAACAATGCTCCCGAAGCTTTTATGGAATTGAAAGCCGGCGGAGCCGATGCGGTTATCAACGATAAGCCAGTAACGGCTTACTATTTGAAACAGGGCGGCGATAAGGACGCGAAAATGGTAGGCGATGTATTGCAGGCTGAAGAGTATGGCATTGCAATGAACAAAAAAAGTACGGAACTGAAAGAAAAAATGGACAAAGCTCTGGATGAAATGAAAGCCAGTGGCGAATATGATAAGCTCTATGAAAAGTGGTTTGGCAAAAAACAATAAAGTACTATCAAAACCTGCGCATCCTGTCGGATGACGCAGGTTTTTTCTTTTTCTTTCATTTTCCGAAACATTGCGCATTTTGCATCTTTGTGTAAGATACTTTATGATTAAAAGTATCTTACACAAAGATGGGTACGAAGGAGATGTACTAATGAAAAAAAAGACTTTAGTATGGTTGGTAGTGGCGTTGTTTACGGTTGCTTTGGGGGTCGCTGGCTGTAGCGGCGAGAAGAAGGCGGATAATGTTGGGAAAAAGGTTGTGCGCGTAGGGGCTGAGATGACCTTCCCTCCTTTTGAGTTTCAAGATGAAAAAAGCAAAGACTATGTGGGCTTTGATATGGATCTGGCCCGGGCTTTGGCCAAAGAGATGGGCATGGAGTTGGAGATTCAGAGCATGGGATTTGATGCTCTGATTCCGGCGCTGGACGCTGGTACGATTGATATGATTGCTTCTGGCGTGTCCATTACGCCCGAGCGTCAGCAAAAGGTTACTTTTTCTGCGCCGTATTACAAATCCGGTTTGAGCATTCTGGTGAAAAACGAGAATACGACCATCAAGAGCTTTAAAGACTTGGAAGGCAAAAAAATTGCCGTGCAGATCGGCACGACTTCAGCAGAAGAAGCTCGCAAGATTTCCGGTGCGGTAGTGCGTGAATTCAATGGCGTGCCGGAAACCTTTATGGAATTGAAAGCTGGCGGCGTAGACGCAGTTGTGAATGATTTGCCGGTTAATCAATACTATCTGGGACAGTTTGAGAAAAAAGGAGATGCCTTTGCCAAATTGGCAACAACCGAGCTGAAAAATGCTGAAGACTATGGTATTGCGGTGGCTAAGAAAAACACCGAATTGGCTGGCAAGGTGAATAAAGCATTAGAAACGTTAAAAGCTAATGGCGAGTATGACAAGCTGTATCAGAAGTGGTTCGGTAAAAAACAGTAAAAGTAGAATTGAAAGCCTGTGCATTCTGGACTGCATCCCAAAATCAGGACAGTGAAATAAAAGACCTCCTGTTGTAGAATGAAAATTACAACAGGAGGTCTTGCTATGTCTAGAAAATATACCAAAGTAGAAACTATAGCAGCCGAGGTATTTCGCCGCAGATCTGCGGGCGAAACATACCGCCAAATCTCAGAAACATACCCCCTAACCTTCACACAAATAAAAAATCTTCTTTATCGACATAAACGGAAAAGGAACCTTATTGCAAAAGGATATGTTGTACGTAAAAAAGGACGACCTGTCAAAGACTCCCAAGATGCTGAGGTGTTTCGCAACAATGAGCTGATTGAGCTTCGTATGCAAATAGAAGTTTTGCGAAATTTTCTATTAGAAGTTGGAAGGATGTGAGAGCAAAATACCGTGTGGTCGAGCGATTGAGAAACAAGTATCCGGTTCAGTCGCTTTGTCGCATCTTAGAAATAACACGTAGCGGTTATTATGCTTGGCGAAAACGGATTTACGATCCAGATCAAGATGCTTGGCTCAAAAAGCAGGTTATGGCTTGTCAGCAGCAATGCAACTTTACTTATGGATATCGCCGGGTTCGGCTCTGGATTCAGCAACAAACCGGGCGAATTTTGAACGCTAAACCGGTCTTGCGTATTATGCGGAAGCTGGATGTTTTAGCGCAGATTCGCCGTGCACGTCCTTATACTTATTACAAACAGGCAATTCATCGCTACGAAAATCTGTTGCAACGGCAGTTTTATCAAGAAAAACCAAACTGTTTCTGGGCGACGGATATCACCTATATCCCTACAGCGCAGGGAATGGCTTATATGTGTGCAGTTATCGATTTATGTGGAAAAATGGTGCTGAACTATCGAATAGGAAATGATATGACTGTTTCTCTAGTAACCGATACAATTCAGGATGCATTAAAAAATGAAAAGGCCACTGATGGACTAGCACTCCACAGTGACCAAGGGTCGCAGTATACCTCAAGCGCATATTACAACCTAAGCAAAGAATACCACTTTCAACCATCAATGTCTAATAGAGGTTGCCCTTACGATAATTCATCCATGGAGAACTTCTTCGGTACATTGAAAGCGGAATGTTTAAATCGCATGACCTTTCCCAATCGGGAATTTTTATCGGAGATTGTTGCTGAATATGTATCATTCTATAACTATGAACGAATCAATTTAAAAAATGGCCTTACTCCTTATGAGATACGGAGTAAGGCCATGTAAAAAAAAGTAATTCTACGATAGGCTTTTATTTTCTTGTCTACACTTTGGGGAGCAGTCCAATTCTTAATGAGTGCGCAGACTTTTTAAATGGGGCGAGGGGATACGGTTCACACTGAGTAACAGCGGTAACAGAGAAAGGCCAGAGAGAAAAAAATTTTAGAGATTGCCGCGTCGCTGCGCTCCTCGCAATGACGTGATAAGCGGGATTGCCCTGAAAGGCATAGCATCCGGGATTCTTTTTCGTTGTTCCCCTCTGTTACTCTGCGTTTCATTCTCATTTTCCGTTACTCCTGGCAGGACTTCCAGCGGGCTGCGTGGAAGTCTGTGCGGAAGGACGTTAGAGGAGTGTGTTTATGGCAAGGAAGCAGAAGAAATCGTCACCACGCATCGTTTGGTGGGTGGTGGCAGTGTTGGCACTAGGGGTGGCAGTTTGGTATGGAATGCAGGATGACGGAAAAAACACGTTAACTAGCTTGATGCCGGCAGCCGTCCAAGAGGCGATCGGTGGAAGCGAAAAAGATAAAGAGAAAAAGGCGGCGGAAGAAAAGGCAAAGGAAAAGACCAAAGAAGCGGCTAAAGCAGCGGGAGATGCGAAAAACTCTATTCTAGAACCGAGTGGTGAAATAAAAGCGCGATTGGCCATTGTCATTGATGATTTTGGTTATTCAGCAGGGCCTATAGCGGCGCTTGCTGCGCTGCCGAGGCCGGTGACCTTCGCAATTCTTCCATATCGGCCTCATTCGGCAGAAGCGCTGCAGGCGGCTAAAACATCGGGGAAAGAGGCTATCTTGCATTTGCCGATGATGCCGCAGCAAGCGTCGGCGGCTTCGGAGGAGAATACCATCAGTCCCAGCATGTCGGATGGTGAAATTCGAAGTATTGTGGAAAAAGCACTACATTCTCTGCCAGGTGTGGTTGGCGTAAACAATCACCAAGGGTCGCTGGCGACAGCAGATAACCGGGTTATGAAACAGGTGCTGAGCGTGCTTCATAGTCGGGGGCTGTTTTTTGTGGACAGTCGAACAAGCTCTCAGTCTGTGGGGCGGATGATGGCGCGACAATTGGGTGTGCCAGCGGCGGAAAATGACTTGTTTTTGGATAATGTGGATGAAGTGGATGCGGTGAAGCAAAAGCTGCGGACGGCAGGTAATCTGGCTTTGCGTTCCGGCAGCGCCGTGGTGATTGGCCATGCGCGCATGCATACGGCTACGGCGTTGAGAGAGGTAATCCCGGAGTTGGAGCGCAAAGGGATACGGTTGGTCTTTGTTTCGCGGTTGACAGAATAGTTTGAAGCGCAAGAATATCCGATGAATGCACAAGCCAGTGCAGAGGGGAATCGGGGGTTTAAGGCCAATTTAACAAGAACAGACAGTTACGGAACACAGAGTAAGCAGAGTAACAGAGGGGTGCAGAGAAGAATAAATTTAATTCTCTGGCTTTTCTCTGTTTCCTCTGTTCCTCTGTGTAAACGTGTTTTCCGGTATTCTGTCATTGGAGTGAAGGAGGCAGAACTATATGTGGTTAGGAAAAGTAGTAGGTACAGTGGTAGCTCCGACAAAAGATGATACGCTGGTAGGGTGGAAGTTGTTGGTGGTGCAGCCTCTCAATCTGGACGGTTTGAATAATATCAGCATGCAGGTGGCTGTCGATACAGTGGGTGCTGGTAATGGTGAGACAGTGCTGATTGCTTCCGGCAGTTCAGCGCGACGGGTGACGAAAAATGATAACAGCGCAGTGGATGCAGCCATTGTTGGTATTGTCGATAGCATGGAAATTGAGGGTGTGTCCAAGAGCCAATACTGGATGCAGAAATAAGTATGTTATCGGTATATAAAAGCCATGAAGAAGGCCTGCGTACTTTGTCCTTAGAGACGCTGGAAGATGGCTGCTGGGTTCACTCGGTGCATCCGACGGCAGAAGAAATTACTGAAGTGGCAAAAAAAGTGGGAGTTCCAGAGGAATATTTCCGCTTTGCCTTTGAGGAAGATGGCTGTCCTAGGGTATTGCGGAGCGCTGGGTGTCTGCTGGTCATTGTAAGTGTACCTGTATTTCGCGGGCAAGATCGTTATGATACCATTCCCTTGAGTGTGATTTTGACGCCTAACTGTACGATTACGGTAACACGAGAATTAACCAGTGTTTTGCCCAAGGGGGGCGAAGCAGGACTAGGGTTTGACACGACAAAAAGCGTGCATTTTTTCTTCCAACTTCTTTATCAGGCGGGCAATACATTTTTAAGGCAAATTAACAGCATTCGTAAACGTACGGATGAAATTGAAATGAAACTGCGTCGTTCGACGACCAATGAAGAAGTGTATCGGCTGCTAGACTTGGAAAAAGGGCTGACGTATTTTACGGCAGCGCTCCGGGCCAATGACATTGTGCTGGATAATATCGTGCGTATGCGGGCTTCGCCGCAGTTTCGCCGCTGGCTGCCGATGAACGAGGAAGATGAGGATATTCTAGAGAGTGTTATCATTGAGAATAAGCGAGCCTTGGCATTAGTGCAGACCTATGGCTCTATTCTCAGCAGTATGATGGATGCCTTTTCTTCAGTTATCGCGAATAACTTGAACCATATTATGAAGTTTTTGGCGGGCATCACGATCCTTGTGTCGATCCCGACGATGATCTCCAGCTTTTGGAGCATGAGCATGGTGGTGCCATTGCGGGAGACGGAAATAGGTTTTTATTTGGTGGTTATGCTGTCGTTGCTTTCAAGCGCTTTAGCGGGGCTGTTTTTGCGTAAGAAAAGAATGTTGTGAGCATTGGGCTTGAATAGGAGTCACGAGAGTGACAAGAGGATATGGGTTTAAAATATTTATCCGTTATTTTCCATATTTGGTGGGGCAGGAGGATGTAGTGATGGAGGCATACGAGAAAATATATCAATTGCAGCAATTAATTGAAGAAAAAAATTGGACCGGCGTGCCAGGGCCGTATCGTGTGGGCGTAGACTTAGGCACGGCGGATGTGGTGCTTGTAGTTGTGGACGAAGCTGGCCTTCCGGTAGCGGGCGCTATGCGCTGGGCTACGGTGGTACGGGACGGCTTGGTGGTAGATTTTCGAGGTGCTATGAATATTGTTGAGGAATTAAAAAAAGAAGTAGAAACCATTGTCGGCGTTAAGCTGGAGTGTGGAGCTACGGCGGTGCCGCCGGGAACAGTGGGGCGCAATGCGCAGGCCTGCAGCCATGTCATCGCCGGGGCGGGCATTGAGCCTATCGGGCAGGTGGATGAGCCGGTTGCCGCAGCGAAAGCATTGGGGATCAACGACGGCGTGGTGGTCGATATTGGCGGCGGTACAACCGGCATTGCGGTATTGCGTAAGGGGAAAATGGTATTTTCCGCTGATGAGCCAACTGGCGGAACGCATTTATCCTTGGCTTTGGCAGGGGCGTACCATATTCCTTTTGAAGAAGCGGAATTGATTAAAAGGGATACCTCGCGGCATCGGGAAATTATGCCTATTGTCTTGCCTGTGATTGAAAAGATGGCGACCGTGACGCAGCAGATGATGGATCAATGCGGCAACTGCGAAAAGCAGGAGGTATATGTTGTTGGTGGAACGGCCTATCTAGAGGGCTTTGAGGAGGCCTTTGGCAAAGCCTTTGGCCGGCCTGTGCATGTGCCACCGCATCCGCTTTTGGTGACTCCCTTAGGCATAGCTTTGTATTAAAAGGAACCGTTGATTTATTCGCATCACACGCCACGACGGCTATTTTTTCATCAGACGTTGTCAGAAAGTCTCGGCATAGCGCTGCTATTACTGCGGCTTTCTTTCTAGACTGACGGAAAAATTTCTAGTTGTGGAAGAGTGCTCATTAAATCATCGGCTCCTTAAAAACTGAAGGAAGCGGAGAGTACAGCATGAAAGAATAAGGGCTGCAGATACTTGAATGTATCTGCAGCCCTTGCATTTTTTTTCTGCGGTTCATATACTTACTCAGTTACTCTGTGTTGAATTCTCGTTTTTTCGTAGGTTTATAGCACAGCCCGGAAGATAGCTTCCATTTCTTCTTGCGTGGCGCGGCGCAGATTGGTAGCGCCAGTGATGTCTTCTAGGGCTCCGGCGGCAAGGAGTGGAATGTCTTCTTCATTAAAGCCGCGCACATCACGCAGATGCTGTGGCGTACCCAATGTTTCAATTAAACTGCGCATGGCCGCAGGCGCTAAACGGGCGGCGTCGGCGGTGGAGAGGCCAGCGATGGATTGGCCCATGGCGCGGGCGATATCGGCGTAGCGCTTGGGGATGGCGACAAGATTGAAATCTGTGACAGCCGGAAGCATGAGGGCGTTAGCCAATCCGTGCGGTAAGCCGTAGCGGCCTCCAAGTTGGTGAGCGGCCGCATGCACATAGCCCAAGCTAGCATTGTTAAAGGCGATACCTGCTAGATATTCGGCGTAGACCATGCCTTCGCGAGCGTCCAGATCTTGGCCGTCGACTACGGCGGTAGGCAAATGTTTGGCGATAAGTTCAATCGCTTTTAGGGCCTTGCAGTCTGTTACAGGGGTTGCCTGAGTAGAAACATAAGCTTCTACTGCATGAGTGAGGGCATCTAGGCCGGTAGCGGCCGTTAAGGCGGGGGCATGGCCGTCATGAGGCAGGCGTCGCTAACGGCGACAATGGGGGTAACATGCCAATCGGTGATGGTCATTTTTTTATGCTGCTTTTCATCGGTGATCACGCAAAAGCGGGTCAGTTCGCTGCCAGTGCCGGCGGTAGTATTGACGGCAATAAGCGGTGCTGCGGGCATTTTAGACTGGTTAAGGCCGACATAATCATGGATCGTGCCGCCGTTTGTGGCTAAAAGAGCAATGCCTTTGGCGCAGTCGTGGGGAGAGCCGCCGCCGAAAGAAACGAGAAAATCACAGCCGTTGTCTTGAAAGAGACGCAGGCCATAATCTACCTGTTCGACCGTGGGGTTAGGAGAAACGTTGTCGTAGATAATGTAGAAGATGCCGGCTTTTTCCAGCACGTTGGTAAGAGAAGCAATCAGGCCGATATCTACCAGTACCTTGTCGCTGACAATGAGCGCTTTGCGAAAACGCATAGGTTTAATATAGCGGGGGATTTCCTTTAGACAGTCACGGCCTAGAATGCTGACTGGGGGCATGAAATACTCAAAGGCTTTTCCAGACATGGATACGCCCTCCTTTTGTAAAGAATGTTCACAATATCACAATCGTATCATTCGGGCGTGAGCCTGGCAATATCTTTCCGCGAGTATAGCAAGAGCAGACGGTGAAACCGCAAAAGATGAACGTATCCTAGGGAAGGAATGCTTTGAGCTTAAGTGGAATTTAATAATAGCAATAGTTCTTTATGAATGGAGGTGCCGTTTTACTGAAATAGACGCTAGAAAAAGAGCCATACTGGCGATTGTTTCAGAAAAGGGTGCATACATTACTTGGGAGGCGTTTTGGTTGAAAGCAGGATATATAGCAGATTTTATACGGGCCTTGCAGTTTTTGACCCGATTTCAACTAGTGAAGGAAGTAGATTGGTCTCTAGAGGCGCTGGGGCGGAGTGTGCGGTTTTTCCCTTGGGCGGGCGGTGTAATCGGCCTGGTACTAGGGGGCTTTGTCTGGGGGATACTGCAGCTTTTTGGTGAAACTTTGCCAATGCATGCAGCGGCGGCGCTATTGATTTTATTGGAGATCATGCTTACAGGCGGGCTGCATTGCGATGGGTTTATGGATACGATGGACGGAATTTTTTCCGGGCGTTCTCGGGAACGAATCTTGGAGATTATGAAGGACAGCCGGGTAGGGGCGTATGGGGCGATGTCTTTTGCGTTGCTGATGCTTGTGAAGTATTCGTTCTATTTGGATATACCGTTGCAATGGCTGCCGATGGCTTCTTTTGTGATGCCTATTGCCGGGCGTTGGGCCGTAGTGGCGCCCCTTGTACATTATCCATATGCCCGTCCTCAAGGACTGGGGCAAGGTTTTGGCCAGTATGCCGGAGGGTTGACGGTTTGGGTAAGCTTATTATTGACGTTGGCTTTATTGGCGCCGATGGGTTTGCAGGCGGTAGTGGCGGCTCTAACGGCCTCTTTTGTTGCTTGGACAGTAGCCGCCTATGCGGCTGGTATTCTTGGTGGTCTGACAGGCGATGTATATGGAGCGATCATTGAGTTATCCCAGTTGGGGGCGCTGGCGGTATTTGTTTTTGGAGAGAAACTATTGCTTTTTCTGTTCATATAAAAGTTTTATGTAAAAGGGCTAAGCAAGTTGAAATCGTATGGAGGAAACACATGACTGCTGAGTTATATGTGAAAAAAGGGATAGAGCAAGTTAATGCAGGGAATTTTACGGAAGCTGCTCTTTCCTTTTCAAAGGCGTTGCAATTAAAAGAGGATGCAGATATTTATTACAATTTGGGAATTGTGCAGACCGTGTTAGGACAAGCTGTAACTGCTAAAAAGTCTTTTCAGCGCGCAGTAGAACTTCGACCAGATTTTTTTGAAGCCTATAACAACTTGGGAATTTTATTGCAAAGCGAAGCTTCTGGGGAGGAAGCAGAGCAATGTTTTCGACAAGCTATCAAAATCAAAAAAGATTTTTCTGAAGCTTATAATAATCTTGGGTTGCTTTTGGCAAAAAAAGATCGTTTGGTCGAGGCGGAAAAGTGCTATCATGAGGCGATCAAGATATCTTGTAATTACCCGGAAGCTCACAACAATTTAGGCTTGTTGATGATGAAAAAGGAACAGCTAGCAGAAGCAGAGTATGCGTTTCGTCTTGCCATAAAGGAGAACGAGAACTTTCCTGAGGCTTGCAATAATCTTGCCGTAGTCTTAAGAAAAAATGAAAAATGGCAAGAAGCAGAAGCTTTTATTAAAAAGGCAGTTGGACTTCGGCCTCAATATCCAGAAGCGTATTATAATTGGGGATTAACGTTGGCGGCGCTTGGTAATATCGAGGATGCTATAGAGGCATACTGTAAAGCGATTGAACTCCGACCAGATTATCCGGAAGCGTATAACAATTTGGGAATTATTCTTCTAAAACAAGGAAAAGTGGGGGATGCAGAAAAATTTTTTCATCACGTTATCGAGCTAAATCCGGATTTTTCTGAGGCTTATAGTAATCTCAGTGCGGTATTGAAAGATGGGCCGCGTATTGAGGAAGCGGAAGGTTATGCAAAACGTGCCATTAAACTGAGTCCTATGGATGCGGAAGCACATAATAATTTAGGAGCGATTTTAAGAAACCAGAATCGGTTAGTGGAAGCGGAAAGGTGTTTTTTGAAAGCGGTCGAATTGCGGGCGAACTTTCCAGAGGCTTTTCATAATTTAGCGATGACGTTGATGGAAACTGGGACTCGTCTTAATGAAGCGGAGTCTTTACTTAAACAAAGCTTAGAACTTCGCCCGGATTTTGCGGAAGCGGAATATACTTTGGCGGCGCTGTATTTTTTGCAAGGGAATTACAAGCAAGGATGGGAAAAATATGAGGCCCGGTTTGCCGTTTTCAATAATTATCAACCACCGGTTCGACGGTGGCAGGGAGAATTTTTAGAGGGAAAGCATATTTTGCTTTCTTGTGAACAAGGGTTTGGCGATACGTTACAGTTCATTCGCTATGCAGCAGTCGTGGCAAAGCAGGCACGACACACAACTGTGTTGGTACAAAAGTCGCTTGTTGGTCTATTTGCTAACTCAGAAAAAATTACCTTTGTTTCTTCGGTTAGCGAGTGTTCTTGGGATGAGTATGATTTTGCTTGTCCGTTACTAAGCCTGCCAATGCTCTTTGGGACGGATGAAGACTCCATTCCAGCTGAGATTCCATATATTTTTGCGGCGGAGACGCTCATAAATAAATGGAAAGATATTCTTGCAAAACAAAGTAGTGGAGATGAGTTAAAGGTAGGGATAGTTTGGGCGGGAAATCCGGGGCACAAAAATGACCGTAATCGTTCTGCTCAACTTGCAGAAGTTGTAGAACTTTTTAAGGCTGTGCCTATTTGCTGGGTTAGCCTGCAAGTGGGGGCTGAAGGCAAGAATTTACAAAATGGTACTGTTCGTATTTGCAATTTTTCAGATTTGCTTACTGACTTTTCCGAAACAGCAGCTTTGATTGCCAATTTAGATTTAGTAATTGCCGTAGATACGGCTGTTGCTCATTTAGCGGGAGCGATGGGGAAAAAGACCTGGCTTCTCCTACCGTTTGCGCCTGAGTGGCGCTGGCAGTTGCAGCGTGAAGATTCTCCTTGGTATCCGACGATGCGGATTTTTCGTCAAAACCGCGTTGGAGAATGGCGAGAACTTTTGGAAAGAGTGGCAGCGGCATTAAAGAAAGAAATAGAAGACTCTGAGGTGGAAAGTGGAGGGATGGTATAGCATGCGGATTTGGTTTGTGCGGCATGGTGAAACAGAGTGGAACCGAACGAAACGGTATCAGGGGTATAGCGATATCCCTTTGAATGAAACTGGGCGGAGGCAAGCACAGGAAGCGGCGTCCTTGTTGGCTAAGGAGCCGCTAACGGCGGTCTATGCCAGCGATTTAAGCCGGGCTGTGGAAACGGCGGAGGCGATAGCGCAGCCGCACGAGCTGCAGGTGCAGCAGAATTCTGCGCTACGCGAGCTTCACTTTGGTCTATGGGAAGGTTTGCGGTATGAACAGATTATGGAGAAATGGGCAACCGAACTGAGTTTGATGTATGAGCATCCTGAAACAGGTTGTGCGCCAGAAGGAGAAGGGTTTAACGAGCTGGCAAAACGAGCTTGGCCGGCGCTACAGGCGATTCGTGAAGCTCATCAAGAAGATACAATTGCGGTGGTGGCTCATGGCGGCACCATTCGCGTTTTATTATGTTTGCTGCAAGGGAAACCGTTGCAGCAACTTTGGAACGTGGCGATTGCACATGGACAGGCTACAAGGATAGATGTGTAAAGAATAGGAGTATTTTGACTACCTTGCCCATTATCTTGTCGAGCCGCTTCGACGAGGCAGGATTTAATTTACTTACCAGAGAAAAGGATTTTCAAGACAACTGAAAAAGGATGCCACCAAACAGGTGCCTCCGGAAGATTTCGAAAAACCGGGGGAGAATAGGGAAGTTCGGACAGGCCATTGGCCTGTAAACGATGCGGTCGCGCCACTGTATTCGGGGAGAGCGCTTGCGTATGCCACTGGGAAACCGGGAAGGTGCAGGAAGCTTGAAGAACCGTTAGCCAGGATACCTGCCTGTTTTGGCTGTCATGAACCCTCGCGCCAAGGGGAATGCCAGAAGGATAGGTACACTTTAAGAAGAGATACCTAGCCTTTGTGGCTGGGTTGTTTTTATATCCCCAATCCCCGCGGTACGGCAGTTGCAAGCTGAACGTGTTGAAGGAGGGATTTTTATGAGCTTGGAACAGGAAGTGAACGAATGGATTGACGGGGCGGCTAAACCGCGTCATAGCCTGGGCTTATTGGAAAAATACCTAAAAAAGATGGTGCTGTCCTGGGGCGAAGTGAAAACAGAGCTTAAGCCTTTTCATTTAGTGTTTGCGGCGGATAATGGTGTTATTTCCGAAGGCGTGGCCAAAGATCCTGAGGAGATTACCTATTTGCAGGCGCAGAATATGGTGGATGGCCGGGCGACGATCAGTTGCTTTTGTCAACAGTGCGGTATTCCCTATCGGGTCATTGATGTTGGCGTCAATTCCACGAAGCCTTTTACGGGTATTTCTCGCAAAGCAGCCATGGGCAGCCGTAGCTTTCTTAAAGAGGAAGCCATGACGGAAGCGGAATTTGCGGTTGCGTGGGAAGCCGGGCAGGAACAGGTTCGCCAATTGGTGGCCAAAGGCTATAACTTAATTTCCTTAGGAGAAATGGGCATTGGCAACACGACTACTTCGTCAGCAGTACTTCATGGCTTGACAGGCATTTTGCCGGAGTTTATCGTTGGCGGCGGCGCAGGGTTGCAAACTAGCGAATTGATTAAGAACAAATGCCAGGTGGTTGCTAAAGGTGTGGAATTGCATAAAGAAAAGTTTCATACCGCCAAAGATATTCTGCGTTGTGTAGGCGGCTTCGATATGGTAGCTATTTGCGCCGCCATGTTGGAATGTGCGCGCTTAGAAACGCCATTTGTCATTGACGGTTTTATTACGGCGGTTGCCTATATCTGTGCTTCACGGCTGGATACAGGAGTAGAAAAGCATGCCATTCCATCGCATCTGTCCCGAGAGCCAGGGATGGCCTATTCCTTGCTGCTAGGGAACATTCCGGCGGAGGAAGTGGTACTGAAAGCCAATATGGCTCTAGGCGAAGGGACAGGAGCCGTATTGATGGTGTTTTTGCTGAAGACCATGCTCTATACGATGCACAATATGGCACGGATTACCGATTTTATTCCCGCGGTGCCGGAAAAAGAGCAACGAGCTGCCTTGTAAAATATTGCAAACAAAACTACAAAAGCATGGCAAAATTTTCATATCCCGAAATCCTGACGCAGGAAAATCGCATCTGCATAACTAATAGTATTCATTTATGCGAAAACTTTGACAAGACAAAAACCTGCCGGATGCGTCGTAAAAGGATGGAGGGAATTGAATATGCAAGTCAGCCGGTTTACGTTAAGTGAAATTGTTGACACTAGTGTATTGCAAGAGATTCAAGATAAGTTTGCAGAAGCCACGGGACTGGCGGCAGTTATCGTGGATCCCGAAGGCCGCCCTATTACCAAGCCCAGCCATTTCGCTTGTTTTTGCAATTATGTTCGCTCCTTTGATGAGGGATTTCGCCGCTGTATGAACTGCGATGATAAAAGTGGCCGCCGGGCTACACAGGATAAACGTCCGGTGGTATATCTTTGTCATAGCGGTCTGACGGACTTAGCGGCGCCGATTATTGTGCAGGATGAGTACATTGGCGCGTTTTTGGCTGGCCAGGTGGTATTGGAAACAGAGCATAGCGATATCAAGGAAGTCAAAGAAGAAATGTATCGCCGTGTGGCGGATTTGCCGGTAGATAAGGAAAAAATAGGCGAGCTTTTTGATCATGTGGAAATTGTGCCGGAGCATCGCATTAAGGCTGGGGCGGATCTGATTTACATCATGTCCAACTACATTGTAGAAATCGGCCTGGCGAATATTGTGCAAAAACAGCTGATGCTAGAAATGAAGGCCAAGGCGGAGCTGGAAAGTCTGCTGCAGGTGACGGAGTTGAAGGCGTTACAATCGCAGGTCAATCCTCATTTTCTGTTTAATACGTTGAATACCATTGCGCGTTTGGCTTTGCTGGAAGGGGCGGAAAAAACCCAGGAAGTGGTGTATGCCTTAGCGGACTTGCTGCGCAATAATCTGAGAGATATTGACGTGTTGCGTACGATCGAAGAAGAGGTCAAATCCACTCGGGATTATTTGACCATTCAAAAGGTTCGCTTCGGCGATCGCATTGCCTCGGATATTCAAATCGATGCAGCCCTTTTAGAGGGACTTATTCCAGCGCTGACCCTGCAACCGTTGGTGGAAAATGCCATCATTCATGGCTTGGAAAACCGGGTAGAAGGAGGCAGCATTTTCTTGGAAGGGCGCATTGACGACAAGGATGTGGTACTGACAGTGCGCGATACTGGAGTGGGGATGCCTGCAGAACGTTTGCAGAGCTTGTTCCAGGAAGAGCGGCGGCAAAATTCGCATGGACAGACAACCGGCTTAGGTATCATTAATGTACATAAGCGCATTTGTCATTTTTTTGGCGAACAATACGGCCTTTCGGTGGAAAGCGTGCCTGGCGAAGGAACTTCGGTGCAGCTGCGCCTGCCGTTTCGGCATAATTAAATGATCGCAGAAGGCCGGTCAGGGAAGACCGGCAGCATTCGGGAAGGAGTAGTTGTATGTATACGCTGTTGATAGCCGACGATGAACAATTGGAGCGGCAAGCGTTGCGCTTCATTATTGAAAAAAACTATCCGCAGGTTCAGATTGTCGGTGAGGCAGGCGATGGCGCCAGTGCCGTCCGGCTGGCCATGGAAGAACGGCCGGATATTGTGCTGATGGACATCCGCATGCCGGAGATCAACGGCTTGGAGGCGGCGAAAAGCATTCGGGTGCTGCTGCCGGATACACGTATTGTGATGCTGACGGCTTTTGACGAATTCAGTTATGCTAAACAGGCACTCTCCATGGGGGCAGTGGAATATTTGCTGAAACCGGTGAGGCCGGAAGAGCTCACGGAAACACTGCGCAAAGTGGCTGAAGGCGTCAAGGCCATGAAAAGCAAGCACCAAGAAGAAGAAGCGTTGCGCAAAAGCGTGGCTGAGGCCATGCCATTTATTCAAATGTCCTTTGTGTATGACCTTATTTCCGGACAAGTGGAGGAAATGACGCACTATCGGGAACGGGCCAGGTTTTTGGGCTTGGCTGTGGACCCTGGCGTGGCGCTGGTCATTGATATTGATAATTTTCGCAAACTGACCTTGCAGGCGTCGGAACTAGAAAAACAGGGCATGAAGCAGCGGCTGCATCAAAGCATCTGCCGAGCTGTGCGAGCGCGCAGTGGCGTGGGCAAGGCAGCGCTGGTGGCGCCTACGGGGAGCGACAATATTGTCGTATTGCTGGGCTTGGAGAACGCAGGGGATGCTGCCGTCGCCAAAGCAGAGGCGTTGAGGGAAGCGGAAAGCATCCGCAGTGTGGTGGGTGAAGAACTGGGCCTTAGCATTACGATCGGCGTTGGCCGCTACTATGCAGATCCGCGGGATATTTACCGTTCTTATCACGAAGCCATGAGTGCATTGCGGCAGAGGTTTTATCTGGGTAGCAGCCAGGTGATTCATATTGAGGATGCGCCGCATTTGAGCGAAGGGCCTTTTCATTATCCTTTCCATGCGGAGCGGGCGGTCTTGGATAAAGTACGCTGTGGCGACCGCAAGCAAGCCAAAGAAGCGTTAAAAAGTCTTTTAGGTGAAATTTTTGCCAAGAAAACACGTTTGGAAACCATCAAAGCATGTGTGCTAGAGCTGTTAGTGGTGCTCTCGCGGTCGGCGGTGGAAGGTGGCGCCAGTTTAGATAAGCTGACGTTGCTCAATTTTTATTGCA
Source organism: uncultured Anaeromusa sp. (assembly GCF_963676855.1). Classification (NCBI taxonomy): domain Bacteria; kingdom Bacillati; phylum Bacillota; class Negativicutes; order Selenomonadales; family Sporomusaceae; genus Anaeromusa; species uncultured Anaeromusa sp. Next base: position 1,703,142 of record NZ_OY781460.1, read on the forward strand.
TTCAGCGTCTGAATGAATGCAAGGAGCAAAGCGATATTGAGCGTTGGATGATGGAAGCGCTGGATCAGTTTTTGGATAACATGTTGGAAAACCGCAATAGTATGAATTTGCGGGTTATGAATAAAGCCTGTGAGTATATTGTCGCTAATTGCCATCGTAACTTGCCGCTGGAAGAAGTGGCGCAGACGGTGCATTTGAGTCCTTTTTATTTCAGTCGTTTATTCAAAAAGGAAAAAGGCTTTAATTTTGCAGATTTCATTACTAGAGTACGCCTGGATCGGGCCAAAAAGCTTCTCTTGGATCCGGACTACACAGTGGTGCGGATTGCCACTGAAGTGGGATATCAGGACGCCAGCTATTTTTGTCGTGTTTTCCGCCAGTCTATGGGGATGACGCCCAATCAGTATCGGCAGGAGCTGCGGGGCGAAAAAGCGAAAAACTAAGAGTCTCGTAATAAAATAGAACATCAAACCTGTTATGAAAAAAGATTGCCTTCAGGCAGTCTTTTTTTGTCTTTATATTTAAAATTTTCGAAAAGATTAGCAAGATCTTTTCATGCCGAAAAAGAGGAGTGGTTTTTTGTTTGGATGGGAGGATGGGTGCAGCAAGTATATCCGGTAGGGGAGCAACAAGGACTCAAGGGAGAATGAAGGCAATCGCCAATTACTATACATGTAGAATCGTCAAATTATTTGCGAAGATTGCGAGGAAGGCCGATGAGCACGGAAAAACAAAGAGTTGTACAAGAATATGTACCAGGAAAACAGGTTACGCTGGCGCATCTAATCGCCCATCCGAAAGCGGTGCTCTGTGAGAAGCTGGGTGTAGGAGAAGGCGGCGCTATTGGCATCTTGACAATTACCCCTTGTGAAGCGGCGTTGATTGCTGCAGATGTAGCCACCAAGACGGCGGCGGTGGACATTGGCTTTATGGACCGTTTTACCGGTTCCGTAGTGCTGGTGGGCAGCGTTTCTGCTGTGGAAGCGGCTCTGCGTCAAGTGAATGCCGTACTGACGGATGGCCTGGGCTTTACTGGCACTCGCATTACTAGGTCGTGACCTATGAAACCGATTGTTAAACGTAAGGTCATGATGGTAGGGGCTGTAGGTGCTGGCAAAACGTCGCTAGCCTATGCTTTAGGGCAGAGGGCGAAGGAAGTCAGTAAGACCAGCGATATTGAATTTTACGACGATGCCATAGACACTCCTGGGGAATATGCGCAAATACCGCGTTTTTACTCGGCGCTCTTGGTGACTTCTATGCAAGCGGCAGGTGTGCTTATTGTGCAGGATGCTTCTCAAAGAATGCCGGTGCTGCCTCCTGGATTTGCGGGAATGTTTACCCGGCCGGTGGTAGGCGTAGTAACGAAAGTGGATTTAGAAAAGGCCGATCGTGAACGCGCAAGACGATTTCTAGTGCAGGCGGGAGTCAAAGAGCCTGTGTTCTTTGTCTCTTCCCATACAGGTGAAGGCTTGGACGAACTGTCGGACTGTCTAGAACAGATGGACCGCGGCTTGTCCGCCGGAGGAAAGGAGGACATAAAATGAACGAAGCGTTGGGTATGGTGGAAACAAAAGGTCTTGTCGGTGCCATTGAAGCGGCTGATGCCATGGTCAAGGCGGCCAATGTACATTTGGTTGGCTACGAAAAAATCGGCTCCGGCCTGGTGACGGTTATGGTACGCGGCGACGTCGGTGCCGTTAAGGCGGCTACCGATGCCGGCAGCGCGGCTGCTGGAAAAGTGGGTCAGGTTGTCTCCGTACACGTCATTCCTCGCCCCCACACGGATGTGGAAAGCATTCTGCCGAAACAGGTTTAAGAGTTAATTTGGAGGTGGAAGACATATGCAAGAACAGTTAATTGACAAGGTTATGGATGAAATCAAAAAACGCATGGAGTCTCAAGGAGCTACTGTTCCGACTGAAGCTCCGGCTGCTGCCGCTTGCGCAGCCAACCCGGGTATGACCGAATACGTAGGTACCGCTATTGGCGATACCATCGGTCTGGTAATTGCCAACGTAGATCCTATGCTGCATGCGCAGATGAAGCTGGATCCCAAATTCCGCTCTATCGGCATCATCGGCGGACGTACCGGCGCCGGCCCGCATATCATGGCGGCTGACGAAGCGGTTAAAGCAACCAATACGGAAATTGTCACTATTGAATTAGCGCGTGATACTAAAGGCGGCGCTGGTCATGGATGTCTCATCATATTTGGAGCTGAAGAAGTATCTGATGCTCGTCGCGCGGTAGAAGTGGCTCTGAAAGAGCTGGATCGCACCTTCGGCGATGTGTACGGTAACGATGCAGGCCATCTGGAACTGCAATACACCGCTCGCGCCAGCTATGCCATCAACAAAGCGTTCAATGCGCCTGTTGGTAAAGCATTCGGTCTGATTGTCGGCGCTCCGGCAGCCATTGGTGTGCTGATGTCCGATGTGGCCGTCAAAACGGCTAACGTGGAGCTCGTCGGCTATGCCAGCCCTGCCGCCGGCACCAGCTACTCCAACGAAGTAATCATCATGATTACTGGCGATTCCGGCGCCGTGCGTCAGTCGGTTCTGGCAGCTAAAGATGCGGGCAAGAAGTTGCTCGAAGCGTTGGGCGGGCCAGCTCCGTCCAGCACGAAACCATACATTTAATAGCAGGGAGGGAACGAAATGAAACGATCCAAACGGTTTGAAGCGTTGGAAGCCCGCCCTGTGAACCAGGACGGCTTCGTGGTTGAATGGCCCGAAGTGGGCCTGATTGCCATGGGCAGTCCCAACGATCCGATTCCTAGCATTAAAATCCAAAATGGCCGCGTTGTTGAAATGGATGGCACGCCTCGGGATAAATTCGATTTCATCGACCAGTTTATTGCGGACTATGCCATTGACGTGACGGTAGCGGAAAGATCCATGGCGATGGGCAACGAAGAAATTGCTAAATTGCTTGTGGATGTAAATGTGTCCCGTGACGAGATCGTCAAGGTCTTCCGTGGCCTGACCGCCGCCAAGATCGTGGCGGTACTTAACACCATGAACGTGGTGGAAATGATGATGGCTTTGCAGAAGATGCGCGCTCGTAAGCGCCCGTCTAACCAGTGCCACATTACCAACGTAGCCGACAACCCGGTACTGATTGCTGCTGATGCGGCGGAAGCTTCCATGCGCGGCTTCGACGAAATGGAAACCACCGTTGCGGTTGTGCGTTATGCTCCATTCAATGCGCTGTCCATGCTGATCGGCGGTCAGACCGGACGTCGCGGCACCTTGATCCAATGCGCGTTGGAAGAAGCGACCGAACTGCAGTTAGGCATGCGCGGTATTACGGCTTATGCGGAAACCATTTCCGTATATGGTACGGAAAACGTGTTTGTTGACGGCGATGACACTCCTTGGTCCAAAGCATTTTTGGCTTCGGCTTATGCTTCGCGCGGTTTGAAAATGCGCTTCACTTCCGGTACCGGCGCCGAAGTGCAGATGGGTTATGCTGAAGGAAAATCCATGCTGTATTTGGAAGTGCGTTGCATCATGATTACCCGCGGCGCCGGCGTACAGGGCCTGCAGAATGGCTCCGTAAGCTGCATCGGCGTACCTGCAGCGGTTCCGTCCGGCATCCGTGCTGTTTTGGCGGAAAATTTGACTACTACCATGTTGGACCTGGAAGTTGCCTCTAGTAATGATCAGACCTTCACCCATTCCGACATCCGCCGGACAGCTCGTACGCTTATGCAGATGCTGCCTGGTACAGACTTCATTTGCTCCGGTTACAGCGGCGTGCCTAACTATGATAACATGTTCGCCGGCTCCAACTGGGATGTAGATGACTATGATGACTGGAATATCATCCAGCGCGATCTCCAAATCGACGGCGGCCTGCGTCCGGCAGCGGAAGAAGACGTCATTGCCGTGCGTAACAAAGCAGCTCGGGCTCTCCAGGCTGTGTATCGCGAACTGGGCTTCCCGACCATTACCGACGAGGAAGTGGAAGCGGCTACCTACGCTCATGGAAGCAAGGATATGCCGGCCCGTAATATCGTAGAGGATCTCAAATCCGCTCAGGAAATGATGAGCCGAGGCATTACTGGTATTGACGTAGTCAAGGCCTTGTCGAAAGCTGGTTTCCAGGATCTGGCGGAGAACGTTCTCAATCTGCTCAAACAGCGCGTATCTGGAGACTATCTCCATACGTCGGCTATTTTGGACAGCAACTTCCATGTAGTTAGCGCCGTCAACGACGCAAACGATTATCGCGGTCCCGGAACAGGCTATCGCATGAGCGATGAGCGCTGGAACGAAATCAAGACCATTCGTCAGGCTTTGAATCCGTCTGACTTTGACGTTTAAGCGGGGAGGTGCGCCGAATATGCAAATCAGCGAACAAATGATTCGTGAGATTGTCGCACAGGTAATGCAAGGCATGGAACAGCCGACTGCTGCCAGTGCGCCTGTAAAAAAAGCGGTTGTCGGTCGTCCGATGACCTTAGTGGAAAAAGGCGAAGCAAAAGCGGGAACTTGGGCGGATGAGGTTATCATCGCTCTGGCCCCTGCTTTCGGCAAATACCAGAATAAAACCATCGTAGATGTGCCTCATAGCGATGTGCTGCGGGAACTCATTTCCGGTATTGAAGAAGAAGGACTCAAAGCTCGTGTCATTCGTGTAACCCGTTCTTCCGACTTGGCATTTGTAGCGCATGATGCTACAAAACTGAGCGGTTCCGGCATTTCCATCGGAATTCAGTCTCGCGGTACGACGGTTATCCATCAAAAAGATCTGCCGCCGCTGAGCAATCTGGAGCTTTTCCCGCAGTCGCCGTTGTTGGATTTGGAAGCTTATCGCGCCATTGGCCGTAATGCTGCCAAATACGCTAAAGGCGAGTCGCCAACTCCGGTACCGACGCGGAATGATCAGATGGCTCGGCCGAAATTCCAAGCTAAAGCGGCTATTCTCCACATTAAAGAGACGGAGCATGTCGTTCCTGGCTCCAAAGCGGTAGAAATTGAAGTGCAGTTCTAAACGACGGAGGTGAATCAAAAGATGTCTCAAAATAAAATGATTGAAGATATTGTGCGTGAAGTCATGCGCTCTATGCAGCAAGCGCCTCAAGGCGGTGCGCCGGCGGCTGCAGTTCCCTCGAAAGGGCTGTGTCCGGCACAGGACTATCCTTTGGCGGAAAAACATCCGGACCTTGTCAAAACTCCTGGTGGGAAGTCACTGAATGACATCACCTTAGAAAAAGTTCTCAATGGCCAAGTCACGGCTGACGATGTGCGTATCAGCCCGGAAACCCTGCGCTTGCAGGCGGAAATTGCCGACGGCGTAGGCCGGACTCAATTTGCTGCTAACTTGCGTCGCGCTGCAGAGCTGACGGCGATTCCAGATGACCGCATTTTAGAGATCTACAATGCGCTGCGCCCGAATCGTTCGACCAAAGCGGAACTTTTGGCGATTGCCGATGAAATGGAACATAAATACAGCGCCAAAATCAATGCCGACTTTGTTCGGGAAGCTGCTGACGTATACGAACGCCGCAACCGTCTCCGCGTAAGCTAGGACACGGTTATGGCGATCATTGCAGGGGTGGATATCGGCAATTCCACCACAGAAGTTTGCCTGGCCAGAATTGATGCAGGTCAGCCCTTGCAATTTTTGGCCAGCAGCATTGTGAAAACAACGGGGATTAAGGGAACGCTGGCCAACGTGCCGGGCATCGTGCAGGCGTTGCAGGACGCTTTAAAGAAGACCGGATTGACCATGCGAGATCTGTCTCAGGTTCGTTTGAACGAAGCTACGCCGGTTATTGGCGATTTGGCGATGGAGACCATTACGGAAACCATTATTACCGAGTCGACCATGATCGGCCATAATCCTTCCACACCAGGTGGAATTGGTCTTGGCGTGGGCGTGACAATTCTTATGGAAGAACTGCCGCGCACGAATGCCGGGGAAAGCGTTTTGTGCGTGATTCCCCGGGGTGTTGATTTTGAAGATGCCGCCCAAGCTCTCAATGCGGCTTTGGCCCGAGGAGTTGATGTGCAAGGCGCCATCGTCTGCCAAGACGATGCGGTGCTTATTGCCAACCGGGTAAACAAAGCGATGCCCATTTTGGATGAGGTGGCGTTTATCGACAAAGTTCCTTTGCACATGTTGGCGGCTGTTGAGGTAGCCGAAGCGGGACGAACTATTACGACCCTATCCAATCCCTATGGAATTGCGACGGTCTTTGGTTTGAACGCCGACGAAACCAAGATGGTGGTGCCTATTGCCAGAGCCTTGATCGGCAATCGTTCCGCAGTTGTGGTGCGTACGCCCCAAGGAGATGTTAAGGCACGAGCCATTCCGGCTGGTTTTATTACCGTGCTGGGGCAAAAAGGACGGACCGAAGTGGATGTAGAGGCTGGCGCCTCGAAAATAATGGAAGCCGTGGAACGTGTGCAGCCGGTGCAGGATGTGCAAGGAGAAGCGGGTACTAATGTCAATGGCATGCTGGAACGTGTCCGGCAGGTCATGGGTGATCTGACGGCGCAGCCTTTAGGGGAAATGAAAATCCAGGATATTTTGGCGGTGGATACCTTTGTGCCACAGAAGGTGCAAGGCGGTCTGGCCGGTGAATTCGCCCTGGAGAACGCCGTGGCTCTAGCGGCCATGGTGAAAACCAGCCGCTTGCCGATGCAGCAAATTGCTGATCGGCTGACGTCTGAACTGGGGATTGGCGTGGTCATCGCGGGTGTAGAAGCCAATATGGCCATTTTGGGGGCTATGACAACTCCCGGAACCGATAAGCCTTTGGCGATTTTGGATATGGGCGGCGGTTCGACCGATGCGGCCATTATCACTCGCGATGAAAATGTGCATGCCATTCATCTTGGCGGTGCTGGCGACATGGTGAGTATGTTGATCAATTCCGAGTTGGGGCTTACTGATCTATCCCTGGCGGAAGAAATCAAGAAGTATCCTTTGGCCAAGGTGGAAAGTCTGTACCATATTCGCCTGGAAGACGGCACAGTACGCTTCTTCTCGGAGCATCTGCCGCCGCATGTATTTGCCAGAAACGTGATTTTGAAAGAAGACGATATGGTGCCCATTCCGACGGATCATGCGCTGGATCGCATTCGCCATGTCCGGCGGGAAGCCAAGAAAAGAGTATTTGTGACCAACGCACTGCGGTCGTTGGCGCGAGTGGCTCCTACGGGAAATATTCGGCATATTGAGTTTGTGGTTTTGGTAGGCGGTTCGGCGCTGGACTTTGAAGTGGCGGATATGGTAAGCGATGCCTTGGCTGAGTACGGCATTGTTTGCGGCCGCGGCAATATTCGGGGCTGTGAAGGACCGCGCAACGCTGTGGCCACCGGGTTGGTGCTGTCATACATGCATGAAGGCCAGGGCAGAGAGGCGTGAAGACGATGTTGGGAGAGCAGAAAGTCCGGCCCAGTGTATTTCTCGCTGTGGCGGCTCACGACAAGTTGGAGGCCAAACTGCGCGAGATCAAGGCTGGCATGGAAGAAGAAGGCATACCCTGGAGACTTACAGAGCAAGAAACAGGAGACGCTGCCCGCTTAGCGCATGAAGCAGCCTTCGCATCGCCCCTGGGGGTGGGCGTAGGCGTTAGTGGCGAGGGGCTGTGCATCCATTACCGCAAATTGGCACTGGAAGAGCCGCTTTTTATACATCCTGGGACTGGAGATCCGAGCGTGTGGCGGTTGTTTGGGTATAATGCCGCCAGGCTTGTCAAAGGCATTCCTTTTAAGGAAAAGGCTGAGGAAGTCGGCGTACCTGCCGACGAGGCGGAAGTGGTAGCGGAAGAAGACTTGACCTCGTTGGTAGCGGAGATTGTCCGCAGGATGTTGCAAGAAACGGCAGGAGCCCCGGGAGGGCTAAGAGGCCATGGGAGGTGAATGCATGGTCAGACAAGCATTAGGTATGATTGAAGCCGTGGGCTTGCCTGTCGCCATTACGGCGGCGGACGCAGCCGTGAAATCGGCTAATGTAAAATTGGTAGGTTATGAACTGGCGAAAGGCAGCGGCATGATCCTGATCAAAGTGGTCGGCGACGTAGGCGCCGTTAAGGCGGCTGTAGAAGCCGGCAGTGTCGCTGCGGCAAGAGTGGGGCGTATTGTAGCCACTCATGTCATCCCCCGGCCGCATCAGGAGTTGGATTGTATACTTCTTACCAAAGAAACGGTAGGAACGAAACCAGAAACTGCGGTGGAAGCGCCAACGGAAGAGCAAGCAGAACCGGAAGCAGAAGAAGAGGAACCGCCCATAGCGGCAGAGCCTGCTCAAAATTTGCAGGAAGAACCGCCGATGGAAGCTGAACTGCAAACGGTGGTTGACGAAGAACCTGTAGTTAGGGAAGAAGCGCAGGAACCGATTGTAGAAGAAGCCGCAGTTGATGCGGCGGACAGCTGTAATTTGTGCCACGATCTAAACTGCCCGCGGCGCAAGGGCGATCCTCGTAATACTTGCCTGCATTATGGAAAAAACGACAAGGAGGATGAATCAGTATGAGTGGAGAGGCATTGGGAATGGTTGAAACCAAAGGCTTGGTAGGTGCGATTGAAGCAGCTGACGCTATGGTGAAAGCAGCTAACGTAAGTCTTGTGGGGTATGAAAAAATCGGTTCCGGCCTGGTAACCGTTATGGTACGCGGTGACGTAGGAGCTGTTAAAGCGGCTACTGATACCGGTGCAGCAGCAGCGCAACGGGTTGGCGAGTTGATTTCGGTGCACGTCATTCCGCGTCCGCATACGGACATTGAAAAAATTCTTCCTAAATCTTTATAATTTCTAGGGTAACGAGGTGAGAGGATGGACAGCGCAACGATCGAAGCCATTGTGACTCAGGTTTTGCAGTCTTTGGCGGCAGAGCCGGAAGCAACGGCGGTGACGGAAGGGATTCCTGTCGGGATATCAAACCGGCACATCCACCTCTCTGCTGAGCATATGGAGATTTTATTCGGTTGCGGCAGCCAGTTGACCCGCCAGAAGGATTTAAAACAGGTGGGAGAATTTGCAGCAGCGGAAACGGTGACGTTGGTTGGGCCTAAGGGCGTGATTCGCAATGTGCGCGTCCTAGGGCCCATCCGAGGTACGACGCAAGTGGAAATTTCCCGTACCGACGGCTTTGCTTTAGGAGTCAAAGCACCGGTGCGGGATTCCGGCGATATCGAAAAAAGCGCCGGAATTATCCTGGCAGGCCCTTGCGGCGCAGTAACCCTTGCGAAAGGTGTTATTTGTGCAGCCCGACATATCCATATGCACAATGATGATGCCCGCCGCTTCGGCGTGAAAGACGGCGAGCGGGTCATAGTGGAGGTTGACGGTCCGCGGGGCGCGGACTTGAAACAGGTTTTGGTCCGGGTGAAAGAAGAGTTTCGCTTGGAAATGCACATTGATACGGATGAAGCTAATGCCCTGGGCATTGGTCCGGGGGCTACGGTAACACTGCGCCGAGAACAGGAGGCGTAAAGTGGAACGCGAAGACATGATTCGCCTGGTGACGGAAGAAGTCATGCGGCGCTTGGGCGTGACGCAGCCTGTGCAGCCAACGGTCAAACAGGTGTTGGCTTTGTTTACAGGCGGTGCTTTAGGACTAGAAGAGGCGCTGGTACAATTGGCGCAGCTGCAAAATCAGGGCGTCCGTTTAACCGCTGTTTTGTCCAAAGCGGCGGAGTCAGTGATTGGTGTAGAACGCCTGCGTAAAGCGTTGGGGACGGAGTTGGACATTCGTTTAGCAACGGACCCCTTGCCAAAGCAAGACCTGAAAGCGGCTGATATCGTGCTTGTGCCTGTATTGACGCAAAACACTGCAGCTAAACTGGCCCGCACCTTGGCGGATACAACGGTTACGACCCTGGTGATGCAAGCTCTCTTAATGGGAAAACCAGTCATTGCCGCGCGCAATGCCGCAGATCCTAAGGACCCGTGGCGTGTTCAAGGTGGTATGGGCGCAGCGCGGCCAACTTTGACGCGAGCCTTGCAGGAAAATCTAAAAACATTGGAGTCCTATGGAGTGGTCTTGGTGGAAGCCGGTACGCTGGCGGCCGAGGCGGCGCAGCAACTGGATCTAACCGGTACACTGGCGCAAGTAAAAGAAACTGCACAAAAACCGTCGTTGCCCAAGAAAGGGCAAGGTCGGCGAGTTATTGACGCGGCTATGATTCAAGTGTTGGCGGCTCAGGGGGAAACGGCGCTGTCTGTTGGCCCGCAAGACCTGTTGACGCCTTTGGCGCGCGATGTGGCTCGGGAGTGCGGTGTGGAAATCAGATAACCCAGAGGAATGGGAGAATGTAGCATGAGTGTGTATACGCGAACCGGAGATGGCGGTACAACCAGCTTATACAGCAAAGAGCGCGTTTCCAAGGATGACGTGAGAGTCGAGGCGTACGGCACAGTGGATGAAGCCAGTGCGGCCATGGGTGCAGCCCGTGCGCTAGTTGGCGTATTTCCCTGGGCGGAAGCATGCCTGCAGACGCTGCAAAGCGAGCTGATCGATTTGAATGCCGATTTGGCGACGCACTTTGTCGAGCAAGCGGCAGGGCGCATTACCGAAGCTCATGTGGCTAGGCTGGAAGCAGTCATCGATGAAATGGAGCAACGGCGCATTCCTCAGCATTACTTTGTTACGCCCGGCGAGTCGAAAGCCAGCGCGGCGTTGGATGTGGCGCGCACCATAGTGCGCCGGGCCGAAAGGCGTACGATTACGTTAAGTCAAAAGGCGTTTGTACCCGAAGCGGATCGCCGTTATTTGAACCGGTTGTCAGATTTGCTTTTTGTGATGGCTCGCTGTGTAGAGCAAGAAGAAGTGGTGCAAAAAGCAACAACCCAAATTGTGGAGCGATTGGCGGCGGGACAACAGCGTAAGGAAGGCTCGGCTTGCAAGGAGGCGAAAACCTTGCTGGACAAAGCAAAACATATTTTGGAAGAAGCGGAATATAAGGCCATGGAAATCGGTGTGCCTATGGTTATGGCGGTGGTAGATGCCGGAGGCAATCTGGTAGCGCAGCATCGTATGGATGGGTCACTTTTAGCCAGTATCTCACTGGCGTTAGATAAGGCCTATACGGCGGCAGCGCTGAAGATGTCTACGGAGGAAGCGGCGCAATTAGTGCAGCCGGGAGGTCCCTTGTATGGCCTTAATACGGCGCAGCAAGGACGCTTTATTGTTTTTGGCGGCGGCTTACCGCTATTGGACGGCAAAGAAGTCCTAGGCGGGATCGGCGTCAGCGGCGGCGCAGTGCATGAAGATGTGCAAGTTGCCAATGCAGCTTTAGCCGCCTGGAAAAACGTCCGGGCCTAAGAAAGCGCAGCCTTGATCGGCGGCTTTCGACACGGCGCAGTAGCGCCGGAAGGAGGAACAAGAATGGTAGTAGATCAGGCGCTGATAGCAAAAATAACTGCTGAAATTGTAGCTTCGCTGCAAGATGGCGAAGGAAGCTCGAAACAAGTACAAGACGGCATTTTTGATACGGTGGATGAAGCCGTTGATGCCGCCCGTAAGGCATACAAAGAGCTGAAAAGTTTTTCTCGTATGGAACGAGAAAAGTTCGTTCAAGCTATACGGGATGCTGCCTATACCAATGCTGCTACGATGGCGGAAATGGCGGTATGGGAAAGCGGTATGGGACGTGTAAGCGACAAGATTCTTAAAAACCAGTTGGCGGCTACTAAAAGCCCTGGTACGGAGGATCTGAAGCCTGTCGCGTGGACTGGAGACGACGGCTTGACGTTGCTGGAGATGGGGCCCTATGGAGTGATTGGTTCTATTACACCAACCACCAATCCTACGGAAACCATCATTTGCAATGGCATTGGCATGATTGCTGCAGGTAATGCGATTTTCTTCAGTCCTCATCCGACGGCGAAAAATACGTCCCTGTGGACCATTCGGCTTTTCAATGAAGCCGTTGTTAAAGCCGGCGGTCCGGCTAACCTTATGACTTCAGTAGCGAACCCATCCATTGAGGCGGCTAATGCCATGATGAAACATCCGGACATCAACATGCTGGTAGCTACCGGCGGACCAGGTGTGGTAAAAGCGGTTCTGTCATCCGGCAAAAAGGCCATCGGTGCCGGTGCAGGAAACCCGCCTGTCGTTGTTGATGAAACAGCGGACATTCCCAAAGCGGCCAAGGATATTGTCAACGGATGTTCCTTTGACAACAACTTGCCTTGCATTGCGGAAAAAGAAGTCATCGCGGTCGGCTCGATTGCTGACCAACTGATGATGTACATGCAACGTAATGGTGCGTATTTGATCAATAAAGAGCAGCGCGAAGCCCTCAAAGAAGTCATTATGACTGCCAAAGAAGGCAAAATTGCTGAAGGGTGTACAGGTCCTGCTAATAAGGTCTATGGCATCAACAAGGACTATGTGGGAAAATCGGCCCAGTACATTTTGGATAAGATCGGCATTAATGTGCCGGATACGATCAAAGTAGTACTGTGTGAAGCTCCAGCAGATCACCCGTTTGTTGTGGAAGAACTGATGATGCCGGTATTGCCGGTGGTGTCTGTTAAGGACATCGATGCCGCCATTGCCTTGGCGGTTAAAGTAGAGCATGGCAACCGCCATACGGCCATCATGCATTCCAAAAACGTGGACAATTTGACCCAAATGGCCAAAGCCATTGAAACCACCATTTTTGTAAAAAATGCACCGTCTTATGCTGGGATTGGCGTAGGCGGCGAAGGGTACACCACCTTTACGATTGCCGGCCCCACCGGCGAAGGACTGACTTCCGCCAAGAGCTTTACCCGTCAGCGCCGTTGCGTGCTGGTGGATGGCTTCTCCATCGTTTGATGGAAGAACAGGGGGCGAACTAATTGGCAGAGAATGTACGTGAAGAAATTATTGCCGCCGTTAAGGCGGCAGGTGTGGTGGGAGCCGGCGGCGCCGGCTTTCCTACGCATGTAAAAATCAACGCCAGTGTCGACACCATTCTGGTGAATGGTGCCGAGTGCGAGCCCCTTCTGCGGGCGCATCAGCAGCTTATGGCCAGCGAAAGCCAGGCCATGCTGCTGGGCCTGCGAGCCGTGATGGTGGCTACTGGCGCACAAAAAGCCTACGTAGGACTTAAACACAAATATGGACCAGCCATTGAAAGTCTGACTAAGACTTTGGCCGATATGAATGAAAAAAATGTAGAACTGGCGTATTTGCCGGATATTTATCCTGCCGGAGACGAGCAGGTGCTGGTGCGCGAAATTACAGGACGCATCGTGCCTGAAGGAGGCATTCCCCTTCAAGTAGGGGTGGTAGTTGCCAACGTTGAAACGTTGATTAATGTGGCCAAAGCGTTGCAAGGAGAGGGCGTTACCGAAAAGTACGTCACTATCGGCGGCGCTGTAGTCAAGCCGATTACCATCAAGGCGCCTGTGGGCATGTCGATAAAAGAAGCGCTGGCTATGGCCGGCGGTCCGACAACCGGTCCCTATGCCATTATTGACGGTGGCCCGATGATGGGAAAACTGATTGAAGAAGACGCGCCGATTACGAAAACAACCGGAGGCCTGTTGGTTTTGCCGGAGAGTCATAGCATTATTCGTCAGCGGCGTTTGTCCTGGGAGCATGTGCTCAACCGTTCTCGGGCGGTTTGCTGCAATTGTCGGGCTTGTACCGATGTTTGTCCGCGAAACCTTTTGGGTCACGGCCTGGAGCCGCATCGCATTATGCAAGCCATCGGTCACAGCAACAGCGAGCAGCCGGATATTCTGCAGCGAGCCATGCTTTGCTCGGAATGCGGCGCTTGCGAAGTGTTTGGCTGTACCATGGGTTTGTCGCCTCGTTTGGTGAATGGGCATTTAAAAAAGGAATTCGCCAAGCAAAAAGTGCGTAATCCTTACCATGAAGCTCCTTGCACGGTACGCGGGGGCCGTGAATACCGCCTGATTCCCACGAAACGTCTTGTGGCTCGGCTGGGCCTGTCGCAGTATGACGTGAAAGCGCCGCTGTTGACGGAAATGCCGCAAGTGCGCAGCGTGAGACTGCTGTTGTCGCAGCATATCGGAGCGCCGGCCAAGCCGATCGTAGCCGTGGGAGACAGTGTCGCGAAAGGGCAGCTGGTGGCGGAGATTCCCGAAGGAGCTGGGTTGGGCGCTAATGTGCACGCCAGTATTGCTGGTAAGGTTGTCAGTATCGACGGCGCCATCGTCATTCAGGCGTAGTAGCGTACAGGGGGAATGAACATGAAGCGAGCCATTGGCTTGTTGGAATTGAAGAACATCACGCGGGGCATTTTGTCGGCGGACGCTATGCTCAAAGCGGCTAATGTGGATATGGTTATGGCCCAGCCGCTGTGCCCCGGCAAGTACGTAGTCATGGTGGCTGGTGACGTCGGAGCGGTGCAAAGCGCGATTCGCAGCGGCAAGGCGGTAGGCGGGGAAGAAAATGTAGTGGACGAGTTTGTGCTGCCTAATCCGCATGATTCCTTGATAGGTGCCGTGAGCGGCTGCAGCGACGTCCATGAAATTCATGCTTTGGGCGTGATTGAAACCTATTCGGTGGCTTCCGCTGTAGTTGCTGCTGATGCGGCTGCGAAAGCGGCCAATGTTGCTCTGATTGACGTGCGCTTGGCGCGTGGCATGGGCGGCAAAGCCGTGGTGACGTTGACTGGTGATGTGGGCGCTGTCAATTCTGCTGTGCGTGCAGGAGCGCATGCCATTGAGCACGGAGGCTTCCTGGTGGATCAACTGGTCTTGCCTGCGCCGCATAAAAACTTGCACGAAGCATTATTCTAAACAACGGACATGCCTGCCAAGGAATGGAAGGGACGGACAAGATGGAACATACGTTACGCGATGTCGTCGATCTAGAACTGTTGCAGCAGATACAAGACCGTTTTGCGCTGGCCATGGGGATGGCCAGCATTACTGTAGATCATGAGGGCCCAGTGACTAAGCCGAGCAATTTTACTGATTTTTGCATGGAAAAGACCCGGAATACAACCGAAGGCGCTAAGCGCTGTAATGAATGCGATATCAAAGGCGGTCAAGAAGCCGCCCGTACGGGAAAGCCGGCTATTTATTATTGTCATGGAGGGTTGATGGATTTTGCCGCTCCCATTGTTGTGGAAGGAAAACAGCTTGGTTCCATGCTGGGAGGTCAGGTGCTGCCGAAGGCTCCGGATGAAGAGAAATTTCGTCGGATTGCGGTGGAGCTGGGTATTGAACCAGAAGAATACCTAACGGCTTTACGGAAAATCCGCATTGTACCGGAAGAAAGCATACGAGCGGCTGCGGATTTGCTCTATATAGTGGCAAATGCGCTATCTCGCATGGGATACCAGCGGTTGAAGACAATGAAGAGTACGCAGTATTTTCTGGATGTGTCCGGAAATATGGGGGCTCGTATTGCAGACGTTTCAGAGCGTGTGGAGGACGTAACCGAGCATGTTTCCTCGCTCGTTCAAAACTCTCAGTCTTTGTTGGGATCTACTGCAGAAACGACGCAGAAGGTAAAGGATACTGATGAAATCTTGCGCTTTATACGGAATGTAGCCGATCAAACCAAGCTATTGGGACTGAACGCTGCCATTGAAGCGGCGCGGGCCGGCGAAATGGGTCGCGGTTTTGCGGTTGTGGCGCAAGAAGTGCGGAATTTGGCAGGGGTCAGCGTGGATTCTGCGCAAAAAATAGAAGGTATTTTGCAGAACATACAAAAAGGCATGCAGGAAATCGAAAAAGAAATTTCCAATACCGGAGCGATTGTCGAACGTCATCAAGAGTTTATGCGGACTATTTCCGTTGCTGTTCAAGATTTGGATGGCATGGCGCGCAGCGTAAAAGCGGCCGCTGATGAGATGAAACAACAATTGTAGGAGGTGCACTATGGTTAAACGTATGGTTCTCAATGAAACATCCTATTTTGGCGCAGGCGCCATTGAAGTGATTCCAGAAGAAATGACGCGTCGTGGTTTTTCTAGAGTCTTTGTAGTGACTGATAAGGATTTGGTAGCTGCTGGCGTAGTAGCCCAGGTTACAGCGGTTTTAGAAAAGGCGTCGGTTCCTTTTTCACTCTATGATGAAGTAAAGCAGAATCCGACGGTGGCTAATGTTAATGGCGGCGTGGCTGCTTTTAAAGCGTCTGGCGCCGACTGCATTGTGGCCATTGGCGGCGGCTCGCCGATTGATACGGCCAAAGGCATTGGCATTGTGGTGAACAATCCTGAGTTTGCTGATGTATGCTCCTTGGAAGGCTGTGCGGCGACAAAAGCCAAAAGCGTGCCGGTTATTGCGGTACCGACGACAGCGGGAACTGCGGCGGAAGTTACCATTAACTACGTCATTACTGATGAAAAAAACGTCAAAAAAATGGTTTGTGTGGACCCTAACGACATTCCTGTTATGGCCGTAGTAGATCCGCAGCTCATGACTTCTATGCCAAAAGGGCTGACAGCGGCTACCGGTATGGATGCGTTGACCCATGCGATTGAAGGGTATATTACGCAGGGTGCTTGGGATATGAGCGATATGTTCGCGTTGCAGTCGATTAGTTTGATTGCAAAACATCTGCCTACAGCCGTCGCACAGCCTACTGATATAGAAGCCAGAAGCGGTATGGCATTGGCTCAGTATGTAGCAGGAATGGGCTTCTCTAATGTGGGCTTGGGCATTGTCCATTCTATGGCGCACCCTCTGGGAGCGCTCTATGACACACCCCATGGCGTTGCCAATGCCTTGTTGCTACCCTATGTTATGGAATACAACGCTCCGGCATCTGGAGAAAAATACAAAGAGATTGCCCGCGCTATGGGGGTTCAAGGCGTTGACTCTATGGAACAAGACGCTTACCGTAAAGCAGCGGTGGCTGCGGTAGTGGCCTTGTCTAAGAAAATCCGCATTCCTCAGAAATTGCAAGATATTGGCGTGCAAGAAGAGGATCTGTCCAAGCTAGCCGCTGCCGCCTTCGCCGATGTCTGCACGCCGGGAAATCCTCGCGAAACCAATGAAAAAGAAATTCTTGCTTTGTATCAGAAGGCATATTCCTAGGCCATTGGGGGCCGCCGCGACGCCTCACGGGGACGGCGCGTCACGATAGGACCCATTCGACATGCAAAGAAGAAGAGCCGGCAGATATCTGCCGGCTCTTCTTCTTTGCATTAAGCGCTTTTGGTGTCCTTAGGAGCTTTGATGGCTGCAGGGCCTTCGTCGCCAGTGCGGATACGCACGGCGTTAGAAAGCGGCTGAATGAAGATTTTGCCATCCCCTAATTTACCGGTTCGCAAGATTTCTTTAGCGGTTTTAACTACGGTTTCTACAGGTACATCGCAGACGACAATTTCTACTTTGATTTTTGGCAATAGGTTTACGGAATACTCGGAACCACGGTATACTTCTACATGGCCTTTTGTCAGGCCGCTACCAAAGATTTGGCTGACAGTCATGCCAGTAACGCCAATCTTATTCATGGCTTCCTTGAGTTCATCCAGTTTAGCGGGACGGGTGATAATTTCCACCTTGGTAATAGGTTCCATGTGTATTCCTCCTTTTTTTAGGGAACAAAAAATCGTTCCAGTGCCAATCTTATTGATTGGTACTGGAACGACCATTGTTCCGGAAACATATTCAAGCTATGTTTATAATTATAGCGAAAATGCAGCTATAAATCAAGACGTTCCATTCTTGACGAACGAGAAAAGTGTTGGTATACTGACTTCAATTTCATAGTATATGACTGAGGTGCCGCTAATTGCGGAGAATAGGGAAGTCGGAGCGGCTGCAATAAGCCGTGTACGCGCGGGCCCGCCACTGTACCGATGAGAGCTTGCCAGTAGCCACTTGCACCAAAAAAGTTGCAGGGAAGGCGGCAATGTATCGATGAATCGGGAGCCAGGAGACCTGCCTCAGATCAGGAAGACCTTGTTGGATACAAAGGCTTTTTAGGATTGCTTCCTAAAAAGCCTTTTTTGTTAAGGCGCCACTGCTTTATTTATCTCTCGCAACAAAATGGTTCTTTGCTTTCGGACCGTATCAGAGAAGGAAATTTCTTGTTGTGGCGAAGAATTTATTAAAGCAGCAGCTTCTTAAGGGTCTTCCAGAAAGAAAGGGAGTACATGATGGATTTATTGCAAGAAACACTAGCTCGAATTGAGAAGCCAGATGTAAAAGCCTATGAAATGGTGGAAAAAGCACTGACGAAGGTGGTATACCCTGCAGGAATGCTAGGGCGCTTGACGGACATGGCGGCGACCTATGCAGCCGCCATGGGGGTCGCAAAACCTCAAAAACTGAAGGCCTGCATGGTCATTGCTTGTGCGGATCATGGCGTGGCTCGACGTTCGGTGAGCGCCTATCCTATTGAGACAACGGCGCAGATGACAATTAACTATGTGGCGTCTAAGGGGGCTAGCGCCAATGCATTTGCTAATTTCTGCGGCGCTGATATGGTAGTAGTTGATGCTGGCGTAGCAGTGGATTTACCGTCCTTGCCGGGACTTTGGGAGCGCAAGATTGCCTATGGCACGAAGGATTTCACCCAGGGACCGGCTATGACGCAAGAGCAGGCTGTCAAAGCATTGGAAATTGGCATTTCGATTGTGCAGGAAAAAGTGCAGGAAGGATATCGCTGCTTTACTTTAGGTGAAATGGGTATTGGCAATACAACCAGCAGTGCTGCCATTGTGGCTGCCATATCTGGAGAAGACCCTCTGCAAACTACCGGAAGGGGTACTGGCATTTCGGATCAACGTTTGGAAGAAAAGCGTAAGTATGTACGTCAAGCGTTGCAGCTTAACCGACCACAGGGAACCGATGGTCTGGATGTTTTGAGTAAGGTGGGCGGGTTGGAATTAGGCGTGTTGGCTGGTGTTGTGCTGGGCGCTGCGGCACATAAATGCCTGGTAATTGTTGACGGGCTGAATACGACGGCGGCGGCCTTGGTGGCTCAAGGCATTCATGCGGACAGTGCCAGTTATTTGCTGGCTTCCCACTTGTCCGGTGAGCCGGCGCACCGCATTGCCTTGCGCCAACTGGAGCTAGAGGCGTGTGTGGATTTAGGAATCCGCCTCGGCGAGGCTATTGGCGCGTCGTTGGTGGTGGATATGCTGCAGATGGTTTTAGCCATGCTGCAGGAAGTGTATGCAAATGCAGAAGAGGGGTTGGCGTAATGGAGAAGGGGAACATGTTAGAATCGGTTATTGCGTCAGTAGGTCCTTTGGATGCAGCGGCGTTAGAACGCTGTCAAAGGCGCTTGGATAACTTGACCAAGCCTTTAGGAAGCTTGCATCATTTGGAATTTTTAGCGTTAAAGCTGGCTGGTGTAACGGGGCAGCATCGCCCAGCCTTGCAACAGAAGCAGTCCCTTTTGGTTGTGGCGGCAGATCATGGCTTTGATGAGGGGCTGGTTGAAGGCGAGAAAACAACAGCGCAGCGTGTAGCGGACGCCTGTCGGTTGAACAGCCCGTTGCGCGTTTTTGCAGCGAAAAATGCTGCGGAAGTGGTCCTGGTGAATGCAGGCATGCGTGAAAAGCTGGTGCATGAGCGGTTGCGGCAGGCAGTCTTCTCTTTTGGCACTTGTGATTGGCGTCAAGGGCCGGCGATGGAGGAAGAAACGGTTTTGGCGGCTCTTGGCTTAGGCGTCTCCCTAGCTCAGGCGGAAGCGGACAAAGGCGTGCGGATTTTAGGACTGGGAAGCATTGCGTGCGGCGGCATGATCTCCGCCTTGATTTTGCTGGCTCTTTGGGGTGGTATTCCTGTGGCGCTGCGACAGCAAGCGGCTGCTAGTGAGAAGGCAGCAGAAATATTGGCGTTGGTGGAAGAAGCTCTTGGTTTATGGGATGGCGAAACAGACGTAAGGGCTGTATTGAAGCGTTTTGGCGGTTTGGAGACGGTTGTTTTATGTGGAGCAATTTTGGGCGGAGCTGCCAGAGGGATGTTGCTAGTTCTTGATGGCGTAGAGACGGCGGCGGCGGCTTTAGCGGCGGCTCAAATGCAACCGTTGATTAAAGACTATCTTATCGCACCGCATGCTGCAGCAGAACCAGGGTTTCAGGAGATGCTGTTTTTACTGGGACTGCCGAGCTATTTGCAACTAAATTTGCAGCAAAGCGAAGGGATCGGAGCTGTGTTGGGCATGTCTCTTTTGCGGGCGTCGCTGCATATGCTGAACGACATGAAAACATTTGGCGAAGCCGCAGTGGCGGTGGCGCAGGACGGTCCGGGCGCCGAGCGGCAGAGCCATGCAATACGCGATTAAAGGGAGATGAAATAGAGAGCAGGATTGTTTGCATATAATGGCGAATTTTTAACGTATGTATAAGAGGTAGCTTATGGGTTTTAAAATGACCTTTTAGGAATCGATGATTTAGTTAATAACCAGAAAAGACCTTTTGGGTTGTAACCTGCAGATAAATCAATGGTTCCTTAATAAAAGGAGGCGAAACCATGAAAACGCAATGTGAAAAAATGTCGATGGCGTGGGCTATGACTTGTTTCTCTGCTGAAGAAGCGGCGAAATGGATGGGACGGCTTACGTTGGAAGCGCAAACTAAATGGCTGTTGTCATTAGACGAATTGTCTCCAGCTATGTTGCCGGAGGACATTCAAGAAAGTTGGCAGGACTTTTCCTCCCTGCGCATATTTGGACAACCGGTTCGACAGTTGGGAGCGGTGCTGATGGCGATGGCTTTGCGCCGCGGGGATTCGGAAACATTGCGGCTAATGGATCGCTTGGAGGAACTTCGGCCGGGAATTCGCAGCCGTATGCGTTCGCATGTTTTGTTTTTTGAAGAACTTCAAGGGATGAGGGACCGCGATCTTCAAGAAGTGTTGCGACGTGAAGGTCTGCATCCGTCTCTTCTGTTTGGCACCAGCGAAGAATTATGTGCTAAGTTATTGCGCAATGTTTCACGCCGAGCTGCATCGGATGTAGCTAATACGCTGCAGCCGCCGGAGAAACGTGAAGAATCGGTTGCGGTGCGTCAGCGCAAGGTAGCGTTTACGCAGGTGGTGCTGTCTTTGATGGAAGCAGGAGATATTTTAGGGCCAGCTCATGTTTTAACCAAAGAGGAAGGCTGGCAGCTTTTGGAGTTGCGTAACGAAGCGTCCGGTTGGCTAAAAACGAGGTCAGATGAAGAATTAGCTTCATTTTTGCGAGACCGGCTGCAGTGGGTAGATGTGGCAATTTTGCTGCGTTTGAGCAGTGGTGCGGAAACTAAACTGTTGCAAGAGGTGCTGGACGAGGCATCTTGGACGATGCTGCAAGAGTTGGTGGAGGCGGAAAACGAAGCGACTACCAGTAGAGGATTAGACGGTCTGCGGCGTATATGCCGGGAAATACGGCGCGACGCCGAAGAAAACGAAGAGGAATAAACAAGAGTTGCGAGAGTCACGAGAGGGCATGCAGGAGAAGAACAAAGTACGGATTTTAACCATGAAAAGGCTGCGGCGACTTGAAAATAAGTTGTCCGCAGCCTTTTTGAAATTCATTCGTACCCACGTTTTACTCACTCTACTCCTTGGTTGATTTATAATTCACGTCGTTAATTGATTTTTTCCAGAAGAGTAGATTTTTTTCTTTTAATTCCGCGCGGGTGGCCTCTTTAGGCCAAAGCCCGTGGACGGAATCTTCGCGCATAGCGGCGGCCAAATGATCGTAGATAGCTGGACTTTGAGAAGCCAGAGAAGCAATCAATTCCTTGGTGACTTGGCGCTGAGTTTTACCGTTGAAAGGGCAAGGGTTGGGGATGGGTTCTTGCCCATGCAGTGTCCAGGCATCGCGTAGTTCTGCTTCACGGAAAAAAAGCAACGGACGGATCACGGTAACACCGCTGCGCTCAAGGGATGTTTTGGGCAGGAAAGTGCCGATTTGCCCGGAATGGAGCAGATTCATCAGTAGCGTTTCTACTGCATCATCGTGATGATGGGCATAAGCGACTTTTTGGAAACCGTGTTCGGCGGCAAAACGGTTAATCGCGCCGCGACGGAAAAAAGCGCAGGTGAAGCAAGGGTCTTTACCTTGATTTTCTTCAATGATAGAGGCAATATCCGCCTGAATGAAATGAAAGGGAATTTCCAGGTTAGCGCAAAAATTGGCTAGCGTTTCGTGGGGAAAATCAGGAGCAAAGCCGGCGTCAAGAGTCAGTGCTGCCAGTTCAAAACGTTTAGCGGAAACTTTTTGCAGTGCCGCTAGGGCAAATGCTAAAAACAGGCTGTCTTTGCCGCCGGACAGGCCGATGAGGATGCGATCGCCTTCTTCAATCAGATCAAATTCAAGGACGCCTCGCAGCAAGCGGCTGAAATAGGACTTTGGCAAGTTGTGAATCGATGTGGTCATATTGAATTCTCCTCAATAAATTGATATGCAAGTGTATCTTTTTCGATAAATAAAGGAGTCGCTTTGACGTGAGCGGCGCAAAAATCAGTGGTCCGTACAAAGAGTAGCAAGTTGTGTCCCGGGCGTCAAGGGACGGGGTTACGGAAAAGGCTGGAATAAGGTATAATAAAACTAATTGCATTTTTTGCAGGCAAACCAGAACGAGGAGTGTTGATTCGATTATGGCGAAACCGATTTATGCTATTGGACATCGCAATCCGGACACGGATTCGATTTGCGCTGCCATTGGCTATGCGCATTTAAAGCAAGCGTTGGGGGAAAATGTGGTGGCAGCCCGGGCGGGCAAGATCAACGCCGAAACGAAGTATGCCTTAGAACAGTTCCGCATGGAGGAGCCGCTATTGTTGCCGGATCTCAATCCGCGGGTAAAAGATATTATGTGTACCGATTACCTTTCTGTGGGTCCAGAGACGACGTTGCGTGAACTCGGGAAGCTGATGCAATGCGGTAGTGTCAAATCGGTGCCTGTGGTAGTAGGGGATAATCAACTTGCTGGTATTTTATCAGTAAGCGACTTGGCAAAATTGTATTTTAACGAACTGCAGATGCCTGACGATTTGGCGGAAAGCGGCGTAGATTATGCGGCAGTGCAACGCGTTCTGGATGCTAAAGTGCTTTGCGGCGACGAGTTGCTGAACCGTACTTTGGCGGGGCGGGTGCGCATTGCTTCCGGGACGTCAGCGGCGGTATCACGCGTCATTAAGGCGGGAGATATTGTTCTGACAGCAGACCGCCGAGAAGCGCACTTGTCTTGCCTGGATCTGAATGTGGGCGCGTTAGTGGTTACCGGAGATTATTTGGTGGACGAGGAAGTTTTGGCAAAAGCGAAAAAGCAAGGTGTGCTAGTTCTGCAAACAGCCTATGATACGTATACTTCGGCGCGGTTGATTAATCAGAGCACGCCGGTACGTGCGATCATGCAAGCCAAAGTGCTTTCTTTTAAGCCTACCGATTTGATTAATGACATCACTGGACCGATTGCAGCGACCAATTACCGTAACTACCCTGTGGTGGAAAACGGTCGTTTGGTGGGCCTGGTAGATCGAGATAAGCTGATCATGCCGGAACCGGAACGGGTTATCTTGGTGGATCATAACGAAACGGCGCAAGCAGTGGAAGGTATTGAAGAGGCGAAGATTCTGGAAATCATCGACCATCACCGTTTGGGCGGGTTGACAACCAGCGAGCCCATTCTGATTCGTCAGGAGCCTGTTGGCTGCACGTCGACTATTGTAGCTAATATGTATTGGAACTTAGAGATTGCGATTCCTAAGGGAATTGCAGGCGTGCTCTTGTCAGCCATCATTTCCGATACGGTGCTCTTTAAGTCGCCTACGGCAACAGCCGTGGATCGACATGCGGCGGAAAAGTTGGCGGCTATTGCCGGAGTTTCTTTGGAAGAGTATGGCATGGCTATGCTGAAAGCGGGTTCTGGGCTCCAGGATATGACGCCGCCGGAAATCACGCAAACTGACCTGAAGGAATTTCGTATGGGTGATTACCGTATGACCATTGCGCAACTATCTGTAATGGATGTGAGTGAGGTGCTGGCGCTGCGGCAGGAACTGTTACACAGCATGGAGCAGACTCGGGTTAAGGGTGGCTATGACATGGCCCTTTTAATGATTACGGATATCTTGAACGAAGCGACGCATTTGGCTTATGTAGGGCAGCCGGTGGAGTTGGTCGAACGAGCTTTTGGCAGTAAAGGCGAAGAACAGGTAGTATATCTGCCTGGAGTTATGTCGCGGAAAAAGCAAATTGTGCCTCCTTTGACAGAAGCGGCTAAGGTATAAGTTAAGCGTGCAAAGTAGTAAAAAGAGTTAGCGGCGGACCAACGTCAACGTAGAGTGTGGCGTTGGTCCGCTCTATCGATTAGTAGGAGTTGTATTATATGGTGTGGATTTTACTGACAGGATTAATTTTCGGATTAGGGGCGGTGGTGCTGGTAGCACAGGGAAACCCAGGGAATTACGGCTTTTGTGCAGCCTGCCATTTGCGGGATATTGCTGGTGCGGTGGGCTTACATAAGGCAGGGACGTTGCAATACGCTCGGCCTGAAATTCTGGGCATCGTTTTAGGTGCGGCTGTTATGGCGGCTTTTCGTGGTGAACATCGCGTGCGCGGCGGCTCGAAACCAATCATTCGTTTTTTCCTAGGCATGGTAATGATGATTGGCGCGTTGGCGTTTCTTGGCTGCCCTCTTAGGGGCATTCTGCGTTTGGCTGGCGGCGATTTGAATGGTCTGACCGGTTTGGCTGGATTTGCCAGCGGCATTGGCGTTGGCATTTGGTTTTTGAAACGGGGCTATAATTTAGGCCGCTCGCATTTGCTGGCAAGCAGCGCCTGGAAGCCGGCTGGCTATGTGACGCCGTTGGCGGCGGCTGTGTTGACGGTGCTTGTCTTCATCGGCGGCGCTGGCGTATTGGCCTTTAGCAAAAGCGGCCCAGGGTCCATGCATGCGCCGGTACTTCTTAGCTTGGTGTTCGGTTTGCTGGCTGGGGTGGCGGCGCAGAAAACGAGAATGTGTCTTTCCGGCGGGATTCGGGATTTTATTTTGGTGCGAGATACGTATTTGCTGAAAATCTATGGGGTCCTTTTTTTGGCCGCCTTGGCGGGTAATTTAGCTTTTGGCTTTTTCAAGCTTGGTTTTGATGCGCAGCCGTTGGCGCATACGATGCACTTGTGGAATTTTTTAGGATTGATGCTGGTAGGATTAGCAGCTACGTTAGCAGGTGGCTGTCCTTTGAGGCAGTTGATCCAAGCAGGCGAGGGCAATTTGGACGCCGCTGCCTGTGTGTTGGGTATGCTGGCGGGAGCGGCGGTGGCGCATGGCTTAAATACGGCCGGAAGCCCGGCTGGACTGGCTTGGAATGGACAAGTAGCGGTAGTGGCTGGTCTAGTTGTTACGGCGGCTATCGGGTATCTGCATTGTAAAGAAGCGGTCTAAGGAGGGGAATATGCAATGAAGCGACTGGATATGAGAGGTCTTAGTTGTCCCATTCCGTTGATGAAAACCAAAGAAGCCATGGATGCAGGGGCAGTTGAACTTGAGGTAGTAGTGGATGAACCGGCGGCTTGGGAAAATATTAGCAAGCTGGCAATTTCTCAAGGCTGGCAATGGGTTTGTTCGGCTGGAGAGGGCGAATGGACGCTGACGCTGCGCAAAAATGCCTAAAAAGGCGAAGGATACCTTGGAATCCTGGCGTTAAGCGGCATTTTTTGCTATACTATATTAGTTAAGGTAGATTGACTCTTAAGAGAAAAGAGGAGACACGATGCCGTACTGGGTAATCACGTTTCCTTCGGTGTATCAGGCGTATCGGGCGGAAAAACTGTTGCTCCAGGCAGGCTTGCCTGGAAAGCTGATCGCAGTGCCGCGACAATTAAGCGGTTCTTGTGAAGGTTTGGCGTTGCGTTTGGAGTCAGAAGAGACGGCGCGCCAAGCGGTGGAATGTTTAAAACAGGCCGGAGTGCCTTTGTTGAAGGAAGCGTTTTCGATTGCAAAATGAGGAGGACAAAACGTCATGAGCCAACTGTTAGAAGGTCTTAATCCAGCACAAGCAGAGGCGGTGCGCCATACAGAGGGGCCGTTGCTGATTATGGCTGGTGCCGGTTCCGGCAAGACGCGGGTTTTGACTTGCCGGATTGCTTACTTGTTGGAGCAGGGCGTGGCGCCTTCCTCCATCCTAGCCATTACTTTTACGAACAAAGCCGCGCTGGAAATGAAAGAGCGGGTCAACAAAATGGTGGGTGATGCGTCGCGTCAGTTGTGGCTCAGCACTTTCCATGCTTTTTGTGCACGCTTTTTGCGGTTGGAAATTGAAAGTTTGGGCATGTATAATCGCAATTTCGTTATCTATGACGCTAGTGATACACTGTTTTTAATTAAGGAATGCTTGAAGGAGCTCAATCTTGATGATAAGCAGTTTGTTCCTCGGAGCATGCAGGGCTTGATTTCCAATGCTAAGAATGCATTGCAAGATGCAGGGGAGTATGCCCGAAACGCCGATAATTTCCGCGCTAAGCAGGAAGCGGAAGTTTATGAACTCTATCAAAAGAAATTGGTACAAAACAACGCACTTGATTTTGACGATCTGCTGCTGTTGGCGGTGCGCATTCTGGAAACAAAACCGGAAGTGCTGCAACGCTACCAGACGCGTTTTTCCTATATTTTAATTGACGAGTACCAGGACACCAACCGAGCGCAGTATTTATTGGCCAAACACCTGGCGGCGCATCATCGCAATCTGTGTGTAGTAGGCGATGCCGACCAGAGCATCTACGGCTGGCGCGGTGCGGATATCCGCAACATTCTCGATTTTGAACGGGATTATCCCGAGACAAAGGTCATCAAGTTAGAGCAAAATTACCGCTCTACGGAAGTGATTTTAGAAGCGGCCAATGCCGTGATTGCCAACAATTCCAACCGCAAGCCGAAAGACCTCTGGACAGACATCGCCGGCGGTGAACTTATCACTTGCTATGAGGCGGTAGATGAACGGGACGAAGCGCGCTTTGTGGCGGAGAGCATTCAGAAGCATCGCAAAGATGAAAGCCTGCCCTATGGGGATATGGCAATTTTGTATCGCACCAATTCCCAGTCCCGCGCCCTTGAGGAAGGACTGATGAAGCATGCCATTCCTTACATCATGGTAGGGAATGTGAAATTCTATGACCGCAAAGAAATCAAAGATATTATTTCCTACCTGCGCGTGCTTTACAATCCTAACAGCTCGCAGGATTTATTGCGCATTTTAAACGTGCCGAAACGTGGTATTGGCGATACAACCGTGTCTAAATTGACCGATTATGCAACCCGTTCCGGTATGACGCTCTTTGAGGTGATTTCCAATCCGGATTTGGAAACCGGCGTATCTCCGCGGGCTCGGAAACATCTAGATGAATTAGCAGGCCTGCTCTTTGACTTGATGGGGCGAACGCCGACTATTTGCACCTATGACTTGGTGCGGGCGGTAATGGAAGAGTCTGGCTATGTGGCGGAGCTGCAGAAAGACGAAAAAGGCGAGGACCGCCTGGAAAACCTCCAAGAGTTATTGACGGTGGCCCGAGATTTTGCCATCGGCGATGTGGATGATAATTTGGAAAACTTTCTTACCCGCGTAGCCTTGGTGTCGGATGTAGACGATGCCGAACTGGGCGATGGCCGGGTTACGTTGATGACTCTTCATGCAGCGAAAGGTTTGGAATTTCCGGTGGCTTTTTTGACCGGTTTGGAAGAAGGTATCTTCCCTCATGCGCGGACGTTGATGAACGATGCAGAAGTGGAAGAAGAGCGGCGTATCTGCTATGTGGGTATTACGCGAGCACAGAAAAAACTTTATGTTTCTCATGCTATGAGCCGCAATATCTATGGACGCAGCACGCAATTTCCTCCGTCTCGGTTTTTGCAGGAAATGCCGGAAGGCGGCTTAGATCATCAAAGTGGCCGGGCTCGTTTTGCTGCGGCCAAAGCGGCATTACCGCCGCGGCCGGTGGTGCCGCTTCATCGCGGCGGTTCTTTGGGTCTGACTCCGCATACGCAGGCGCGGGATAGTGAGACTCACGAAGTATGGCGGATCGGCGATAAAGCTAAACACGGCAAATGGGGTGTAGGTACCGTTGTCAGTGTCAGCGGCAGCGGTGAGGATCAAACGTTGAAAGTAGCTTTTGACGGACAAGGCATTAAAACGTTGGCCGTAAAATTTGCCCCAATCAGCAAAGCATAGTATTGGAAGGGGTGGCAGGATTGACTGCCTCGCAGGAAGGCGCAGCGCGCCAGGAAATCGAAGAGCTGCGGCAGCGGCTGCAGGAATATAGCTACCAGTACTATGTCTTGGACGCGCCGGTAGTAGAGGATGTGGAGTTTGACGGTTTGCTGAGAAAATTGCAGCAACTGGAAGAAGCCTATCCGCAGTGGAAGACGGCGGATTCGCCTACGCAACGGATTGGGGCGGCGGTAGCAAGCGGGTTTGGCAAGGTGCGGCATTTGGAGCCGATGAAAAGTCTGGCCAATGCCTTTAGCGCAGCAGAATTGCAGTCCTTTCACGGTCGCGTGACAGGGGCTTTAGGCCAGGATGTGCAGTACGTTGTAGAGCCCAAAATTGATGGTTTGGCGATCAATCTTTGCTATCAAGACGGTGTGCTGCTCTGGGCGGCTACCCGGGGCGATGGATTTGAGGGCGAAGAGGTTACCGCCAATGTGCGGACCATTCGCTCCATTCCTCTGAAGCTGCGCCCGGTAAACGGCGTAGTGCCTGCGTTGCTTGAAGTACGTGGTGAAGTTTTTATGCCGCGAAAATCCTTTCAGCGCCTGAATGAGGAAAAAGAGGAAAACGGCGAAGCTCCTTTTGCTAATCCGCGCAACGCGGCGGCAGGTTCTTTGCGGCAGATGGATCCGCAGGTGACCGCCGATAGGGAATTGGACGCTTTTTTATATGGTCATGGTGTTTGCGAAGGTTTAGAGTGGCAGGCTCATTCCGAGTTTTTGAGTTATTTGAAAGAAGCCGGCTTTAAGGTGAATCCGCTGTATCGGCTCTGCTCTACGATGGACGAAGTTGTGGTGCGCTGTGAAGAATGGGATACTCTGCGTCATGAGTTGCCGTATGAAACCGATGGCTTGGTGGTGAAAGTAGATTCCTTGGCGGCGCAGCAACTGCTGGGAAGTACAGCTAAGGACCCGCGCTGGGCCATGGCTTATAAATTTCAAGCAGAGCAGGCGCTGACGGTGCTGCTGGATATTGAAACAGGCGTTGGGCGTACAGGCGTGCTGACGCCGACGGCCGTGCTGGAACCGGTGCGTTTGGCCGGGACTACGGTTAGTCGGGCGTCGCTGCATAACGAAGATTATTTGCGAGAGAAGGATATCAGGATCGGCGATACCGTACGCATTCACAAAGCCGGAGAAATTATCCCGGAAGTGTTGGCGGTGCTGCCGGAAAAGAGGACGGGCACAGAACGCGTCTTTTCGATGCCGAAGCATTGTCCGGAATGCGGCGGGCCGGTGGAACGTTTGACTGGAGAAGTGGCGCAGCGTTGCGTCAATTCGGCGTGTCCGGCGCTTTTGAGAGAAGGGCTGATCCATTTTTCTTCTCGCGACGCTATGAATATTGACGGACTAGGGCCGGCGGTGGTGCATGCCTTGCTCAAGGCAGGCTTGGTAAAAGATCCTGCCGATTTTTACGCGCTGAACGTGGAAGCGGTAGCGGCGCTAGAGCGCATGGGAGAAAAATCGGCTGCTAATCTCTTAGCGGCCATTGAGGCCAGTAAGCAGGCGGGCTTGTCCAGGCTGCTTTTTGCGTTGGGCATGCGCCATGTAGGCGTCAAAGCGGCGCGGACGCTGGCGAGAGCCTTTGGCTCTATGGAGGCGTTGCAGCAAGCGGATGAAATGACGCTAATGGCATTGCCGGAAGTGGGAGCCAAAATGGCTGTGAGCATCCTGGAATATTTGCAAAAAGATGCGGTTAAGTTATTGGTAGTTCGACTGCAAGAGGCCGGCGTGGTGATGACGGAGGAAATGACCCAAGAAGCAGGCGCCAATCGCTTGCAAGGTCTGACCTTTGTGCTTACCGGCACGCTGCCTTCGCTGAGCCGCCAGGAAGCGGGCGTGCTGATTGAGGCTCAAGGAGGCAAGGTCAGCGGCAGTGTCAGTAAAAAAACCAGCTATGTAGTGGCTGGAGAGGCGGCGGGCAGCAAGCTGGAAAAAGCGCAGACGCTGGGAGTTAAAGTCTTGGATGAAGCGGCACTTTTGGCGCTGTTGGCGGAATAAAAATGTGCTATAATGAACCAATACACCCTTTAAACTGTCAAATAGGATGGTGAGAGTACAAATGAAAATCGATAAACAAGACGTAGAAAAAGTGGCGCTCTTGTCGCGCCTGGAGTTTTCCGAAAGCGAATTGGAGACCTTTACAGGACAGCTCAATTCGATTCTCAATTATGCAGAGATGCTGGAAAACTTGGACGTAGCGGACGTCAAACCGACGGCGCATGTGTTGCCTTTGCAGAATGTGTTGCGCAAAGATGAGGTGCGCCCTTCTTTAGATCATGATTTGGCGCTGTCCAATGCACCGGAAGCAGAAGACGGTTACTTTAAGGTTCCCAAGATTGTAGAAGGATAGAAAGGGGCGATGAGCATGCATTTGTGGCAGCAATCTTTGCACCAATTACATAACCGCCTGGCTCAGCGCGAA
Source organism: uncultured Anaeromusa sp. (assembly GCF_963676855.1). Classification (NCBI taxonomy): domain Bacteria; kingdom Bacillati; phylum Bacillota; class Negativicutes; order Selenomonadales; family Sporomusaceae; genus Anaeromusa; species uncultured Anaeromusa sp. Next base: position 1,733,651 of record NZ_OY781460.1, read on the forward strand.
GTGACGTCTGAGGAAATTACCCGCTCCGTACTGGAACGCGTAGCGGCGGTAGAAAACGATGTGAAAGCCTATGTGACGCGTCTTGATGAAGCGGCGGTGGCGCAGGCTAAAGCGGTAGACGCAAAAATCGCTCAAGGAGGTGCGGTGTCGCCTTTGATGGGCATTCCCTGCGCTATTAAGGATAATATGTGCACCAAAGGCGTGCGTACGACGTGCTCGTCGCGCATGCTGGAGCGTTTTATCCCCCCCTATGATGCGACGGTCATGAAAAAACTGGCGGCGCAGGATTTTGTCATGGTGGGCAAGGCCAATATGGACGAATTTGCCATGGGCGGTTCTACGGAAAACTCCGCTTTTTTCCCTACGCACAATCCCTGGGACTTGGCGGCAGTTCCCGGCGGCTCCAGCGGCGGCTCAGCCGCAGCAGTGGCAGCAGGGGAAGCCATTTGGGCTCTTGGCTCTGATACAGGCGGCTCGATTCGCCAGCCGGCGGCGTATTGCGGTATTGTAGGTTTGAAACCTACGTACGGCCTTGTTTCTCGTTTTGGTCTTGTAGCGTTTGCTTCTTCATTGGACCAGATCGGACCATTGACGCGCAATGTAACAGACTGTGCAATAGTACTCAACGCCATAGCCGGACACGATCCCATGGACTCGACGTCCATCAACCAAGAAGCGCCGGATTATACCAAAGCTTTAGTGGAAGATATTCGCGGTCTGAAAGTGGGTATTCCTAAAGAATATTTTGTTAAAGGGATGGACCCGGAAGTAGAGAAGGCCGTTCGCGCCTCCATCGCCCGTCTGGAAGAGTTGGGCGCTACTTGCGTAGAAGTATCCATGCCGCATACCGAATATGCGCTTACCGCTTATTACCTGATTGCTCCGGCCGAAGCCAGTTCTAATCTGGCTCGCTACGACGGCGTCAGTTTTGGGCATCGCAGCGCTGAAGGTAACGATATTGTCAGCATGTATAAGAAGACGCGCAGTGAGGCTTTTGGGGCTGAAGTAAAACGCCGCATCATGCTGGGAACGTATGCGTTGAGTTCCGGTTACTATGACGCCTACTATCTAAAAGCGCTTAAAGTCCGCACGTTGGTCAAACAGGACTTTGATAAGGCTTTTGAAAAAGTGGACGTGCTGGTGACGCCTACAGCGCCGACGACGGCTTTCAAAATTGGTGAAAAGAGCGGCGATCCGCTCTCCATGTACTTGCAGGACGTCTGCACCATCCCTGTGAACTTGGCTGGCGTTCCAGGCATCTCCGTTCCCTGCGGCTTTGCCCAGGGCATGCCTGTGGGCTTGCAGTTTATCGGTAAGCCGCTGGCGGAAGAAACGCTGTTGCGCGTGGCTTACACATTTGAACAGAGCCACGATTATCACAAGCGCCTGGCGCCGCTCGGGGAGGGTAAGTGATGAAATACGAAACAGTTATTGGTCTGGAAATCCATGTGGAGCTCAAGACCAAGTCCAAGATCTTCTGCGGCTGCAGCACCGAGTTCGGCTGCGGTCAAAATACCAATGTTTGTCCGGTGTGCCTTGGCTTGCCTGGCGTGCTGCCGGTCATCAATGAAAAAGTAGTGGAATACGCTATTAAAGCGGGTTTGGCGCTGAATTGCAGCATTGCATCTTTTAGCAAGTTTGACCGTAAAAACTACTACTATCCGGATTTGCCGAAAAACTTCCAAACTTCGCAGTACGATTTGCCCATCGTTGGGATGGGGCATCTGGACGTTGAGGTGGAAGGCGAGACCAAACGAATCGGTATTACCCGGATTCATATGGAGGAAGACGCTGGCAAACTGGTGCATTCCGGCAATACCATTACCAGCTCGGATTCCGCTCTTGTCGATTACAATCGTACGGGCGTGCCTTTGATTGAAATTGTGTCGGAACCAGAGATTTCTTCCCCGGCGGAAGCTAAAGCGTATCTGGAAAAAATTAAAACCATCTTGGAATACTTAGATGTTTCCGACTGCAAGATGGAAGAAGGAAGTTTGCGCTGCGACGCCAACATTTCCATTCGTCCTGTAGGGGCGAAGGAATTAGGCACGAAGACGGAAATTAAAAACCTCAACTCCTTTAAGGCAGTGCAGCGCGGCCTAGAATATGAAGTGGCTCGCCATATCGACGTCATTGATGACGGCGGCCGCATTATTCAGGAAACCCGTACTTGGGATGACGCCAAAGGCATGACTCTTTCCATGCGCAGCAAGGAGCAGGCTCATGACTATCGGTATTTCCCGGAACCGGACCTGGTGCCGATCGTCATTGCACCGGAAAAGATCGAGGCCATTCGCGCTACCTTGCCGGAGCTGCCTGATGCACGGCGGCAGCGTTTGATGGACGACCATGGCCTTCCGGCTTATGATGCCTCGATTCTTACGTCTAGCCGAGCGCTGGCTGACTACTACGATGCTCTCGTAGCCGCGAAAGCCGATGCTAAAGTGGCGGCGAACTGGGTTATGGGCGAATTTGCCAAGCATTTGAATAGCTCCGAGTACACAGTGGCAACCGCTCCGGTCAATCCGGCCGCGTTGGCGGGCTTGATTCAACTGTTGGATAAGGGAACCATCTCCGGTAAAATCGCTAAGGACGTCTTCCAGTTCATGTGGGAAAGCGGCAAAGACGCGGAAACCATCGTGAAGGAAAAAGGCCTAGTGCAGATTTCCGATATCGGCGCTGTGGATGCTATTGTGGAAGCGGTTATTGCCGCCAATCCTCAGCCTGTAGCTGACTTCAAAGCCGGTAAGCAAAACGCTTTGGGCTTCTTGGTAGGCCAGGTTATGAAGCAGTCTAAAGGCCGCGCCAACCCCGGAATGGTCAACGAAATGCTAAAACAGAAGCTACAATAAGTTTATATGCCAAGCTGTGCGGGAGTACTTCTCGCACAGTTTTTTTATAAATTTGAAACTAAGCAGGATATGGCTCTGTATTCTGCACTTAACAAGTAATTAACAAAATATATGTTTTTGGATTTTAAAAAAACAAAAGTGTAATTTTAAAATTTACACTTGACTTCGATTGTGACGCGATGTATACTAAAAACAATTAAAAAATAAAAATGCGAAGAAGGAAAGAGTAGCTTTTCTCAACTGTGCAGAGAGCGGATGGCTGGTGAAAATCCGACAGGGCGGGAAGGTGAAGTTCATTCCGGAGCAGCGGGCTGAAAGAATAACGAGTAGGCTTGGCCGAATTCCCGCGTTAAGGGATTTAAGTGGGCTGTTGTCAATAAGGGTGGTACCACGAGCGCAAGCTCGTCCCGGTTACTGCTTCTTTTTTATTTGCAAGCCAGAAAGGGTGGTACCGCGAGCGCAAGCTCGTCCCGGAGTAGCATCCTTTTTTGTTTGTCAGCAGCCAAACAGGGTGGTACCGCGCGAGTCGCTCCTGAATTTTGGGAGTGGCTTTTTTCGTCCCTGTGTTTTGCAGTGACAATCAATTTTTTTAAAGGAGGAAACAAAGATGGTTATTGTATTGACGCCAGGGGCCAAAGAAGAAGAGGTAGCGGTATTACGAGAGGTACTGCAAGAAGCTGGTTGCGAAGTATGGCCGACGAAAGGCGCGTTTCAAGATATCTTGGGACTTGTCGGCGAAACCCATAAGGTGGACCGGGAACAGGTCATGTCCTTCCGCTGCGTAGAAAAGGTATTGGCGGTTCAAGATCCTTATAAGAAAGCAAATCGACTGTTCCATCCGTTGGATACGGCCATTCAGGTAGGCAACAGTCGTATTGGCGGCGGCGGGCTGGCAGTCATTGCCGGACCTTGTTCGGTGGAGAGCGAAGAACAGATTGTCGGCATTGCCAAACAGGTGCAAGCTTCTGGCGCGACCTTCTTGAGAGGCGGTGCGTATAAGCCCAGATCGTCACCGTACAGCTTTCAGGGAATGCAGGAAGAAGGCTTGGAACTGCTGAAGCTGGCTCGGAAAGCAACGGGCTTGCCTATTGTGAGCGAGCTAGTTTCTACGGACCAATTGGACCGTTTTGTCGACGATGTCGATGTGATTCAAATCGGCACCCGAAATATGCAAAACTATGAATTGTTAAAAGCCGTAGGGGAAGTGAATAAGCCGGTGCTGCTCAAGCGCGGTCTGTCCTCCACCATTGAAGAATGGCTGATGTCGGCAGAATACATTATGGCGGGCGGCAATGAGCAGGTCATTCTTTGTGAACGAGGCATTCGTACCTTTGAGACCTATACGCGCAATACATTGGACTTGAGCGCTGTGCTGGCAGTCAAGCATTTGAGCCATCTGCCGGTAGTGGTGGATCCTAGCCATGCCGCTGGTATGTGGTGGATGGTGGAAGCGCTCTCCAAGGCGGCGGTGGCTGTCGGAGCGGACGGCCTGATGATTGAAGTCCACAATGAGCCGGAGCGAGCGCGCTGCGATGGCGCACAGTCTCTTAAGCCGGAGCGCTTTGACCGCCTGATGGGGCAATTGCAACGGCTATCTGCTTTAGAAGAAAGCGCTATGTAATTTTCGGGAGCTGCTGATTTAACTCAGCGGCTCCTTTGTTTTTAGTATCGAGAAGGATTTCTTTTTTTTTGAGTCGAATACAGTGGCGAGACAGAATGTTCGGAACATCGAAGGAGGTTATGCAGCATGGCACAGATCCAAGAATTGCCGCTGGAAAAATTACGTTTTCATTGTGATGATTGTCTGTTTGCTTTTGAAACAACGGAGAATGTACCGCCGCTGGAAGTCATGATTGGGCAAGAGCGAGCCGTACGAGCTGTGCGTTTTGGCTTGGCTACCTCCAGTCACGGATATAACTTGTTTTTATCCGGCCTGACCGGGACCGGAAAAATTACGTATGCCAAATCGGCGGTGCAGGAAGTGGCTTCCCAAGAAGCAGTGCCTGTTGACTGGTGCTATGTGAATAATTTTGATTCCTCCAGCCAGCCGTTGGCAATGATGCTGCCGGCGGGAATGGGACGCATTTTTAAGCAGGATATGCGCGAACTGGTAGATGATTTGAAGACCGATATCCCTAAAGCTTTCAGCGGCGAAGAATACGAACGGGCCAAAGCGGCGCTGATTAAAAGCTATCAAGTCAAGCGGGCGGAAATTGTCGAACGGTTTAATGAGATGGCGGAGGCCAATGGCATTTTGCCGCAATGGAGCACTACTGGCTTTGTCGGCGTGCCCACGATTGAAGGAAAGCCGCTGACGCCGGAAGAATACCAAAAGCTCGAAAAAGAAGAGCGCGAAGCCATTGAAGAAAAAATGCTGATGATGCATGAACGGGCGACCGAAGTAGTCCGGGAAATGCAGCATCTGGAGAAAAGTATCCGTGAAGAGGTCAAAGAGCTGGACTCTAAAATTGGCTTGTATGCGGCCGGGCATTTGATTGAAGCGCTCAAAGAAAAATACCAGGACTACGATCAGCTCACCACCTATCTAGAAGCGGTAAAAAACGATGTGGTTAAACATATTCATGACTTCCGGCCAGCGTCGGAAGAGGAACAGAATAATCCTCTGATGCTTTTTAAGAAACCGCAGCAAGATGGCGTTAAAGATCGCTATGCCGTCAATGTGCTGGTGGATAATCATGATTTAGATGGCGCTCCGGTATTGGTGGAAACCAATCCTACCTTCTATAATCTTGTAGGGCGCGTAGAATATGAAGCCCGCATGGGTGTAGCTAGTACGGATTTTACTATGATCAAGGCTGGCGCATTGCATCGGGCTAACGGCGGCTATCTGATTTTAAACGTCAAGGATGTCCTGATGAATATCGGCGCTTGGGAAGCCTTGAAGCGCGTGCTGAAAACAGGATGCCTGCAGATTGAGAATTTGGGCGAGCAATATGGAATGCTGGCTATGTCTTCACTGAAGCCTCGGCCAGTTCCGATTAGCGTAAAAGTCGTGCTGATCGGCAGCGCTCAGATTTATCAGCTTTTGTACGCGTATGATGAGGATTTTCGCAAGCTCTTTAAGGTGCATGCCGATTTTGACGTGGAAATGACGAATGACTCGATCAATTTGCGCAAGCTGGCGAACTTCGTCAAAACCACGGTGGAAAAGGAAAAATTGCGTCATTTTGACCGCAAGGCGGTATCGAAAGTGGTCGAATATTCCTGCCGATTGGCAGGGAGCCAGAAAAAGCTGACTACCCGCTTTAATGAGCTGGTGGAATTGTTGTGCGAGGCGGATATTTGGGCGGCTTTGGATGAAAGCAAGTTGGTACGCGTGGAACACATCCGGCAGGCTATTGACGAAAAACGCCAAAGGGCTAATAAATACGAAGAAAAATTGAAGGAAATGTTTGCAGAAGGCAAGTTCCTCATTGACGTCAGCGGCGAAGTGGTCGGTCAGGTGAACGGCCTGGCGGTGCTGGGCATCGGCGAGTATATGTTCGGCAAGCCTTCGCGCATTACCGCTAATACCTATTTAGGGCGCAGCGGAATTGTCAACGTAGAACGGGAAATCAAAATGAGCGGCAGCAGCCATAGTAAAGGCGTACTGATTCTTTCCAGCTACCTAGGTGCTAGGTATGCGCAAAAACAGCCTCTTTCGCTGACGGCCAGCCTGACCTTTGAACAGCAGTACAGCGGTGTCGATGGAGACAGCGCCTCCAGTACGGAGCTATACGCTTTGCTTTCCAGCCTTTCCGGTCTGCCTCTCAAGCAATCCATTGCCGTCACCGGCTCGGTCAACCAAAAAGGAGAAGTGCAGCCGATTGGTGGCGTAACGCAAAAAATAGAAGGCTTCTTCGCCGTCTGCAAGATCAAAGGCCTCACTGGAGATCAAGGCGTCATGATTCCGCAGCAAAATGTGGATGAACTGACCCTGGACGATGAAGTGGTCGAGGCCGTACGGCAAGGAATGTTCCATATCTATCCGGTGCGCACGATTGATGAAGGCATTGAGCTATTAACCGGGACGCCCGCTGGCGAAGAGCAAGAGGATGGCTTGTACCCGGAAGGAACGGTGCACGCCCTTGTCAGTGCGAAACTCAAAGAGTATAATGATATTCTGCTGAGCCTTGGAAAAGACGGGGACGGCAAGAAAAACGGCGATAAAAGCGAAGAATGAGGAATGTTGGATGGCACCTGTAAGTCAGGGAGAAATAAGAGAAATTGTTATTTCCGGTTTGGGCCATAGCGGTGAAGGCGTGGGCCGAATCGAAGGGTTTACCGTATTTGTAGAAGGTGCGCTGCCGGGAGAGACCGTGCGCTGCCGTGTAGACATAGTAAAAAAACAGTATGCAAAAGGGAGCCTGCTGGAAGTAATCCAGCAGGCTCAGGAACGTGTGCAGCCGCCTTGTTCGGTATATACCGCCTGCGGCGGCTGCCAACTGCAGCATCTATCTTATGAGGGGCAGCTGACGGAAAAACGAGCCCAGGTACAAGCGGCGCTGCAGCGCATTGGCGGTCTTGGCGATGTGCCAGTGCATACTGTGCTGGGTATGGAAGATCCTTGGCGGTATCGTAACAAGCTGCTGCTGCCGGTAGCGCGCGGCGCTAAAGGCGAAGTAGAGATTGGCTGCTTTGCGCCTGGAACGCATCGGGTCGTTAATACAGAAGACTGCTTGATTCAGCAGGAGCGGAACAATGAAGCAGCAGCTGCCGTGCGCCAAGTGCTGGCGGAATTGTCCATTCCTTTATACGATGAAAAAACCGGCCAAGGTGCCGTGCGCCATGTCTTGGCGCGTACTGGAGTAAACACCGGCGAACTGATGGTGGCATTAGTCACGGCGACGCCAACCCTGCCGCGCAAGACGGAAGTCATTGCCAAGCTGCGCCAGCGTTTGCCGCAGCTGACGTCGTTGATGCAGAATATCAACAACCGCCGTACCAATGTGGTAATGGGTCCAGTATCGAAAAGACTATGGGGTAGCGAGTACATTGAAGAAACGCTGGACGGACTGACCTTCCGCATTTCTCCGTTGTCTTTTTTTCAGGTAAATACCTTGCAAGCGCAAGTGCTCTGCCGCCAGGCACTGACGTATGCCGCCTTAACAGGGAGTGAAACTGTAGTAGACGCCTACTGCGGCGCTGGCTCCATCACACTGCTTTTGGCGCGCCAAGCGGCTAAAGTCTACGGCGTTGATGTTGTCGCTCCTGCCATTGAGGACGCTAAGAAAAACGCAGAACGCAACGAGCTGCAGGCTAAAGCTAGCTTTGTAGCTGCCGATGCGGCCATTTGGATGCCGGAACTGGCAGCCAAGGGACAAAAGGCGGACGTAGTCGTTCTTGACCCGCCTCGGGCTGGCTGTGATCGCTCGGTTCTGGAAGCGGCAGTAACTATGCGACCGGACCGCATCGTTTACGTATCCTGTAACCCAGCCTCCTTAGCTAGGGATGCGGCTATCTTGACGGAACTGGGATATGCGGTTCGAGAAGTACAACCTGTTGATTTGTTCCCAATGACGCATCACGTTGAGTGCGTAGCACTCCTCGAAAGAAAACACAACACAAAATAGAGTGTAAGTAGCCGAGTATCAACACTATATATTGTGGTTTGAATATGTTCCTGCAGATATACATAGCTGAGTTGAACAACATATCATGTGGAAGGCTAATCAACATTTCGCAAAAAAAGTGAATATGTTGATTAGCCTTATATCTTTTTATTAGATGTATAACTTGATAATAATTGACTTCAGAGCGTTAATAGACATACAAAAACGCAGGAGGTAATTATTATGAGTAGAACTATTAAAACATTGTGTTGGGTATATGCATCTAAGAAGGAGATTTTTAAAGAATGGATTTCCGGTATGGCTGAAGGTTCGTTTGCGGTTGGGAAAAGGTATGTTAAGCAAAAAGAGATGATAAAGCAATATGGATTTGCAATATCAAAAAAAGGCAGATGCTGTATAAATGAAATTGAGGCCGAAACTGTAAAAGATATTTTCATGATGTATTTCTTTGGCGTTTCGATAAATGATATTTGCAAAAAGCTCGCAAATTATCAAAGCAAGACTCCCAATGGCTTGAGTCTATGGAGTGCTGAGATAGTTCGGGATATTCTCAATGATGAAAGCTACACTGGATATCAATTTATTTTTGAAAACGATACAGTGATGGTAATGCAGGTAGGTTGGTCAATCATTCCTAAAAAAATATTTGCTGTGACACAGGAGATGAACACCTTGTATGATAATATATGTAACCAAGGAAACTTTCGACAAATATAAATTAAAGTGGCCCGAGGATTTAAAGCCGCCGTTGGACGAATTGGCACGAACAACCATAGAAAAAGAAGCTGGCGATAGACTCTGTGAGTGGGGTGGCAAGCTATTTTATTTTGATCGTAGAAAATGCATTCAAATTGTTAACTTCGCCAGCAAGTTTACGCTGTTTTTAGTAGATGTTAAATTGAGTGACTTACCTAACCTAGGGGCTTATATTGCTGAATACATATTTGATATTTATTCAGCGGACAAAAAAATGTTAAGTGCACTGGAGCGAATGTTTGAAGAACATCGATATATGTGCTTTTCTAAGCTTACGGATAAAAGTATTATTTCCACACTTAATTCAACTCAGAGTCGCTTTGCAGAAGATGGATATCGCTTCTACGAGTTTATTAGCGATGGGATTTTGCATACCAAAGATATTAACCGCAAGGTAAACTCTAATTGGCTTTTTACGATGAAGATTAATAATAAAACTGATTATTTTTATGCTTGCGAGAAGTTTAGAGAGCTGGTACTCGATCGGTATGGAGAGTAGCGCAGGCATTTTTTTGGATGAATAATTATTGTTTGAAGGGAATATGAAAGCTGGGGGGCAGTATGTTGGAGAATAAAAAAATAGAATACATACCTGCCAAGCCTCCCAAACGAGAACAGCGCGTGGGCATTTACGCCAGGGTCAGCACAAACAGCGCAGAACAATTACAAAGTCTTACCGCCCAAGTATCACACCTGACAAGAGTCGCAGCCGCTAATAAAAAATGGTTGCTGGTAGATGTATATATGGACATTGCATCAAGCAAAACTGGTTCCTCGCGGAAAGAGTTCTACCGGATGCTGCAGGATTGCCAATCGCATAATTTGGACATTATCTTTACAAAGAGCATCAGTAGATTTGGAAGGGATACTGTAGAAGTTCTCGATGCTTTAAACCAGTTAAAACTTCTTGGCGTGCGTGTTATATTTGAGCAGGAAGAGCTGGATACCGCTAATATAGACAGTAGTCTAATGATTTCGATTGTTGAAGCCATCGCCCAAGCTGAGAATGAATCACGCAGCGCTAATATTAAATGGGGCATCAAGCAGCGCGCCGCAAGTGGCACATCAAAATTGTATAACAGAAAGTGTTATGGTTATACGAACGCCCGTGATGGCAGTCTGATTATCGAAAAATCAGAAGAAGAAATTGTAAAAATGATTTTTGATATGTATCTGCAGGGCAACAGCGTGATCGGCATTGCATCCGAATTGGAACGTTTGGGGATCAAGTCCCCTACAGGGAAAGACAAGTGGTGCAAGCGGACGATTGATGTAATGCTGAGTAATGAAAAATACACGGGAAATGTCCGGTTGCTCAATGATGGAAAGCATGATGCACACTATCTGGCGCAGGATAATAATCCGATTATTATATCCAAGGAAACGTTTCAGGCGGTGCAGATTGAAAAACAGCACAGGAGCAATGTGGCAACGGGCGAAAATGGTAACCGGAGAAAAAGTGAAAAATACAGTTCAAAGAAGTGAAATCGCAAAATAGCCTAATTGAAAGCAATAGGCCGAGAAGATAGATGGACTTCGAACCTAGGAAAATAGAGCGTTTTTGTCATGCTTTTCAAAAGTGGGAAAAAGCCTAACAATTTCAGGATGAATCAAGGTCGATCTCAGAGAACTCCACATGGGGTATTCGCCGACGATATGAAAGCGGAAAATTTGGTATGAGCACAAAGCGTTTTCTTGGTTACGACGCCGATGAGAATGGTCAACTAGTGGTAAACCCAGAACAGGCAAAAATCGTGGTAAGACTTTATGATGAGTATCTTTCGGGCAAAACAGTGGATTATATCAAGCGTACTTTTGAACAGGAGGGTATAAAAAACTGGAACAGAAAAACCGTGTGGCAAGCCACGACCCTGCAGAGCATGCTCTGTAACGAAAAGTACAAAGGCGATGCTATTTTGCAAAAAAGCTATACGGTAGATTTTCTAAGCAAGAAACGTGCAAAGAACCAAGGGAAAATTCAACAGTTTCATATTGAAGATAACCATGAGGCCATCATAGACCCTTTGATTTGGGAAGCAGTACAGCTTGAACAGGAGCGCAGAAGAAAATATATTGAAGAACACGGTACAAATTCATATTCTCACAAACCAGAGACAAATCCCTTTGCTGGCAAGATAGTCTGCGGAACTTGTAACCAATCTTATGCAAGGAAAGGCTGGAAAACAGGAGATGTATACCGTAAGGTTTGGCAATGCCAGGAACGATACAAAGTCAAAGGCGTATCAGGCTGCACGAATCGCCATATTGATGAAGAGGTACTTGAAGAGGCATTTAAGATGGCTTGGAACTTGTTGCTTAAAAATAGAGAGGAGACAAAAAAACGATGGCAGTGTTTTGCTGAATTTGGCAATCCCTTAGAGCAGTACAGAGCAGTGCAGTTTGCGGATATTACGGAGAATGCCAAGTACATCACGGATTTTGATACGGATTTCATGCTGAATACTTTGGACCACATAGCCGTTTTTGAAAGCGGGAAACTGGTTGTTGCTTTTATGGACGGGACAGAGATCGAATGTGGCGGCGAATAAACTAATCATATAATGGCGGCTGACTTGGAACGAAAACGTCCTGGCAGTCGCCTTTTTTTATGTGCAAATGGACAAGGTGGTTTATTTACAAAAAAAATACAAATGTTTATACAAATATATTTACAAATGTTATGCGATGTGATATTCTCATGTTGAGGTGATGGAGATGGAAATCAACATTAACAGCTTGGTATCGATTGAAAAAGCAATGAACGAAGCTGAGGCTGTATTTAAAACTGTTGATGATATAGGTAAAGTAATTATTCTTAAAGACAATAAGCCGGCCTACATCATTTTAAAGTATGAAGAAAACGATGGAATGCCAGTTTGTATTCCTGCTGCTAAGACCACACATACCTTGCAGGAAGCAATGAAGATTGTATTGTCCGAAGCTGCAAATCAAACGCTTCACGCCTCTGAATTAGCTGATATTATTTACGATAGAAAACTGTATGTACAGAAAAACGGTGAAAAAGCCAAGGCTAATCAGATGAGAGCGCGCTGCGGCCATTATCCGGAGATGTTTGAGGCACTCCCAGGCAACAATATCAGGTTGAAATAGTCTAGAGTCTGGATTGCCACAAGATTAAAGTGAGAACAATTAAAATTACGGCTTACTATTATAAGAGGAGGACGTACTATGTCTTTTCAAACGCCACTTACCATATGTGAAGTTATAAACGATGTCCATTTAAAGAAATACCTGCTGCCGTCCATTCAAAGAGAGTTCGTGTGGAGTCCAGAGCAAATAACAATGCTTTTCGATAGCTTAATGAGGAATTATCCAATAAATTCGTTCTTATTCTGGAAAGTACCAAAAGAAAAAGCATCAGAATTCAAGTTTTATGAATTTTTGCGTGATTATCATCAAAAGGATAACAAGCATAATCCCAAAGCAAACATTAGTGGAAGCGATGATGTAATGGCCGTGCTTGATGGGCAACAGCGATTAACATCTTTGTACATAGCGCTTAAGGGAACATATGCCAACAAGATTGCATATAAAAAATGGGACAACCCTTTGGCTTACCCGAAGAAAAAATTATATATCAACCTACTGGGAGTGCCTGAGGATTTTTCCTACAAGTATGAGTTCGAGTTCATGACTGAATCAGAGGCTACCGAGCAGGATGATGACCACCACTGGTTCCCGGTAGGAAAGATACTGGACTTAAAAGAGTTATCGGATGTAATGGATTATCTTATAACATTCGGATTAGCAGCCAACCCCGATAAGGGAAAAGCGCAGTATGCCAATAGAACATTATCAAAGCTGCATGCTGTGATACATGTGAACAGGATTATCAGCTATTATCTTGAGCAGAGCCCTGAACTTGACAAGGTGCTTAACATCTTTATTCGTGTGAACAGTGGCGGCACAACGCTAAGTTATTCGGATTTGCTTTTATCCTTTGCTACTGCTCAGTGGGAAACAAGAGATGCACGTGAAGAAATTAACGAGTTTGTTGATGAAATAAATCAAATCGGCAGAGGGTTTAATATTAGCAAAGATATTGTGCTGAAAGCTTGTCTGGTACTTTGTGACATCCCGGATATTTCATTTAAGGTTGATAATTTTAACCGCACTAATATGCTTTTGATTGAAAAAGAGTGGGATAACATAACAAAGGCTATTCGTGATGCTGTTACGCTTATCGGTAGCTTTGGTTTTAGCAGAGAAAATATAACATCTAACAATCTGATGATCCCGGTGGCATATTATCTAAGAACTATTGGCTTACCTAATAATTTTGAAACATCAACTGCTAGAATTGATGATAGAAAGAATATCAAGCTGTGGTTTGTATCTGCTTTATTGAAGAGAGTGTTCAGCTTTAATCCAGATGGCGTGTTGAAACCTGTTAGAGATATCATAAAAAGACAATCAACGAATGGATTTCCGGTTGATGCTATTTTTGCCCAGTTCAAAGGTACAAATCGTGCATTGCAGTTTACAGATGATGATATCAATAATCTTCTTTATTCCAAGTATGGACACGGTGATACTTTGGTTATTCTTTCAATCCTGTATCCTTGGGCGGATTTAAAACATAATTTCAATGTTGATCATATGTTCCCTAAGAGTGAATTTACAGCTAAGAAATTGAAAACAAAAGGTGTACCAGATAGCAAAGTTGATGATTTTATTGCAAATCACAATTATATTGGAAACCTCCAGCTGCTTGAGACAATACCTAACATTGAGAAGAAGGCAATGGATTTTGATGCCTGGTTAAGCCAAAAGGTTCCTGCTGGTGAACTCCCAGATTATAAGAAAAAGCACTATGTTCCCAATGTAAGTCTTGATTTTAGCAGCTTTGACGTATTTCTTGAAGAACGTGAAAAACTTCTTATTAAAAAATTGGAAGCCGAGTTGCGCAACTGATAGGGGACAAGTAATAAGGATGATCTTGAAGAAGTTGGGAAAATCGGATAAAAACATACGAAAAGTTAATATCCTCAGGTGAAAGAATACTTATGTATAGGCGGTGAAATGTATGACAATTATTGAGAAAGTAAGAGATACTTTTGCCGATTGCGAGTTAGGCGCTATTTATTGTCAACGCCGGTTTATTTTTGACCACCAGCGCCGGGTGAAAAATGACCAGTTGCAGCCGATTAAGAACTGACCACTCCATCGGATTTCAAGAGTTCACCGCTTGGAGGGTGAGGAATCAAAGACAGACCGGCTTTGTTGCGATTCTTGAGACGATAGCTCTGGCCTCGTATGTTTATGACATGCGCGTGATGCAACAGGCGGTCAAGGATGGCTGTCGCCAGCGGAACATCGCCCATTAGCTCGCCCCATTCGCCGAAGCCTTTATTGCTGGTCAATATAATGCTTCCTTTTTCATAGCGCGAACAGACCAACTGAAAAAACAGATTCCCGGCATAGCGGTCAAGATGCGTGTAGCCAATTTCATCGATCAGTAACAGTCCCGGACGTTGATAAACTTTCCAGCGGCGTTCCAGCCGCCCTTCGCTATCCGCTCGGCGCAGATCAGCAATCAATCGGTCCATACTGACAAAATACACGGAAAGACCTTTGCGAATCGCTTCCGTGGCAAGACCGATCGCCAGATGGCTTTTGCCGACTCCCGGCGGTCCCAGTAAAATGACATTTTCCTGGCGATGCACAAAACTCAGTGTTTCCAGTTCGCGAATCAATCGTTCATCCAATCCAGGTTGAAAACTGAAATCAAACTCGCCAAGATTCTTCTTTTGCGGCAGACGCGATAGCTTTAAGCGCGTTTCCTCGCTGCGCACTTTCCGGACATCGTTTTCCGCATCCAGCAGTCGGTTTAAAAAACTCAGATAGGTTGGCTGCTCATGTGCTGCCAGTTCCAGATGCGCATCCAGCGCTTGCGCTGAATGCGCCAATCCAAGAGCGTCAAGGCTATCGCGAACGTGTTCTAATTCCACCATATCAAGTCGCCTCCGCAAACTGTGCGTACTCGGTTAGCGGTCGGATATACACTTGATCGAGCGGAATTTGCACGGCACAGGATGGTTCATGCGGGATACCTTGTTGTGCGGAAAGCCCATCGTATTGTCCCGTGGCGTAAACATGTTTACGCGATTTGTGGCACACAGCATGCGTTTGGAGCAATTGTCCGGCTTCATCGAGAATGATAATCTGGCCGCGTTGCAGCGCGACTTGAACGCACTTGCCGCTATTCCTCCAATGGACACCATACAGCGCACCATTGTAACTGACGAAGCCTTCGCGTGAAACCTTGCGATTTTCCATGCGATAAGGTTTGCAGATGTTTTCCGGCGGCAAGGCGCTCAACTTTTCAGCCAACAAAAGATCTACGGGCCGTTCGCCAGTTGTGCCGTGAACCTTTTGATTCGCCTGATCGCACCAAGCTACCGCTTGCAGTTGCAGATCGCCAAAATCAATAAATGCTCTGCCCGGAAGGAAGTTATCCCGGACGTAGTGAACCAGCCGTTCGACCTTGCCTTTGGTTTGCGGCCGACGCGGCCGGCAAACTTTCGGAATAAATCGCATATCCGTTGCGAACCTTTCAAATGGTTCATGCCAAATCGGTTTGCCGTGATCGGTGGATATGATCACCGTTTTCATCCTGTCGGTCAACACGACTTCCGGTACGCCGCCAAAATACTCAAAAGCATTGAGCATGCAGCGCAACAAGCTGGCGCTGTCGCAGCGGCGCGAAAACTCAATATAACGCGTTCGACTGTGACCAAGAACCATGACGAAGCAGGCGACTTTTCGCATTTGACCGTTGCGAGCCTTGTAGTTCATAAAACCCCAATCCATTTGCGCTTGGCGACCAGGCGGTGTTTCAAAACGCCGGACGGCTGATTCCATTTTGACGGAAGGCGGGCGAAGCGGCGCCAGGTAATCCTTAAGAATCGTGATGCCACCGTCAAAGCCTCGTTCAATAATCCGGTCAAAAATCACGCTAGCATTATAGACTCCAAGCTCAAGCAGTTCTTGGATATACGGTTTAAACGGATCGAGCTTTGAGCCGCGTATTTTGCCTTTTAGTCGATGCGGTTGCTCACCTTGTTCCAGATATTTTCGGACGGTTATTCTCGACATACCCGTTGCCCGGGCGATTTGTGAAACGTTTTTTCCTTGCATAACTTTCATTTCTTGCAGCATAATAGAAGTGCCACGCTCCTTCATTGGCGCTACCTCCTTTGATGTCTCGACAACTCAAAGGGTAGCTTATTGGGGGAGGGTGGTCAATTTCTACCCGACCGATAGTGATCAATTATCGACCGGCGCTACTGGTTAATTATAGCCCGGCGTCGACATTATGCTACAAGTGAAATTATTGCTATGGTAAAAGCAAAACATGGAGTAAATGAAGGCAGTATTATTCCAAGTGATTATTGTTATAATCTTACCAATAAAGGTAAATTGGCAGATGCTTCCTTAGATAAATTCAAGATACTTGAATGGCTAGCTAGAGGCAAGTACAAATATTTAGGGGAAAACTATCCGTACACAGGAGTTGTCATCAGTAATCCTCGCAAGAACCCTATAAAGCAGGTATTATAATGAGTGATAAACCGAAAAAATGAAATTTGTTTTAAGGAATAAACTTGTGTAGCAAAAAAAACATGTTAACCAAGAAAAACTGAACGAAAGATAATTATATGCGTGGAGGTGCTGGAATGGCACAAAGTGTTGTAGTTAAAAAAGATGAAAAGGTAAGTAGTATTTTTGATTTACTTGGTGTTGATTGTACCTGTGATGATTTTACCAAAAAATTCAAAGAAGAATATCCAAAAGACTGGATTCAAATCAATAAAGTCTATCAAGACCATGAAAGACGAGACACTAAAGGCAAAGGACATCCTATGCCAGAGCCAAACAAGTACATGGAGAATATGTATAAGGGTGGAAAAGAAAAATACAAAAAACTTACCGATTAAAAATTTATTGTTGCACAGTGTGAATTTATACTTGACTCCATCCTGCTTTTAGAGCATTACTACTTGATAATCAAAAAATCAAGGAGTGGTGCATCGTGGCAATTAACGAGCAAACAAAAATTGAAATCAGAGCCCTACGCTTACAGGGTTATGGTTACCGAAAAATCGCTGCTGAAATAGGAATTTCGAGAGATCTGGTCAGAAATTATTGCAAGACAAACGGGCTGGATGGATTAGGAAGTAGTCTTATAAATGTTCCCAGATGTGCCAATTGCGGTAAGACAATCGAGGTTAAACCAACAGGACGACGCCGTAAATATTGTTCTGATAAATGCAGACATCAATGGCAAGAAGCGAATCATCTCATACATGAGCATAGTTGCACATATTGTGGTAAAGAATTCACCAGCCCGGCCAAGGTAGCCAAATATTGCTGCCATAAGTGTTTTGAGAGAGATCGGTTTTGGCGAAAAGAAGATGTGCAAATGGTGATGGAATACATCGAAAAGGAAGAACCCGTTCCTAATGCGCCTGGATGGATTAAGAAGCTAATCAATGGTATTTTGGATGATTAAAAACTTCTTTTCCACCCCTTTTGCAGAAGAGTACTCCCCATTTGACGGGGGTGATTTGCAGTAAAATCCACCTTTGGTGGGGTAGCATTTTTGGATATACTCATTCGCAAAATATGTTCTGCGAAAATTTATAAGGAAAATGTGATGACGCACGTTGAGTGCGTGGCGGTGATATGCCCTGCCCCCGAAAACTGGTCCAAAAAATCAAGTTAGTTTAAGCAACGCACACTATGGTTTGAGGTGCTGGAGGCTTGTATCCAAGGGAACTATGTGGTCGTATCGTGTTATACTCCAAAATCCAACGTTTCGTTAATATATCTACTTCAACCATGGAATCAAAAATTTCTCGGTTTAGAAACTCATCTCGCATTTTACTGTTAAAACTTTCGCAAAAGCCATTTTCCCATGGACTGCCTGGTTCAATGTACGCAGTAGAAACTCCCAGGTTATGCAGCCACTTGCGTAATTGATTGGCTGTAAATTCTGTTCCGTTGTCACTGCGGATATATGAAGGTACGCCTTTTGTGATGAAAAGATCAGCAAGCACATGAATCACATCGGTATGTTTCCAATGCCTACGAGGAATACTTGCCAAACAAGCTCTCGTATATTCATCAATGATATTCAACCAACGAATCTTGCGCCCATTACGTAGGCGATCCTCGACAAAATCGTAGCTCCATACATGATTCTTATATTCCGGTCTGAGTCGAATACAACTTCCGTCATTTAGCCACAAGCGCCGTTTCTTAGGTTGTTTCCGTGGCACTTTAAGCCCTTGTTCTCGCCAAATACGCTCGACACGTTTATGGTTGATGGCATACTCATCCTTTAGCATAGCCGTAATTCGACGATAGCCATATCGCCCATAATTGCTGGCTAAATCGATAATTCGCGAGGTGATTTCGTCTTCGTCTTTCCGTTTGATCGGTACATATCTAACGCTGTTTCGACATATACTGAGCGCCCGACAAGCTTTTCGCTGAGAGACACCGTACTTTTCACGGGCTTTTTCTACGGTTTCTTTTCTCTTTGCCGGGCTTAAAGCTTTCCCTCGGCTACGTCCTTGAGAATTGCATTGTCTAAACTTAAATCGGCAACCAGCTTCTTCAAACGAGAGTTTTCTTTCTCAAGTTCTTTCAGCTTTTTAGCATCGGAAGAAGTCATTCCTCCGTATTGCTTACGCCAACGATAATACGTTTGCTCTGTTACTCCTAGCTGCCGTGCGGCTTCAGCAATCGTTTTTCCTTGTCCGCACAGGATTTCCGCTTCTCTTAAATGCACGATGATTTGTTCTGCCGTATACCTTTTCTTCCCCATGTTTTTCGCTCCTTTTTAAGTTAGTCTAGCATACTTTTTTCTAACTTAAAATCTGGTTCGATTTTCGGGGGGCATGCCACCGTATCGTCGCGCTCGGAGCTCACCTTCTGCACGAAGGAGAATTAGTGCGGGTGGCGGAGGACAAGGAGACTAATTCAGCTCCTAGGAGGAGGGGGCTATGAAAGGATTCAATTTGTCAGCGCTTGCCGTCCGGGAGCGTTCTGTAACGCTGTTTCTGATTATCCTTATTTCGCTGGCTGGAATTATTTCTTTTTTTGAATTAGGACGCGCCGAAGATCCGGCGTTTACGATCAAATCAATGACGGTTATTACGGCTTTGCCGGGAGCCACCGCCCAGGAAATGCAGGATCAGGTGGCGGAAAAACTTGAAAAACGTATGCAAGAATTGCGCTGGTATAGTCGAACCGAGACCTATACCCGGCCTGGGATAGCGTTTACTACCGTGCATCTTCTTGATAGTACGCCGCCTTCGGAGGTACAAGAAGAGTTCTATCAGGCTCGTAAAAAGCTTGGTGATGAAGCAGGCAATCTTCCTGCTGGCGTCATTGGTCCCATGGTAAACGATGAATACTCAGACGTAACATTCGCACTATTTGCTCTGAAAGCGAAAGGAGAACCACAGCGCCTGCTTGTGAGGGAAGCCGAAATACTGCGCCAGCGTTTGTTGCACGTAGCAGGAGTAAAGAAAGTGAATATCGTTGGGGAGCAAAATGAACGAATCTTTGTGTCCTTTTCCCATGAACGGCTGGCAACCTTGGGGATTTCTCCACAAGATATCTTTACAGCCCTCAACAATCAGAATGCTATCACGCCTGCTGGCTCTATTGAGACGGCAGGATCGCAGGTCTTTATCCGTCTTGATGGAGCTTTTGACGAACTGCAGAAGATCCGAGACACGCCAGTAGTAGCCCAGGGACGGACGATAAAGCTGTCAGATATTGCTTCGGTCGAACGAGGCTATGAAGATCCGTCAACTTTTCTTATTCGCAACAATGGTGAACCATCGTTATTACTAGGCATCGTGATGCGTGAAGGTTGGAATGGTCTTGATTTGGGCAAAGCGCTGGATGCGGAAGTTTCAGCGATTAATGCCGGACTGCCTCTGGGGATGAGCTTGACCAAGGTGACGGATCAAGCTGTTAATATTCGTTCATCAGTCGATGAATTTATGATCAAGTTTTTTGTCGCTCTCGGCGTTGTGATGTTGGTGAGCTTTTTGAGTATGGGATGGCGGGTTGGCATGGTGGTAGCAGCCGCAGTGCCATTGACGCTGGCTATCGTTTTCATTGTCATGGCTGCTACCGGTAAAAACTTTGACCGCATTACACTGGGGTCCCTCATTTTGGCATTGGGGCTTTTGGTGGATGACGCCATCATAGCGATTGAGATGATGGTAGTGAAAATGGAGCAAGGCTATGACCGCATCAGCGCATCTGCTTATGCATGGAGTCATACCGCAGCTCCTATGCTGTCCGGGACCCTTGTGACAGCAATTGGTTTTATGCCGAATGGTTTTGCGCGATCAACAGCCGGTGAATATACCAGCAACATGTTTTGGATTGTGGGCACGGCATTGATTGCGTCCTGGTTTGTTGCCGTTGCATTCACTCCTTATTTGGGCGTCAAGATGCTACCAAAGATTAAGAAGGTTGAAGGCAGCCATGATGCCATCTATGATACGCCGAAATATAACCGTTTTCGCTGGTTGCTGAAGAATGTTATCCGGCGCAAATGGCTTGTTGCAGGGGCTGTAGTTGCTGTTTTTATGTTCGCCATATTAGGTATGGGCATAGTGAAGAAGCAATTTTTCCCCACGTCCGACCGCCCCGAGGTTTTGGTAGAAGTGCAGATGCCCTATGGTAGTTCCGTAGAGCAGACTAGCGCTGCGGCGGCTAAAATTGAAGAGTGGCTGTCTCAACAGGCCGAAGCGAAAATCGTAACGGCGTATGTAGGCCAGGGCGCACCTCGCTTTTTTCTAGCCATGGCACCCGAGATGCCCGATCCATCCTTTGCTAAAATCGTAGTGCGTACAGATACGCAGGATGAACGTGAGGCGCTAAAATTCAGGCTGCGTCAAGCTGTTGCTGATGGGCTGTCCCCAGAGGCGCGCGTTCGGGTTACTCAACTGGTTTTTGGTCCGTACTCACCTTTCCCTGTAGCTTTCCGCGTTATGGGACCGGACACGGAGACACTGCGTACCATTGCAGCCGATATGCGGCAGGTGATGGATGGCAATCCGATGATGCGTACGGTCAATACGGATTGGGGCTCGCGCACTCCGACCCTTCACTTTGCGCTTCAGCAGGACAGGCTTCAAGCTGTCGGTCTGACATCAAGCGGAGCGGCCCAACAACTCCAGTTTCTAATTAGTGGTGTACAGGTCACTTCAGTGCGCGAGGACATTCGCACTGTACCGGTGATTGCTCGTGCGGCGGGCGACATACGGCTTGATCCTGGGAAAATCGCTGCCTTCACATTAGCTGGGACCAGCGGGCAGCGAATTTCGCTGCAGCAGGTGGGGAACATGGATGTGCGTATGGAAGATCCGCTCTTACGGCGACGTGATCGAACACCGACGATTACTGTGGGCGGTGATATTGCCGAGGGGTTGCAGCCGCCAGATGTGTCAACTCTTGTGATGAAAGACTTGCAGCCGATCATCGAGAAATTGCCGTCAGGCTATCGGATCGAGCAGGCGGGCTCTATTGAGGAGTCGGGTAAAGCTACTCAGGCAATGCTCCCGTTATTTCCGATTATGATCATGCTGACATTGCTGACTATTATCCTGCAGGTTCGCTCTATATCGGCGATGATCATGGTCTTTGCTACGAGTCCCCTGGGGCTGATTGGAGTGGTCCCCATACTTCTGCTATTTCAACAGCCATTCGGGATCAATGCATTGGTGGGACTGATTGCATTGTCGGGAATCCTCATGCGCAATACGCTAATATTGATCGGACAAATTCACACAAACGAGAAGGAAGGCATGGGACGATTTGAAGCTGTGGTCGAAGCAACGGTGCAGCGTTCACGTCCAGTAATTCTGACGGCCTTGGCCGCGATTCTGGCTTTTATTCCGCTTACCCATTCGATATTTTGGGGGACGCTGGCATACACTTTGATTGGCGGGACTTTGGCGGGGACTGTGCTGACCTTAGTCTTTCTTCCTGCGATGTATGCCATCTGGTTTAAAATCAAACCGAACGATACAACGAGTTTTGAAAAGATTCACTAGGTAAATGCTTGCCTTGGTAAAGGGGAGCGTAAGAGATGGGAAAGTAGCGTAAGCAGAAGAAAACTCATTTAGAAACAGTAAGCGATGGGCGCTTGCAATGAGGAAGGTGTGTTTATAAGGGAATAGAGAAGCAAGATAAGTACAGCCTTTGGAGCTACGCTTCAGGGCTGTACTTTTTTTCACCTCAGCAACGAACAAATGCTCTTGCATTATTATCTCAAGAGGTGATAATAATGCAAGAGCATACTATTGATCCGCTGGAGGCATATATTGCCGTTGGCTCTGACATGCGTCGCACTGGCACGGTGGTACTTGCCAGCAGTCCTCGCGTGAAAAAGGAGTATAACAACAAGACCGGCAGACGCTTGTTTGAATCTAAAATCCAAGAGAGTATATTGGACTTGCACACGGTAAAATAGTTATCGTTTAAATAGTATAATTATCGTTGCAAAGGAGATAAAGTACCGGCGTTGAATATTGAGGATTATTGAACGGTATATGCTTTCTAAACAATGCTTGCTAGGAAGAGAAAAAGGTAATAATTTAGGAGAATCAAAGATATGATTAATAAAATTAAAAATAAAGTAGATAAGTGTGTAGGATGTGGGCTTTGCGCAGAAATTTGCGGCAGTAGGGTTATAGAAATGGAAAATAGTAAACCAATTTTCCGTAATTCTGAATTATGCTGCTCTTGTGGACATTGTGCTGCTATTTGCCCTAAAGAAGCATTGCAATCTGAAGGCCACAATACAAATGAGTTTGAAATAATACAATTGGATTCAGCTTCAAGTGAGATTGAAAAGCTTCTCACCACCAAGCGTTCAGTTAGGGAATTTAAGGATACACCCTTAGAAAAAGAAACAATAGAAAAGCTCATTGGTTATGCGGAAAAAGCTCCAAGCTCCACAAACAATAGACACAGAAAATATATCGTAGTAACAAATACAGAAATAAAACATAAAATTGAAAAGTGTGTAGTGGATGAATTTTGGAAGTACAGATTTTTGCTAAATCCATTAGTAATAGGTTTGTCGGATATCTTCAGCAAAAAGACAGCTCATTTCTTATGGCTATTGAAAAAAGATATTGAACATATGAAAAGCGAATATGAGAAAAAACAAAACCCAGTTTTTCGAGATGCTCCAGCGGTAGTTTTTGTTATAGCACCTAAAAATGATATTCAGGCAAAGGACGATAGTATTATAGCGCAGCAATATATGATGCTTTTTGCGCAGTCAATCGGTATTGGAAGCTGTGTAATAGGTTATGCGACTCATGCTCATAAAGCGTTGGAAAGAGTATTAAAGGTGCCAAAGGGATACTCAATTTTTTCAACAGGAATTTTTGGTCATCAAAAATACCAGTACTTAAAAGAGATTAGATATACAAAGAAGCCTGAAATTATGTGGAGATAGTATATTATTAGGCAGATTGTAAAATGAAGTGCGACAGGCGCACAGCGTAAAAAAGTACAGCTCACGCGAATCCTTCGTGTAGAATGAAGTATCTCACCACACCATTCGACGGAGGACTCAACATGAGCTACCATCATTTTACTATATGCGAGCGCGGCCGTATAGAAGGATTACATCAAGCAGGGTACTCCGCTCGCAAAATAGGCGTAGTTATGGGACGACATCATTCATCGATCTCCCGTGAATTAAAGCGAGACAATGCTTCAACCTATATCGCAGAATCCTCGCAACAGGGCTATGAGACCAGACGTACTCGATCAAAGCCTGTCGGGAAATTTACGGATTCCCTAGCAGCAACCATTGAAGAAAAACTTTCTGAAACGTGGTCTCCAGAACAAATCGCCAATACCCTTCTTGCCGGCAAACTGAGCTTCAAAAGCATTTATACATGGCTTTATCGAGGGTGGTTAAAACATAGCAATTTAGAACAGCTCAGACAAAAGGGAAAGCGACGAAAGCCAGTAGAAACGCGGGGGCGGTTAGCCATTGGTCATACCATCGCCGATCGGCCAGCCGAGGTCGAAAGCAGAGAGAAGTTTGGACACTGGGAACTAGATACGGTAGTGTCCAGCCGTGGCAAGAGCAAAGGATGTCTAGCTACCTTTGTAGAGCGTAAAAGCCGTTTTTATACCGCTATAAAAATACCTGACCGCTCCGCTGCTTCTATGGAATCAGCCATTGCTCAAGTATATTCGGCTCTGCCTAGTGCCGCATTTAAAACTGCGACTACGGACCGCGGGAAAGAATTTGCTTGCCATGAAGCACTCCAAGAAAAGCTAGGGCTTCCACTATATTTCGCCGATCCTTATTGTTCCTGGCAACGAGGAAGCAATGAAAATGCAAATGGACTTCTACGGGAGTTTTATCCCAAGAAAACCGATTTGGCTTTAATTGACCAGGATGAGCTTATTAAGAATTTGTTCCTTCTTAATTCTAGGCCTAGAAAATGTTTAGGCTGGAAATCTCCTATCCAAGTCTTTTTACACGAGGTGTCGCACTTGGCTTGACAATCCGCCATTACCTAAAAACGTGATATGTTTCTGCGTACGTCTATGGTTGTGAACGAAATCATCGTCTGTTCTCATAATCGAATCACGTCGAGTGCGTGGGAAAAAGCCTTAAACCATAAGGCTCAATGGCAGAAATAAGTATGGTTATATGTGCTAAGGAGGAGTTTTGTGGAATCGAAAAATCTTCATTTTGCGGCGATATACCAAGAATTTGCAAAACCTATAGAACGGTATTTACTTAGGTTTTTGGAGCCTAGAGAAGCAGAAGAAGTTACACAAGAGGTTTTTTTAAAAGTAAATTCAAGCTTGGCAGACTTTCGGCATGAAGCAAAACTTTCTACTTGGATATATAAGATTGCTACTAATATGGCGATCGATCGACTAAAAAAGGCTTCTTACCGCTTTGAGACAAAACAAATTTCGCTACAAGAACCGGAGCGAAGTGCGCCAGTTGAAGCTCAACATGCGAATTCAGTGGAGTCAAATGCAATTCATAAAGAAATGAACCAGTGCATTCGAGGCGTTATTGATGGCTTGCCAGAGAACTATCGCCTAGTAATCGTATTAAGCGAGTTGGGCGGATTTTCAAATCAGGAAATTGCCGATATTTTGGGGTTAAGCATCGGTGTTGTGAAAACGCGTCTTCATCGTGGGAAAAAGTGCCTCAAAGAAGAGCTTACCAATGCATGCAATTTTTCTTGGGATGAAAGAAATGAATTCGCTTGTGATCCTAAAAAGTAATAACACAATTTAAGGTGCTGATTAAGTATCGTCTGTCTAATAAAGGCAGGCGGTATTTTTTTGTTGAAGTGTATCTTTTTCTATTCGTTTTTCGTCTATATAAGAAAAGGGGGTGTAAAATTTGGCTATTTCTGAACAAGTACGTTCTTTAATCTCGATAGGTGTTTCTGTTGGCGTCAATTGTCAGCCTTGCTTGCAGTACCATATTGCGAAAGCAAAAGAAGTAGGAATTGAAGAAAATGATATTCTTGAGGCAATTGCAACAGGAAAAGCAGTGAGAAAAGGCGCAGCTTATAAGATGGATCAATATATTCAAGGACTAGTTGAGGAGCCTTCAGATGCATCGCCTGAAAGAAGACAACGTGATAGTAGCAGTTGCTGCAAAGGGTAAGAAAACATTGTTATAGTGAGCAGCTTGAATTAAGTAGTGAGGTGAATGAAATGTGGTGGAATTCAGCAAGTTGCTTGGATGAAAGTGGCTGGTTGTTTTGTTTGGCCCTAATGGCGCTGGTTGCTTTTTTGTTTATGGGTATTTGCATTTTCTTTAGAAAGAAAATGGGCATGCTGGGGTGTTGCGGTCAAAATAGTCATTCGTGTTGTGGCGACTTTTTCAAACTAAATACAAAAGACGAGGATCAAAGAAAATAATTGGAGTTTAAGGAGGCTGTTATATGGGGGCTTGCCATGTGGGAAATAGCAATGCACGGGTTTGTCCGGAAGGAGCTCAATATGTTGAGAAAAAAATGGAAGGAGGACCCAAGATAGCCATAATGGCCTGCGAGGGAGGCTGCATCAAAGGTGAAGTCGCCAGGGTAGCTGCCAATATGGTAGCGTATCAACGAGCAAGAGAAGAAACGATTAGGATTTGCTTAGGAGAGGCAATGACTGGTGAGTCTGGTTTTAGAACTATAATTGAAAGAGCTCCCCGCGTGCTTGTCATTGAAGGCTGCTTTTTGCATTGTGGAACCAAAATGATGCAAATGTGCTTTCCAAATTTTTCTCCCAGCATAGTGGAAGCAGCAACTTTATATGATTTCGACAGAGAAAAATATTTTGAAATATTTGATCTTCCGCGGGAACAGATTGAAAGTTTTGCCGTGCAAGTAGCTGCCCATGTTCAAGAACTGCTTGCAGAAAAACTAGAATAGAGGCCAGAAGCGATCAGGAGGAACATTGTAAAGTGTACTGCAATTCAAAAGCGATCTCTTGCGACAGTGGGCAAGAGATCGCTTTGCTTTTTAAGAGACGATATGGTGCCAATGAAAAAGAATAAAAGTAACATACCCATTCACCGCAAGGTCTGCAGACATGTCCCAGGGAGGATGCCCACAAGAGGAGAGAACTAAAGAAATTGGTCCGTGGAAACGTGGAAGAAAGGCTAAACAAGAAACTTATTTTGAAGAAGGTTTACTTGCTCGGATAAAAGCACTTGCAATCGAATTTTCAAGATTTGCTTGCTCATCTGTAGTTAGCCCTGAATATATATCACTAGCGATTTCGGAAAACTCATAGGTCTGTGTAATTTCAACATCAACTTTTTCGAAGCCTGCTTTAAGCAGTTTGTTTTGGTATTCTGAAATTGTCATAGCACCGGAAATACAACCGGCCCAAGCTAAGAGGCTTTTTCTTATCTTTTCGGGTAATTCGCGAAGAATTACAATGTCAGAAACGGCAAAACGTCCTCCGGGTTTCAATACACGGAATGCTTCTTTGAGGACTTTGTCTTTATCGCCAGAAAGATTGATTACACAATTAGATATTATGACATCAACCGTGCTGTTTGGGAGGGGGATTTCTTCAATATGACCTTTGAGAAATTCTGCATTTGTAAGACCGGATAATTCACGGTTTTTTTCTGCAACTTCTAGCATTTCATCGGTCATATCAAGGCCGTACGCTTTACCTGTTGGTCCTACTCGTTTGGCAGAAAGTAATACGTCGAGACCGGCTCCGCTGCCTAAATCTAGCACTGTTTCACCTGCGTGAAGCTCGGTAAGTGCAGTAGGGTTGCCACATCCAAACGAAGAAGCGAGTATATCTTCGGGCAATTCGCTTACTTCTAAATGTGTATATAAGTTGCTCGTTATTTGACTCGTGTTTTTGGTGCCACCACAACAAGAAGAACTATTGGAGCCGCAGCTAGTTCTGTTTTTAATGGCCTCTGCGTATTTTTTCTTGACCGTTTGCCTGATTTTATTCATTACTTGATCCTCCTTTAACTTGTTTAGAGATTAAGTCTTCGATCTTGGTATCGAACATGGTACTTTCTGTAATCGCTTTTAGTAAATGTGGTAGAGCTTCATACACTACGTTTCTATTTTCGCTAGGAATTGAGGCGATGATTTTCGAGTAATATGCCTCCAGACTTTCGTTGATCGAAGTGAATACATGACGACCTTTGTCTGTTAATTCGATGGTTACATATCGGCGATCTTCTGGATTTTCTTTTCGATTTACCAAGTTGCCTTTAACCATGCTCTCAAGAGTTCGACTTACAGTGCTTCGGTCAAGGTTCAGCAATTTTGCGCATTCGTTTGCTGCCATTTCTCCAGCGTTACCTATTTCAATTAAGGCGTGACATTGTGTAAGTGTGATTCCACAGCAAGAGGTTTCTTTTTTTTGCAGATATCCTTGTTTCCTTAATGACATTCTTATGATGTCTCTAAGCAACATAGCTCCTTGTTTCGAATCCATAGTAAGCTCCTTTCTCTTAAATCTGTTTAATTAATTGTATCATGCATTGATTGCAAAATGCAATTATATTTATAAAAAGAATGCAATCAGAATTTAAATAGCTTTTCAATACAGAGAATATCTAA
Organism: uncultured Anaeromusa sp.; assembly: GCF_963676855.1. NCBI lineage: Bacteria > Bacillati > Bacillota > Negativicutes > Selenomonadales > Sporomusaceae > Anaeromusa > uncultured Anaeromusa sp. The sequence goes on from NZ_OY781460.1 coordinate 1,761,989, forward strand.
ATTTGGCGTAACCCTGTTTTTGATTGACAAATCAGAAAAAAGAAAATATGATTAAAATTGAATATAAGCATACGGAGCGACTGATAAACGTAGCTTTGCATAGGATCTAACTATAGAGAGGATGCTTTATATGCTTTTAGAAGAAAGATTACCCCAAAAGTATGTGTTGCTTCATGGGAATATTATTACCATGGATGATAATAATCCCAAAGCACAGGCAATGGCGGTAAATAGCGGCCAAATTATTCGCGTTGGTTCGTCGGCTGATATGGACTCATTTCTCGAACAAGGGTGGTCGTATTGTGATCTAGAAGGGAAAACTGTTGTTCCAGGGTTTATAGACTGTCATAGCCATTTGGATCTTACTGGAATTATGCATATTGGGTATCAGGTGACTAATGCTTCGACAGTGCAGGAACTGATAACAATGATTCGAAATGTAGCGGCTACCGTGCCGGAGGGAGAGAGTATTCTCTTTTTTGGTTTAGACGAAACAAAACTTAAAGAAAGACGAGTTCCGACTAGAGACGATTTAGATCAAGCATCGACGAAGCATTCGATTATTGTAGTGCATTATACCTGGCATCAAACGTTTATAAATTCAAAGGCAATTGAGCTGTTTCAAGTTACTCCAGAGAAGGAAGGAACGCTTGTTTATAATGGTGAGGTAACTGGAGTTCTCAAAGATCCTGTGGCGTTTGAGATAAATAGCGCTGTCATTAGAAAAATTCCAGAAGAAAGAATTGAAAATGGAATTTTTCAAGTGGTGAATGAGGCATTGCAGCATGGCCTTACAACGATTCATACCATGCAAGGAGCAATGGGCCTAGATAAGTTAACTGAAATGATGGTTCGCCTGCAAGAGAAATTGCCTGTTCACTTGTTGTTTTGGGAGCAATCTGATGACGTTGAAAGCGCCATAAAGAACAAGTTGCTACGAATTGGCGGTTGTGGTTCTATGCAAGCAGACGGGGAGGTTGGCAGTAATACCGCAGCTATATTTGAAGGTAAATCAGAGAGGTTAGTACACAGAGGCTTATTAAATTATTCGCAGGAACATTGGGATCGCCTAGTTTTAGAAGTGCATAAAAACCGTTTGCAATTCGCGGCTCATGCAGAAGGTGAAGCAGGAATTGAAGCGGTGTTGAGTGCGTTGGAAAGAGCACAAAGAGTATATAAAAGACCGAACAGTCGACATCGAATTGAGCATATGGAATTACCTACATTGACGCAATTGAAGCGTATGGCAAAACTTGATGTTCTCGCGTCTATGCAGCCAGCCTTTGCCAACGTTGCGCAAGAAGAATTTGAGAAACTTACTGAACAGTATGGTGAAAGACGTATGCGATTTTTTAATCCGATGCGAAGCGTTAGGGATCTTGGTGTTAAACTAGTTGGCGGTTCTGATAGCCCGGTGACTCCCTATGATCCGTTATGGGGAATGCATTGTGCGTTAAACCATCCCGTAAAGGAAGAACGACTGTCGGTGCAGGAAGTTTTAAGGATGTTTACTATTTGTGCGGCCTATAGTGGATTTGAAGAAAATAAAAAAGGTACTATTGAAGAAAAGAAGCTAGCCGACGTAGTGATTTTATCCAAGGATCCATTTCGCGTTGATCCCGAACAATTTTGGCAGTCTGTTAAAGTCAGTGCTGTTTTAGTAAAAGAAAAACTGTACCGTGTAAATAGCTCTGAAAAGAAAGTGTTTGAGAAACGGATAAAACACTGAGGGGATGTGAAGTTATGGAAATCATGATTATGGGACTATTTGTATTAGCGATTCTTTCCGGTATGCTGGGGCTGGGGGTTGCTTTTGCAGCAGTGCCATTTCTAAGCTTTTTCATGCAAGATTTAGTGCATCAGGTACAACCCATCAGTTTACTTCTTAATGGTGTGACGGCGTTATTTGCGGTTGCCGGTTTTGCCAGTAGCGGATATGTGCGTTGGAAAAAGGCGATCACTTTGGCTGCGGTGACCACTTTATTTGCCCCTCTTGGATCCTGGTTAGTTCAGTTCGTGTCACAAAACTATATTTGGTATATATATTTGCTTGCCGTTTCTTTTTTGGTATACCGACTGTTTCGTAAAGCGCAAGCTGCAACAGAGAAAGAGAACTTTCGGTTAGTGTTGCTTTTAGCGATCCCCATTTCCATCTTAAGTGGCTTTTTGGGAGTTGGACCTGGATTTTTATTGATGCCTACTCTTATTATCCTTGGTTTTCAGGCAAAACAAGCAGCAGGTATCAATGCATTTGCAGTAACTCCGCCTTCGTTTTCGGCATTAATTCCACACTGGCAGACTGCACAATTTGATACAGAGATTATGGCTTATCTCCTCGTAGCTGGGGCCATTGGCTCTTTTATCGGAGCAAAAGTTACTAGTATCTTTTTGCCAGGAGAACGTTTAAAGCAACTCTTCGGGATTCTAATTGTTGCCATGACAGGATACAAAGTGTATCGCTTTATATGCGGCTGAAAATGCTATTGACAAAATGTAATAAGAAGGGTACCATATGAATGTATTCTGTTTTGTGAATATAAAAAGGAGGTTTACATGCTAGAAGTGTTAAAAGCGCTTGGCGACGAGAGTCGGCTGCGTATAGTCCATCTTTTACTGCAAGGTCCTTTGTGTGTATGCGAGCTGGAATATGTGCTGCAAATGAGCCAAACCAATGTGTCACGGCATTTGGCAAAATTGAAGCAGGCTAATGTAGTGCAAAACATTAAACAAGGGCAATGGGTTAATTATCAGATGGATGGGATGTTTCTAGCTACTGAAGCGAAACTGGTTGCTTTTTTACAAGAAAAGTTTGCCAGTGCATCCTCTTTTCAAGAAGATCTCCGTGCCTTATTGGCTCATCAAATTGAACATAATAGTGAATGTAGTCCTTCCCGAAAAAATTTACAAGAGAAGTCTAATCAAAAAGGAGTTGTCTAGTAATGAAAAAAATCACTTTTTTTGAACCGGCCATGTGTTGTTCTACTGGTGTTTGCGGTCCTAGCGTAAATTCTGAATTACTGCGGATATCTGTTATGCTGGATTTACTGTCTAAGCAGGGCGTAACGGTGGAGCGTTTTAATCTTTCCACAGTACCGCAAGCGTTTGTTGATAACAAAGAGGTTGGTAAATTACTGCAAGAAAAAGGCGTGGAAGCTTTACCGGCAATTTATGTTAACGATGAATTGAAGCAAACTGGAAGTTATCCTACAACGGCAGAAGTCGCTGCTTGGTTTGGGCTGCAAGAAAGTGTTTTGCAGCCAGCTAAACGGAAATTTGTTTCATCGTGCTGTGGCGGAAAGGGAGGCTGCTGCTAATGAAAACCTTTCCTCTTTATCAAGCTAGTGTCGCTACAGGACTTAAATATTTATTTTTCACCGGCAAAGGCGGTGTTGGAAAAACTTCAATCGCTTGTGCTACCGCGGTATCCTTGGCGGATACAGGCAAGAAGGTGCTGCTGGTTAGCACCGATCCGGCGTCCAATCTGCAGGATGTGTTCGGCCGGGATTTGGATGGCAAAGGAGTTGCTATTGCTGAAGTGCCAGGCTTGGTAGTGGCCAATCTGAATCCGGAAGAAGCGGCTCGCGAGTACCGCGAGTCGGTTATTGGACCCTATCGGGGTAAACTGCCGGAGTCGGTCTTGCAAAATATGGAAGAGCAGCTTTCCGGCTCTTGTACCGTTGAAATTGCCGCCTTTAATGAGTTTTCTCGCTTCATCACTGACGATGCTTTGCAGCAAAAATACGATCATATTTTGTTTGATACAGCTCCTACTGGGCATACGTTGCGGATGCTGCAACTTCCTTCGGCATGGAGTTCTTTCATTAGTGAAAGCACACATGGCGCATCCTGCCTAGGACAGCTGGCTGGCTTAGAAGAGCAGAAAGACATGTACAAGCAGGCCGTTGCTACTTTGGCGGACGGAACCTTGACCGCGCTTGTCTTGGTAACCAGGCCGGAAGAGTCGCCGTTGAAAGAAGCGGCTCGTTCGTCTATGGAATTGCGTGATTTAGGTATTAAAAATCAGTTGCTGGTAGTGAATGGCGTGGTGTCCGGAGACGTAGTTGATGACGAGCTGGCTCAATCCATGCAGGGAAAGCAACAAGAAGCCTTGTCTTCTATGCCTGCGGATTTAGCCGGCATTCCTCCTTATAGCATTCCTTTACGAGCGTATAATGTGACTGGCCTCGACAATATTCGCGCCATGCTTAAGCCGGAACAACCAAGAGCAGATCAGGAAGAAACGGTAGAACTCTTAAAGGATTTGCCAGCGCTGCGTACATTGATAGATAGCTTGTATAATACAGGCAAGAAGGTTATTTTTACCATGGGCAAAGGCGGAGTTGGGAAAACGACACTGGCTGCGGCAATTGCGTTGGGATTAGCGCAAAAAGGCGCTAAAGTGCAGCTTACCACAACTGACCCGGCGGCTCACTTGGAGTTCGTATTAAGCAAAGCAAAAGGCATCACGCTCAGCAGAATTGACGAAGAAAAAGAATTAGAGGCTTATCGGCAGGAAGTTTTAGCCAAAGCGGCTGAAAATATGGGCGGAGACGATCTGGCGTACATTGAGGAAGATCTTCGTTCCCCTTGTACACAGGAAATCGCTGTATTCAGGGCTTTTGCCGAGATTGTCGCTAAAGCGGGCGATGAGGTGGTAGTAATTGATACAGCGCCTACAGGGCATACACTGTTGCTGTTAGATGCTACGCAAAGCTATCATCATGAAGTAGAACGCACGCAGGGGCAGGAAACGCCGCTGTCGGTGCAGCAATTGCTTCCGCGCTTGCGCAATGAGGCGGAAACAGAAGTGGTTATCGTTACGTTGCCGGAAGCAACACCTGTATTTGAAGCCGAGCGTCTGTCTGACGATTTAGCTCGTGCTGGCATTCATAACAACTGGTGGATCGTCAATGCCAGCTTTAGGGCGACGAACACTACGCACCCGCTACTGAGAGCCAGAGCGCTTTCGGAAGCCAATTGGATTGAACGGGTAGCCGAACGATCTAAAGGACACTATGCGGTTATTCCTTGGAAAAAAAGAGAGCTAAAAGATGAAGTGCTGTTAGAATTGCTGCAGTAAGAGAAAGAGCGACAGATCGTAGTTATGCGATCATGTCGCTCTTTTTTGAAGTAAAGATTAATTTTCTTTTAACAATTCATCCATAGAAAACAAAGAGCATATGCGTTATGCTGAGCTATGATGATTATGAAAATGGAGGAACATTTTTATGAAGCTAGTGATTATTGGAGGCGTGGCAGCCGGAACATCGGCTGCGGCTAAAGCCAGAAGAAATGATGAAACGGCGGAAATTAAGATATTCGACCAAGATGAAGATATGTCTTACTCTGTATGCGGATTGCCGTATTATATTGGAACCGAAGTGGAGACAAGAGAGCAGTTAGTGCCAAGGAATGCGGCATTTTTCAAGAAAAAATATAATGTGGATGTATATATGGGGCATCAAGTAGTAGCCATTGATCCTGAGCGAAAAGAGCTCACTGTGAAGAACTTAAAATCACAGGAAATTAATGAAGAACACTATGACAAATTAATTTTGGCGACTGGCGCTACGGTTCTAACTCCGGAAATTCCTGGTATTGATAAGGAAAATGTATTTTGTCTTCGCAACGTTATAAGCGCTGATCGCATTAGAGACTATGTACTAAGCAAAAAGCCTAAAAAAGCAGTGGTCGTTGGTTCGGGATTTATTGGTCTTGAAATGGCTGAAAATCTAAAGGATAGAGGAATTGACGTCACCATTGTAGAAATGGCCAACCAGGTGCTGCCTGCTTTGGATTCGGACATGGCAGTCTATGTAGAGACGTTGTTGCAAGAGTGGAATTTGTCGGTTATTACTGGTGAGACAGTGATTTCTTTTGATGGGGCCGTGAAGGTAGACGAAGTGGTATTGCAAAGTGGCAAGAGAATTAAGACAGAGATAGTGATTATGGCAGCAGGGGTGCGCCCTAATGTTTCCTTGGCGAAAGCAGCCGGTATTACGCTTGGAAGTACTGGCGCTATTCAAGTGGACACAAAAATGCAAACAAATATTCCTGGAATTTATGCATGTGGTGATTGTGCAGAGAGCTATTCTTTATTAACGGAAAAACCAATGTATCGCCCAATGGGGTCGACTGCTAACAAGATGGGGCGTATTGCTGGGGATCAAGTTACGGGAGGAACGTTAGAGTTTCGTGGTATTCTGGGGACCGGTATAGTAAAAGTGTTTGATTTGAGCGTAGCTTATACCGGTATGAGTGAGAAGCAAGCTTTAACAGAAGGATATTCTATTGCAACATGTCATAATATAAAACCGGATAAACCCGAATATTTTCATGGAAAAGAAATGGTCATTAAAGGCGTCGCTGACGAAAAAAGTGGTAGATTATTGGGCGTTCAAATTGTGGGGAAATCTGGTGTCGACAAGCGAATGGATGTCTTTGTGACTGCCATGAGCTTTGGAGCGCAAGTGGAAGACTTGTTTCACCTGGATTTAGCCTATGCGCCGCCTTTTTCTACGACGAAAGATCCTGTTTTATATACCGGTATGATTTTGGATAACGCCATTTCCCGGGGACGAAAGCTGATAACTAGTGAAGAATTGATGTACAAACAGCAAAGCGGCGCGGAAGTTATCGTGATTGATGCTAGAGATACAGAACAATATGAAAAATCCCATGTAGAAGGGGCGATAAATATACCTCTAGAAAAGCTGCGAGAGGCGGCCAAAACACTTGATAAGTCCAAGTCGATTGTGACCTATTGCAACAAGGGGGTTACTGGTAATGCAGCGCAGAATATATTGCTAAACTCTGGCTTTAAGGATGTGTATAATTTATCAGGCGGGCATAAGCAGTATTGGAAAACTAAAAAATAATAAGTATAGAGAGCTTCTTACACCGGAGTGATATGCTCCTCCTATTTAGGAGGAGCATATCAGAGACGGATGCAAACGGCTCTCTTTTGTATTATATGCCTAAGAATGTTGGCGGTGGAAGAAGTGCAGTAATTGATAGGATAGAAATTTTGACAAAAAACAAGTATTTACAAAATCAATAAACCAGAATATAATTATATTTGAAAACAAGAATATACAATAACGGATTATACGGGAGGAGTTATAGTGGCAGAAGCGATGGTAACGCAGATGATGGCGGATATGTTTAAAGCGCTTTCGCATCCACTGCGAGTAAAAATTATTCAAACAGTAGGCGATAAAGAGCAGTGCGCTTGCGAATTAGTCCGTCAACTGGGAATTGAGCAATCGAACTTATCGCAGCATTTAAGCATACTAAAAGTCAGAGGGCTTTTGACTTCGCGCAAAGAAGGACAAAAAGTATTTTATCGGGTGTTGTTTCCAGAGATATTGGAAGTGCTTGGTTCGGCGGAAAAAACGCTTAGAGAACAAATTCAGCATCGCCAGAGGCTATTGACATTGCTGAAGTAATTTAAGGAAATTTGAGGTGGTATTTATGTCGGAAAAACAAAAGTTACTATTATTAGTGGGGGCGTTTTTATTTGCCTATTGGCTGCCGATGGATCATCCCCGTGTGCAAGGGGCCGTAGTAGAAGGATTTGCCATGTTAGGAGACTATGCAAGAGAACACGTCCTTTTGTGCTTAGTACCCGCACTCTTCATTGCTGGGGCGGTATCCGTCTTTGTGCGCCAGGATGCGGTTATGCGTTATTTGGGGGCGGGTGCGCCGAAAACGATGGCCTATGGAGTCGCGTCGGTGTCCGGGGCGATTTTAGCGGTCTGCTCTTGTACGGTATTGCCTTTGTTTGCGGGCATTTTTAAACGCGGGGCTGGCCTTGGGCCTGCGGTTGCTTTCTTGTATTCCGGCCCGGGGATTAACATTTTGGCGATTGCCATGACGGCTCGAGTATTAGGCCCTGATTTGGGTGTCGCCAGGGCGGTTGGCGCTATCTCATTTTCCTTGATTGCGGGACTTTTGATGGCGATGATTTTTCGCAGCTCAGAAGAAAAACGGCAGGAAGTATTTGCCGATGCGGAAGTGGGAGAGTTGCCACGGCAGCTGTGGCAGGAAATCGTCTATTTTGGGGCGATGATTGGCTTTTTGATTTTTGCCAACTGGGCAAAGCCCATGGGCGATATGGGCTTTGCGATGGCCGTGTATCAAGTTAAGTGGTGGTTGTCTGGCGCTTTCTTGGCGCTTACCTTGTATACTTCGTTTGCCTGGTTTTCTACGGAAGAACGGAAAGATTGGCTGGAAAGCACCTGGACCTTCACTAAGCAAATTATCCCCCTTCTTTTGGGCGGCGTGTTGCTAGCTGGATTTCTACTGGGGCGTCCCGGCCTTGACGCAGGGATTATTCCGGATCATTATATAGCGGATCTTGTTGGCGGCAACAGTCTGGGAGCGAATTTCTTTGCGGCGATTTCCGGAGCCTTTATGTATTTTGCCACGCTGACGGAAGTGCCAATTCTGCAAGGGTTAATTGGTTCGGGTATGGGTAAGGGGCCTGCGCTATCCCTTCTTTTGGCCGGACCGGCGCTTAGCTTGCCTGCCATGATCGTGTTGCGCCAGATTATGGGTACGAAAATGATGGTGACCTATGTGAGTATAGTAGTTGCTCTTTCGACAATTGTCGGGTATGTGTTTGGCATGATGTAAATCATGAAACAAATAAAATATCTGGGAGGAATTCAATTATGAAGAAAATTGCTATTTTGGGTCCTGGGTGTGCAAATTGTAAGAAGCTTGAAGCGAATACGCGAGAAGCGTTGGCTTCTCTTGGTATGGAAGCGGAAGTGGTAAAAATCACGGATATGAATGAAATTGCGGAATTTGGCTTGGTGAGGACCCCTGCCATTGCGGTAGATGGTAAATTGGTATCTAACGGTAAAGTATTGGAAGCGGATAAAATAGCGGCGTTGCTGCAAAAATAAGAAACAAGTCGCAAGCGGCAAGCTGTCAAAATTGACCTTGTCGCTTTTTTTATTACCAATAAAAGAAACTTGCTGATTATATTAAAGTGAAGGGGGATTGTCATGTCTAAGGAATGGTATCCGATAATCAATTATGAAAAATGCAGGGAGTGCGGTATTTGCGTGGAAATGTGCCGCAATCAAGTCTATGATAAGGAACGAATGCCTAAGCCTGTTGTGGTTAATCCGGAAATGTGTTGTCAGGGATGCCATGGATGTGGGAATAAATGTTCGCAGGGGGCTATTACGTATTGGGGAGATACTTCAGGGTGGAATCCTCCTAATACTGTATGAGTTCGTATAGTTAGAGAATTTGTAAGCGATGCGAGGACTCAAGAAAGTACCTGGTTTCATTTATATATTACAGCTGTATTGAAAACTAGCAGATTAAGATCAACCGGTTTGATGAATTTCAATTTTGTATATATATACTAAAAGCAAATTGAATAATGAGTATTACTAGGAGGAGCCTGTCACCAAGGGCTTTTCCTGTTTTTTATAGGTAATATAAGGAGGCGTTTTTTTGCAAGATATGTTATTTTATGGGTCGATTTTGATTTTTGTTATTACGTACGCCTTGATTATTTGGGAAAAGTATCATCGGATGGTTGTAGCTATGAGCGGCGGGAGCATTATGTTGCTATTTGGTTTCTTAAAACAAGACACTGCAATTAAAGAGGCAATTGACTTTAACACGTTGGGCTTATTGATTGGCATGATGATTTTGGTAACTATTACTCGGAGGACAGGTGTGTTTGAAGCTGTAGCCATATGGGCTGTAACCGTGACTAAAGGCTATCCTCTTCGCCTATTGGCTCTTTTATCTGTAATCACAGCTGGCGCATCTGCCCTACTTGACAATGTTACTACGGTTTTGCTAATTGTGCCGATTACCATTACCCTAACGGACAAGCTTAATATTAATCCGATTCCCTTTTTGATTTCGGAAATTATTGCGTCCAATATTGGAGGGACAGCAACACTTATTGGAGATCCGCCGAATATTATGATTGGTAGCGCTACTGGATTAAGTTTTAATGCCTTTGCCAGTAACTTAGCGCCTGTGAGTATTATCATTTTATTGGTAACTCTGCTGCTTTTAATCTTCTTATATCGAAAGGATTTACAGGTAGAAGAAAAAGATCGGCTTCAAGTATTGAAGTTGAACTATAAAGACGAGATTAAAGATAGCGCCCTTTTGAAAAAGTCATTGCTGGTCTTGGGGCTAACGCTAAGCGGCTTTGTTTTCCATAGTGTTTTGCATTTGGATTCCGCAACGGTAGCGATGTCAGGTGCCATATTTTTGCTGCTGATTAGTAAGGAAGAGCCCGAAGAGATATTGCTGAATGTGGAATGGTCAACTATCTTTTTCTTTGTTGGTTTGTTTGTTCTCGTCGGAGGCCTAAAAGCAAGTGGTGTTGTTGGGGCGCTAGCACAATGGGGATTGGCGATGACACACGGGCAAGTCATGGAAACCGCATTGTTAGTGTTGTGGTTATCAGCGATTGCCTCGGCTTTTATTGATAATATTCCTTTTGTGGCAACAATGATTCCGATGCTACAAGAAATGGCTCAATTATCGGGAGGTAATTGGGAACCAGTATGGTGGTCTTTATCTCTAGGCGCTTGCTTGGGAGGAAATGGAACGTTGATAGGGGCTGCTGCAAATGTAGTTGTGGCAGGGATTGCTGAAAAAAATGCCATTTTGCTTTCTTTTAAGCACTATTTGAAAATTGCTTTTCCGCTTATGCTCGGCTCCATTTTGATTTCTCACGTTTATGTGTACCTAAGATATTTCTAAATATATTGGAAAGAAGATGAAACGAGCGAATTTTAAATCGAAAATATATAATTTAGAGGACGGTTTGAGCGTGTGATTAAACGTTGCTTTGAACAAAGATTATGCTATACGATATGTTAAGTAGATTAATTGAAATATTATGAAAACAAAGGCGTGTTGCATATATTTACAGATTGGAATATAATCATAAGCGTTGTAAAAATGTAATTTAGAAGGAGATTGTGATGATGCAAGAAAAGAGATTAGATTTTTTTGAACGCTATTTAAGCGTCTGGGTTGCAGTATGTATAGTATTAGGAATTGGTGTTGGTAAACTATTTCCAGAAGCAATGGATGCAATGAGTAAATGGGAAATCAGTGGAGTAAATTTAGTGATTGCCGGATTGATCTGGTTAATGATTTATCCAATGATGCTAAAAATTGATTTTTCATCTATTGCCAAAATAGGCAAACAACCTAAGGGGATTTTTATTACATTATTTGTGAACTGGATTGTAAAGCCCTTTAGCATGGCGTTATTTAGCTGGATTTTTTTCAAAAACATTTTTTCAGACATGATTCCTTTAAGCTTAGCTAACGAATATATAGCGGGAACCATTATTTTGGCCGCAGCTCCATGTACGGCTATGGTATTTGTGTGGAGTTATCTTACCGATGGTGACCCTGCGTACACGCTTATTCAAGTTGCCTTAAATGATTTACTTATGCTGGTGTTATTCGCGCCTATTGTTATGTTTCTTCTTGGTGTTTCTAACATTGTGGTTCCGACTGACGTATTGTTTGCCTCCGTGTTCCTTTATATTGTAATCCCATTGGTAGCCGGTTATCTGACACGGCGGGCTTTTATTTCATCAAAAGGGGAGTCGTGGTTTAATGCTCATGTATTGGCTCCATTAAAACCTGTTACCATTCTTTCTTTGCTGGCAACGTTAGTAATTATTTTCGCATTCCAGGGCGAAGTTATAACTAGCAACTGGTTTAGTATTATATTGATTGCTATACCTATTTTGCTTCAAGTTTATTTCAATTCGTCTCTTGCCTATGCATTAGCGAAGCGCTTTAATGTACCGTATAACATTGCGGCTCCAGGGGCTTTGATTGGAGCAAGTAATTTTTTTGAGTTGGCTGTTGCAGTGACAATTTCTCTATTTGGTTTGAAATCAGGAGCTACCCTTGCCACTGTTGTTGGTGTACTGGTGGAAGTTCCAGTTATGCTGTCTGTTTGCAGTTTTTGTAACCGAACCAAACATTGGTTTGGCAGCGATTCCCAAACCGGTCTTCAAGCATCGAAAACAGATAAAATTGCCGGATGAGCATTGCCGTATAATTTAAAGGGTTTGCTAATGGTTCTGGCGAAGAGCATACTGGCATTTATAACGTTAGGCTATCAGTTAGATTGGCTTCTGGAGGGTATTCAAATGAGAAAAAAGCAGTGTTTGCGTGTGAATACTGGAGAAGAGATAGTTCTTTTGCCTAGGCGTTTTGATGTAAAACGGATTTATATCGAAGTGACAACGCGATGTAATTTTAATTGCACGACCTGTATTCGCCATTCTTGGCGTGATGAAGATGCCATGCTATCTTGGGATGATTTTTTGCGAATCGCAGATCAATTACATGAATTTCCTAACTTGCAAAGCGTGCATTTTGGCGGCTTTGGAGAGCCATTATTACATCCTCGATTTGCAGATATGATCAAGACACTTCACCAAGCCGGATACCAAACAGAAGTTATTAGCAATGGCTCTTTTTTAACGCCTACTATGTGTACAATGTTGATGGACGCTGGTTTGGATTGGCTATTTGTTTCTTTAGATGGTTCTGATCAAGATAGTTATGAAACAATGAGGCCAGGGGCTGATTATACGAGTGTAGTAAATAATCTACTTTGGATACGGAACGAAAAGAAGAAACGTTCTACGCAGGTCCCGTTTATCGGCATAGAGTTTGTAGCTACCAAAAAGAACTTCCTACATTTATCTCAACTAAGGCGAGTATGTGATCATTTAGAGGCAAACAAATTAGTTGTTACGCATGTTTTGCCATATCACGAAAGTATGAAGGATGAAATTCTTTACGACCAGGAGCACTGCCTAGAAGAATTTGGCGCTGATGCTCCGCTGCTATCAGTTAGAGCCGGCATTCCCTTGGCGCTGCGTACAGAAAGAAAATGCCGGTTTATAGAGGGAAAGTCATTGGTGATTACAGCCTCGGGGAAAGTTGCTCCTTGCTATTCTTTTATGCATGAATACGACTGTTTCGTGAGGGGAAGGAAAAAAAGGATGCAGCCATGTCATTTTGGCGATATTAGGCAAGAAACGCTAGGTGATATTTGGACGAAAGAGGAATATGTAAGATTTCGATGGGCTGTGCGTAATTCAAAGTTTCCCTCTTGCATAGATTGCCAACAAGCGGATGGTTGTGTTTACTTGCAAGATAATCAAGGAGATTGTTGGGGCAATGAACCTTCTTGCGGGGACTGTTTATGGGCAAGAGAACTTATTGTTTGCCCTTAATAGAATAAAAAGAGATTGAAAAAGAAAATAAGGGAGCATATTATATGAGTATATCGTGTTTTAAAAGTTAAGGAGACGAAAATGATTGATGTAATAAAAGGGCTAGCAGATGAAAATCGCTTGCGAATCGTGCATCTTTTGCTGCAAAATCAATTGTGTGTTTGCGAACTAGAGTATGTTTTGCAAATGAGCCAGACAAATGTGTCGCGGCATTTAGCTAAATTGAAGACAGCTGGAATTGTTCAAAGCTTCAAGCAGGCGCAGTGGATCAACTATAAGATTTCGCCAACTTTTATGGAGAATGAAGAATTGCTGGTGTCATATCTGAAAGAAGGCTTTCTGAAAAATTCAGTGTATCAAAAAGATTTAGAAGAGCTGAAGCAGCATCAAGATCAATGGCAAGGTTGTATCGTTCCGTCTCGAAAATCATTACAACAAAAACGAGAAAATAATTAAAGGAGTTGCCTCATAATGAAAAAAATCACTTTTTTTGAACCGGCTATGTGTTGTTCTACAGGGGTTTGCGGTCCTAGCGTGAATCCGGAATTATTGAGAGTATCGACTATGTTGGATTTGCTTTCTAAACAGGGAATAACGGTGGAACGGTTTAATCTTTCTACCGTGCCGCAAGCGTTTGTTGATAATAAAGAGATTAGCAAATTGCTGCAAGATAAAGGTGTAGAAGCATTACCAGCAATTTACGTTAATGATGAGTTGAAGCAAACTGGAAGTTATCCTACAACGGCAGAAGTCGCTGCCTGGTTTGGGCTGCAGGAAAGTGTTTTGCAACCAGCTAAACGTTCGGAGGCTTCTTGCTGCTGCGGTGGAGAAGGTTGTTGTTAAATCATGATGGTGAAGAACCTCCATTTGATTTAATTGGTAAAATGCACCAATTGTTATTATTGCGGCGGCTTTTCTAAACTAGTTGAAAATGGCAATGATGAGTTATAGGCAAGATAACAAGTGAATCGTGCGGTAGTTGTCCTTTACAACTTGATGGAGCGGCTTCTTGCGACAATGTGCAAGAGGCTGCTTCATTTTTAGTTAAGTATCAGTTGGTTGACAAACGCCAAGCAGTGGAATCTGATTACAATTGAATACGGTAATTTCTTACTCTTCCTATCTAGATTATTTCATTCATTTTGGTATAGGCGTTACTATTGCTTATTATGAGGATGCATGTATGATAAGTATAAGAAGACTTTTTGGGTGATATAGTCTTGCAGTGAATGAAAGGAGTAATGAAGATGGGACTTTATGATATTCATGTTCGAACCATTGAAGGTAATGAGCAGTCTATGGCCGAGTATAAGAATAAAGTTTTATTAATCGTCAACACTGCTAGTAAGTGTGGTTTTACTCCGCAGTACAGAGAACTGGAAGAACTATACCAACTATATAAGCAGGAAGATTTTATCGTATTAGGATTTCCTTGTAATCAGTTTTTAAAGCAAGAACCAGGCAGCAATGCGGAAATTCAGACGTTTTGTCAATTGAATTATGGTGTTAGTTTTCCGATGTTTGAAAAAATCAAGGTAAGAGGTAACGACGCTCATCCTTTGTTCAAATATTTAACCGAGCAGGCGCCTGGGTGGTTCGGAGATGCGGTGAAATGGAATTTTACTAAGTTTTTAGTTGACCGTCAAGGTAAGGTAATAAATCGTTACGCTCCCACCACAAATCCGAGAGAAATTGCGCCGGATATAGAAAAATTAATAAAGAATGAAGAGTAATATGGGAAGTTCTATTGTTCGCCTAGGCATTAGCCCTAGGCGAATTTTTCTTATGTGCGTAAGCATTTTGCTCAAGCAACTTCAGTAAGAATTGGGCTGCTGTATGTCGTAAAACGAAGGGCAAAGCAGGAGATTTTAGAAAGCGAGAGAATGTTATTAATAAAGAATCGTAAGAAAAATGTATTGTTGAATTCCGAACAAACCTAATAGGGAAAATAGATACTGGCAATTTAGAATGTAAGTATAAGGAAGGTGATTGCTTATGAAAGATATTACGGTGCTTATAACAGATTGGTGTCCTCATTGCAAAAGAGCAATTAACTGGATTGATGAGGTAAAACAGGAAAATCCGAAATATAAAGAGATTAAAGTAGAAATTATTGATGAAGAGAAAACGCCCGAAATGGCCAAGCAATACGATTACTACTATGTTCCAACGTACTTTGTAGGATCGCGTAAAGCCTTTGAAGGCGGCACTACGAAAGAGATTGTGCGCAAAGTGTTTGAAGAGGCTAGTGATATGGAAGCTTAGTTCTGAAAATGGGGTCATTTTGAAATACCTTGCATGGAAAAAGGAGGAATTGTTATGGAATACCGCATAGAAAAGGACTCGATCGGGGAAATAAAAGTGCCTGTTGATAAACTATGGGGGGCTCAGACACAGCGGAGTTTTGAAAATTTTCGTATCGGTACTGAAAAAATTCCGCTGGAGTTGGTAGCTGTATTTGGCGTGCTGAAACGAGCTGCCGCTGCTGTAAACAAGGAGCTAGGCTTGCTGGATGAAGTTAGAGCCGACGCGATTATTGCAGCATGCGATGAATTGTTAGAGGGTAAGCTGGAAGGCAACTTCCCTTTATCCGTATGGCAAACAGGCAGCGGTACCCAGTTTAATATGAATATTAATGAAGTGCTGGCCCATCGGGCTGAACAAATTTTAGCGGCCAAGGGGCAAAAAATAAAAGTGCATCCTAATGACCATGTGAATCGTTCACAAAGCTCTAATGATATTTTTCCCACCTCCTTGCACGTGGCTGCGTTGACGCTGATTCGGAAGCAACTGTTACCGGCGCTAGAGGCATTATTGCATACGTTGCAGTGCAAATCGGAAGAATATAATAGCATCATAAAAATAGGGCGGACGCACTTAATGGATGCGACGCCGTTGACGCTCGGACAGGAAATTAGCGGCTGGGCGGGGATGCTAGAGCGAAATCAAACGATGCTTGTTACAGGTCTGGATTTTTTACGCAAGCTGGCTATGGGCGGAACGGCGGTCGGGACAGGAATTAATTCGCATCCTGACTTTGCGGTTGCCATTGCAGCTGAGATCAGTCGGCTTACGGGAGAGCATTTTGAGACGTCGCCCAATAAATTTCATGCGCTTACCAGTAAAGATGAAATGGTGGCCGTACATGGCTTATTGAAAGCCTTAGCCGCGGATTTGATGAAGATAGCGAATGATGTCCGATGGTTGGCCAGCGGACCGCGATGCGGCATTGGTGAAATTACGATACCGTCCAATGAACCGGGAAGTTCAATAATGCCCTCCAAAGTGAACCCTACCCAGGCGGAGGCGCTGACGATGGTAGTAACGCAAATTTTTGGCAATGATACGACGGTGTCTTTTGCGGCGAGCCAGGGGAATTTTCAGTTGAATGTGTTTATGCCGGTTATTGCGTATAATTTTATACAATCCGTCCGGCTGCTTAGTGACGCTATGAATTCATTTAACGAAAAGTGTGCAGTGGGGATCGAGCCTAATTTGAAAAAAATTGACCATAATTTGAATCAATCCTTAATCTTGATTACCGGCTTAGTTCCGTTGATTGGATATGATAAAGCTGCTGAAATTGCCAAGAAGGCGTTTCATGAGAATATCACCTTAAAAGAGGCGGCTATGGCGACTGGGTATGTGAGTGAGGCTGATTACGATCTCTATATGGACCCTTCTAAATTGATAACGGCTCGTAGCTAGGAACTTTAAATTTCTAGCACTCCCCAAGCGATTTACACTGGAATATACTCAGTACAAACAATGTTCGCCTAGACGTTATGTTTAGGCGAATTTTTTCTTTTAATAGGGGTTTTGCGAGATGGTTCTGATTAGTCAGTGGCTTGCTACGATGGGGGAACAGCTATAAGCGCTGGCTCATGGTAAGGCCTTGGAAAGCTCTTCGTGGAATAAGGCGGCTGCTTTAGAAAAGAATCGATGTTGTTTCCAAATAAGGTAAACGCGTGCGGGAAGATTGGGATAAAGTGGACGAAAACAAAAAGGGCTGTCTTGGTCAGTTGGGATAATTCGATCTAAGCAAAGTGCGTAGCCGAGGCCTTCTTTCACCATAAGAGAGGCGTTATAAAGAAGATTATAGGTGGTGAAGATATGCAGCTGTTCTGGTTCTTTTTTCAACCAGTGGTAAAGTTCGTGAGTAGAGAGCGATTGTTGTGAGACGAGTAAAGGAACGTCCCATAGATCTTGGGCCAGGATCGTTTTTTTATTACTTAACGGAGAGTCCTTGCGCATGAGTACTCCCCAAGTGTCGGTATCCGGAAGTTCAAGAGAATGATATCGCTTAATATCGGAAGGCTCAATCAATACGCCAAAGTCTAACAACCCTTTTTCTAAACGTTCAATTACATCATCGGCTTTAGCACTGAACAAATGATAATGTATCTGGGGATAGCTAGTTTGTAAATTTTTTGCGATTTTTGCTAAAAATTGCATAGCATAGGTTTCGCCGCAGCCAATATAGATATCGCCAGCCATTACGGCAGTAGAGTATTGAAACTCCTGTTTCGTTTTTTCGGTTAGTGTCGTGATTTCTTCTGCTCGTTTGCGTAATAGCATACCCGCTTCGGTGAGCGTAGTTTTGCGCTTGCCACGATTTAGAAGCTGTACGCCGAGTTCTTCCTCCAGCTCGGAAAGCTGGCGTGAAAGCGTTGGCTGAGTAATATGAAGGATATCAGCAGCGCGAGAGATATTTTCTTCTCTCGCCACAGTTAAAAAATATGATAGAACTCGTAATTCCATAATAAACCTCCAGTTGAATAAATAAGCAGTGTGTTCTCTTTGAATTTTACAATGCTTTTTAGGCATCGTAAAGGATGCATGATAAGTATTGGTAATGAATATAATCGGGCGGTATAATTAGCAAAACAAATAAACCAACTCAAGCAATAATCAAAAGGAGATTGAATGACATGAGAAGATATAGTCGGAAGTTAACGAGAATGATAGTGTGCAGCCTGGCCATTGGTTTTTGTGTTGCAGGCGGGATTGGGGAGGTATCAGCGGCAGAGAAAAAAATTCCGGCAAGGATTGAGGCCGATAAGAAGCTTCCTTCAGGGGATATGTCTAATGGTGCAGATAATTTCTACAAGAGTGATAAGGTTGATAGCCAACAAGTATCCTTCCACAATATTTATAATATGAAAGTGGCTGGAAACTTATTTGTACCGAAAACCCTAGATCAAAACAAAAAACATCCGGCCATCATTGTAGGGCATCCAATGGGCGCGGTAAAAGAACAAAGTGCAAATCTTTATGCGCAGAAAATGGCGGAGCAAGGGTATGTAACAATTTCTTTTGATCTTTCTTTTTGGGGAGACAGTGAAGGGCAGCCCCGTAATAGTGTGTCGCCAGACATCTACGCCGATGATTTCAGTGCGGCGGTAGATTATCTTACTACGTTGCCGTATGTTGATACAGAAAATATTGGCGTTATCGGTATTTGCGGCAGCGGTAGTTTCGCTATAAGTGAAGCTAAAATAGACTCTCGCTTGAAGGCGGTTGCTACCGTTAGTATGTATGATATGGGGGCCGCTACAAGAAATGCATTGCATCAAAGCCAGACACTGGAGCAACGTAAGCAGATGGTAGAGGCAGCTTCAAAACAGAGGACGGCAGAATATAGCGGAAAGCAACGAGTGTATGTTGGCGGAACAGCGGATACAGAAGCAGAAGCCACCTCGCCGATAGCAAAAGAATTCTATGATTTCTATCGGACTTCTCGCGGCTCGGCTGGGGATATTAAAAACCATACAACACACCCCACCATGACAAGTGGCGTAAAGTTCTTGAATTTTCATCCATTCAATGACCTCGAAATGATTTCTCCCAGACCGCTGTTGTTTATAACGGGTACAGAAGCGCATTCCCGTGAATTCAGTGAAGATGCTTATGCAAAAGCGGCTGAACCGAAAGAGCTATATTTCGTTCCTAACGCCGGGCACGGAGACCTTTATGATCGTACAGAGCTTATTCCCTTTGCTAAACTCGCAGAGTTTTTTGGAAAATACTTGAGATGAGATACTGAAGAATGGTTTGCGACTAGAGTAAAAGCAAATCGTAACCTATTTTAAAGTACAGCCATTGCAGCACAAGAGTTGTTCAATGGCTGTACCTTTTTATTTAAGAGGAACAGTACCCTTGGTATGCGGCAAAAGCAGGAGCATAGAAGTTGGTTCGTTAGAATTTGTTAAAACAAGAGGGGTATGCAGCCGTTGAAGAAGCAAAATGATTTACTCATAATGATCTTGACTGTAGGAGTTTTTGGTATTTTAAACACGGAAATGGGTATGGTCGGGATACTGCCTTTTATGGCGGAAAGGTTTCAAGTCAGTATATCTCAAGCTGGTTTACTCGTAAGTCTGTTTGCGTTAGTTGTAGCTATTTCCGGACCTACCATGCCACTTCTATTTTCGGGGCTTGACCGTAAGAAAGTGATGTTGTTGGTGCTTGGGATTTTTACGGCAGGAAATATTGTCGCCGTTTTTGCGCCTAACTTTGAAACGGCTCTGCTGTCGCGAGTGATCCCGGCTTTCTTTCATCCGATTTATTGCTCACTGGCCTTTTCGGTAGCGGCTGCCTCAGTTAAACCAGAAGAGGCTCCCCAAGCGGTAGCAAAAGTATTCATTGGCGTATCTGCCGGAATGGTTATTGGCGTACCTGTTAGTAATTTCATTGCCGCTGCGGTTTCTCTTGAGATGGCTATAGCGTTTTTTGCCCTTGTCACTGCGCTGGCGTTGCTGGCGACCTTTTTCTGGGTACCTTCTATGCCAATAGAGAAGCGGCTGTCTTATGGGGAACAGGTAAGGGTACTGAAAAAATCAGTAACATGGCTATCCTTGATCGCAGTGCTCCTGCTGAACGGCGCCGTATTTGGCGTGTTTAGCTATCTAGCAAAATATTTAGAAACGGTTACGCATTTTTCCTGGAGTGCAATTAGCTTGGTTCTATTTGTGTATGGAATGGCCAATATTCTCGGCAGTATGCTTGCGGGGCGTTTGCTTACTAAGAATGCAAATAAAACGGTAGCCGCTTTTCCGTTTTTCTTGGGAGCGCTCTATCTGATTCTATTTCTAGTAGGTGAACTCACTATGCCTACGGCAGTGATTGTCTTTATTTGGGGCGTTTTAGGAGGAATCGGGGCTAATATCAATCAGTATTGGGTTTCCACAGCGGCACCGGAAGCGCCGGATTTTGCTAATGGGTTGTTTCTCACCTCCGCTAATTTAGGGGTGACGGTTGGCGCTGCGGTATGCGGCTATTTCATATCCGAAATTGGCATGGAATTCGTTATGCTTGGAGGCATTATTTTTGCCGTGCTAAGCAGCGGCTTTATTTTTATACGTCTCTACTGCTCCACAACGGGCGGAAAAATAGCGCCTGAGGAAGAGTGCGAAAAAAGCGTAGCCTATTGATTGAGTGGTTTCCCAAAATGGAAAGCTCGCCAAAAGAACTTGACCTGGTGTTAACTCTAGGTGTTAGACTGATTTTGAAGTGCTGTTGTGGAAATGTTATAAACGGCACAGCGACGTAGTTGCTTTACCTTGTCTACACAAACTGCTGTAAGGAGTGAATCAGATGATCATCTCGGAAGTAAGCGAAAAATACGGGTTAACGCATGATACACTGCGTTATTACGAACGAATCGGCCTTATTCCTCCGGTTAAACGCAGGCCTAATGGAATTCGCGAATATGATGACTATAGCTGTGGATGGATTGAATTTATTTTCTGTATGCGAAAAGCCGGTCTACCTATAGAAACTCTTGTTGAGTATGTTCAACTTTATCAACAAGGGGCAGCTACGAAAGAGGCCAGGAAGGGACTTTTGCTGGGGGAATATCGTCGTTTGGACGAACGCATTGTTGAATTGCAGGCCATTAAAAAACGTTTGCTGTGCAAAATTGACAATTACAATCATCTTGAGGAATCGGTAGAAACTATGGATAAAGATAAGCAAGCATGAGGCTTGTTGAAGCTGGAGAAGTATACGTGAAAATAAAAGGGATAAATCGATTCCTCCTGTTGTTATCGGTTCTTTTGGCTTTCCTACTGACTGCTTGCAGCTTTACCGAGACTTCTGGGGTAACAGCAGTAAGTAATGCTGAAAATTTGGGTTCACCAACGTCAAATTTTAAAGCATTTACAGAAAGTAACCAGAGCCAACAAAGCAACCACGTTGAAAGTGAGAAAAGGATAAACGCAAAGATTACGGTTGGTGACAAGGTTTTCGCTGTGAAGCTTTATAATAACGAAACAACAAGAGCCTTGCTTGCGAAGCTGCCGATGACTGTTAGTATGACGGAACTGAATGGCCGGGAGAAATATTATCATTTATCAGAGAAACTG
Source organism: uncultured Anaeromusa sp. (assembly GCF_963676855.1). NCBI lineage: Bacteria > Bacillati > Bacillota > Negativicutes > Selenomonadales > Sporomusaceae > Anaeromusa > uncultured Anaeromusa sp. The sequence goes on from NZ_OY781460.1 coordinate 1,783,623, forward strand.
CCTACCCAAGCGACAGAGACGCCTGCAATAATCCATGAGGGAGAGATCATGTGTTGGTCATCTAATAGCCTAGTACTATTCTATAATACGTTTTCCAATTCGTATGGTGGATACGTCAGACTTGGCTATATAGAAGACATTGCCGGGCTGAAAGAGATCATGGGAAAGGGAGCTGTACAGGTTACATTTGAAATCAGCAAATGATTAGTGAGTGCTTTAAGGCCTGATTATAAAAAACATGACAGGAGACAACTAGAATGAAAAATATCCTAATTATATCCACCAGCCCGCGCAAAGGGGGAAATTCTGAAATACTAGCGGATGAGTTCAAGCGAGGCGCTCTTGAAAGCGGGCATAGCGTAGAGAAAATCTGTCTGTATGACAAAAATATTAGCTTTTGCAAAGGGTGTCTTGTTTGTCAGACTACTAAGAACTGCGTAATAGAAGACGATGCAAATGCAATTGGCGAAAAAATGCTTCATGCCGACGCGATAGTCTTCGCAACACCAATATATTATTACGAAATGTGCGGGCAGATGAAAACCTTGCTGGATCGTTCTAATCCAATTTTTCCTCAAAAGTATGCTTTTCGCGACATTTATTTACTAGCAGCATCAGCTGATGTAGATCCAGCTTCGATGGATGGCGCAGTAAAGGGCTTGCAAGGATGGATCAATTGCTTTGGTCTAACAAATTTGGCAGGGGTTGTGCGCGGAGTTGGAGCAGCTCAGCCGGGAGATATCCGCAATTCACCGTCGATCTTGCAAGACGCTTATCAAATGGGAAAAAACGTTTGACTACAAAAGACCTTGCAATTTAAGCCAAAACAAGAAAGGGAGAGATTCAAAATGAGTGATTTAAGTAATAGTGTAATTTTCCCCAAAGGCAACAAAATGCCGGAGCCATACAATAAATACTTTGTCGGGCAAGCATATCTGGAGATGCTTGTACCCGGTGATAAGGAATTCAACTGCCCGATTGGCAATGTCACGTTTGAGCCGGGCTGCCGGAATAACTGGCACAAGCATCCAGGCGGTCAGATTCTCTTAGTTACAGGTGGCAGAGGCTGGTACCAGGAAGAGGGGAAAACGGCTTGCGAAATTAAGGCGGGCGACGTAGTAAAGATCGCGGCTAATGTGAAACATTGGCATGGTGCTGCGATAGACAGCTGGCTTGCGCACCTTTCCGTTGAAACAAATAGTCAGGCTGGTTCAGCAGAATGGTTAGAACCTATCACTGATGACGAGTACAATAAGCTCAATTCTAAAAATTAACCATAACCTAAATCAATCCTTAATCTTGATTACCGGCGTAGTTCCTCTGCGTGGATATGATAACGCTGCTGAAATCGCCAAGAAGGCGTTTCTTCGAATATGATTCTGAAAGAAGCGGTCATGGAAACGGGCTCTGTGAGTGAAGCCGCTTGCGCTTTGCGACCCTTCTAATTTAATAACGGCTCGTAGCTAGAAACTATCAAAAAGGGGCAATAGAACGGTTCTGTTGCCTCTTTTTTCTTTGCCACTTAGTGAGAGAACGTTCACTAAACCAATTCTTATGGGGTGCAATAAGGCATTGACAAGTAAACGATCGTTGACTAAAATGAAAGTAGACGATCGTTTACTAAACCAGGAGGGCTTTTAGATGGCCGATACAAAAGAAAAGATTTTGCATACGGCGCTTCGTTTGTTTGCACGGAATGGCTATGAAGCTGCTTCAGTCAGCGATATTGCTGGAGCGCTTGGTATGACCAAAGGCGCCTTGTACAAGCATTATAAGAATAAGCGGGAAATATTCAACAGCATTGTGGAGCGTATGTATCAAGTGGATGCAGAGAGAGCGAAAAAATATGAAGTGCCGGAAGAAACATTTGCTCAATCGCCGTCTGCTTATCGCCAGGTTGCTATGGATAAAATCAAAATTTTTATCAAAGCGCAGTTTCATTTTTGGACGGAGGATGAGTTTGCCAGTAATTTTCGGAAGATGTTGATCCTAGAACAATATAGAAATCCGGAAATAATGGAACTGTATCAAAAATGCCTTCTAAGCGGACCAATCAGCTATATGGAAGACGTATTCCGAGAAATGATGGAAGAACACAGTGCTTGGAGTAAAAGCGATCCCAAGCAGCTTGCCCTTGCTTTTTATGCGCCGTTCTATTTATTGCTAAGCATTTCCGATGTGACGCCTGATAAAAAAGAGGCAGCTGCACTATTAGCAGCGCACATGGAGCGATTTATAGAAAACAACTTCCCTGAAAGGCTTAGCTGAAAGCTGCTGTATGAGTAAACGAATGAACCCCAAGAAAATTGAACGGATAAGGAGCATATACCATGGAAGATGGAAGCATTCACGAATTTGACTTTACCCTCATTAATGAATTTTTTACAGGATTAGAACGGCAAGGCCCGGGGAGCGCGGAGGAAACCATTAAGGCATTAGGCTTTATCGGCCCTCTTTCCAGCAAAGCAAAAATAGCCGATTTGGGTTGTGGCACAGGATTTCAAACCATGGTGTTGGCGCAACATACAGTGGCGGAGATTACCGCGTTGGATCTGTATGTCGGATCCATTGATAAGCTGAACGCAACAGCCGGAAAGCTCGGTTTGGAAAACCGGGTCAAAGGCATAGTCGGCTCAATGGATAATTTGCCATTTCAGAAAGAAGAATTTGATCTTATCTGGTCTGAAGGAGCGATTGGTAATATCGGTTTTGAAAAAGGATTGAATCATTGGAAGAAGTTCCTTAAAAAGGATGGTTATCTAGCCGTATCCTATGAGTCCTGGTTTACGGAGGAACGCCCCTCAGAAATTGAAAAGTGGTGGGTGGATGCGGTTCCGGAAATCGCAACCATAGGGCAGACGGTTTCTATTATGCAAAAAACAGGGTATATCCCGGTGGCCGTCTTTGCACTGCCGGAATCTTGTTGGCTAGAGCATTATTTTATTCCGCAAAAAGCGCGACAAGAGGAATTCTTAAAAATCCATGCAGGCAATAAAACGGTTGAAAATATGATTGCATTTATGAGGCGCGAGGCGGAGTTGTATTTGAAATGTAAGCAGTATTACGGCTATGTATTTTATATTGGGAAAAAGATATAAAATAGGAAGGGCGGATGGCTGTCAAACTTTATTGCTACAATAAAGTTTGACAGCCGTCTCGGTTGTTTTGAGAGAGAGACAATGGAGGAAGTCTATCTATGTTATAATACTAAATAGCCGCTGACGTGGAGCAGGGGATGCTGTAATTGTGTAGGTTTACTGCGAGGAGTCGTGCATATGAAAAAGCATTATACGATTGGTGAAACGGCAAAGCTGCTCGGTGTTACAACGCAAACCTTGAGGCATTACGAAAAAATAGGCATCTTAGGGCCAACGCATATTGACGCCCAAACGGGCTATCGATATTATGAATTCAATCAATTCCATATGATTGATCGCATTAAATATTTGCAATACCTAGGTCTGTCTTTAGGAGAGATTGGTTCCATTCTCAAAAAGGGCACTGTTGACGGCTTGTTGCCAGCCCTTGAAGAGCAGTGGCAGCAAGCCAATCGAGAAATGGAAGCCGTTCGCGCTCGTATTAAGGATGTGGAATGGTACATTGATTACTTTACCTATTTGAGCAAAATGGATGCGGCGAAAGTCTTGTATCGCATGCACTTGGAGACGCGGCATTTAATTCAAGTGCCTTGTTATGAACAGGATGAGCTGGCAGATATGGAGATTCGTCTGGCGGAAGCGCGCAGCCAGGAAAAACTGCATGATTTATCCTACCGGCGTCAGTACGGGTATGAACTGGCAACGAAGGCTTTGTTTGAACGACGATTTAAACCTAAAAATTACTTCATCTACATAAAGAGCCGGCCTCCTTTTTTTACTCCGTATTACAAGGAATTACCGGCAGGCGAGTATTTATGCTTTCGGACCAAACTGCTGCAGGAAGCTTGGGATACGACTATTTTGAAGAAATTTTTTGACTCAATTCCTCGTCCGACAACAACCATTGCCTTGGAGTTTGAGGATAATTTAGTAGAATTTATGAATGCTGATTATGAAGTGCAAATGTTATTGGAATAAGGGCTACTTGCGTTGTTTATCGCCGGGCCTATGTAATAAGTGAGAAACCTTGTGGCTGCTGCTATTTTGTAGAAGCCGCAGGGTTTCTTTTTGTTTTAATGATGCGTATTATTCTGTTTTGTCAGAAATTTAGCGTTGACTTTTTTCTAGGAATAAGGTTTATGCTTGAGGCTGTAAGTAACTCGACGATTAGGGAGGAGATCTTGTTGAAAGACAAAGAAGTACGCCGGGAAACACATATTCTGTACACGGGCAGTGAAACTACGCTGCCGGTTGAACGGCCGGAAACACCGCCTATTTATCATTCTACAGCCAATATTATTTGCGATATGGACGATTATGATTTTGCCAGCGGCGGCGGGAAGTATTACTACTGCCGGACGGCCAATCCCAACCGTGACGGCGTAGCCGAAGCAATATCCTATCTGGAGCGAGGTGAGGCGTCTCTCGTTTGCGCATCTGGAATGGCGGCTATTTCCACTGCGCTAGTCTCGTTGGTAAAGGCTGGCGATCATATTGTGGCCAGTCGCTCGATTTATGGAGAGACAATAGAGCTTTTTGATCGTGTGCTGACTAAACTGGGAGTGGCAATAACGTACGCCGATTTTACGAAAACAGAGCAAGTAGAGAAGGCTATACAAGAAAACACCACGATATTATATACGGAAATCATTGCCAATCCTTTAATTGAGGTCATTGATCTTGATGCAATTTCAGCGATTGGACATCGTGTAGGAGCAATGGTGTTGGTGGATAGTACCTTTACAACTCCGTTTGCGATTCGGCCTCTTGAACATGGCGCTGATATTGTATTGCACAGTTTGACCAAATATTTCGGCGGGCACAGTGATATTACAGCCGGTTCGATTACTGGTTCGCAGAAAGTCATTAAAAAAATATATGGCGACTTTTTGTTGTTAGGCGGGTGCCTGGACCCTAATAGCGCCTGGTTGATGCTGCGCAGCATTCGCACGATGGAAATGCGGGTGAAGAAGCAGTTTGAAAATGCGAAGAAAATTGCTGAAGCCCTTGATGCGGACGCTCATGTACGGTATGTGAACTACCCGACGCTTTCGAATCATCCGCAAAGAGAGCTGGCGACTCGGCTGATGCCGCAAGGCTGCGGGGCTATGCTAAGTTTTCGGGTGGAAGATGACCGCGAGAAAGTCAATGAATTCATGCATCGCTTGCAGTTGGTGAAATACTTAGGCACCTTGGGCGGTTACCGCACGACGATTGCTCATCCGGCTACGGCTTTCCGCAATGAGTTTACACCGCAGCAGTTGAAAGATATGGGCATGGAAGAAGGCTTGATTCGTATTTCCGCGGGCGCTGAAGCGACGGACGATTTAATTGCCGATTTTAAACAAGCTTTGACGGTGTTTGCACAAGTGTAAAGAAGAAGGGGGCGCAGCATGTTTAAGAATATTAATTTGCCAATCGCCTTGCTGGCGGTAGGATTGTTGATTGCCATGGTGATTCCGATGGCGTTGTACCCAGACGCCAGTGCGGCGGTTATTAATATCTTTTATTCGATTATGACGCTGAACTTACCCTGGTTGTTTTTACTGATTGCCTTTTTGAGTGCAGTCTTCGCTGCTTTTATCATGTTTTCCAAGTATGGAGATATTCGGCTGGGCGGGGCTGAAGCGAAGCCGCATTATCCCTTCTTCACTTGGGCGGCAATGAATATGTGTTCCGCCGCCGGAGCTGGAATCTTGATTTTCGGCATGGTGGAATGGATGTACTATGTGAAAACGCCTCCGTTCGGTCTGGAACCTATGTCCATCCAGGCGTATGAATATGCATCGGCGTATGGCATGTTTCACTGGGGCTTTTCCGCTTGGGCGATTTACCTTCCGGCATCGTTGGCTTTAGGCTATATCTTTTGGAATAAAAAAGCCGATTCTTTAAATCTTTCGGATTTGTGTCAATCGGTGTTGAAGGGCGACAGCTTGCCGGTGCGTGTATTGCGGACCTGTATTGACGGCGTTGTGGCTTTCGGCTATATTGGCGGCTTAGTGTGCACCGTAGGCTTGGGAACCGCCATCTTGGCGGAACTGCTCGGGCATTTGCTGGGAATGCCGGTGACCTTTGAATTGCGCATTGGCGTTATCTTGGTGTTCTTCTTGTTTTTTCTTCTATCGACCTCAAAGAGCATTGCCAAAGGAATCGGCATTATTAGTGATTTTAATGTAAAATTAGCGATTGCATTTTTCTTGTTTGTATTTCTCGTAGGGCCGAAATCTTTCATTTTGAATAACTTCGTCATGGCGATAGGGACGAATATTCGCGAATTTGTTCATATGAGTTTTAATACGGACTCGATTGCGCAAACTGGTTTTATTCAAGAGTGGACGGTCTTTTATTGGGCCTGGTATGTGGGATGCACCATTTCGGATGGTCTTTGGCTGGCTCGAGTTTCTTATGGCCGGACCTTCCGCGAAATTGCGATTGTTCGCTGCATCTGGACTTCCTTGGCGTGTTGGCTGGCCTTTGCCGTACTGGGCAACTATGGTATCAGTCTTGAATTAAGCGGTGCGCTTAATTTATCGCAACTTGTGGCGGAAAGCGGGAATAATGCTGCGGTGTTAGCGGTCTTGAAAACACTGCCTTTTTCTGGATTGGCAATTACCGTGTACATGGCGGTTGTGTTTATTACGCTAGCGTGCGGCGCTACTGCTGCTTCGACCGTTGTTTCGATGCTTACCTCGAAAAACCTGAAAAGCGAAGAAGAACCGGCAAGCTGGTATAAAGTTTTTTGGGCGTGCTTGGTCTTGCTGTTGCCGGTAAGTATCTTGTTTTTAGAGCACATGGTACCCGGGTTAAATGTTTTGAAAACGATTCAATCGGTTACTACTGTATTTGCGATCCCTATGCTGTTTGTCATTGCTTTATTGTTGTGGACGTTCTACAAAACCTTGAAAGCGGATATTGAAAATCGTAATATCCCCGTTGCTAAAAGTAAACTCATTAAATGGAACTAGGCTTTCCTCTTAGGCAGTAAAGAGCCAGTATATACGAAGGGAATTTCGTATATACTGGCTCTTTTATTCCCTTTTAGCAAAGGGGTATTATGGGCGTTTCAAAAAGAGTTGTTGACAATGCGAAGGTACCTTGTTATTATAAAAACAAAGGTACCTTCATAAAATGATTCAAAGGGGAAATGAAAATGAAGAAACCAGAAACACTTACAGAGCACTTTATTGTTCTTAGCCATTTGATGATGCATCGTCATCATCACCGGAAAGGGCCTGCTATGCACAGCCCATTTCGAGGACAAGGTAGAATCTTGTCGCTTTTGCAGATGGAACCGGAAATGAGCCAAAAGAAGCTGTCCTTCTTATTGGGAACTCGGCCGCAATCTATCGGGGAATTGCTAGCTAAGCTAGAGCAAAATGGACTGGTTGTGCGCAAGCCTTCCGAGGAAGACCGGCGTTCGATGATTGTACAACTGACGGAAAAAGGGAAAGAAGAGGCTGTTTCTGAAGAAAGCCTTCATGAGTACGAGAAGAAAGCCGATGAAATCTTCAACTGCCTTACCGAAGAAGAGCAAAGTCATCTAAAAAACTATCTGGAACGAGTGATTTCGAGTCTCAAGGAAACCATGGGAGACGAAGGAGAATTCATGGAACGCCATATGCATCACCATGGTCACTGCATGGGCGGACACGGTCATCACAGGAGACCTCATGACGGTCCTCATGGACACCACGGTCATCATGAAGAATCCGAAGATGGTGAATAGACGATAGCTGCAAGCTGCGTAGAAAGGGGGCGAACGATATGGGCTTGTTAAAGCGTTTGGCTTATCTCTTATACGGGAGACAGGGCGGACATCGAGGGCGTCATGGCGGAAAGTTCCACAAGCGACACCGGGGAAGGACAGTAGTGTCGACACCGAACGCTGTGTTGGTTTCTAGTGAACTCCAAGCTGAAGTTTGCCCTATGTGCAAAAATCATTGCAGTCTTGCTACGCCAAAATGTGATAAAGGAAAGACCTATGCCCAAGAACAGCAAATCCAGGTTAAAGGCATATCATAGCTAAATGCAACTAAAAATAGGAAGGCTTTCGAGATATTCGAAGGCCTTTTTGTTGTTGATGGGGTATAATTAAGATATCCAATCTAAAATTGAAAATTGTGGTACTGCGGATCGTTACAGAAAAGGAGAACAGCATGAGCACTTCTTTGGATTTTATTGAATACGTTTGTGAGCAAATTGCAGGAGTAGGCCCAATTCGCTATCGAAAGATGTTCGGAGAGTACATGGTGTATGTGAATAATAAACCCATCCTGCTGGTGTGTGATGATACGGTATTTGTGAAGCTGCTTCCCTGTTTGGATGAAGTCATGCGCGATGCGGACAAGGGAATTCCGTACAAGGGCGCCAAGGAGCATTATATCTTGGACATTGATAACGCAGGTATTTGCAAAGAAGTGATTGCCATTCTGGAACCCATAACGGCAGTGCCAAAACCGAGAAAGAAGAAACAATAAAGACTATAAAGCTTTATCTAGGCTGTTGCAAAATGTTGCACATGCGGAATAGAAAGCGCCAGTGTGTACGAGAAGAATTCGTATGCACTGGCGCTTTTTTGTTCGTTCGCAAAGAGGAACAAGATAATATGGTTTTGGCGTAAGTCAGTCTAAAGAACAAGCGTTATGCTGGTTTATTATTTTAGTGAAATCTTCTTTGAAAGAGCGAATGGCTTCTTCCTTGGTAGCCCATGACGTACAAAAACGAATACAGGTATGTTCGTTATCCGGCTTGCTCCAGATAGAGGTAATATATTTTTGAGATATCGCGTCTACTAACCAGTTAGGAAATATGGGGAATAGTTGGTTAGAATGAGGTTCAGCAACAAAATCGAAACCGGCATCCTCGAAAAATTCCTTCAGCAAATAGGCCATTTTATTTGTATGCGCTCCCAATTTGAAATATAAATCATTCTTGAATAGCTCTTCGAATTGCATACCAAGAAGCCATCCTTTGGCTGAAATGGCGCCACGCTGTTTCATATTGAAGCGGAAATCTTTTTTCAAAAAATCATTAATAATGACCAAAGCCTCTCCGAATAAAGCTCCCACTTTTGTTCCGCCAATATAGAATGCATCGACAAGTTTTGGCAAATCGGCAATGGTAATGTCATTTTCTCGAGCGGTTAAGCCCATTGCTAGCCTAGCCCCATCTAAATAGAGCAACAGATCGTTTTCCTTGCAATATGTAGAAAGCGCTTCAAGCTCTGCTTTAAAGTAGATGGTGCCAACCTCGGTCGGATTGGAAATAAAGACAATTTTAGGTTGTACCCAATGCTCATCTTGATGTTGGTCAAGAACGGGTTGAATTAGTTCCGGCGTTAGTTTGCCATTCGGGGTTACAATATCGAGGATTTTATGCCCGCTGGCTTCGATGGCTCCCGTTTCATGAATGTTAATATGACCAACATCTGCAGAGATGACAGCTTGGTAGGGTCTCAGAGAATGGGAAAGAAACGTCAAATTAGCAATCGTTCCGCCAGGAAGAAAGTGGATATCCGCATTTTCATATTGAATGGCATTGCGAATCAAGGCTTTTGCATTTTCGCAATGCGAATCCATGCCGTATCCGTCGTTTTGCTCAAAGCCGGAAGCAACAATCGCTTTTAGGATATTGGAATGAGCGCTTTCACTATAATCGTTTTTGAAACTATACATTGGATAATCCCCCTTCGAAATAAAGTCATTGGATGGGTAAACTGTTTTATTGCTGTAACACCATAACCTCCTGTGTCTGAAGCCTCTTGGCTTGTATACTCTTCATAATCCTGATAATTATTGAATTATTATCAGCTTTGGCATAGTATAATAATAAAGCCGCTATATGTATAACAGTCAATGTTGGTGTATAACACTAAGGCGTCTGGAGGAAAACGTTGAATATATCGATTGATCGACATTCAAAAACGTCTATTCAAGAGCAGATTAAGCTCGAAATTGCCCAGCGCATTCGTTCGGGCCTGTTGGAAGAAGATTGTGCGCTCCCGTCGGTTCGAGAGCTAGCACGCGGTTTGAATATAAGCTTAGTTACCGCACATAGGGTATATAAATCACTTGAAAAAGATGGACTAATTAAAACCATTCGCGGAAAAGGAACGTTTGTAAAATGCCATAGCGCTATACAAAACGGCGCTCCGCAAGATAATGACCAAAACGGTGTTTCCCCGTACAATTGGCATGTATCGATTCAAGATTATCTTCCGCGGGCAAGCTTTTGGAGCCAGAGCAGCGTAAGACTTCCTTCTCAATTTCTGGATATGGCTACCGCTTCTATACATCATTCCTTATTTCCCGTTACCATGTTGCAAGAATCCATACAAGAAGCGCTACAGAAATACCCTCAAGCGCTTGGAAGCCGCTCTCCATACCAAGGCGACCCAGAGCTGCTAAAGCAAATTTGCAACTATTTAGCAAACCAGGGAATACCAACTCAACCGCATCAACTGCTGGTTACGAATGGGACCCAACAAGGAATCGATTTATTTGCTAGGACTTTTTTAGGGCCCAAGGATGTTGTGGCTATGGAAACTCCTTGTTTTTCCGGAGCTATTGATGCATTTCGCTTCAGTCACGCCGTAATTCAGCCAATACCCATTGACGACGAGGGAATCCGAATTGACATACTAGAAGAACTTGCAACACAAACAAAAATTAAAGCCATATACACAGTACCAACGTACCAAAACCCAACCGGCGCAATCATGTCGCTTCGACGTCGCAAAGACCTGCTTGAGTTTGCGGAAAATAATAATATTCTGATCCTCGAAGACGATCCTCACAGAGAGCTGTCGTTTCCCAATAGTCTTTCCGCCATGAAAACACCTCCAACACTTAAATCATTAGATCGCTCTGGACGAGTAATCTACCTTAAAGGATTTAGCAAATTTCTTTTTCCCGGACTTAGATTAGGAGTTATGGTGGCCCATGGGACTATATTCAATCGCTTGCTGGCGGCAAAATCGATTTCTGATTTGGGATCGCCCTTGTGGCTTCAAAAAGCGCTTGTTCCGCTCTTTGCCAATCCACAGCTGGTCACTTTTATAAAAAACTTGAACCAGAAATTAACGGCTCGAAGCAGCTTGGTTAGTAAGAGTCTTACTGAAAATCTTCATCCGAGCTTTAAATTTAAAAAAATCTGTGGGGGAATGTATCTTTGGCTCACGTTGCCTCCTGAAATATCTGCCGATGACTTGCTTAGTACGGCTCATAACCAGGGGCTTCACTATTTGCCAGGTTCTATTTTTTATCCTGGGGAGCCGGAACTCAATCATTTGCGAATTTGCTGGACGAATCTTTCCGATGCAGACCTACCTAAAGCACTGGATATACTTTGCAAGATACTTAACCAGGCCATCGTAAATCCATAAGTTGTATTTTGGAAAAATCAGTATGAGCTCGCGAACCGCTTGAAATTATCATAAAGAACGTAAGAAAGCGCCAATGCGTACGGTCAAAATCCGTATGCATTGGCGCTTTTTTGTATAACTGGAAGAAAAAAGCAGGAGGTTGTAGAAATCAAAGAGAAGCAATTATGAAAAAAAGATAGAACGGACGAGATTAAACGCGAAAGGAGATAAATAAAGAACATCCTATCATTTTCAGGAAAGGAGGAGCTTGCAGGGGAATCTGAAAGTTATTTGAATATATAGGAGGGGTATTAATGAATATTGATTTTCATTTTGGAACAATATATGTTTTATCAAGATGGGTGGGGATTAATTCAAATAGCTCTAAAATCATTGCTAATAGTTCATAATTTGTAGATGATAATTATAATGAGAATCCGCTGTACTTAAGGGATGCAATGGTGCCTTGTACGTTGCAGGATGGTATCGCATACAACGCTCGCTTTTCTGGACGTGAATTATGGCAAAATATTAGTGAAGAAGGTAATCGTCATATATCTGAAAAATTGATATGTAAGAAAAATAGTGAGCTTGCTAATAAGATGATAGAAGATGTTTTTTTGAGTCAAAATGAAAATCGTTTGTATTGATTAGGTGTGGCGCTGCATGTTTATGCCTATACGTGGGCACACCGAGAATTTCTTGGGATGATCGATCCAGAAAATGAAGTTACCGGATTGAATGTGTTAGAATCTACTATCAGTGTAGAAACAAGAATAGTAGATGGAGTTTTGGCTGAAGCGGCTAGCAAAGCCCCTGTGATTGCGTCCGTTGAAACAGCTATTGCCGCGGGATTTGGTGTTGCAATCTTTAATGAGCAGGTGAATATGGTGAATAGTGGTGGTATCATTTTAGTAATAGGATCCATTATCTTAATGAACCATAAATCTACTCTTTCTCAAAAGTGGACTAGAAAAAACGCCGCATAGAATTAAATCGCCTGTAGGGGGAGCGTAGCCGAGAGCGAAAGGTTGAAAGGATTAAATTAGTTCAGAGGACAGGGACATGTTTGCAGTTTCTTGCGATGAATGAGTGTAGTGACTCTATTCGTCAGGGAATGGCTTGCGTGTCTTTTTTCTGTTTCTGATTTGCAAAACCGTAGTTGCTTTATCAAAGAAGGCAAGACTAATCATTATTTATTAGAGAAAAAAGAGAAAAAATAGGTTAAATAAAATTGAAAGCGAAACAAAACTATAAGTGTTTATTTATTTGCAAATAAACTAAAAGTTGAAAAAACAGCAAATAGATCAACACAAGAAATTATAAGGAGGAAACAGTGTGGGAAAACGAATAGTAGCGGCCATTTTAGGAACTCTTTTTGTTTTAATGTGTGTGGTTGGTTGTGGAAAAACAGATCAGGCTCCAAAGCAACAAGCGGCGGCAGAAGCGTCGAAACGCGATGTAACTGCAACTCAAGGGGTTGTAGCAGCTGCGCATCCGCTTGCAGCACAGGCTGGTCTGGAAGTATTGAAAAAAGGTGGGAATGCATTTGATGCCGCAGTAGCGACGGCATTTACTTTAGGCGTGGTAGAGCCTAATGCTTCGGGAATTGGTGGCGGCGGTTTTGCTATTGTTTATGTAGCAAAAGAACAAAAAAGTTACGTAATTGATTTCCGGGAAGTTGCACCTCAAAAAGGGAACGCAAATTTTTACAAGAGAGATGAAAAAGGAAAAATACTTGATGATGCACTGGCGACAGGCTGGTATTCTGCCGGCGTGCCGGGAGAAGTTGCCGGGATGGATATGATAAATAAAAAGTTTGGCTCTATGAAATGGGCTGACTTAATGCAACCTGCCATTAAACAAGCAGAAGAAGGTCTTGTAATTTCTCAAAATTTGAGCAAAATTACGACCGATGAATTTGATCGTATGCAAAAATTTCCCTCTAAAGCATTTTTCGAAAAAACCTTTATTAAGGACGGCTTGCCAGTACAAGCTGGAGATAAAGTCATAAATAAAGACTATGCGGAAAGCTTGAAAAAAATTGCTCAAGGTGGGGCTGAAGTTTTTTATAAAGGTGAACTTGCAGATGCAATAGCCAAGGATTATCAAAAAAATGGTAGTGGGTGGATTACTAAAGAAGATTTGGCTAACTACCAAGCTGTATTGCGTGAACCACTTAAATCTACCTATCGTGGCTATACAATTGAAGTAGTTCCTCCGCCGTCTTCTGGCGGCTTGACGGTAGCAGAAATACTTAACGTGTTGGAAGGCTTTGAAATTACTAAAATGGGAGCTACTTCAGCGGATTACATTCATGATTTTATCGAAACGCAAAAACTTGCTTTTGCAGATAGAAGTAAGTATATGGGAGATCCTTCTTTCATTGAAATACCGTCGACAGGGCTTCTTAATAAAAAGTACGCAGCACAAGAACGTGGTCAGATTAATCAACAGAAAGCCAGCGATGACAAAGTGGCCCCGGGAAATCCTAATCCCTATGAAGCTGGAAGCACTACATCTTTCTCGATTATCGATAAAGAAGGAAATATGATTAGTGTTACCAAGTCGATTAATCATTTTTATGGTGGCGGCGTTGTTCCGGAAGGAACCGGAATTATGATGAACGATCATATGGAAGATTTTGATGGCGCTTTAGGAAAAATCAATTCACCGGAACCTGGTAAAAAACCATTGAGCAGCATGTCGCCAGTTATTGTATTAAAAGATGGCAAACCATTTATGACCTTAGGATCGCCGGGGGGGCCTAGGATCATTTCGGCAGTTGCTAATGTTCTAGTTAATATTATTGATTTTGGCATGGATATTCAGGCTGCCATTGAAGCGCCAAGATATCATAATCCGAATGCCAAAACTACAGACATTGAGTCAAGTGTTTCGCAAGAGGTAATAAAAAATTTAGAAGCGCGCGGGCATAAATTTACGATGAAAAATCCTTTAGATCTTTTCTTTGGAGGAGTACAAGGCGTGATGTACACTCCTGACGGAAAGCTCCGAGGCGGCGCGGATCCACGGCGTGATGGAGTTGCTGTTGGGTATTGATTCAATGGGGGCAGCAGATAAAAAAGAGAAAATATAGGGAATCAAAATGGATACAGTGAATTAGCTTAAAGAACCACGTGGGTAGTTTTATTTTGAAAGGGGTTATTATAGGTGAAAAAAGGTATTTTACGCGGGTGCTCTTTGGCGGTGGCTTGTATCTTTTCCGGCCTGCTATTAGCAGGCTGTGGCGGCGGTGGAGATGCAAAGCAATCACCGGCCAAGCAGGAGCAGCAAGCTGCGGCAAGTGGATTGAAAAGTGCAGAATTTGAACAACCGATCCTTCTCACTTCTATTGGACAAAGTGCCGATGCACAGATGGTTAAAGCTCTGGTAGAACGAAATGGCTTGAAGTGTGAGTATAATGTAGCTGCAAAGGCGGATGCATTGGCTAACGAAAAAACACTTGTTTTGGTAATTGGCGGCAGTTCGAAAGGCATGGGCGCTGCTGGAGTTAACCAAGCGCAGGAAGAGCAAAGAGCTAAGGCTCTAATTGCCAAAGCGAAAGAAAAGAACATTAAAATTATTGCAATGCATGTGGGTGGATCTTCGCGCAGGGGAGAATTGACGGATCGTTTTATTCCCTTAATGAACGAAGCCAACTATGCGATTGTCGTTGCTGACGGCGACACAGATAAAGCGTTTAGCAAAGCAGTAGCCGGAAAAATGCCAATCGATTTCCCGGCTAATATTGCAGACACAGGAAAGTATCTGAAGGCGGCATTCAAGTAAAACGGCGGCAGGGAAGCACTACAAATGGCAGCTCAGACTATTCTGAGCCGCCATTTGTTTCCTAAAACTTAAATTTGCTTAAAGAGGTTTTGAGGAGGAGAGTTTTTGATGGAGTTGCTTTTAGTTCTGCTAATGCTAGCCTCTTTCTTAGGGTTAGTTATGTGGGGTAAGTTACCTGTAGGTATTGCCTTAGCTGTTACAAGTGTTATTTTAGCGGTGGCTGCAGGACATATAAACCTAGAAATATTTGAACATGTGGTAAATGGCATGTTTGGGTACCTTGATGTTTCTTTAGTGCTTATTACAGCCATGATTTTCATGAAAGCCATAGAAGAAAATGGCTTGCTTCAGTCGTTGACAAGGGATTTGATTATTCGTTTTGGTCGTTCTCCCTTGACTTTGTTAATTGTAATTACGTTATTGATTATGTTTCCAGGAGCTATAACCGGTTCGTGTTCTGCGTCAGTATTGAGTACCGGTATTTTATTGGCTCCGGTATTAATGCAGCTTAACATGCCTAGGTATATTGCTGGGGCTATTATTACCATGGCGTCTGTTTATGGGATGATTGCTCCGCCTGTTAATATTATTGTAATGATTATTGGCGCGGGAATGGATGTCCCTTATATTGGCTTTAATAGTGTTTTATTGATGATAACGCTGCCGCTTGCCATAATCACTACCTTGTATTTGGGATATAGCTATGCTAAAACAGCTAACTTAGAAACCATTGTAGAAAACTATAAACAGGAAAAAACAGAAAGCGGACTTTTGTTGTATTTGCCACTCTTGGTGATGTTAGTTTTAATGGTGGGGCCTAAAGCTTTTCCAGAAGCCCTTCCAGACCCGGGTCTGCCGCTGACCTTTTGTGTAGTGACTATTTTGGCTTGTTTAAGTGGGAAAAAGTTTTCATTGCCTAAGGTGGCAAAAGCAGGTATTACAGAGATTTTACCGATTGTAAGCCTTTTGATTGGTGTAGGTATGCTCATTGAAGTTATGACGCTAATCGGGTTAAGAGGATACATCGTTGTGAATATGTTAAGTATCCCTTCTTATTTGATGCTTTTGGGTATGGCTGTGTTCCTACCGGCTTTTGGAGGAATTTCTGTTTTTGGTTCAGCCAGTGTGCTTGGTGTTCCTTTTGCGCTGGCCTTGTTAGGATCAAATCAGATCATTACGATCTCCGCTTTGTCTTTGATTACCGGTATGGGAAGCTTTACCCCCCCTGTTGCCTTGACGCCTGTTGTCACGGCCCAAATTATAGGTGAAAGTAATTATATGAATATTATTCGTCCGTGCTTAGCGCCCGTAATTGCAGCTATAATCATTGGTTTGGTTATTATACAGTTTGCTGAACCGATTGCCAAAATTATTTTGTAGGAGGAAAATACGCATGATGAAGTTGGTCTATCAACTGATTATAGCAATTATATCTGTTTTGTTAGTGTGGGAATTGTTTACTCAAAAGGACATCAAAGTGCAAATTATGGCTGGGATGACATTAATACCGTTTATTTTACGTCTGATTATGGTCGTGTAAGGAGGGGTGATGATGAAAGGTTCATACAAGACTGCTGGAGTATTGCTTGTTGTTGTTGGAATTATTATTGCCATTGTGATTCCTCAATTTACTAGCAGAAGAAATCTAGAAGTAATTAACAAAGGGCCTGGCGTAACCGCAGTTAAACAGTTAAGTGATTATTTTCCAGGCCTTGCTGGTTCGGCTGGAGATACGGAAGTATATATATTGGATAGTGGCAAACCTGGCGGAACCATCATGGTATTAGGCGGAACACACCCTAACGAACCGTCTGGATACTTGGGCGCAATTTTGATGATTGAAAATGCCAAGCCTACTGAAGGAAGAATGATTATTATCCCTAGAGCCAATAATAGTGCATTTAGTCATTCCGACCATATGGAAGGAACGCCTGCGTATCTTCAGCTGCAAACAAAGAGTGGAGAAAGAACCTTCCGTTATGGTTCGCGAGCTACGAACCCAATTGATCAATGGCCGGATCCAGATATTTATGTACATGCAGGCTCGGGGCAAACCTTGGCTGGCAGCGATACGCGGAATCTCAATCGTGCGTATCCGGGACGTCCAGATGGAAATCTTACTGAAAAAGTTGCGTATGCTATTACACAAATAATAAAACAGGAACATGTTAATATATCTATTGATTTGCACGAATCCTCTCCAGAATATCCTGTAATTAATGCTATGGTAGCCCATGAGAATGCAATGGGTATTGTGGCTGAAGCCGCTATGAATTTACAGCTGGATGGCGTAGAAATGAGGATTGAACCGTCTCCTAAAAACTTGCATGGCCTTTCACATCGCGAGTGGGGCGATGCGACAGATACTTTAGCGATTCTTATGGAAACGGCAAATCCCTCGCAAGGTCGCTTGAGAGGTGAAGTCAGCAGTGATAGCATTATAAATGGTAAAGATGCATTATATGTTCAAGCGGCAAAGATTGGTCGCTTATTTGTTCCTTTTACTGACGAAGGACATCCGATTGAAGAGCGAGTTGCTAGGCATTTGTCCGGTATTGCTGAGATTGTAAATGTATATAATCAGAAGATGCCGCAGCACATTCAGTTTACTAATTTGCCGACATACCAAGAGTTGTTAAATAAGGGAATTGGCTTTTACTTATAAACAAGAATCTGCCGCATAAGCCGTTTATGCGGCAGATTCTTCTGCCTTTTCTCAACTGTTTTCCTGAAAGGAGAAACTATGCATGAAAGAGAAAGCTATCTCTCTTTTGCTAATGGCTTTGTTGCTTTTTACGATAAATGGCTGCGCGAAAAACTTTCATGATACGAAGGACCCAAGCGTCGGCAATGCCCAGCCTAACACGGCTATTACCAATATGCGGGTTATTTCTATTCTTCCAGAGACTCCATATGCTACGAACGCCTATGTTTATGAGTCTTCCAAGCCCGGCCCTGCTGTAATAATTGTTGGCGGTGTGCACGGAAATGAGCCAGCAGGGTCCTTGGCAGCTCAAAAATTCTGTGAAGTACCGGTAAAAAAAGGAACGCTAATTGTTGTTCCTAGAGCGAATGCCACAGCATTAGCAGCGAATGTTAGGACATTGCCAGAAGTTGGAGATATAAATCGTGCCTATCCAGGAAAGCAAGATGGTACGTATGCGGAGAAAATTAGCTTTGCTATTGTTCAGCTAATGAATCAATATAAAGTTAGTATGGTTGTGGATTTGCATGAAGGCTATGCGTTTAATGCCTTGGATTCTAAATCGGTAGGCGAGACAATACTTCCCGGCAAGGACGATACCAGTGTATTATTAGCCATGGATGCAGTTGAGGTAATCAATCAGAAAATCAAGGAGCCGTATAAGCGGTTTTCTGTACTGGCTAATCCCATTGTCGGCAGCACAGCTCATTATGCCAATTCGTATCTACAGGTGCCGGCGTTTACTGTAGAAACTAGTGATAAACAAGCATTAGATGATCGAGTGGAATATAGTTTTCAGATTGCAAAATTCTTGATATCTAGCCAAGGGGTTATTGAAAAGTGATTATAAAAATTTAGCTGTAGTGAAAGGTGATAGTCTGCAATGGGCTATATTGCGTTATACAGTACCGTAGTAGTGTTTTTGGTTTTGTATTTATATGTTGAAGCGAGGCGTCATCAAGAGAATGTGAATGCGGTTCCTCTTCGTATCCATGTCAATGGAACAAGAGGTAAATCAAGCGTAACGCGCTTGATTGCGGCGGGATTAAGAGCCGGAGGACATTGTGTATTAGCTAAAACTACGGGAACAGAAGCTAAAATTATATATCCGGATGGCAATGAAGAAAAAATAGTAAGACGCGGGCCTGCCAATGTGCGCGAAAATATTAAAGTCGTGGAAACCGCAGTTAAAGTCGGCGCTACGGCATTAGTTGTTGAATGTATGGCTATCAATCCGGAATTACAAAAATTTTGTGAGGAAAAGTTGATCAAGTCTACCATAGGCGTAATTACTAACATTAGAATGGATCATGAAGACGTCATGGGCAATAATATTGAGGCGATTGCTCGTGCTCTTAGCAATACAGTGCCTGCTTCAGGCATGTTGGTAACTACTCCAGAGGCGGAACGGTTGCTGGGAAAATATAGTAAGGCAGATAGACGAGTTACTACTTCAGAAAGAGATATGGATAACAATCTGCTGCAAGGCTTTAACTACGAAGTAATTCCGGCTAATGTTGCCTTGGCATTAAAAGTATGTGAACTTGCGGGCGTGGAAAGAAAAACGGCTATTGAAGGTATGCGGTTGGCAACTCCGGATGCAGGCAATCTAAAAGTAAATATCGTTGCGATGAAAAATGGAAAAGCGAAGTTTATTAATGCGTTAGCGGCCAACGACCCAGAGTCGACAAAATTATTGTGGGATAACTTTGTAAAAGAAGACGAATTAGTGATCGTATTTTTGAATTGCCGCAAAGATCGTGAATACCGTACACTTCAGCTTGGCAAGCTTTTTAGCCAGATGAACATCGGATATTTTATTTTGGCGGGTGATACTGCAGGGGCTAAAGCGATGTTAGTGAAACAAGGGGGCGATGCAAATCAGATTTTCTTGTTAAAAGCAAATCCTGTATTTGAGGATTTATTATTGATAATTAATAACTTGCCAATTAATGATGTCACTGTTTTTGCAGCTGGAAATGTAAAGGGCCTATCCAGTCAATTTGTGTCGCAGATGAACGGAGGATAGTCAGATGCATCTTTTTTTGTTTGTTGGCATTGCGGTTTCATTGGCTCTAACCGAAATAACCGGATTTTCCCCCGGCGGAATTGTTATTGCTGGCTATTTAGCTATGTTTATAATTCATCCTCAATGGATACTGGGAACGTTAGTTGCCGCTTTACTGACGTACGGAATTGTTGAATTTGTTAAATCACATACATTGTTATATGGGCGCAGAGCCTTTGCTGTTTACCTGCTTACGGGAATTTTGGTTGCTCAAATAGCGGCATGGCTGTTTATGCGTACTTCTTTATATGATTGGGGCATTTTGGTGATTGGTTATTTGATTCCGGGGCTTATTGCCAGAGACTTTTCCAGGCAGGGCATTGGGATGACTGTTTTATGGCTGACAATTGCTGTTGTATTTACACAACTTATTGTAATGGCAGGAGAAGGGTGGCTTTGGGGGTGACAAAAGCAAAGTTTATAAGTTGCTTAGCGGTTATAAACCTATTGTTTTTTTCTTTTTGCTATCAAAATACATACTTGAAAAACAGCGATCAGTATGAAGTCAAATTACAAGCTATGGCTAAAGCCAAAGCGGCGCAAGCAGCCATTGGCGAGCGGCTGCTTGGAGAAGAATATACATCGATTACCACCACATTGGGAGCGCATGACGCGAAGGTTTTATCTACGAATCCTGCCTTTGCGGCAGTAATTATCGATATGCTTGTTGAGGCCGGCGTTCATAAAGGTGATGTGGTTGCTGTTACTATGTCGGGATCTTTCCCGGCGTTGAATATCGCTACGATAGCAGCGGTTGATTGCATGGGAGCTAAGCCGATTATTATAAGCTCAGTAGGAGCTTCCACGTGGGGAGCCAATCGGCCAGAGTATACGTGGCTGGATATGGAACGGACCGTGCTTGCTGCAGGAATTTGGCCGTGGAAGTCTAGTGCGGTAAGCATTGGCGGCAGTAGCGATCAAGGCAGAGGGCTTTCTGAAGAAGGTGTGCAGCAAATAGAGCAAGCTATAAAGAGGGCGGGTGTTCCGTTTTTGGAAAGCCACTCTTTGCAAGAAGCAATCGATAAACGAATTGATTTATACCGAACCGCCAACGGGGGAGCCTTGCCTTTGGTATTGATTAATGTCGGAGGAAGTCATGTTATTTTTGGAGAACATGGACATGAAAGCTCTTTGCGTCAAGGACTGATGCTAAGCTATCGACCAGATCTGGCAAGAAATAATGGTTTGGCGGCTGCTTTTATTAATTCCAATCGACCCGTGATCCATTTGATTAATATTCATAGACTTGCTGTGGAATATAATATCCACGATAGTGCAAGCCTGGAGAATAAAGCATTACGAAAGATGGCGGTTCCAGTCTGGCTGAAGGTGATGATTAGCATTTGGCTGGCGGGGATGGTAGCGCTTTTGTACTATGGCAGGAAAAAGGCATGGTGGCAGTAATGCGTATATGGAATAAAAATGAAGCGATGATTGGCTTAGGCGTGATATGTATTGTGGGTGGCTTGATGGCGCCTTGGATTGTACAAACAGAGTTATTTGGAGTAATTGAATTAGCCGAAAAAAGCATTACAACCGGAAGTGTTGAAAACGTGCTGTTAGCGGCAGTGCGTCTAGTGGTAATGAATACCATTCGGTCCATGCCTATTTATATAGGCGTACTTCTTTTGGCTGAAGGATTGGGCTTTTTTTCAAAAATCCAGAAAAATTGGCTGTTGTTGGCTGTTTTGGTAATTGTACCCGGAATTTATCAAGGCGTTTATCTTTTTCATGGAGTTGCTTATGATTTTGGAGTACCGGCCATTACTATGACTTTGGTTATTTTAATTGTAAGCAGAATGAAAAATTTAGCGAGAAATGTCGTTCACAAACTTATGGTAGTGGCACTGTTGTTATTTGGCGTAGAGTGGCTTGATATTGTCCCTATGCTGACTCCATACCGTTTTGGCGGCGGCGTACTTTCGCTGTATGTAAAACAAATTGCTGATCTTAATAATGTAACCGATCTTTTTAATGTTATTGGACTTTCTCTATTTGTAATTCTTGTATCCAATGCATTTATTCTAGCCCGATTACTCAATGTGTATACGTTAGAAATTAAGGCCATAGAACAAGAGTTGGAGTATGAACACCTAAGCAATCAAATCGCCTTGCAGGCAATGGAAAATCGAGCTTTTAGAGAAATGCAATCGCTTGTTCATGATCTAAAGACGCCTCTTACTAGCATACAGGGTCTTGCGGGCGTTATAGCTATATCGCAAGAACATGGGGAAATAAAAAAGCATGCAAGCTATATTAGCAGCTTAGTTGATAAGATGAGTATCATGATCGATGAATTGCTTAAAGATGACTCCAGGCAAGTCATTCCTGTTAATGAATTAGTAGAATATTCATTAGCGCATGTGCCTGCGTTAGCTAAACTTTCCAAGTTCGAATTTGTGACAATGGACGGGCTATATGTGAGGGTAAACAAAATCAAAGTTGCGCGGGCTATTATCAATGTTTTGGAGAATGCAATGGCCGCAGTTGACTTGGAGCAAGGGCGTATTGGCATAATGGTTGAACAGAAGGGGGCGTTTGTCACCATTACCATTGTAGATAACGGGCAAGGATTTATTGGGGAGTTTGAAGAAAACGTTTGGAAGGCCGGTTATTCTGTTAAAAATTCTTCAGGACTGGGGTTGCCTTTTGTTCGGGACATTATTGAAAAACATAGTGGCTTTGTTGAAATTAGTAATAACAGTAGCGGGGGAGCTAAAGTTGTTATACTATTGCCGGAGGTAAAAGAGTATGAGTAAAAAACCTGTTATTTTGGCGGTTGATGATGAAAAAGATATTCTTTATACCTTGGAAGCCATAGGCAATGCGGTTGGGTGGAAGGTTTACACGGAGAATAATAGTAGTATGGCAGTGAATCGGCTTAAGGCGTTGAAGCCGGATATCGTACTTATGGACTATCATATGCCCCAGCAAAATGGTGTTATTACCTTGCAAAAAATGAGAACTGTTGATTACCGGGTTCCTATTATAGTTTTAACGGTTGATGAAAGACAAGAAATTGCAGATAAATTTTTAGCTGCAGGGGCTAGTGATTTTGCTACTAAGCCGATCCGCGTTCCTGATCTTGTTGCCCGTATTAATGTCCATTTAAAATTGGCGGAAAAACAGAGAGAAGCGCAGGGACGAGCGGTTGTTACTAAGGGGATTAATGATGCAACCTTAGCGATGATCTTAGAATATGCTCAGGATGCAGGCGAATGGTTTTTTGTTGAAGATGTGGTTCAAGGGGTTGGGCTGGCATATCAAACTACAGTGAGGTATTTACAGCACTTAATCGCATTAGACAGATTAGTATTAGTAAATGATTATGGCAAAATAGGCAGGCCTCGGAATAAATATAGATTGAAATAGAACATACTGGAGAGAAATATTTGGACGTAAATAGTAACCAGGAGGGGATTCCTATGAAAAAAGTAGGCCTAATTGGTGGAACTGGGCCTGAGTCCACAATTCCTTATTATCGTGGAATTGTATATGGAGTACAAAAAAAGGCTGGAGAAAAAGTTTTCCCTAATTTGACAATTGAAAGTATTAATGTGTTTGAGGTCCTGGAGCTGTGTGGAAAAGGAAAATACGAAGAGCTAACTAATTATCTGATGAAAGCGATCCATAATTTGATTGCTAGTGGTGTCGATTTTATAGCTTTAACCGGCAATACGCCGCATATTGTTTTTGGTGAACTGCAAAAGCGGTCATCAGTTCCTCTTGTGAGCGGTATTGAAGCAACATGCAACGAAGCCAAAAGACAAAAGCTATCGCGAGTAGGATTGCTAGGGACCATTTTTACGATGGAAGGTGAGTTTTTTAAAAAGCCTTTTATGGAAAATCAAATAGAAGTGGTAACGCCAACTGCGGCAGAAAAAGAATATATAAATAAAAAGGTTTTGCATGAGTTGGAATTAGGTCTTGTTAAACAAGAAACAGTGCAGACCTTTTTGAAGATCATAGAAAGAATGAAAGTAGAAAATGGCATACAATCCATAATTCTAGGGTGTACGGAATTGCCATTGCTCTTTAAAGAAGCTACGCTGCCGGTGGCTTGTTTAGATGCAATGGAAATTCATATTCAAACGCTCGTAAAAAAGATCGTAGAAGAGGATGGTTTAAGTAACTGAGTTTATATAATACAGCGTTACGCCGCGCCGGGACGCTTGCCGAGCTATTAATGTGCTTTTGCCTAGTCAATTTATGCGAAAATCCGTAATGTTGAGAGGAAATAGAAACCTTTGTTGAGTTTGTCGCTTTATGCTTGCTAAAATGATAGCTGACGAATTTAGCTTGTTCCAGAAGTATTTTAGCGTAGAATAACAACTTAATGCCTTCTTTGGTAAATACTACATCTTTATTGGTTCGATTTAAAATCGTGATTTCCAGTTCGCGTTCTAGCTTATGGACGGCTTTACTGATGCGTGGCTGTGTAACATAAAGAGCGCGGCTGCTTTGTTAAAGAAATTATGCTTGGCAATCTCTGCATTGTTACAAACTATGTCTCGCTAGCTTGCTTGGATCAATTTTCATAGTGTAGTAAACGGAGGCTAAGATGAAAGACTTTTTTACTATTGGAGAAGTAGCAAGGTTATTTAATATTAAAATAGCTACGCTTCGATATTATGACGATATCGGGCTGTTAAAACCTCAGTATATTAATGAACAGACCCATTACCGTTACTATACAACGCAACAGTTTGAACGGTTGAATTCGATAAAATACTTACGGACTCTAGGGATGCCTATCCATAAGCTTCTTGATTTTTTCAATGATCGCGATATTGACAATCTCATGTCTATGCTGCATGCTGAAAAGTTGGAGATTGTCCGCAAAAAGCAGGAACTAGAAAAAATTGAACAGAAAATTTCTCGTCGGCTGAGGCAGTTTGAGGATGCAATGACGACTCCGCTGGATACCATTTTCGAAGTGGAACTTCCTGTATGGCAGGTAGCGTATTTACGGCGCGAATATGTACTTGGTGATGACATTGAATATCCGGTTTCGGAATTGATTGAAAATAATGGTATAGATGGCGATGTTTTTTTAGGAAAGATCGGTATTTCTATTTCTGTGTCTGATTTAAAGGACAATCGATTTGACCGATATTCCAGCATTTTTATGATTCTGGAAGAGGAAGATCGAATGGCTGCGTCAGAGGTTACGTTTCCGGCCAGAGAATATCTGCGAATCCGATTTAAGGGTTCTCACCTGGATGCAGCAAAATATTACAAGAAATTATTTGCATATATGAAAGAGCATCATTATGAACTAGTTGATGATTCTATTGAAATTGCATTGATTGATTATGGTATCACGAATGATGTAGAGAAGTATGTGACAGAAATATTATTGCCCTATGTCCGCTTATGAATTTCGTAAGCGGGCCATTTTTTTATTGACCCTATAGTTACTAGAGTGCTTATGCTATTGTTAAACGTTTTAAGTAGAGGTGTGCAATATGAAAATTTTAATTGTCGGAAATGAAGATCGATACAACAAATATATGCCCGACCTGGAAATCACGAGGAAGATGGAGAAGGTTTTCTGTCCTCGGGGAGCAAGCGATGAAGCGTTACTGCAAGCAGCTCAAGATGCGGATGCGATTGCGATTGATCCCATGTCCAAGCTATCAGGCAACGTGATCCGCCAAATGCCGAAGCTTAAGCTCATTCAATCAGAAGGTGTTGGATTTAACGGTATTGATTGTCGGGCTGCAAAAGAAAAAGGAATTTATGTGTGCAACTGCAAAGGCGCTAATGCAGGCGCTGTTGCCGAGCAGACAATACTGCTTATGTTAGCGCTTTTGCGCAGTACCATAACTGGAGATCGGGTGGAACGGGAAGGCCGACAAATAGAGATGAAAGAGCGGCTGATGTATGAAGGCATTACGGAGCTGGGAGACTGCAAAATTGGTCTTGTCGGCTTTGGTGATATTGCAAAGGCCGTTGCGAAGCGACTGCGGCCATTTGAGTGCGAAATTATTTACTATGACACAAGGAGATTGCCGGAAAACCTGGAAGAGGAATATCATGTATCATATATGGAGCTGAACGAAATGACTCAGGCTTGCGATATTATCAGCCTTCACTGCCCGGTTACAAAGGAAACCGCGGGAATGGTCAATGCTGAATTTCTGGCAGAAATGAAACCAACAGCGTATTTAATCAATACGGCAAGAGGCGACATTATTGATAATCAGGCGTTATATGACGCCATTGTTGCGGAGAAGATTCGTGGGGCCGGTCTGGATACAGTATATCCAGAGCCGACAACCAAAGATAATATTCTTTTGAATTTACCGGAGGAGTTCAAAGAGCGTATTATCTTTTCACCTCACATTGGCGGAATTACAACAAGCTCTTTTCGGCGTGCTCATAAAATAAGCTGGAGCAATGTAGAGGCTGTATTGAATGGCGAACGCCCTCGATATATTGTAAATGGACTGTAAGGTGCTGCGTTGATGTAACAATTTGTAAAGGGGACGCTTATGGAGTCTTTTTATCTGGTACTTACACAGTTGGAAATTTTTACAGTGATGATTATCATTGGCGTTATTGGGATAAAAACAAAAGTTATAAACGAGAATTGTCTAGGGTATTTATCTAGGTTGATCATGCGCTTAATTCTTCCCATTATGATTTTTCACAAGTCAATCAATGGTGCGACCCGCAACGACATTCTTTTTTCTTTTGTAGAGGTTCTTTCATCTGCTATTTTCATGTTTGGAGTGCTGTTTATTACAGGCTTTCTTCTTAAACGGGTCTTTTCTTTGCATGGAAATTATGGACGCATCTTTCATGCTTCAACCATGTTTGGGAATGTAGGTTTTATTGGAATTCCTTTGATTTTAGGCGTTTTGCCGGAGCGTGGCATGCTATACATGGCGCTTTTTACTATCGTGGATCAGATGTTGCTTTGGAGTGTTGGGTTTCATCTGACGCTGCCAAAGGAAAAAATGGCTCATAATTCGTTAACGGCGAATCTTAAAAACTTGGCAAATCCAGCCATGATCGGGATTCTTTTGGCTATTCTTTTTATCATCATGGAATGGAAGCTGCCTGTTACGTTAAACAAGGCTCTCGGCGCGGTTGGGGATATGACAACGCCACTGTCGCTGATTTATATTGGGGGAACTTTTTGTTTTTGCAATGTAGGTAGATTTTTGACAAAGATAGAATACTATTCGATTGTTGTTGTGAAAATGATAGCGGTTCCGTTGGGAGTATTTTCGGTGCTGCGGCTGTTCCAGGTTCAACCGGAAATTATTACATTTATTACGCTCCTTGCTGGAATGCCAAGTATGACCGCCATTGCCATGTTTGCAAGGACGAATGAATCCGATGAGGAGTGTGCAGTTGGCGCAATCATGATTACGACCATTCTTTGCTTAGTTACCTTACCGCTAGTTGCTTATCTTACAAGTTGTTAAATTTCGATCTTGTCGGGAATTGCTTGAATAGGTTTTCAATGTACTGGACCTGCATAGAATAGAAATTAGGTGTGCGGAAGAAAAAACTAGCCGTTCCAAATGGAAACGGCTAGTTTTTTTGCAAGAAGGAATTATCCGCGATGCGGAAAATCAATATGGTCGTTATATTTTATGAGCAACTTGAGCAATCGCTTGTGAGTGGGATTGCTTTTTTTCGAAAACGGGGAACCGGGTATGAGGCCGGAACCGTCTCAATTTGACGTAATTCCTCAATATAGTGTTGGGGAAGTTTGTGGGTGATGGCGCCTTGAATAATAAGATCCAGGTATTCGAAGCTGGGCTTTTTGGGTTCTCTAAGTTCGGCTTTTTTGTACAAGGTTGTCTCTACGCATTCGTTCTTTTCGGTAAATACTTCAACAGGGTAATGAAAATATTCTCCGGTTCCGTCCAAACGAACGTCTTGAAAGGTATCTAGCTGGTCCCATTCATAGGCCGTAAGTTGATATAGGACTCCCCAAACTTCGGAAGTTTTGTCGGGAACGACCGTTTCTATAGCGCCGTCCCAGACGGCAGAATGTCCATGAAAGCTTATGACGTGATTTTTTAGGCGAGCAAGACCTACCATGCGAGCACCTTTTAAAATAGAGCGCATTGTAGGTTGGTGAAGGTGTATGCCGTAGGCAAAATAAAGGCGTGGAGAGTTTGGCGTAGACATGAGAAAAACCTCCTTTTAATGGGTACTATAAATTTGCATATTAGTAATAATTGGTGAAAATAAAAATGCCCTAACCGAAAGAATTCGGTTAGGGCATCATAGCCTCTGACTTCATAAGTAAAAGCAATTTTTTATAGTATAACATGAACTATGACGGTTTACCATGTTGATTTATACGGATGGTTTCTTGAATGTATGGATCAAAATGTAAATTAGAGGGATTTATTGGTATTTGTAGAAGTCTAGTCCATTAAAGTCTAATGGTTGCTTGTTCGTAATGGTATTCAAAAGAAAGATAAAGCCAACGCTCCCAAAACAAAGGAGGAACAAAGATGATTTCTGTAAGAAAGCTCTTGTTTTACTCGATTATGGCAGTGGTTGTGTTTAGTCCATTTAGCTTGCAAAAAGGCTATGCAGAAGAGAAAAATACCGTATTTGATGCTCATGGTACAGGCATACGGTATCATTTTACCGACACGGATATGGACTTTAATTTTGGCACGCTGGTGTTAGGTGCTACGGTGAACCATGGTGTTGAAATCGGCGAGGCGTTTTATACTGCTTCGCAAATCAAAGACGGGGATGCCGCCAGTTGGCAAAAAGAATGGTATTCGATGGCGGAACGTGTTGAAGCCAGAGGCCGGCAGGCGCTGCAAGCAGGACATACCGTAAGCGCTAGAGATCAATTTCAACGTGCTTCGTATTACTATCGTATTTCCCTACTGGCGATTCTCCCGGACGATCCAAGACTTTTGGAGAGGGCGGAGAAAAGCCGTGAGTTGATGAAAAAAGCGGGCGAATTGTATGATCCCCCTATGGAATATATTGAAATCCCGTACGAAGGAACTGTGATTCCCGGATATTTCCGCAAAGCGAACAATGGGGCTGCTCCGGCTAAAACGTTGATTATGGTTGGCGGCGGAGAGACGTTTGCAGAAGACTTGGTCGTATATATTGCTCCGCAGGCGCATGAGCGCGGCTATAATTTTATGACGGTGGATCTTCCGGGGCAAGGGCTGATGCCTATGCAAGGGAAAACGTTTCGCTCCGATATGAATGTTCCTATGAAAGCGGTTGTTGATTATGCGTTAAGCCGCTCGGATGTTAAACAGACACAGTTGGCCGCCTACGGGTATAGCGGCGGAGGCGGTTTTGTTCCGCAGGCTGCGATGCATGATTCGCGTATTTCAGCCGTTGCGATGAATTCCGGCGTAGTGGACGCATATCCTTTGTTTAAAACGATGCCGGCTGTTTTAGCGAAGCAAACTGATATTGACGCATGGACGACGTTCCATCGCAATATCGTTCAAGCTATCTGTTGGCGCTGGGGCGTATCCATGGACAAGCCTTCTGGCTTAGCGGAGGCGAACAAAGGCTTTTCTTTTGATCCGACCATGATTAACGTACCGGCCCTCATTATTGTTGGAGAAGGAGAATATAAGAGCACTGAAGTACAACGGCAGCAGAAAATCATTATGGACGGACTACCGAATCCTTTGAAAAAAATGATTGTTACGCCGAGTAATGAGGGGGCCACAAATCACTGCATCATGGAAAACCGCAGTTTGGTAGGGCAGGTTCTATTTGATTGGCTGGATGAGGTTTTGCCTGAATAAGTGTATAAAATTCCTCCAGGATGGTGAAACCCATGAACATATCGCTTCGCGTGATGCTGATTTTTTTCTTGTGGTGGCTTTTTGGCGGAATGAATGAGGCCGTGGCGGCGGAGAAATCTCAAACCGGCATTGTGCAACTAGACAGCGGGCCGATAGCGGGAGAAGTTGATAACGAGATTCAAGTTTTTCGCGGTATTCCTTATGCAATGCCTCCGGTGGGCTCGTTGCGTTGGAAGCCACCGCAGCCGCCGCAAGCATGGACTTCCGTTAGACAGTGTAATCAATTTGGTCCGTCTTGCCCGCAACCCAAAGAATCAAGTTCGACCGTGTACAATGAGGACTGTCTTTATTTGAATGTGTGGGCGCCGGAAATACGTCATCAAGCAAAACTTCCTGTTATGGTCTGGATTCATGGAGGCGCTTTCAATTTCGGCGGTGCTTCCTTGCCGGAATATGAAGGGAAAAATCTTGCGGCCCAGGGCGTTGTGGTGGTAACCATCAATTATCGGTTAGGTCCATTGGGTTTCTTTGCACATCCGCTGCTGAATGAAGAGTCGGGGAAGGGCGTTTCGGGGAATTACGGACTGCTTGATCAGATAGCCGCTTTGCAGTGGGTACAACGAAACATTGCTGCTTTTAACGGCGACTCGGCTCAAGTTACCATCTTTGGTCAGTCCGCAGGCTCCCGGTCTGTTTCCTTGTTGCTGCTCAGCCCGTTGAGTCAAGGCTTATTTAAAGGCGCGATTGCCGAAAGCGGCGGTCCGATTATCGGTTCTGAGTTTTTATCTCCTGCGTTTAATGGAGATAAAAAGAACGTTGCGAAAATGGGACAAGAATTGGCGCAAAGGCTGGGATGTGCTCAAGCGGATGATGTGTTGGCGGCATTGCGTGTGCAGCCTGCTGAAGAGATTGTAAAAGCAGCGGCTTGCAGCACGGGCTTATTTGACGATGGTTTGTTCTTTGCGCCTGTATTTGACGGATGGGTGCTTCCTGAGAACCCTCATCGTGCTTTACGAGAGGGACATATTCAGGCAGTACCGGTAATAACGGGTAGTACTGGGAATGAAGGCGCGCTGTATTTAACGCAAGAATCTTCGTTAACGCGTCTGCACTATCAAAAGTACTTTGATAGTCGTTTCGGGGAATTTTCAACGCAAGCGATGCAAGTCTTTACTGCGCTAACGCAAGAAGAGATTGGGCCTGCTATTGATAAGGTCATCACCGTGGGCGCCAACGCCTATCCGGCTCGCTTGACAGCGCAAGCCATCGAACAAAAAGGAAGTAACGCGTATCTTTATCACTTTACGCGCATTCCAAAGACGGCGTTGGCTAGCAAGGCGGGGGCGCATCATGGCGTGGAGTTGGCCTATGTATTTGGCAACATGAAAAAGGAAGATGGCTATAATGAAGTAGATCAAAGACTTTCGCAGTATATGATGCGGTACTGGGTCAATTTTGCTAAAACAGGTAATCCAAATGGGGAGGGGCTTCCTAAATGGCCCCTTTATAAAGCCGCGGAGGATTTGACTCTAGATCTTGGCGATCCAATAATCGTCAAGCAGCATTTATTTCAGAAAGAGATTCAATTTATTGAAACCATTATGTCTGCTAAGAACTCCATCGAAGAAGAAAGTTGGTAATTGAAAAATTTACGGCTCTGCCATTGTTCACTTTCGATTATATCGTTCCAAGCGTTGCGAAAGTGTTCCGGTATGCAGTTCGAACAAATGATTGTCGAAGTCGTAAAAATATAAGGAACGTCCTTCGCCGTCCACGCGCGGGCGAGGCGGCTTGAAATCTAGGCCCAGCTTGCGAATGCGTTCTTGATAGGTCTCGAAATCGGCTTCTGATATTTTAAAAGCGACATGATTGTAGGTGCGAGTGGGGAGAGAGTCCCCCTCCATAACGGCGATCCATTGGTTTCCAACCATGAAGAATTTTTCTTTTGATACGGAAAAGGTGGCGTCTCCGCTAGCGTAAACTTCTTCGGCGTCAAAGATTTCTTTGAAAAAGGTAGTGGCAAGCTTCAGGTCTTTAACGATGAACGTGATATGGCTGATGACTTCAATCATGGGAGCTCCTCCGATTCATTTGTTTTGTCTGTACCGCAGGCTACGAGTTGATTGAGCTTGCTTTCCGGTTCTTCGCCGTTGGTTACGCGGTTTATATTGCGAATAAAGAAGTCATAGCGCTTTTTGTGAAACTTGCGGCCATCGGGCAGGCCTGCCGTGTGGGGCGTAAGTATCACATTATCCAGAGTTCGAAGCTCGCTGCTTAGGGGGAGAGGTTCCGAATCAAACACATCGAGGCATGCGCCCAGTATGTCTCGATTTTTTAATGCGTCGATTAGGTCGCTTTCCTTGACGATTCCCCCGCGAGCAGTATTGATGAAAAGAGCGGTTTGCTTCATTTTCTGGAAGACGGTCTTGTTAAATAAGTGCCTGGTTTGCTGTGTTAGAGGTACATGCACGCTTATGATATCCGCTGTGCTTACTAGGGTATCAAAGTCCGTTATTTTTACCAAGTCATCAGAGGTTACAGATGGATTTCTAACACAAGCCAGCACGTTCATATCCAAGGCTTTGCAAAATGCGGCCACTTTTTTGCCAATGGCGCCCAAACCGACAATTCCTATCGTTTTGCCAGCTAGTTCGCTTCCTGTATAGTTCAGTTGATTTTCATCCAGTTTGTTTTTCATGAACGCGTCAAGAAACGGTATGTTTTTATAGTAAGACAATAGCAACGCCAGGACGTGCTCAGCCACGGCCTGCGCGTTTACGCCAGCGGCGTTGGCGGCCCAAATGCCAAGAGTTGTGCAGGCGTCAACATCTACATTGTCATAGCCAGCGCCTGTTTGTACCAGTTTCAAATGGGGAGCGGCAGAAAGCAGACTGTGGTCTACTTTGATATGCTCCGGTATGAGTACTTGGCAGTCTTTTATATGCTGCAGTACATCTTCTCCTGGAGGGACGATCACAACATCCCAGTTTTCGGGAAAGTGATTTGTAACGGTTGCTTTTGAGGTATCGCTAAAATGGCCGACGATGAGAATCTTCATGGTGAAACCGCCTTTCATGTCTATATAGCAGGATAATAAAATGACGCTAAGCATCAACGGAAGGCTTTTTGCGGTCTTATTAGCCGATGGATAAAGCTCCCAAGCCAATGAGCATTGCTATTGCGCCGATGAAACGAACTCGAATATGCCCTTCTGATAACAGGTGCGCTCCCATGGCTGTACCTATTAAAATACTAATTTCTCTTGCAGGAGCGACATAACTTACGGGGCTGAATACCATAGCCGATAAGACTAAAATATACGCTAGTGGACACAAGAAAGCTACACTAATCGCTTCCAATTTGTGACGGTTCCATTGGCTTTTTACGTGGTTCCAATTTTTTAGGGCATAGGGAGTTAATAATAATAATCGACCTAAGTTTGTCGACCAGTCGAGAAGCAAAGGCGGGATCAGGAAAGACGTGACCGCTATTTTGTCTGAAAGAGTGTACCCGGCAATCATGGCGCCACAGAGGAGGGATAATGCTATGGATTTACGAGCAATAGACTTTGTTAATGTAAGAGGATTTCCTGCGATTATAACAATTCCTAATCCAATTAACAGTGTTCCGCAAAGCGCTACCGCAGATGGAGCTTCATCCAAAAAAATAATAGCGCCAATCGTCGAGAGCATAGGTCCTGTACCACGGGCTAGCGGGTAAATGAGAGAAAGATCCCCTGTTCGATATCCTTTGTCCAACAAGATATAGTACAAAGAGTGTAATATGGAACTGACGGCGATAAACCCTAGCTGAGGATATCCGAGCAACGGCGCTTCTACAAAAAAAATCCATAGTGCCAACGGGAAGTAGATTAAGGTAGATATAGCGGCGAATAACCAAATAAAGGCGGCGCCTCCGCTAGCTTTCTTGGCTAAGAAATTCCAGGTGGCATGAGCGAAAGCGGCAACTAGGATTAGGCCGATTGCTGATTCAGTCACATAATCCCTCCAAAATAGTTCGTTGTTTGACGGAGATCGTTGTTCATGATAATTTTACATATATAGAATTGTGATGTAAAACTCAACTGTTTTGTAATAAATATCGAATTTTTCTATATGAGGAGCGGATTATATGTATTTTCCAGGGATAGAAGCGTTTTTAGCTATCGTGAAGACTGAAAACTTGAGTAAGGCCGCAGAATTTCTACATTTATCGCAGGCAACTGTTAGCTATCGATTGAAAATGTTGGAGCAGGAGATGGGGGGGCGCTTGGTCGATAGAAGAAAAGGGGAGTCTAAGATTACGCTAACGCCCAGGGGAGAAAATTTTTTTTATATTGCAGAAAGATGGGAGGCGCTCTGGCGAGAAACTCAGGTTCTGAAAAAAAACGAACCTCAATTAAGTTTAGCAATTAGTGCTGCTGAAAGTATAAGCCATTTTGTTTTGCCTCCCTTATATCATCTGTTAAATCAGTATAACCCGGCAATGCGCTTGCAAATTCGAACGCAGCATACGCAGGAAGCGTTTGATAGTATCGAGAGGCGCGAAATGGATGTGGCTTTTGTTGTACGTGAAATAGCATCACCGTGTGTTACGGTCAAGCCATTTTTTGCTGAAGAAATGTTGTTGCTGCGCCTTGCTACGCCAGAACGTTGTGAAGGAGAGGCAATTAATATAAGAGAATTGGATCCGCAACACGAAATTTTTATTATTTGGAATAAAGAATTTCAATTCAAGCATGATCAATGGTGGGATCCACAATGTCCTTCTCGTATTCATTTGGATTCTGCAAGGCTTATCAGTACCTTTATGAAAGACGTCAGACAGTGGACTATCATTCCGGCTTCCGTTGGTAAGCAAATGATACAAAGTGGACAATTTGTCCTCCAGAAATTATCAGAGCCAATTCCACCAAGAATATGCTATAAGGCCATTCATAAATTTCCTAATCAAGCTTTACAGGATGTTCTTGGAATTTTAGATATCTATCTGCAAGAGTTATTTGGAACCCAAGGATCATCATAAAAAGTAAGTATAAAATATGCTATTATGCGCGAGAGGTCATGCAGTATAGCGTGGGATTTTTAAACGAGAATCAAAGAAGGAGATTGTAAAAACATAAGAGAAAAGAGTGATAAAAGGCAGGTTGAAAACGTATAAGTAGTGAAAGAAATTTATAAACTGTGAAACACAGTATGGGAGGAAGAAACATGGAACTCGAAAAAATTAAGACCTGTATTTTGAACAGTATCCCTTATCCGATTTTATTTGTTAATTGCGACCATATCATAATGTATATGAATGATGCCGCCCAATATCATTATCATAAAGAACGAGGCTATGAAAATTTGCTGGGCAAGTCGTTATTTGCTTGTCACAATGAAAAGTCAAAGCAAAAAATACTGGAAGCCTTCGAAACAATTAAGAACCATGGAAATGAGGTTTTTATTGGTGTAAGCATAAAAAACCAGAGAATCTATATGAATCCGGTTCGTGATGAGCATGGCGAGTTAATCGGTTATTTTGAACGATTTGAGCTTAATCTAGAAAGGTAAAAGAGCTAATAACCGTACTTGGTTTCTAACTTCAAAGCTCAGACTCTCTATGATCCAATAAGTTTGGCGATGAATGGCGTCGTTGAGACTATATAACAGAAATAGCATTGTCTTACTATCCAGAGATGACAGATTTGTTTTGTGGGATAATTTTCCTATAAAAAAGAGGTTTTGGTACTGCTCTTGTAAAAAAAAATGAGACTGTTGACTTGGCTAAATAATGATGATAATATCAGAATGATGTAAACTGGGTATTTGTAGGTATTAGTAAATGCGCATTGTCAAACAAATTAATACTCAATGTAAGAAGTTACATTACTTACGGTAAAAAACGTATAGCTGTATGGAGTTTGCTGATAAATCGTTGAAACTATGAGTATTGAAATTTAAAAGTGTTCAAGTTGTATGATGTGAATAAGTTTTAAATGCAATATATCATAGTAGTAAAATTATATATAACTAAGTTATGCTCGGCAGAGTCTTGCAAAAAGATAAAATCTGATTTGTTTGATGAAAAGCCTGCACTGTAAAAGTGTAGGCTTTTTATTTTTTGAAAAAAACTTACATTGAAATAATTTATATTTATGAGGCAAGAGTTAGTGTGAAGACTAGCGCTGCTCCTTGGAGGAGGGTTTTGTAGTGAAGTTTTATGCAATAAACCGCCCTAGGCGGTGGATGGCTTGCATATTTCTTAATCTAGTGCCAGGCGTCGTGGTTTCCTTTTTTGATATATCCAATCCGACCTTGCTTTTGGGAGCCATTCAAGCTGTTTCTGTGCTGTTTGGAGGTCTTTATTGTGGATTTTTTTCAGGATTCGCTAGCTTAGCTTTTTGCTTCTGTTATTTCTCAGAAGCAAGTACTATATTGAACTTTTCGGAGAAAAATTTTGCTAGGCTTA
Organism: uncultured Anaeromusa sp.; assembly: GCF_963676855.1. Taxonomy (NCBI): domain Bacteria; kingdom Bacillati; phylum Bacillota; class Negativicutes; order Selenomonadales; family Sporomusaceae; genus Anaeromusa; species uncultured Anaeromusa sp. The sequence continues at coordinate 1,819,870 of NZ_OY781460.1, forward strand.
TCGAAATAGTGGTGTATATTGTTATGATATATTCTTTGCTTGGTTATTATTGTTACCAATTTGAAAAACGTATTCGTGAACTGGAGAAAGCGAATAGCGAGTTAAAACAATTATGTGTTTTAGACGACCTTACTGGAATTGCCAACAGGAGATTCTTTAATCAAATGCTGAAAAAAGAGTGGGGAAGATGCTTGCGAGAAAAAAAGAAGCTCTCTTTTTTGATGATGGACGTCGACTTTTTTAAAAAATACAACGATATATATGGTCATCCGCAAGGGGATATATGTTTAAAAAAAATTGCTAGAGTGATTCAAGAAAAGTGTTTTAGGCCGGGAGATGTGGTTGCGCGATATGGCGGCGAGGAGTTTGCTTGTTTGTTGCCTGATACGGATGAGAATGGTGCAAAATACGTTGCGGAGATATTGCGACAAGAGGTAGCGAACCTTCAAATTGTACATGATGGCTCCAGTGTAAATGAATACATAACGATTAGTGTGGGGTTGATAACGCAATTACCTACAGCGCAAGATACTATAAAAGAAATGATTAGGCGAGCGGATTTTGCGTTGTACCAAGCAAAGAAAAATGGAAGAAATAGAATTGCTGTGTATTGTAATGAATGTGAGCAGGCTAATACGGATATAAGGTGGTAAAGCAAGTTCACTATTATTTAGGGGTGTCAAATTTGGATAATAAAAGAGCAAGGTACCTAGAAGCAATAAAATTGGATCGATTATTAAATAAACACATACTTTATATGAAGGAAATACAGGCTCAATATGAATTGCCGGAATTTGTAGCATTCCGCTGGCTCGCTGTACGGAAGAATGTACAAATTGGTCTTTTTGCCAGCCCGATAAAGAAATGGGAACGGATTATAGTAAGTGAATTTTTGCAAAAGCATCCATTTCAGGAATATAGAAATTTATATCTCAAATTGATGAGAGAAATTGCTGTTCCAAAGCTTGAAGAATTGTATCAAACTCCAATTCCTCATTACTATCTCTTTAAGGGACGCGTTGACTCACGGCTTGCTTATAGTTTTTCCGTGAAATTTTTTGGGACGCCATTATTTAAGGGGATTGGCGCAGATAATTATCAAAAAGAAGAAACACTGGCGTCTAAACTATCGCAAAAAATGCGTGATGATTTTGGAAAGGGACCTAAACAAGTTTCTGTGTATATTTTTGAAAAACAATTAGTTCTTTTCGTCATTTCTGAACTTTTACCTGTAATCAATGCATTGTTTCTCAAAAATCAAGAGAGGCACAAAATTTGGTGTGATGTAGTGAAAACGACTATTTTAGAAGAAGTAGGAAATATGTTCAGTGAAATTTATCCTCGCGTGCCGGAGGTTTTTGTTGAATTTGATCATGAAAGTCAAAAGACTATTTTATTAGTATTAATGTGTCCTATTGCGGAGCTTCATGCATTGTAAAATAGAGGATTAAGAACCAAGGTGACATACATATTGATTTACAAGGGCCGAAGGCACTTACAAAAGGCTAGATTGAGGCATACCCGATTTGCCGGACACTCCAAAGTCAGGGTATCTAACTTTGGAGTGTCCAAGTTAGCGAGAATGCCTCAGTACCTGATTCGCGGCTGATGATTTCTTGGGTTGAGCAGGTGCCCTTGTCAAATCCTGAATCGAGAAGTATACTGGCAACGTACGGAAGGGGGGATGCGCAGTGACTATGACGGCTATTTATTTATGTTTGACCGTCATCTTTGCTTCGACGGTACAAGCGGTTAGCGGCTTTGGTTTTAATATCGTTGGCGCACCTCTTTTGATGTTGTTTATTGCTCCTAAGCAGGTGATTAGTCTAACGATTTTCGGCGCCCTGATCTTGAATCTCATGGTGATTCATAAGACAAGGGGACAGGGGGATTTCCATCTGATTTTGCCCATGTTTGCCGCCAGCATAGTGGGGGTTTTGCCGGGCGTATATTTCCTGAATGTTGTGGACGGCTCCATGCTCAAAATTGTAGTGGGGACTATTGTGATTCTCATGTCGATTGTATTGGATGCTGATTTTTCGGTGCAGATCCGACGCCAGCGCTTGGCTTCCATTATCGCAGGAGGTATCGGCGGTTTTATGGGCGGGGCAACAAGTATGAGCGGGCCGGTGGTGGCGATGTTCTTGATGAATCAAAAGCAGGATAAAGTTGCTTTTCGAGCTAATTTAGTACGTTTTTTTTGCCTGAATAATATTGTTATCTTGGGAACTATGTATGTGATGGGAGTCATGGAGGTAGAGGTGTTGCCTCTGATTAGCTATATTGTTCCTGGAGTTCTGATCGGTACCTGGTTGGGGGAAAAGGCGTTTCATCGCGTTTCTCCGATCGTGTTTCGTCAAGTGGTTATTATGGTGCTTATTAGCTGTGGTTTAATGAGCGTAGGGCCGGAGGTAGTCAAGCATTTTTTCTAGAAGACGTCTTTCTTAGAGGATGGGAATAATGACAAAAAAGAAGAACGGCAGCACTATGTGTTGCCGTTCTTCTTTTTATGAAAATGGATGACGTGCGTAAGCAGGAATTTTGCAAAGTGAATTAGAAATAATTGTAAAAAAAGTGAGGATATACGTGGATTTCTTACACTCATAGTTGTAAAGTGAATCGTCTACCTTAAATTGGTCAGAAACGAGTTCTATAACGACAAGGAGGTATTAGTATGAGAAAATTTATGACGCTGGCTGCAATCGTTTTGTTGGTATTTGTTCTGGCTGGTTGCGGTGGAACGGACAAAACAAGTACGTCTTCATCAAGTGCGCCAACGGCTAAACAAGAATCGGCTACAGACCTTTTAGCCAAGGGGAAAAACCTTCCTGGCCTTACCTACGATTACACCATGAAAGCCAAAGAAGGCCCTGCCATGACCGGTAAAGTATGGCTGTCTGGTAAGAAAATGAAAACAGAAGCAATCATGGAAAATCAAAAGATAATCACGTATCTTGATGGCGACGCCAACGTAATCTATAATTACATGCCTAGCCAAGCTAGGATTATGAAAATTCCTTTTGACCCGAATAGAGCCGCCAAATCGCCCGATCAGTACAGCAAAGAGACGGATGCTGCCAATGTGAAAATCTTGGAAACTGTCAATTATGACGGGGTAAGTTGTAAAGTAGTGCTGCGAGAAGAAAAATCCGGTCAAAGTCAGGTCAAAATGTGGGTGCGTGAAGACTACGGTATTCCCGCCAAAGTAGAAGTGATGGAAGCTGGAGTTCTTCAAATGACTGCCGAATATAAAAACATAAAAGTCGGTTCTGTGCCGCCAGAAACTTTCGCATTGCCTCAAGGCATACAGGTTATCGATATGAGCGAAATGATGAAGCAAATACCAGCGAAGCCATAACGGCTTATAAACTAAAAGTTAAAGTTGAAGGAGATGTTTGATGATGGCTACAATTACCATTGATCGGGAAAATTGCATTAGTTGCGGGATGTGCTGGGATACTTGCCCTAAAGTCTATGAACAAAATGCGGCAGATTCACAAAGTCAGATTTTACCGCAGTGGCAGGTTGCAGGAAATCCTGCAGAAGGTAGCGTCGGAGAAGAACTTGCTGACTGTGCGCATGAAGGAGCCGATGTTTGTCCGGTCAGCGTAATTTCAGTGGACTAGTTTGGAGGCCGGTTAGGGATAGCGGGTAGGAGGTATTTCAATAAAACAGCTAGCGTGCATGTTGAGACTCTAGAGACAGATAAAGATATAGGATCAAAGCTCGGGAGAGTAGATGCGAATTGCAGTTGATTTCCCGGGCTTTATTTTTTGCTTGGAGTGGGCGTTGCAATGAGATATAAATAAAACAGATAAATGGAAGGACTTTCTGCTTTTTCAAGAAAGATGACATAGGATATAAGGTGAGATTGTTAAGATTCAAGGCCCCAATCCAACGGAAGGTCACTGTATAACCGTAGTGGGTTACAGTGACTTACAGGCTACATTGAAGTATTACTAAATGGCACAAGTACTTCAAAGGGCTAATTTAGCTAAGTGATTTTAGTTAGGCTTGCAGGATGAAAAACGAATAGAAAACCGCTTGCTGTTGCTTTTATAGTCTATAACAAGCGGTTTTTTGCGGCTCTGCGGCGCCATGAATGGCGCTGCGTAAAGCTGTCTTAACGATTGTAACATCTTTTTTTCATTGGTAACATTGACTATGTTACAATGAAAAAAAGACGTTACAGTAGTGTGTCTATGCAGAAAATTATTAGATTGAGCAGAAGACGGGAGGAAAACAATGAACACGAGTTTGCAAGTTCAATTTTGCGGGATTCAACTGGAAAATCCTTGTTTGCTCTCTTCGGCTTCGCCGACGCAAAGCAAGGAAGGGATTGCAAAAGCGTTTAAGCTGGGCTGGGCCGGTGCGGTAACTAAAACTTGTATTCCTGATGAGTTGATTACCCCTGATTCTTCCAATCGATTTGCAGTATTGCGGAACAAGGACCGAGCAATTGAGGGCTTTGAAAATCTTGAAGGAATGACTCAAAAACCGGTAGCGTATTGGGAGCATGCTATACGTGAACTGAAAGAAGAATTTCCGTCTAAAGTTATTATTGCCAGTATGATGGCGGATGCAAATTTGGAATCATGGCGAACACTAGCGCGACGCTTGGAAAATGCGGGGGCGGATGCGTTAGAGCTAAATCTATCTTGTCCACATTTTCGCGTAGCGGAGCAGATGGGGGCGGCCATAGGCAAAGACGAAGAGAAAGCGGCGGCCATTGCCTTTTGTGTAAAAAAAGAGGTAAAAATCCCGGTTCTGGCTAAGTTGACGCCGAATGTCAGCAGTATTAAGGATGTGGCCCTGGCGGTGGTCAAGGCCGGTGCGGACGGCATAGTGGCAATTAATACTGTGCAAGCTCTTCTGGGCGTAGATGTTGATACTTTGGAGCCGTTGCCTGCCGTTAACGGATACAGCGCGTTTGGCGGTTATTCGGGTAGTGCGGTTAAGCCAATCGGCTTGCGCTGTGTGGCGCAAATTTCTCAAGCAACCGATGTTCCAATTCATGGCGTAGGGGGAATTGCAACCTGGCGGGATGTCATAGAGTATATGGCTGTAGGGGCTAGTTGCGTCCAGGTTTGTACGGCGGTAATGCTGGAGGGGTATTCTATTATTACGCCGTTACTTCATGGCTTGAAAGAATATATGCAAAAGAAGGGACTGCAGAGTTTGGCGGAAATTACTGGGGCGGCGATACCGAAACTAATTGCTCGTGAGCAATTAAACATGAACTGGGGCGTGCGTTCGACGGTGGTTGTTCCAGAAGCTTGCGTGCAGTGCGCAAAATGTATTGTAGCTTGTCAGGAGAGTGGCAAAGCGGCGATTTGCTTTGTTAATAAGAAAGTGACCATTGATCGGCAGCGTTGCGATGGCTGTTCTCTGTGCACTCATGTATGTCCTTGCGGGGTATTGGCGTTGCGGTAGGGATGATGGTTAGAAAATTATAGAGTAAAAGAAATAGATTAGTGGGCGGTAGAGATGATGAAGCAAAAATGGATGATCGGTGAGTTGGCAAAGATGTTCGACGTATCTACCGATACGCTACGGTACTACGAACAGGAAGGGCTGCTCCATTCTCATAGAAAGGGGGAAAACGGATATCGATATTATTCGTATGATGATTTGTTTGTTTTGATGGACATTTTGTTGTTTCGCAGTCTTGGCTTGCCGGTTAAGGAGATACAGCCCTTGGTAACAACTAAAAAACTAAGAGAGATTAGGGCGGTATTGCAACAAAATGACCAACTTATTGGAGAAAAATTGAAAGCGTTGCAGTTGCAGCGGCAGCAGCTTGCGCAGATCATTTCTCAGCATGAAGTGTGTGAAGCGAAGCTTGGAACCTTTTCTATTGTCGGAGCGCCTACTTTTAAGTCTAAATTTCTAGGCATAGAGGTGGAGGAAATGCTTCGCGTAATCAAGCAGTACAAAACGGAAGCGGGGTGGATGGAGCGCATACGTTATACTTTGTTTTTGTCGACAGAAGAGGTGTTTGGAGTACGGAGTTTTGAGGCGGCGGAAATGGGGATTAGCTTTGATGACGAAACCATAAGGGAATTTGAGGCGGGGGAGCAACAGAAATTCTCATTATCGCTAAATAAAGAGTGCTTGTATACGGTGGTTGGAACCGACTATTCGGACCGAGAACATGAGATTTTTTCGCAAGCTGTCTCTTGGCTGCATAAGCAGGGCCGGGTCATGGAAGGACCACTGCTTGGACGATATCTGGCAAGCTCTCATCAAGAAGGACTTGATTATTATGAAATCTGGATTGCCTTACAAGCGACTTGACTTTGGAGTTACTCTAAGGTTTATTCTTTTATAGGGGGTGAGACCTATGAAAGAAAATACGTTGGGTTCGAGAAGTATTCGAACTCTGTTCTTGCAATACAGCATTCCGACGATTGCCGCCATGCTTTTTCTCGGGCTGAATACGATCGTGGACGGCCTGTTTGTTGGTCGTTATATAGGGGCCGACGCCTTGGCTGCAGTGAATATAGCCATGCCTTTTAGCAGCTTTTTACTAGCGTTTAGCATTGTCATTGGCATCGGAGCGCAGAGCTTGATTGGCAGGAAGATAGGAGAAGGAAGCACCGAAGAAGCCAATCGCATTTTTACTACATCGCTGATCTTGGCCGGTGGAATTGCTTTAGTTTTTGCGGGGCTTGCCGTGCTATTTTCTACACAAATTGCTTATGCACTGGGAGCTAGTGAAAAGTTGATGCCGCTGGTTGCTTCTTATATTCACTATTTAGGCTTGTTTTTGCCGTGCCTGGCGATAATGATGGTATTAGATTATGCGTTGAAAACATTAGCTATGCCTGTTTACGCGATGCTGGCCCTAGTGATTGCTGTCGGAAGTCACATGCTTTTAAATTGGCTTTTTATAGCGGAGTTGTCTATGGGGATTCAGGGCGCAGCGGTTGCTACAGGAATTGCTTTTACAGTAGCGTTTATTATGGCGGCGATTCCGTTCCTTTTTCAAAAATCGGCATTAAGGTTCTTTGGTGGAAGCTGGGATACACAAGCGGCTCGCAGTATTCTTTACCATGGTGCATCCGAAGGCGTGAGTGAGATGGGAACGGGAATTACCACTTTTTTGTTCAATATTACTTTGATGCGGTATGTAGGGGAACTGGGAGTGGCGGCGTTTACCATCATTAGCTATTTAGCTTTTATTGGCAACAATGTATTAATTGGACTGTCCGACGGGGTTGGTGCCATCATTAGTTATAATTATGGAAATGGTCAGCGGGAGCGCGTAAAAAAAGCCTTGCAGCTTGTGGCTGCAAGTGCGGGGATTATCGGTATGGGGATGTTTATTGCTATTTTTACGTTTGCTGAAGATGTTATCTCTTTATTTCTACATGACGGCAATGAAGCAATACTGCGTTTTGCTGTATACGGAGCTAAACTATATGCGTTTGCTTTTTTAGTCAATGGGTTCAATATTGTTACAGCAGGTTATTTTACCGCTATCGGCAATCCGCGGCAAGCCGTGTTAGTTGCTTTAAATAAAGGCGTCTTGTGGATTGTTGCAGGGGTCAGCATCTTGCCGATGCTGTTTGGCGTTCAAGGAATTTGGCTGACGGTGCCTCTGGCAGAATTGGTAACGCTTGTTTTATCCGGCAGGTTGCTCTATCGGCACTTTCAGTGCTCCTAAGAAAAGAATTTTGTGATTGTTTATTAAGGAAGAAGATCTAATTTCCAAAATGGAAAAACGCTCAAGACAAGGGGGCTTTTGCTCCGTCTTGGAGTAATGAAAGCAGGCTCGCAACAGCGCGGGACTGCTTTTTGTTTTTATGGAAGGCGGTCCAGATGCTGAAGGTGGAACGGGGGACATTGGCAAATTCCTGAAGCGTGCCTGCTTCCAGCAACTCTCGCACTAAAAGCAAGGGCATGGCGCCGCAGCCAAGACCTTGGAGAATAGCATTTTTCATGGCCTCCGATTCACTGTATTCGATAGTGGCTTTGACTCCTTTTTGTCCCAAGGTTTTTTCATAGAGCTGATAAAATAGTCCGCCAGCGCGATAGGAAAGCAAGGGATAATCGGCAAGACGGGAGCTGTGCTGATGTTCTTCCAACAGTTTGGGGTGTATGACCCAAACCAGTTCTTCTTCAGATAACTTGAATCCAGTTAGTGCGGGGGCGGTATTCTCATTTTGAATAAAACCTAAGTCGAAGCGGTTTTCAAGGATGCCCTCCTCCACTTCGGAAGCATTAGCGCAGAGTTCCAACGATACGGAGCATTGGGGGGCTTGCTGCTGAAATTTTTTGAGGAAGGGCAGCATCAAGTGATTGATCATGGCGGCGGAAATTCCCAGATTGATTTGACTGGGGTGGAGGCTCAAGGCTTGTTCGGCTTCGGCATAGGTGCCCAGCAGCTTTTCAGCATACGAAATTAGTTCACGGCCAGCGGCTGTGATAAAGAGCTTTTTGCCAACTCGTTCGAAGAGGAGAACACCAAAATGTTGCTCCAGGGTGCGAATTTGTCCAGTAACCGTTGGCTGCGTAAAATTCAGACGGGATGCTGCCTGAGTCATATTGCCCAGTTTAGCTACCGTTAAAAAGGTCTGGAAGAGCTGAATATCCATATGACACCTCGTATGTGTGATGAAAGCATTCTAAACTTAATATACGCAATGGGCTGGGAAGATTCCTTCTGCTAAAAGCAGATTATAAGAGAGAAAGATAATTGTTTTTACTTTAGGTTATTCGGGGTCTTATAAGAAACGCTTATGGATACGATAATTACTGCCGATTTCACAAAACAGGCGTTAAGAATTACACTATAAGTGAACCAAGAACAATGGATGATGGGTTTTGCAAAGGGAGGGATTTTCCATGGGTGTGGTAGTAAGCGCATTATTAATGCTGAGTGTGTACATCGCTTTTCGCGTGTTTGTTTGGGAGGCTCTTGAAGTTTCGCAAAAACAAGAAGCGGAAACTCGTCGATTAACGCGGCTGAGACAGGCTATGCAATCTGTTCATACAGCCGGGTAATTAGAAAAACGCATATTGTACAATGAAAAAGTCCTTGGAGCTAGTTGCTTCAAGGACTTTTGTGCGTAAGGACGCGCTTTGTTGGCAAAGAAGTGCGACAGCAGAAAAATTAAAGGAAATGATTTACTAATGCGCGAATAATTGTTATTAAGAAAAATACAACTCGTGTTAAAACAAAGGGAAAACAGAGACAGATGCGTGCGGCAGCAGGCAATTTTATAATAGAGAGGGACGCAGTGTATGATAGATGAAGCCGGTAAAGAAATTGATCTGAATGCGACACTGGCGGAATTAGTATCGGCCATTATTCGGCCGGGTATTACCTTTGCTGAAATGTACCAAATTGTCTTGCAAAAATCACAGGCATTGACCGAAAGCCAGCATGGCTTTGTTTCCTCTATTGATCCTAAGACCAATGCGCATGTGAGTGATACTTTGACAGAAATGCGTAAGGATGTTTGCTCCGTGAGTTCAGCGTTGTATGCGCTGCCAGAAGGGCCGCATCATCTTTATCAGGGACTGTGGGGGCATTCCTTGAATACGCGAGCAGCCTATTTTACGAATAACCCTGGGGGGCACTCCGCGGCGAGGGGGTTGCCGGAAGGACATGTTCCTTTGATTAATTTTTTATCGGTACCCGTCTTGTTTGCGGGGGAACTACTGGGGCAAATCGCTTTGGCTAATTCTTCACGAGATTATACACAAGAAGACCTTGAAATAATTTCTAAGATAGGGAAGGTATATGCTATTGTGCTGCATAACAAGCAGCAGGAGAATGAACTGCGCAGCAGTGAAGAACGGTTTCGCCTTATGATCGAAGGCGCTCCTTTTCCAATAGTTGTCTGCGGTTTAGAGGAATATTCGATTCTATATTGCAACCAGTTGGCTGCAAGCTTTTTTAACGTATCGCAAGAAGAAGCGATGCTTCTAAAGATTACGGATTTTTATGTGGTACAGAAGGAACGCTTAAAAATGTTTGCTGAACTGCGGAAGCAAGGGAAGGTATTAGGGCGGGAACTACAGCTCAAGAATCGTGAAGGTCAAATTTTCTGGGTGATCGTATCGGCGGTAAAAATGGAATGGTTTGGCAAGCCGGTAGTTATGGTAGCGATTAATGATATCAGCGCCAGAAAAAAGATGGAAGAAGAATTGCAAAGTTTAGCAACGACCGATACCCTGACAGGCATTTTAAATCGACGTCAGTTCTTCGCGTTGGGTGAGCAGGAGGTAGAGCGTTCGCGTCGCTATGGCAGAGCGTTGGCATTGCTTCTATATGATATTGATCATTTTAAAAAAGTAAATGATACTTTTGGACATCAAGCAGGAGATATCGTTTTGCAAGAACTTGCCAAGCTTGTACATGGGCAGTTGCGTAAGAATGATCTAGAGGGGCGCGTAGGAGGCGAAGAATTTGCCATTTTACTGCCGGAAACATCAATTTCTGAAGCGGCGGTGTTGGCGGAGCGCATCCGGGGAATTATTGAGAGTGTTGCTATCAACATAGGTGAGACGTCTCTGCATATAACCGCAAGCTTTGGCGTGGCCAGCGTTGAAAAAGCGGATTTATCGTTGGATTCGGTTTATAAAAGAGCAGATAGCGCCTTATACGAAGCAAAAAATGCCGGGCGAAATCGTGTTGGCAGGAAGTAAACTTCAAATGTCTAAAAACCTTGAAACGAACATGTGTTCCGTGCTACAATGCAGATAAAGATGTGAGTGAAAAAAGGAAGTGGCATTGGTGGATGTGTTCGAGAAGCTAAAAATTTTGACAGATGCAGCCAAGTATGATGTAGCCTGCACGTCAAGCGGCGTGAACAAGCGGGCGCAAGCCGGGCAAATCGGGAGCGCTGCCGCCGCCGGCATCTGTCATAGTTTTTCCGCAGATGGGCGCTGCATTTCTCTTTTAAAGGTGTTGCAGACCAATGTGTGCATCTATGACTGCCAATATTGCGTCAATCGATGTTCGAACGACACGGCGCGTACTTTTTTTACGCCGCGGGAGCTGGCGGAATTGACGATTAACTTTTATCGGCGCAACTATATTGAGGGCTTGTTTGTCAGTTCGGGCGTTATCAAAAATCCCGATTATACCTGCGAGCAATTAATTGCCACGTTGCGTATTCTGCGGGAGGAGTATCGTTTTCATGGATATATCCATGCCAAAGCCATCCCGGGGGCGGATCATCGGTTAACAGATCAATTGGGGTTGTTGGCGGACCGGATGAGTATCAATATAGAGCTGCCTTCGCAGCGCAGCCTAGAGCTGTTGGCTCCCAATAAATCAAAGCAGGCGATTTTAGCGCCTATGAAACATATAAAAGAGAGAATCCTAGAAAATACTACTGACATTGTCAAATATCGCCATGCACCCAAGTTTGCACCAGCAGGGCAGAGCACCCAAATGATTGTGGGAGCGACGCCAGATACGGATCGGCAAATTCTTAATTTGACGGAAGGACTGTATAAGTCTTATCAGCTGAAACGCGTATTCTTTTCCGCCTACACGCCGGTAAATGAAACCGCTTTGCTGCCGGCGTTAGATACGAAACCGCCGCTTTGGCGGGAACATCGATTGTACCAGGCGGACTGGTTATTGAGGTTTTACAATTTTACGGCACAAGAACTTCTGGACGAGAAGAATCCTAACTTCAATCCGTTCCTAGATCCCAAATGTCAATGGGCGCTGCAGCATCCAGAATGTTTTCCTGTAGACGTTAATCGGGCGAGTTATAAGGATCTTTTGCGCGTGCCGGGCATCGGCGTGATCAGTGCGAAACGGATTGTCGCATCTCGCCGTATGGTAGTGTTGCGTCTTGAAGGCCTAAAAAAACTAGGGGTTGTGTTAAAGCGTGCGAAATATTTTATTACCTGCGGTGGGGTTGGAGCAGCAGAGCTGCGAACCAAGCGCTCTCAAGTTGTGCAGGCGTTGCTGACCGATTCGGAAGGAAAAAGCGTACGGCGGGAAACGGCTTTAGGAGAACAACAAATGGCGTTGTTTGGTGAGCCGGAAGGTATTGGCGCGGGAGAGGCTAGGGAGGAGGCGTTTTTGTCATGCATGCGCGCTCTGAGCTGATCTATCGGTATGATGGTACACTAGATGGATTGTTGTGCTGCGTATTTGAAAGCTATGCCCATAAAGAACTGCCAGGAGATATTGTGATACAAGGGGAAGCGGTGGAAACGCTGCTTTTTGAAGGAAAAGCGATTTCGACTGACCAGGAAAAGGCGCGGCGGGTTCGCGTATCAATTCCTCAGAAAATTTGCCCGGAGGCTTGGGAGTTTGTGCAAAAAGCGTTTCTTACCTGCCTGCCTCGTAAAGAAGTGTATTTGCTGCTTTTTTTGCGTTTGGGCTATCGGTATGGTTCGGAAGTAATGCAGATGCTGGCGGATGATACGGTGCACACGTTGTTTAAAGCGGTACGCCATTTAGAAAGAGAAAGCCATCTATTTAAAGGATTTGTTCGCTTTGCGGCTGGTAACGGTGTATTAGCGGCTCAAATCGAGCCGAAGAATTTTGTGCTGCCGTTGCTGGCGGAACATTTTTGCCAACGTTTTCCGGAAGAGCGGTTTCTAATTTATGATCAAAGTCATGGCGTGGCCTTGGTTTATCAGCCCTATCAGTACCGTATTTGTCCGGTAGACGAACTAGAGCTGCCTGCGCCGGATGCAGAGGAGCAAACCTACCAGGAGTTGTGGCAGCTTTTTTACAAAAGCATTGAAATCAAGGCGCGGCACAATCCGCGTTGCCGCAGGACGCAGATGCCGCAACGCTACTGGAAAAATATGACGGAAGTGGCCGCAGAATTTGCCCAATTGCCGGGAAACGGCAAGCAGGATCAGCAGCTTCTTCAAGAATCTCTGCGACGCTTAACGTAGTAGGAGCCGCTGCATAAACCGGACGGCATGTTTGTATTTGAGACAAGATCGTTGTAGCCCTCGGGCGTACCCTCTATCGACTCTGATTCTCTTATTCAATTTTCTTTCTCCCCAAGACCGCGTAAGCGGTTTTTTTCTTTTTATAAATAAATTTGAAACTTGTGACAAAAGCGAAAGGATTTGAGAAAGATACTGCGAATAAATACAACATCATAATGTTATGTTATATTTGGAGGAATCACAAACCAAACAAAGGAGGGTGAAGGAATGGAAAACACAGGGGCTACAATAGGCGAAAAACCGACAAAACAGAGGGTCATTCTTGTCTTGATTTTATTGGTTACGCTGCTGATTGCCTATTTGGATCGGGTCAATGTTTCCGTGCTGTTAGCAGATAACACGTTCCTTAGCGACATGGGCATCAAAGGGCAACCTGTGCAGATGGGCCTGCTTATGACCTTATTTTTAATTGCTTATGGTATTTCCAACGTTTTTCTCAGCCCTATTGGAGATTACTTGGGACCAAGAAAGGCTATGTGCCTATCCATCTTCTTATGGTGCCTGTCGCTCTTTATCGGCGGCATTGCGGCGACCTTCACCATCATGCTGGCAGCTCGCGTCATCCTTGGTATTGGCGAGGGCATGCATTGGCCTATGCAGAGCAAGTATGTCAAGAACTGGTTCCCGCCTCACGAAAGGGGTCAGGCGAACGCTGTGTGGGTGGTAGGGTTGATGGCTGGGCCGGCGCTGGCTATGCCATTTTTGACTTGGGCGATTCAGTCCTTTGGCTGGCGTACTAGCTTTTTCATTCTTGTTGGCTTTGGCTTACTGCCTTTGATTCTGTTATGGTTTTATACAACCGATCATCCGCAGCAGCATAAAGGCGCCAATCAGGCGGAACGCGATTTGATTGAAGAAGGCCAAAAAGCTGAAAAAGAGCTGGAGGCGCAGGCGGGCCACAGTACGTTGTGGGATAACATGAAAGCTTTTATTTTCGATTACCGCTTTTGGCTGGTCACGCTGTACTATTTTTGCTTGGCCTCGATTTTCTGGGGAACTATGGCTTGGCTGCCTTCGTATCTTAAGGTGGCGAGAGGGTTTTCCTGGACTGCTATGGGCGCGTGGTCGTCGCTTCCCTATATTCTCGGCATTATTAGCGTTTTGGCGTCTGGATATATTTCCGATAAAATCGGTCGACGTGCGCCGCTGTGTTTCGTGTCCATGCTTGGTGCGGCAGCGGGAATTTATTTTGGCGCTTATGCGCCGGATAATACGACAGCCGCTTTGTTGATTTCCGTAGGCATTGCATCGATTGGCCTTGGGATTGCTCCTGCTTGGGCTATGGTGCAACACATTGTGCCCGGCAAGGCGATTGGCGCCGGCGCCGGGATGATGAACGGTGTTTCCAATGGAGGTTCCGCTTTTTCGCCGGTGCTTATTGGTTTCTTCATTAGCGCTTCCGGCAGTTATGTTGGCGGTTTGATGTTCCTGGTAGGCTTGGGATTGCTGGCAGCTTGCTGTGCAGCTGTACTGGCGTACCAAAAATATTAAAAACGATTGCAACAGCGCCCAGTTCTAAAAGAGCTGGGCGCTGTTGTTTGTTTTTTTTATGATTGTTAACTTGGAAACTGACGGTGGTTTACTTTTAATGAGAAATGCGATATGATAAAGACAAACGTCAATAGGACGTTATTTTTTTGTGTATATAGTTAACTTGTTTTTAAAAGGAGTTAACCAATGAAAACAACTGCATCAGAAATTATTCGTTTAGGGGAGCAGGTGCTGGCGGGGTGGCAATTGAGCGGCGAGGCAGCATTGGCTTTGACCCGGATTGACATGACCGATGTTCCGCTCCTTGCGGCGTATGCGCATAAAGTTCGACAAGCTTTTAATGGTAATCATGTGGACATGTGCGGTGTATTGAGTGTGCGCACAGGGCATTGTTCGGAAGACTGTAAGTTTTGCTCGCAGTCGATCTATTATCGTACCGAGGTAGCGCCGCATGAACTGTTGCCGTTAGCGCAATTAGTGGAGGAAGCCAAGGAAGCGGAAAAAGCGGGAGCCAAACGAATTAGCTTGGTCACTAGCGGCAAGGGCATGGAGGAAGATGCAGATTTTGAGGCTATCATATTGCGTATCCAGGCCATAGCTGCAGAAACAAAGCTGCAAGTGTGCGCTAATTTAGGAACCTTGAATCGGCAACAAGCAAAGCAGCTTCGTAATGCCGGCGTACGGCGTTACGCGCATAATTTGGAAACAAGCGAGCGCTTTTATCCAGATATTTGCACGACTCACCCTTATCAAGAGCGAACAGCCACGCTGGCGGCGGCGAAAGAAGCGGGGCTGGAGCTTTGCTCAGGCGGCATTATTGGCTTGGGAGAAGGCTGGCAGGACCGCATTGACTTAGCATTGGCTTTGCGTGAGTTTTCGGTGCAGTCAGTACCGCTCAATATTTTGAATCCGATTCCGGGAACGCCGTTGGGTGAACAGAAGCCACTACCGGTGTTGGAAATCTTACATACTATTGCGTTGTTTCGCTTGTTGCTGCCGGAGCCAATTTTGCGTCCTGCAGGGGGGCGTGAAATCAACTTGAGGGATATGCAAGGAGCGGCGATGTTGGCAGGGGCCAATGGCTTGATTGTGGGACATTATTTGACCTTTTCCGGGCGCAATACAGCCGCTGATTTTCAAATGGTGGCCGATGCGCAATTGATGTCGTGAACGATTAAAAATGAAGAGGTGCGAGCATGAGTTATGATTTGATTTTTTCTTTGGGTAAGAAAGTATTAGCTGGCGAGGAACTGACTTTTGACGAAGCCATGTCTTTGACACAGATTGAGGAAGTAGATATTCCATTGTTGTTGGCTGTGGCCAATAAAGTGCGGGAACAGTTTACAGGCAAAGCAGTGGATACTTGTGAAATTGTGAATGCCCGTTCCGGCAACTGCTCTGAAGACTGCAAATTTTGTGCGCAATCGGCACATCATGAGGTTAAGTTTGAAGCTTATCCGTTGATGCAGGAAGAAGATATCGTGGCGGCTGCTAAAAAAGCCGAACAAGACGGTGCTTACCGATTTTGTATTGTCACGGCGGGCTGCGGCATGGATGGAGATAAGGATTTTGAAAAAATTTTAGGGGCTATCCGGCGCATTGGCAAAGAAACTAAATTGAACCGCTGCTGTTCCTTGGGGACTTTGCAGCCGGAACATGTCGCTGCTTTAAAGGAAGCGGGAATTACTCGGTACCATCACAACCTGGAAGCTAGTAAGAGCTATTTTTCGGAAATCTGCACGACGCATACGTATGAAGAGCGCGTGGATACGATTAAACGTGTAAAAGCAGCGGGGCTGCAAAGCTGTTCAGGAGGTATTATTGGCATGGGTGAGTCCTGGCGGCAGCGGGTAGAGCTGGCCTTTACCCTAAAAGAGTTGGACGTGGATTCTGTGCCTGTCAATGTATTGAACGCGGTGCCTGGTACCGCCTTGGCGCAGCAGAAAAAACTGCAGCCTTTGGAGATTTTGCAGGCCTTTGCTATTTTTCGCCTGGTGCTGCCTAAAAAGATCATCCGTTATGCTGGCGGGCGTGAGCACAATTTGGGAGAATTGGTTCCGTTGGGCTTCTTGTCCGGCATCAACGGCATGTTGCTGGGCAACTACTTGACCACTTCCGGCCGCGGTCCGGCAGAAGACTTAAAGACCGTAAATGGTTTGGGCCTTAGTCCTTTGTCGCTGGAAGAACGCTGATTAAAATCTTCTTTCGTGCCCTCACGTGACTCTGATTCTCTTGGTCGTTCTGGATCTCGAAGACCGCGCAGGCGGTCTTTTCTTTTTGCCGCTTGCGCAGTGTGACCAGTAAGTACTGGCAGGAATCTTGGAGGATTTTGAAGAATTGAATAACAATCACTTTAGAATTTGGACGAAAAGAGGATGCGTGCATGTCAGTACCGGAAAAAAAGAGAGTCGTTGTAGCCATGAGTGGCGCCAGCGGGGTGGTTCTGGGAATTGAAATTTTGCGAGTACTGCGGGCAAATCCTGCGTATGAGACACATGTGGTGCTTTCGCGAGGCGCAGAGCTGACGATTGCCGCGGAGACGGAGTATACGGTAGAAGAAGTACTGCAATGGGCGGATCATGTATATGATAATAACAATGTGGGGGCGCGCATTGCCAGCGGCACCTTTAAGACGGAGGGCATGCTTGTGGTGCCTTGCAGCATGAAAACCGTAGCGGGGATTGCCAGCGGATATTCCGATAATTTGCTCTTGCGTGCGGCAGATGTTACCCTCAAAGAACGGCGGCCTTTGGTGTTGGCGCCGCGGGAAAGTCCTTTGAGTGTTATCCATTTGCGCAATTTGTTGACCGTCGCAGAGGCGGGGGCTCATCTTCTTCCGCCAGTGGTTTCTTACTATCAAAAACCAGTAAGTTTGGAAGATATGAACCGGCAGATTGCCGGGAAAATTCTTGATAAATTGGGAATCGAAACACCGGGATTTCGGCGCTGGGGTGAAGAGGAGATGCTTTAGGGGGAAAGCTATTATAGTTAGCTTCGATTTATTGGAAAATTCTGCGTTTAATGATATACTATAATCATACTAGTTGTTGTACAATCGGATACTGAAAACTGAAGCGAATTTTTCTAAAAATAGAGGCATTCGCATAAAGTTGCACTGCGAAACGATGCTATTTTTAGGCATCGTTTTTTAGTTTCATAATGTTGTGTAATGTTTTGCAATAAAAGAAAATACAGCAAAATGTTACAGTATGCTGCGTGTTATACTTGGGAAATATTAGTTTTTGCTTAAAAAGTGTTATTTTCAGAATTGTTATTGAAAACTAATTAAAATTGACAGTGCGAAAAAGGAAGTCTAAAATATAAATATCAATAAATGTATACAGAATACTTTTATTTAATTTAAATTAATACGCAAATGTAGCGATATGGACGTTATCGTCTCATGGGGAGCACTTGCGAAAAAGCAGAAGGAGGATGGTAAGATGTTGCAGGATTTCGGGAATGTCGGTTTGCTATTAGCGGTTGCTTTGGTGTTTCCCTTGATGGCCTTGGTAACCGCATTTTTCATTCGCCCTAAAAATCCAGGGGTGGAGAAGTCTTTGCCGTATGAGTGTGGCGTTGATACGGTAGGGGAGACTTGGATTCAGTTTCGGGCCAGTTATTTCCTTTATGCACTTGTATTTGTTGCTTTTGATATTGAAACCGTATTCTTGTATCTCTGGGCTATCAAATTTCAACAACTAGGCGTGTTCGCCTTTGTAGAAATGTTTATTTTTCTGAGCATTTTGCTTGTCGGTTTAGGATATGCCTGGAGGAAAGGGGCTTTGGAATGGAAATGACCAAATTGCAGACGCAGGCGGAGCGGGATCAGGAACTCTTGCATAAAAATATAATTGTCACCAGTATGGATATGGTTTTGAAATGGGCGCGCAGCAATTCGTTGTGGCCGCTGTCTTCGGGGCTTGCTTGCTGTGCTATCGAGATGATGTCGGCCGCTGCGGCGCGCTTTGACTTGTCTCGCTTTGGCTATGAGGTGTTTCGGGCATCACCGCGACAGGCGGACTTGCTCATTGTTGCCGGCACGTTGACTTGGGCTATGGCAGGGCCGTTGAAGCGCCTTTACGAACAGATGCCAGAGCCTAAATACGTTATTGCCATGGGCAGCTGCGCTAATTCCGGCGGTCCTTTTGTGGATTCGTATTCTGTAGTACCGGGAGTGGATCAGATTTTGCCTGTGGACATTTATATTCCCGGCTGCCCGCCCCGTCCGGAAGCGCTGATTTACGGCATGTTGGAGTTGAAGCGTAAAATTATGGATGGAGAAATTGTGAGGGACAAAGCATGACGACGACAGAACTGCTGACAGCGATTCAAGCGTGTCATAGTGAGTATAGCGAAATCATTGGTGAAGAAAGCCAACAAGCATTGCAGGTGGAAGCCGGGCGGTTGGTGGAGTTAATGCAATGGCTGCGCAATCATGCGGAATATCAGTTTATCATGCTGCGCAACTTGACGGCAGTGGACTATGTAGAGCATCTGGACGTGATTTATCATGTATACTCCATGGCATTGAGGCAGACGATTGTGGTGAAGACTTGTTGTCCGGCAGAAGGCTCTGAAGTGCCTTCTGTGACGGCTGTATGGCCGGCTGCCGATTTTCAAGAGCGGGAAGTGTATGACTTAATGGGCATCCGTTTTACTGGTCATCCTGATTTGCGGCGTATTTTGATGCCGGAAGAATATACCGAGCATCCGCTGCGTAAATCGTTCAAGTTGGGCGCTGGTAGTGCCGCAGTGGTACAGAGAGGGTGTAACTGATGGTAAAAACAGAAACATACACGCTCAACATGGGACCGCAGCATCCCAGTACGCACGGAGTGCTGCAGGTGGTGTTGGAGCTGGACGGCGAAGAAGTGGTGCAGGCGGTGCCACATATGGGGTATTTGCATCGCGGCATTGAAAAATTGGCGGAAAGCCGTACCTATGCACAGTTTATTCCTTACACAGACCGTTTGGATTACGTTTCTTCTATGTGTAACAATCTGGGATACTGCCAGACTGTGGAAAAATTGATGGGTATTGAAATTCCGGAGCGCGCCGAGTACTTGCGCATTATTATGGTGGAGCTCAACCGGATTGCCAGCCATTTGATCTGCATGGGCTCTTTAGCGATTGACCTGGGGGCCTCGACTGGTATGATGTTTGGCTTCCGCGGGCGTGAACGTATTTTGGATTTGTTCGACATGGCTTGCGGGGCGCGTCAGACCTATAGTTATATTCGCTTTGGCGGTGTATCGGCAGACATTCCGGACGCTTTTGTGCCGGAACTGCGGCGTTTTCTGGCGGATTTTCCGGCTATGCTTGAAGAGTACCACGGCCTTTTGACAGGCAATGAGATTCTTTATGAACGCTTAAAAAATACGGCCGTCATTTCCGGTGAGCGAGCGATCGCTATGGGACTGACCGGACCGGCGCTGCGGGCGTCGGGGGTGGCGTATGATTTGCGAAAAGTAGAGCCGTATAGCATTTATGATCGCTTTGATTTTGAGGTTCCTTTAGGAGAAGTAGGGGACAGCTGGGACCGCTATGTAGTACGAATGGAAGAAGTAAAACAAAGCATGCGGATTGTGGAACAAGCGCTGGAGCAACTGCCGGAAGGGCCTGTGATGGGCCAAGCGCCAAAAGTGCTGAAACCGCCAGTGGGCGAAATTTATCATGCGGTGGAAAATCCCCGCGGCGAATTGGGCTACTACATTGTTAGCGATGGTTCTCCAAAGCCGTATCGTATTCATGTGCGCCGGCCTTCGTTCATTAATTTGCAGTTGTTGAACGAAACCTGCCAGGGATTGCTGATTGCCGATGTGGTTGCTGTGCTGGCTACGCTGGATTCGCTAATGGGAGAAGTGGACTGCTAGTTGGTTCCATAAGGAGAGAAGCACGTAAAGGAGAGGCATAAGGCATGCAAGAAGTAACCGGTTTGTACGTAATCGCAGCGTGGCTGCGACAAATTTTAGCAATGTTTCTGCCTGGGCCGCAATGGGTGGATTTGTGCATGAGCTTAGTGGAAATCGGCGCTATTTTCGGCGTCATTTCCCTATCAGCGGTTGTGCTGGTGTATGCGGAGCGCAAGATCAGCGCCTTTATGCAGCGGCGTTCCGGTCCGAATCGAGTGGGTCCTAAAGGATTGCTGCAGACGACGGCGGATATGATTAAACTGATGGCGAAAGAAGATATTATGCCGACAGGCGCTGATAAATGGATGTGGATGTTGGCGCCGATACTGCTGTTTTTGCCGGCAGCCATGGGGTATGTAGTATTTCCCTTTGATGCTCAGGTTGTTTTTGCGGATCTGAATATTGGTATTTTTTACTTCATAGCGATTTCTTCTCAATCGGTACTGCCGTTTTTGATGGCAGGCTGGGCTTCCAATAATAAATATTCGCTCGTTGGCGGCATGCGCACCGTGGCGCAGATGCTGAGTTATGAGGTGCCGATGGTGCTGTCGATTCTGGGGATTGTCATGCTGACAGGCTCCATGAAAATGAGCTCCATTGTGGCGGCGCAGCAAGACATCTGGTTTGTGGTGCTGCAGCCGATTGCATTTGTAGTGTACGTCATCACGGCCACGGCGGAAATCAACCGTGCGCCCTTTGACTTGGTTGAAGGGGAATCTGAGCTTGTGGCAGGACCGTTTACGGAGTACACAGGCATGCGTTGGGCACTCTTTTTCTTGGCGGAGTATGCCAATTTGTTGGCGGTTTCCGTTATTGCGACTACGCTGTTTTTAGGCGGTTGGAGCGGTCCATGGCTTCCTGGCTGGCTTTGGTTTTTATTGAAAGTGGCGGCCATGATTTTTCTCTTCATGTGGTTTCGCTGGACGTTCCCACGGCTGCGCATCGATCAGTTGCTGGCTTTAGGGTGGAAGCTCTTGCTGCCACTGGCGTTGTTGAATGTCATTATTACGGGGATCGGCATTTATCTTTCCGAGTTTTTCATTTAGGAGGAACCTCTTATGCTTGGTAAAGGCTTGCTACAAGGGATGGGCATCACCTTGAGGGCGTTTTTCGCCAAAAAGGAAACGCTGCAATATCCCGAAGCTAAATTAGTGATGCCGGAACGCTTTCGGGGCGGCGAACTGGAATTAGACCATAAAAAATGCATTGCTTGTGGGCTGTGTGCGATGGCTTGCCCTAATCATGTAATTAAACTGACTACGAAGATGGATGAACAGAAGAAACGTCATTTAGAAACTTATGTTTATCAGTCCGGATTGTGTTTGTATTGCAATTACTGTATTGAAGCCTGCCCGACAAAAGCCATTCGCTGGGACAAGAACTACGAAAACTCCCGTTATACGAAGGCGGAATTAGATGTAGACTGCCTGGCTCTTTCAAGGGCTAAACAGCCCGATGAAGCAGTGGAACCGCCTGTAGTGCCGGAGCACTCGGCGGCAGATGGGGCTTCGAATAGTCAAGGGAGGGATGATTGATGAGCGAATGGGCTTATACGATTTCCTTTTTTGTCTTTGCATCCATTACCGTTGCTGCGGCGTTTGCGGCAGTAAGCAAAACAAATCTGGTGCATAGTGCCCTGTTTTTGGCTTTGTGCTTTATCGGTGTTAGTGGCTTGTACGTGCTGCTGCAGGCGGACTTTATGGCAGCTGTGCAAATCTTGATTTATAACGGCGCTATTGCCATTGTGTTTGTGTTGGGAACCATGCTGACACGGCGCAGCAGTTATCATGGCACCAACGCAACAGACCGAGATATTCCTTCACGGCTGGTGTTGGCGGTCAGCTCTCTTTTTGTCGTGATTACGATGGCGGTTATTGCTACGACGCCCTGGCGTTATTCCAGCGCTCCGCCGGTGGAGGATACGCCTTCGCTTCTAGGACAGTTGATTCTTACAGACTATATGGTGGCTATGGAAGTGGCAGCCGTCCTTTTGCTGGCGGCGATGATCGGCTCTATTGTTCTGGCAAAAGGAGTGGAGGAAGAATGATAGGCTTAACGCACTTTTTGGTGGTAGCGGCTATGGTGTTTGCCATTGGCCTATATGGACTGTTGACGAAACGGACCATTATCGGTCTCTTGATGAGCATTGAATTGATGCTCAACGCGGTAAATATCAATTTAATCGCTTTTTCTCGTTTTATTACGCCAGATGCCCTGACGGGGCAAGTGTTTGCTATTTTTACCATTACCGTTGCGGCTGCGGAAGTGGCGGTGGGTTTGGCCATGGTCTTCCGTGTGTATCATGACCGCAATACGGTGCATGCTGCCAGATTGGACGAGATGCGCTGGTAAGCGAGTATCAGAGAGTAGGTGAGGAATGTTGTTTATTCAATATGCGTTGCATCATGCCTGGCTGATACCGTTGCTGCCGGCCGTCGCTTTTGTGGTTGTCGGCTTTTTCTTGCGTCGCCTGCCAGCGGTGGCTGCAACGGTATCGCTTTTTCTAAACGGTCTGAGTCTTTTGCTGGCGCTGGGGGTTGCTGGTGGCGTAATAAGCCGGGGGATTAGCGTGGATCAGCCTCTGCTTCAAAAAATATCTTGGCTTTCGTTGCCGGGACTTTCAGTGGATATGGGGGTCTACATTGATCCGATTTCCGCCATGATGCTGGTGGTAGTGACTCTAGTATCATTTTTGGTGCAGCT
The DNA here is from genome assembly GCF_963676855.1 of uncultured Anaeromusa sp. Classification (NCBI taxonomy): domain Bacteria; kingdom Bacillati; phylum Bacillota; class Negativicutes; order Selenomonadales; family Sporomusaceae; genus Anaeromusa; species uncultured Anaeromusa sp. The sequence goes on from NZ_OY781460.1 coordinate 1,842,924, forward strand.
GTATTCTATCGGCTATATGCATGGCGAAGAGGGCTTTGGACGTTTTTTTGCGTATTTGTCGCTGTTTGCCGCTTCCATGCTGGGGCTGGTATTGGCAGTGAATTTTGTGCAGATGTTTGTTTTCTGGGAATTGGTTGGTCTTTGTTCGTACTTGCTGATAGGGTACTATTTCCATAAGATTTCCGCTAGAGAAGCGGCCAAGAAGGCATTCATTACAACCCGAATTGGCGACTTTGGTCTTTTAATGGGCATTTTGTTTTTGCAAATTCTTTTTGGCACCCTCGATTTTCAACAGTTGGGTTTGGCGGTGCCGGCCTATGTAGCGCAAAATGGTACGGTGTTGTTGACCGGGGTGGCACTTTTAATCTTCATGGGACCTGTCGGCAAATCAGGTCAATTTCCACTACATGTATGGCTGCCGGACGCCATGGAAGGTCCTACACCGGTATCGGCTTTGATTCACGCAGCTACCATGGTGGTAGCAGGTGTATATTTGGTAGCCAGGTCGTTTTTCTTGTTTAATCTACTGCCGTCGGTGATGGACGCTGTCGCTTGGACCGGTGCTTTTACGGCGATTTTTGCCGCGAGTATCGCTTTTACGCAACGCGACATTAAACGCATTTTGGCATACTCTACGGTCAGTCAGCTTGGCTATATGATGCTGGCTCTCGGTGTGGGCAGCCTGACGGCCTCTATGTTTCATCTGATGACGCATGCTTTCTTTAAGGCCTTGATGTTCTTGGCGGCCGGTGCGGTATTGCACGGCTTGCCGAATCGAAATGATATTTTTGAGATGGGCGGTTTACGGCACAAGATGCCGGTTACCTTTGCGGCTATGACCATCGGCGTGCTGGCCATTTCGGGCATTCCGCCTTTTGCGGGTTTCTTTTCTAAGGACGAGATCCTCTTGGCGGCGTTTGACGTCAGCTTGCCGCTCTTTGCGGTAGCGCTCATTACGTCCTGTATGACATCTTTCTACATGGCTAGACTGCTTATTGTCGTCTTCTGCGGTCCGGAGAAAAGCGGCAACCATCCGCACGAAGCTCCTCTTTCCATGCGCATTCCTTTATTTGTGCTTGGCGCGTTGGCGGTTGTAGGCGGTTATGCAGGTTATGCCGGACATTTTGGCGAGTGGGTGCGTTTTGGTGCGGCTTCCCATGCTGGAATTCACTGGGGCATTGCTGGTGCATCCACGCTGTTGGCGCTGGCGGCCTTTGGCATTGCTTGGAAAATTTACGGCAGCGGTTCCAAGAAACCGGCCGAACGGCTGACTTGGCGCTTTCGGAATGTCTATAACCTCAGTTTTAACAAGTACTATCTGGATGAATGGTATCAATGGTTCAATGAGTCCTATTTAGGAGAATTTGCCCGCAACATGCATTGGATGGAGCGCAATATCATTGACTCGGTTATCAACGGTATCGCTGCGGTGCCGCTCTTTATGGGAGATCGGCTGCGCAAGATGCAGACCGGCAGTTTACAGCGTTACGGCGTTGTTATGTTTTGCGCGGCACTTTTGATCGTTTTCAGTTTATTGGTCTTGAATCCCTTGCTAAAAGGCGTCTGGTTTGGAGGTGCGTGTTAAAATGGTGAGTTTTCCGTTATTAACGCTGATTTTGTTGACGCCTGTCTGGGGAATTTTGGTGCTCCTTTGCATGCCAAGGGAAGCGGACCGTATGATCAAGATGGTTTCAGCTGCATCCATGACGGTGGCGTTTGGCCTGACTGTGTATGCTTACTGGGCGTATGATGTCGTGCAAGGGGGCATGCAGTTTCAGGAAACGGTGCCCTGGATTGCTGAATTAGGTGTAACCTATGCGTTGGGCATAGACGGCATTTCCTTGCCGCTGTTGCTTTTGACCGTCTTGGTCGGACTTTCGACGGTCTTTGTATCTTGGAATGAAAAAGAACGGCCCAAAGAGTTTTTCATTCAGCTTCTTTTATTGATTGTAGGCGCTATTGGCGTTTTCATTTCACGGGACTTGTTTATCTTCCTGCTGTTTTACGAATTAGGCATTGTGCCGACGTATATTATGGTAGTGGTCTGGGGCTCGGTAAAGCGTGTTTCTAAAGAGCATGCAGCTATGAAAATGACCATTTACCTGCTTTTGGGCTCGGCGTTTATGCTGGCTGGGGTGCTGGCACTGTACTTGAACGCGTACCCGGAGGGGCTGCGGACGTTCAGTATGGAATCCTTAGCGCAAGCGCACGTTCTAGGGAATTTGTCCGAAGACGTGCAGATTGTTTCTTTTTTCCTCTTGCTTTTGGGTTTTGGCTCTACCTTAGCCATGTGGCCGTTTTACAGCTGGGCGCCGGACGGGTATGCTGCCGCGCCAAGCGGCGTGTCGATGCTGCACGCGGGAGTCTTGAAAAAAGTTGGCGGCTATGGCTTGATTCGTTTGGGATTGCTGACACTGCCTCTGGGCGTTAAGTTTTGGGCCCCTGTGATTGCCTTGGTGGCGATTATCAATATTCTCTACGCGGCTATGGTAGCCTTGGCGGAAAAAGACTTGAAATATATTATCGGCTATTCGTCCATTTCTCATATGGGCTATATTCTCATCGGCTTTGCAGCTCTGAATGTGATCAGCATTGACGGTGCGGTGGCCAATATGTTTGCGCATGGCGTCATGTGCGCCTTGTTCTTTGCGATGATTGGCTTGGTGCAAGAGCGCACCAATACGCGGTTGGTTTCCGAGCTTGGCGGCTTGGCGCATCAAATGCCTCGCGTGGCGGTGGGCTTTATGCTGGCAGGTATGAGTTCTCTGGGCTTGCCGGGTTTGGCGGGCTTTATTCCAGAGTTCACTATTTTTGTCGGTGCTTTTAAAGAATACCCAGTTTCTACATTCTTGGCTGTTTCCGGTATTGTTTTCACGGCGCTGTATATCCTGCGGCTGTTGGCCAATGTGTTGTTCGGGCCGCGGCGCGCGGAATTTGACGGCTGCAAGGATGCTTCCGGCGTTGAACTGGTGCCGTTGGTCTTGCTGGGCGCTGCTCTTGTTATTTTCGGCATCTTCCCGCAAATGCTCATGGGCGTAGTGAATAGTGGCCTGGAGCCGGCGGCAGCGCTGCTCCTGAAACTGCATGCGCTGCAGGGAGGGTTGTTGTAATGAATATCGCATTATTGGCTAGTGAGATTTCCGTAGTTGTCCTTGCCTTATTCCTTTTGGTGTTTGATTTGCTGCTTCCCAAGCAGGAAACGCGCCGTAGTCTGGGCTATCTGGCAGTGTGTGGCGTGACGGCTATCCTTGTTTATACCGCCACCCGCTATGGAGACGCTGCCAGCGTCTATCACGGCTTTTTCGTGGTAGATAACTTTGCGCTCTTCTTTAAGCAGTTGTTTTTGGCGGCGACCTTGCTGACGATTCTTTTTTCCTTTGACTATGTGGAAAAAATGACGCGCAGCGGCGGGGAATTTTATGCGCTATTGCTCTTTGCTTTGCTGGGTATGATGGTGATGGCGTCGGCGAGCGACTTGTTGACACTTTTTGTGGGACTGGAATTAATGACCATCGTCTTTTACGCGCTTGTCGGCTTTGATCTTAAAAACCGGCGTTCCAGCGAAGCCGGCATCAAGTATATGATTCTTGGTTCCGCTGCCAGCGCGATCTTGCTGTACGGCATGAGCTGGGTGTATGGTTTTACCGGGACGCTGATGCTTAAAGAGATCGCTCAGAATGCAGCAGCCACTCCGGCTATGATGTTGGGCATGGGGCTGATGCTGGCGGGACTTTGTTTTAAACTTTCGATTGTTCCTTTCCATATGTGGGCGCCTGATGTATATGAAGGCGCACCTGTGTCGATTACGGCTATGCTGGCCATGGGCTCTAAGGCAGCCGCTTTTGCAGTGCTGCTGCGGATTTTCATCACGGCCTTCGGTTCCTTGCAGGCTTACTGGGTAACCGTAGTGGCAGCGTTGGCGGCTCTCAGCATGGTTGTCGGTATTGTGATCGCAATGTGGCAAACTAATGTCAAGCGTATGTTGGCGTATTCGTCGGTAGCGCAAGCCGGTTATATTCTTTCGGGGTTGCTGGCGGCGGATGTGGCAGGGATTAAAGGCATGCTGTTCTATGTTGTTTTATATATGTTTGCCAATGTAGGCGCTTTTGCCGTAGTGACGGCAGTCAGCAATGAAACCGGTTCGGACGAACGGAGCGCGTTTCAGGGACTGTCGCAGCGGTCGCCGCTCTTGGCTTTAGTGATGACGTTATCCTTAATGTCCATGGCAGGCTTGCCGCCCATGGCAGGCTTTGTGGGCAAGTTGTATCTCTTTATGGCCATTACGGAGCAAGGGTTCTTTTGGTTGGCCGTGCTGGGGTTTGTGATGTCGATGATCTCGGTGTATTACTACATGCTGGTGGTTAAGGCGATGTACAGTCCGGCGGCGGAACCGGCAGAGGCTGCGCCGCTGTATTTCAGCGGTACGCTGCGCTTGGCGGTGGTGCTTAGCTTGTTTGGTACGATTTTCTTGGGCGTATACCCAGGGCCTTTATCACAGCTGGCTGCTGCTGCTGCCAAAGTATTGTGGTGAATTTTTAGAAATTATTAAAGAAAAAAAGCCCGTATCACATAAAAGTGGTACGGGCTTTTTGGGCTCAAGATAGTTGTTGCGGTTTCTAAGGCCTGCTTTCACTGGTACTGGTGTATTAATACTTTTCTTATTTTTGTTGGCAGGAAAACACAGGGCGAGTGAAGAACTTAGAAAACTAAGCCATAGTCTGAATGAAAAATTTAGACGGAAATACTTAGGGGCGGTGGAAACGTTGAAAAAGGTAGTATTTAAAGGCGCTGGGGTTGCGGTGGTTACGCCGTACAACGAAACTGGCATTGACTACAAAGCGCTGGCTCAGCTGATCGACTTCAATATTGATAATGGTACAGATGCCATCATTATTTGCGGTACGACCGGAGAATCGGCCACCATGACCGATGATGAGCACAAGGAAGCTATTGAGTTTACCATCAAACATGTCAACAAACGAGTGCCTGTTATAGCCGGCACTGGCTCCAATGATACGGTCTATGCGGCGCAGCTGTCGCAGCATGCGGAAGAAGCGGGCGCGGATGCGCTCTTGCTGGTATCACCATATTACAACAAAACTTCGCAAAAAGGCCTTGTGGAACACTTTAACTACATTGCTGATCGGGTGAACATCCCGATTATCTTGTACAATGTGCCTTCGCGGACTGGCGTGACGATCAAGCCGGAAACCTATCAGGCTCTTTCCAAGCATCCGAATATCGTGGCCACTAAGGAGGCCAGTGGCGATTTTTCCGCCATTTTGAAGACCCGGGCGTTGTGTGGTGACGACTTACACATGTACTCCGGTAACGATGATCAGATCGTACCGATTCTGGCGATGGGCGGCATGGGGGTTATTTCCGTGCTTTCCAATATCATGCCTAAAGAAACGCATGAAATCTGTAAGCTCTTTTTTGAAGGGCGTATGAAGGAAAGCAGCGCACTGCAAATTCGCTTAGCGGATATTATTGACGCGCTGTTTGTCGAAGTTAATCCCATTCCTGTCAAAACCGCTTTGCGGCTGATGGGCTATCCTGTAGGCGAATTGCGGCGTCCACTGACAGATATGGATCCGAATACCTTGGCGCAGCTTAAAAAAGCGTTGGCTGCTCACGGCTTAATCAAAAATTAAAGTCATATAGAAAAACAGGCCGCCGGAGCTTTCGGCGGCCTGTTTTTTGTAATTCTCAGTCGTGTCCTCCGGTCACTCCGGTTCTCTTGTTAGTTCTTTCTAGATAGGCTTGACTGTATGCCTGTTTGGCGCTACACTGAGAGAACTCTCTTTGTAACAAGGTTTTTTTACTGGAAGGAATACAATGAATGAGTGAATGGATTGCAGCTCTGCAGGAGTGGGGCATTTGGGGACTAGTGTTGGCTTCGTTTACCGAAGCGTTTTGTTCGCCGATTTTACCGGACGTAGTGTTGATCCCCTTAGCGCTAGCGCAGCCGGAGCAGGCGCTTTTTTATGGCTTTGTCGCTACGGCATCTTCTGTGGCGGGTGGCTTTGTGGGCTATTTCCTGGGAAAACGTTTAGGCGTAAAGGCGGCAAGAAGACTGCTGCCGGAGAGCCAACTGCAGAAATTGAAGGAAGGCGTTGAAGGGAACGCGCTTTGGGCAGTTTTGCTGGCGGTAATGTCTCCGTTTCCCTATAAATGCATTACCATTGCAGCAGGCGCGGTGGGAATGCGTTTGTCTGTTTTTATGGCTATTTCCGTGTTGGGGCGGACGAAGCGTTTCTTCTTGGAAGCGCTGCTCATTTACTGGTATGGACCGCAAGCGGTAGAGTGGCTGCGCCAGTATGGGGATGAAATGCTATGGGGTTCAGTTGCGCTAACTGTTTTGGCGGGACTTGTCTGGTATGGGCATCGGCGTTGGCGGAGACGCAGGGCTCTGGCTGCCAAAGGAGCGCTGGAATAGAGCATAAAAAGAACGCATTACACTCTGGAGAACCAGGCTGTAATGCGTTCTTTTCTTATGCTTTAGGATAGAAAGCGGCGCGTTGCTTTTTTACTTCGCCGTCTTGGAGGTATTCGTCATAGCTCATGCGGCGGTCAATGACGCCGTTAGGGGTGATTTCGATAATGCGGTTAGCAATGGTTTCGACGAATTGATGGTCATGCGAGGTGAAGAGCATGGTGCCTTCAAACTGCGTCAAACCGCTATTTAAAGAGGTGATCGTTTCTAGATCAAGATGGTTGGTAGGTTCGTCCAAAAGGAGGACATTGGAGCCGCTGACCATCATGCGGGAAAGCATGCAGCGGACTTTTTCGCCACCAGAGAGAACGTTGGCTTCTTTTTGGCTTTCTTCGCCAGAGAAAAGCATACGTCCCAAGAAGCCGCGGATGAAGGTTTCATCCTGGTCGCGGGAGAATTGGCGCAGCCAGTCTACCAAGTTGAGGGTGATGTCGTCGAAGTAGGCGGAATTATCTTTCGGGAAATATGCCTGAGTCGTGGTGACGCCCCACTTGAATTCACCTTGATCCGGTTCCAGCTCACCTGCAAGAACGCGGAACAGCGTGGTTTTAGCAATGGAATCGGGGCCGACAAAAGCGATTTTATCACCCTTGGCAACCAAGAAGGATACATCGTTCAGCACCTTTTCACCATCAATAGTAACGCTGATACCTTCAACAGACAGAAGCTGGGCTCCGGCTTCACGGTCCGGCTTAAAGGCGATGTAGGGGTAGCGCCGCGAGGACGGCTTGATGTCATCTAAAGTCAGCTTTTCCAGCTGTTTTTTTCGCGAAGTAGCCTGCTTTGATTTAGAAGCATTAGCGCTGAAGCGCTGGATGAAAGTTTGCAGGTCCTTCATTTTGTCTTCTTTTTTCTTGTTGGCGTCTTTGGCCAGCTGCAGAGCCAATTGACTGGATTCCAGCCAGAAATCGTAGTTGCCTACGTAAAGTTGAAGACCTTCGAAGTCCAAATCAGCAATATGCGTGCAGACTTGATTGAGAAAATGACGATCATGGGAAACTACAATGACTGTGTTAGGGAAATCATAAAGGAAGTTTTCAAGCCAGTTGATGGACTCAATGTCCAAATGGTTGGTAGGCTCGTCCAGGAGCAGAATGTCAGGGTTGCCGAAGAGCGCCTGCGCCAGGAGGACCCGTACTTTTTCCGCGCCGTCTAGTTCGGACATGAGCTTTTCATGCAAATCTTCGCTGATGCCGAGGCCGTTGAGAAGACGAGCGGCTTCAGTGTCTGCGTCCCAGCCATTTAATTCGGCAAATTCGCATTCCAGCTCGGATACGCGCATGCCGTCTTCATCGGAAAATTCCGGTTTCGCATATAACGCATCTTTTTCTTCCATAATGGCGTACAAACGGCTATGCCCCATGATGACGGTCTGCAGAACCGGGAACTCATCGAATTCGTAATGATTCTGTTTGAGCACGGCCAGACGATCGCCTGGGGTGATAATAACTTCGCCTTTAGAGGGATCGACCTCACCGGACAATACTTTGAGGAAGGTAGATTTGCCGGCGCCATTGGCTCCGATGAGACCATAACAGTTGCCTGGGGTAAACTTGACAGAGACGTCCTTAAAAAGAACGCGTTTGCCGAATTGCAATTCAATATTACTCGTACTGATCATGTTGGTTGCATCCTATCCTTTTCACGATATATTAAAACAGATTCTTTCATTTTAACACAGGGAGAAGCAGAAGTCGATTCCCAGGATTTTGCAAAAAAATATCAGATGAGGTATTGACAAGAAGACAAGAGAACGGTATGATTTGCTTAACATATAAATCAAAAGCATTGAATGGGAAAAGTAATTGTGTAATCTACAGTACAGCGAGCCGATGACCGGGAAACCGGAGGTGTGATGATCGGCCTGACAGAACGCAATGAATGGTCCCAGGAGCTGTCCGCTGAACGGTTACAAGTAGGCGGTACCGGAAGCCCCCGTTATCGCAGGCTAGGATATCGGTTCTTAGAGCCCGTATCTAAAGAAAGGGAAAGCAATGCTTTCTGAACCAGGGTGGTAACGCGAAACCATTTCGCCCCTATAGAGGGATGAAATGGTTTTTTTGTATCCTGGCAGCAGCAGACGACTTTCCAAAAGAGGGTGGCACCACGAGCCTTTCGTCCCTTTAGGTACGGGAGGCTTTTTTATTTTACCCAAAATGAGGCAAGGCCAGTGATTAAAAGGAGGCGCAATTATGTTTAAGGAATTGTTGCAACGCGTAGTAGCCGGAGAAGACTTGAATCGTCAACAAGCGCAGGAAGCCATGCGGGCTATCATGAGCGGCGAAGTGGGAGAAACGGCGTTGGCTGCTTTTCTGACGGCTTTGCGCATGAAACAGGAAACGCCGGAAGAAGTAGCTGGCTTTGCAGCGGCTATGCGGCAATTGGCACAGCCGTTGCAAGTTGACGGCGGCTTGCTGGATACTTGCGGTACCGGCGGAGATGGAGCAGGAACTTTCAATATATCGACGACGGTGGCCTTTGTTTTGGCTGGGGCTGGCGTAAAAGTAGCTAAACATGGCAATCGCGGTGTTTCCAGTAAGAGTGGCAGTGCCGATGTGCTGCAGGCGTTGGGTGTGGAAGTGGAATTGATTCCGGCTGGAGTGGCTCAGTGCATTCAAGAAACCGGCATTGGCTTTTTGTTTGCGCCGCAATTCCATTTGGCCATGCGCCATGCGGCCAAAACGAGGCGGGAGCTTGGTTTTCGCACGGTCTTTAATCTACTGGGGCCCTTGACCAATCCTGCCGGAGCGGAATACCAACTACTGGGTGTCTACCAGCGTTCGCTGACTCGGGTGGTGGGCGAAGCGTTGGCGACGTTGGGGGCTAAGCGCGCGATGGTGGTGCATAGCTTAGATGGGTTGGACGAACTTTCGACAGCGGCGCCGAATCAAGTGACCGAAGTAGTGGCTGGTAAAGTAAAATCGTATTTACTGGATGCGGCGGATTTAGGATTTTCTCCGGCCAAGATCGAAAATTACAGCGGTGGCACGCCGGTGGAAAACGCGGCCATTACGGAAGCTATACTAGGTGGCGAAAAAGGGCCGAAGCAGGACGTGGTGCTCTTGAACGCAGCAGCGGCGTTGCTGGTGGCTGGCAAAGCGGAAACCTTACAGGAAGGAGTTTTGCTGGGACGGCGCAGTTTGGAATCGGGTGCCGCCTTGGCTAAACTGGAAGAACTGCGTCGGGTCAGTCAAAGGGTTAAAGGGCTTTCGGCATGAAGATTAAAATCTGCGGCTTGCGTCGTCCGGAAGAAGCAGACGTGGTTCGCGCTTGCGGCGGTGATTACGTTGGTGCTGTATTTGCGTCAAGCCCTCGGCAGGTAGACGTTTTGCAAGCGCAGGCCGTTTTTGCGGCAGCTGGAACCGTGGGGCGAGTCGGGGTTTTTCAAAACGCACCGTTAGCGCAGGTGCAAGAGATTGCGCAGGCTTGCAGGCTGGATTTGATTCAACTGCACGGCGAAGAAAGTGAAGCCTATGCGCACGCTGTGGGGCGGCCGGTACTGCGCAGCATTCCTGTAACTCCTGGCAGAGCGGTGCCCAAGGAATTGCTGCAGCGCAGCGGCTATGCCGGACTGTTGCTAGATACGAAATTGCCGGGGCAGAACGGCGGCACGGGAAAAACATTTGACTGGGCAGAGCTGCAGGCTTTACGACGAGAAGCTATGTCGCCGCTCTGGACGGCTGGCGGCTTGACCACGGCGAATGTGGCGGAGGCTATTCGACTGTTGCGGCCGGACGGTGTGGATGTGTCCGGCGGCGTGGAACGCAGCCGGGGAGTAAAGGATTGCGCGGCCATAGCGGCTTTTATTGCTGCGGCGCGTCAAGCGGAGGAGGAGTATCTTGCTAAACCATATTGTGGAGAATAAACGCCTGGTGGTGGCCGAAGCAAAACGTAAACGGCCTTTGCGGCGTGAGGATATAAAGACAAAAGGCGGTTTTCGTTTGCGTCAGGCGATTGCGGAGCGTGCTTGGTCGCTGATTGCTGAGTGCAAGCTGGCTTCGCCGGCTAAGGGACGGTTGACGACACGCCATAGTGTAGTGGAATTGGCGAAGATATATGAAAAAAACGGAGCGGCGGCTCTTTCGGTGCATACAGATGCGCATTTTTTAGGCCGATTGGAGGACCTTGCGGCAGTCAAGGCTGCCACTTCGCTGCCGGTGTTACGCAAAGAATTTATTGTTGATGAGTATCAATTATACGAAACAGCGCTGGCTGGGGCGGACGGTGTGCTTTTGATTGCGGCGGTGTTGCAAGCGGAGGAATTAAAACGGTATCAAGAGATTGCTGAAGACTTGGGACTGGATTGCTTGGTAGAAGTGCACAGCTTGGCAGAACTGCCGGCGGCTTTGGCGGCGCAGGCGCCTCTTTTGGGTATTAATAATCGCGATTTGACAACCTTTCGCACGGATGTGGAGCATACCTTTCAACTGTTGCCGCAGTGTGAAGGACGGTTAGTTATTAGCGAAAGCGGCATTAAAAACGGCGCGGATGCCAGACGCTTGCGCCAGGCTGGTGTAAGAGGGGTTTTGGCGGGCGAAGGGTTAGTAGTGGCAGATGATGTGGCGGCTATGACCCGTGAAATGGCTTTAGTGGAGTAAAAGCCGGGAGGCTGGATAGGATGGATGGGCGATGAACAAGATGATGAACGAGGCGGAGTTTTGCGAGCTGGCTGGGCAATATGATTACGTGCCTGTACATGTACTGCTGCCTGGAGATCGAGAAACACCGATATCTTTATATGAAAAACTGGTTGGCGACGGCCAAGGCTTCTTGCTGGAAAGCGCTGAGGCCAACCGTACCTTTGGTCGGTATTCTTTTTTAGGGTTTCACCCTGAATGGCGCCTGACCAGCCGAGCTAAGGAAACCGTGCTGGAGACACAGCAAGGAGAGGAGATACTTGCCTTGCCGCCGCTGGAGGCGTTGCGCGAAGTGCTGGGGCGCTGCCGCGTGCCTGATATTGCGGGACTTCCTCCGTTGCGGGGCGGCTTTGTCGGCTACCTGGCCTTTGAGGGGGTAACGACTTGGGAGCGAGTACGGGGCATGAACGTGCCAGATGACATGGTGCTGCTGGAAGCCTTTTTCTGTCGGGACATGGCTGTATTGGATCATTTGACTCATTCGGTGGCCCTGATTACCTGGAGCCGCGGCGGCAACGAATTGACGGAAGCTTATGAACAGGCTTGCTCGCGCTTGGAGACCATGCAGGAGGCGCTGAATGCGCCTGGAAAAGAGCTGCAGCAGTCGCTGCCAGGCAGAGCGCTGACACGCGAAGCCAAAGCGGAAACTTTCCTCGAGGGCGTGCGCAAGGTCAAAGAACATATTGTCGCTGGCGACACGTTTCAGACCGTATTGTCATTGCCCTTTCACAGGCCGCAGCGTTGTCATTCCTTCCAACTGTATCGTCGGTTGCGGCGGGTAAATCCTTCGCCGTACATGTTTTATCTGCAATTTGGCAGCAAACAGCTTGTGGGCGCTTCACCGGAAATGCTGGTCCGAGTGGAAGATGATATAGTGCGGACCTATCCGATTGCGGGCACAAGACGCCGTGGCGCAGACCGCAGGGAAGATGCGGCTCTGGAGGCAGAACTTGTGGCTGACCCCAAAGAACGGGCAGAACACGCCATGCTCGTCGATTTAGGACGCAATGATCTAGGGCGCGTAAGCACGCCAGGAACGGTAGAAGTGACCAGGTTGATGCAAGTGGAGTATTTTTCCCATGTCATGCATATGGTGTCGGAAGTGCAAGGCAAGCTGGCGGCGGATAAAGACGCCATTGCGGCTTTGCAGGCTTGTTTTCCTGCCGGTACGGTCAGTGGCGCGCCGAAGGTGCGGGCCATGGAAATCATTGCTGAGCTGGAAGAAGAGCCGCGAGGCGTTTACGCCGGAGCGGTAGGGTATTTTGATTTCCGAGGCTCCATGGATACTTGCATTGCCATTCGCACCATGGTGGTGGAGGACGGCATTGTAACGGTGCGGGCTGGAGCTGGCCTTGTGGCCGACTCGACGCCGGAAGGCGAGCTGGAAGAAGTGCGGCACAAGGCGGAAGCCTTGCTGCGGGTGTTAAGGGAGGTAGAGCGCGATGTGGACGCTGATTGATAACTATGATTCCTTTACGTACAATCTGTATCAGGCACTGTGCAAATTGGGTGCTGAGGTGCGGGTAGTACGCAATGATGTAATGACGGCCGCGCAGGCTGGCGAAGGTAGTGAAGGAATTATTCTTTCGCCTGGTCCGGGAACACCGGCGGATGCCGGTATCTGCGCTGAGGCGGTACGGCTTTTTGCAGGCAAAGTGCCGATTTTAGGTGTATGCCTGGGGCATCAGACAATAGGAGAGGTGTTTGGCGCTAAAGTAGTGCGAGCGCCGCAACCCATTCACGGCAAGGTCAGTAAAATTCGGCATAACGGCCAAGGAATGTTTGTCGGCATGCCCCAGGGGCTAGAAGTAGGACGCTACCATTCCTTAGTGCTGGAAGCGTCATCCATACCAGACTGCTTGGAGGTAACGGCCACGGCGGAAGATGGGCTGATCATGGCGGTGCAGCATAAGAGCTATGCAGTTACCGGCATTCAGTTTCATCCGGAATCTATTTTGACGCCCCAGGGGGAACTCTTGCTGCAAAAATTTTTAGAAAGTCATGGTACCTTACGGAATGAAGCTGCCGGAAAAGAGCAGCAAGTAGGATAAAGGAGGCAGCGCCATGTTGACGCAAAGAAAAGCAGGACAACAAACAACCATCGTGCGCGTAGGAAAGGCACGGATTGGCGGTGCTCAGCCAGCCGTTATGGCAGGGCCTTGCGCCGTGGAATCTAGAGAGCAGTTACTGGCTGCGGCTCGACTGGTTAAGGCTGGCGGCGCACAGATGCTGCGTGGCGGTGCGTTTAAGCCGCGGACATCTCCGTACGCTTTTCAGGGATTAGAAGAACAAGGCCTGCAGCTATTGGCTGAAGCCCGAGAAGAAACGGGGTTGGCGGTAGTTACAGAAGTTATGGAGGCGGCGGCAGTGTCGTTGGTGGCTTCCTATGCGGACATGCTGCAGGTGGGGGCGCGCAATATGCAGAACTTTGCCCTCTTAAAGGCGCTGGGTAAAGCCGGTAAGCCGGTATTGCTGAAGAGGGGACTGTCGGCAACTATTGAAGAATGGCTTTGTGCAGCAGAGTATATTTTAGAAGCCGGGAATAATCAGGTCGTGCTTTGCGAACGAGGCATCCGCACCTTTGAGACGCACACGCGCAATACGCTGGACCTGGGAGCGGTGGCGGCCGTTAAAGGCTTGAGTCATCTGCCGGTGATTGTCGACCCCAGCCACGGTACCGGACGGCGGGAACTTGTCCACCCCATGACGCTGGCAGCGTTGGCGGCTGGAGCGGATGGCGCGCTGATTGAAGTGCATCCTTGTCCAGAAGAGGCGCTGTGCGACGGACCACAGTCCTTGCCGCCCATGGAGTATTTGGAATTGATGGATGATGTTCGCTTTTTCGGCAGGCTGCATAAACGCAACCGCCGCGGGTTGGAGAAAGCAGTATAAAACCGCGCAAGCGGTTTTTCTTTTTACGAAGCACAAAGTGCGGTACAATAAAGAGGAAGTCGATTATTGCAGGAGCCGAACAAAATGAATTCACTTTCTTTTTTTTCACCGACTAAGCAAGGCGTATTTTTGCGTCGTCCCAACCGATTTGTAGCGGAATGTTTGCTGGAGGGCAAGACGGTGCGAGCGCATATGCCCAACCCGGGGCGCATGCGGGAATTGCTGTTTCCCGGCGTAAACATGTGGTTGGTAGAAGGAAACGAAGCGAAACGTACTACCGCCTATTCGGTAGTGGCGGTGGAAAGGGATAATCAGCCAGTGGTTTTGGAGACGCTGGCATCCAATCGGATTGCGCGGGAATTGTTGGCGCGTCGGGCTGTTCCCGGTTGGGAAGAATGGCAAGTGGCAGCGGCGGAAGTCCGGGAAGGATCTCATCGTTTTGATTTTTTGCTAAAGAACAGCAGCGGCGCAGAAATGCTGTTGGAAGTGAAATCCTGCACTCTTTTTGGAGAAACTGGAGCCATGTTTCCTGATGCGGTGACGGCCCGAGGCAGCAGTCATGTGCGGACGTTGACAGAGTTGGCTCAAAATGGGCGGCGCTGCGGGGTGCTGTTTATCGTCCATGCCGAGCAAGCTAAGTGGTTTTTGCCGGAATACCACACCGATCCTGTTTTTGCTGCTGCCTTGGCGGCAGCAAGACCATATGTGGATATTCGTGCTATGGGTATTTCATGGGAGACTGGTTTTTCGCTAGGTGAGGCAAGAAGGTTGGATATTCCTTGGTATGTGTATGAACAGGAAGGTGCTGATGGCGGCGTATATATGGCTTTTCTTGAGGTGCTTGCCGATTGCAGGCTACAGATTGGCTCGTTGGGAGAACGTGAGTTTCCGGCAGGCCATTATGTTTATGTCGGTTCTGCGGCGAAAGGCTTAGAGGCTCGCGTTGCCAGACACGGGCGGTTGCGCAAAAAGATGCATTGGCATTTTGATTATCTGCGGCAAGCCGCGGTTTGGAAAGGAGCGCTGCCTATTCGCACCCAAGAAAAGCTGGAATGTTCTTTAGCCAAAGCAGTGCGTGAGCTGGCGGCAGGAGCGATTGCCGGCTTTGGCGCATCAGACTGTCATTGCGGCAGCCATTTGTTCTATTTTACGCAAGAACCACAGCGCCAAAAAAACTTTCAAGATATGTTTCAGTGGTTTCGTATAGATCGGCTGCAAGGTATTATTAAAAAATGAAGTAAGAATGTTGGATTCTTACTTGAGTTGCAGCTCATCCTTTGCTACTATGATATATATGGATTATTTTGGAGAAGTTGGTCGTCCTTCGTCCCCTGGGGCGAATGATGCCGGAATGGGGGAAGGATATGATCGGTTTTGACGAAACAATGCTGAACTTCGCGAAGATAAAGGTGGCTGGCGTCGGAGGCGGCGGCAGTAACGCAGTTAACCGCATGATGGATATGGGGTTGTCTGCTGATTTTATTGTGATGAATACCGATGCTCAGGCTGTACAGGCTTCACCCGCCAATCAGCGATTGCAGCTTGGTGATAAGGTGACTAAAGGGCTTGGAGCGGGCGCTAATCCGGGTGTTGGAGAACAAGCTGCGTTAGAAAGTAGGGCGGATATTCTTAAAGCCCTGGATGGAGCAGACATGGTTTTTGTTACGGCCGGCATGGGCGGCGGTACTGGAACCGGGGCAGCGCCGATTGTTGCGCAGTGCGCCAGAGAAGTGGGCGCATTGACGGTAGGCGTTGTAACCTATCCATTTTCTTTTGAAGGTAAACGGCGTATGGTTAAAGCGGAGCAAGGCGTAGCTAAGCTTCGTGAACATGTTGATACATTGATTACCATTTCCAATGACAGACTGTTGAAAATTGCTTCGCGCCAAACCAGTTTACTGGATGCGTTCTGCATGGCGGATGACGTTTTGAAGCAAGGTGTGCACAGCATTGCGGGTTTGATCTCTAAACCGGCTATGATCAATTTGGACTTTGCCGACGTGCAATCGGTCATGTCTTCTTCCGGCCAGGCGTTTATGGGCATCGGTATGGGAAAGGGCGAAGATCGAGCGATGGACGCCATGCAAAAAGCGATGCATAGCCCGCTACTGGGGATTTCCGTCGAGGGCGCACGGGCGGTATTGGTTAATGTGACTGGCAGCCAAGATATGAGTTTGCTCGAAGTGAATGAAGCTGTAGGAATATTGACTGATGCGGTAGACGAAGACGCTAATATCATTTTTGGCGCTGATATTGATGAGACGATGGGCGATGACGTGCGTATTACGATTATTGCCACTCGTTTTGGCGCAGAGACCGCTCCAAAGACGGCGGCGCCGGAGGCCGCCAAAACAGATTTTAACTTATCCGGCATGGAGATCCCGCAATTTATGCGACGTGGTTAAGTGGGTATTAGATTAAATAGCAATTGAAGCTAAAAGGCTCCAAGACGTTTTTGTCTTGGAGCCTTTTAATGTGCATGTACTATGGCTTCTATTTTGTTTTCGAATTTTCTTCAACGGATTTTTCGTGCAATTCGTAAAGAACGGTAATAAAACTTTCTGTAATCTGCGGGTCGAATTGATGTCCCGCTTGGCTTTTGAGTTCAGCAATCGTCTCTTCGAAGGAGAGCGCTGGCCGGTATGGGCGGTCATGTCGCATCGCTTCATAGCTGTCAATCAGACTAAGCATGCGTACGCCGGTAGGTATATTGGAGCCTTCTAACCCCATGGGGTAACCGGAGCCATCCCAACGTTCATGGTGCTTTAGAATCCAGTCGCCGATGCTGGAAAGTTCGGGGATACTTTCGACCAAACGTTGCCCTACCTCTGGATGCCGGTGAATGTGCCTACGGTCTTCTTCGCTAAGGGCAGCTTTGGAGGAGAGGATACTTTCGCTGACACTCAAAAGGCCGATGTCGTAATAACGGACGGCGGCTTGCAGCTGCGGAATTAAAGTATCTGGAAGTTGAAGCTTTTGCGCCAGTTTAGTGATCAACATTTGCATGTGCTGAATATCTTTTTGCTGCGTTCCTTCGCGTCCTTGGACTTTGCGTAAGAAGCTGTTGAGAATAAGCCGACGCGCGGATTCACGGTGTTGACTTTTATCATTGTACATATGATTATCCGCTTGGCGGAAAGCATCTTCTAAAGAAGTAATCTCCGGAGTGGCAATGGCATACCCTGTGGCTATACTCAAAGGGAGTTCTGGATGCTCTTGATTATAGGATGAGGCTGCTGTGCGAAGGCGGTTGAGGAGTTGCCCTAACTGCTGGTCGGTGCTGTTAGGCAAGAGGGCGGCAAACTCATCACCGCCGATGCGGGAAACAATATCATCACCGCGGAAATGCAAACGCAATAGCGAGGCAACATTGCAGATCAGGGCATCGCCGCTGGCATGTCCCAGGGTGTCGTTAATCAACTTGAGACCATTGACATCAATGATGACAATGCCGACAGGCTGACGGCTGCTGCTCAAACGCTGCATTTCTCCTTCAAAGAAGGTGCGGTTAAAGAGGCCTGTAAGTTGATCATGCATGCTGAGATGACGCAACTCATCTTCCATTTTTTTGCGTTCGCTGATATCCAAAATGGTGCCAATCAAAGCCGGTTGGCCGCCAAGGGTACCGAGAGAAGCGTAAATTTCTGCGAAAATAACTTGGCCGTCGCGGCGGATCAACTTTACTTCGTAATTTTCATCGACAAGTTCGCCTGCAAGGCGGTCTTTCATGCGTTGCTGTACCTCAAGTAGGTGATCTGGGTGGATGATGTCATGCACAGGCATGCCGCCGCTGAGTTCGCCGAGCTCGTAGCCAAGCAAGTCCGCAAGACGAGGATTAGCATACATGATGCGATTATCTAAGATGCCATAAACACCGACCATAGACTTTTCTACCAGTGTGCGGTAACGAGCTTCTGTTTCCGTAACTACTTTGTTGACAATATCCATGGTCTCTAGCATAGTAGAAAGCTTTTCAGCATTGGCATTGAGTGTTTCACCCAAATGACGCAGCTCGGTAGGGGCTAGTAGCAAACTCTGTTTGGAAAGTCTGGCCATATAATTTCCTTTGCGGTATTCTTCTGCTAAATGCATTAAATGCCGCAAGGGGCGAAGGAACATCTCTTGGCCTAAAAAGAGCAGCAGCAGTGCGAGGATTGTGACAAGCCCCAGGCCGATGAGCAACATGCGCATCTTGTTTTCGTGATGCTGATAGGCTTCCTTTAGATCCATTTCGCAAAACAAGATCCAACCTTGGATTTCTAGCGGTTTAAATACGGCTACGACATTTTGGCCCAAGTAGTCCGTATAGGTACCAATGCCTTGTTGCGATTGTTGTGCCTGTTTGAAGCCGTCTAGGCGTTTTATCAGCGAACTGGGAATGTCTAGAGCGGCTCCGGCGATGATAGTGCCGTCTGGAGCGGCAATATACATTTTTCCTGTTGCTCCAAAATGGACGGAAGATAAAATGTTTTGTAAATGGCTAAGTTGTGTCGTGCTGGTAATGACGCCGCGAATGGTTCCGTCTTCGTCACGGACAGGAGAAGCAAATACAAGAACTGGCCGTCCCGTGGAGCGATCAACTAAGATATTGCTTAAGGTGATTTTACCTTGCTTGGCTTGTTGGAAATAATCACGGTCACCAACATAGAGGTTCAACGGGCCGTGCACGGAAGCTCTGGCGATGCCGCTGGCATCAATAAAGGTCAAAGCGGTAAAGTTGCTCTGGACGCGGAACGTCTCGTCTAGAACCAATTGAATGTCTGCAGAAGTTCCCTGACGCACAGAAGGAAGGTTGCTCAAAAGTTCAACGAAATTGGACTGCTCTGTAAACCAACGTTGGATGTTGGCGTTCTGGATGTCGGTGATATATTGTAATTCCCGATAGACTGATGGGTCAGATATGGGGGAAGAGGTGCGTTCTTGTAAGGGGAGCAGCAGTAATAAGGGGGTAAAAACAAGCAGCGCGGAGCTAAAAAGCAACCGCGATTGCATATCATCTAAGCGCAGTCTGCTGAGCAGATACGCAAGAGCATCGCGCCAATTCATAGTGTCACCTCCTTATACTAAACATAATTAATTCGCAGTATTTTAGAAAAATCCTGCTCAGTAATAGGACGTAAATACTGTTAGGAAGACAATGGGCCTATTAAAAATTTGTTTCTTCATAAAGTGCTTAGATTTAGCCTGTTTCTAACGCAAAACCCTTGCATTAGAAACAGGCTTCCCGTATAATATATCGGGTTGTGTTAGAAAATGGCCGATTTGTGCGCTGAAGGTTGAAACCATGCTGCGGCAAGAACGCGACTAAATTGGATGTTTCTTTAAACCGCGCAACCAGGAAAGGAAGACTACCATGTCTAGTCAATTTGATGTTGCTATTATCGGTGGTGGTCCTGCTGCTATTTTTGCAGCGTACGAGCTAACCCTAAAAGATCCTTGCCCTAAGGTGGCGTTGGTGGAAGCGGGATTGGATATTTATAACCGGCGCTGTCCTATAGCAGAGAAAAAAGTATCGCAGTGTATCAATTGCAAGCCATGCAGCATTATGCGCGGCTTCGGCGGAGCTGGGGCTTTTTCCGACGGTAAGTACAATTTGACGACCGAGTTTGGTGGTTGGCTGCATGAGTATCTTGATGATGAAGAAGTTATGGACTTGATTTACTATATTGATGCTGTCAATTGCTCCTATGGAGCGCCATCAGAGTGCTTTACTACGCAAAATAGTCATTTGAAGCGGCGAGCTTTAGCTTATGATTTACATTTACTCGAAGGTACGGTACGGCACTTGGGAACCGAAAACAATCTGCAGATTTTGAAAAATATCTACGAAGAGATGAAAGAAAAAGTTTCCTTTTTCTTTCGCACACAAGTGGAAGAAATTTTGCCTCAAGGAGAAAATAAAGGCTTTGTGCTGAAGGCGAAGGGTGAAATAGAAGAAATTTCTTGCGATACCTTAATCGCTGCGCCTGGACGGGCGGGAGCCGAATGGTTTTCAAAACAGTGTCAGGCTTTGAATTTGCCTGTGTTCAACAATCAAGTTGACGTAGGGGTGCGGGTAGAGATTCCCGCAGAAGTATTCCAACAGATTACTGATGAAGTATATGAAGCAAAATTAGTGTATCGTACGAAACAATACGGCGATTTAGTACGCACCTTCTGCATGAACCCCAAAGGCTATGTGGTAGCGGAAAATACGGATGGGATTATTACTGTGAACGGCCACAGCTATCGCGATGAAGCGTTGCATAGTAAAAATACCAACTTTGCGTTGCTTGTAAGCAATCGCTTTACAGAACCTTTCAATGAGCCGCACCAATATGGCAAGCGCATTGCCTCTTTCTCTAATATGTTGGGCGGTGGCGTGTTGGTACAGCGCTTTGGAGATTTGATTAAAGGAAGACGGACGAATGAACACCGTCTAGACCAGAGTTTTACGCGGCCAACCTTAGATGCAGTCCCCGGCGATTTAAGCCTAGTGCTTCCTAAACGTCATTTAGACAATATCATTGAAATGATTTACGCCTTGGACAAAGTTGCGCCCGGCATGGCGAACAATGATACTTTGCTTTATGGCGTGGAAGTCAAATTTTACAGTTCCAGATTGCAGCTAAGCAATCTTTTGGAGACAGAGTTTCCAGGAATGTTTGCCATCGGCGATGGTGCAGGGGTAACTAGAGGCCTGTCTCAGGCTAGCGCTAGCGGGGTTTATGTGGCGCGGACTATTTTGTCACGCTGGAAAAAGACTCTCTAGGGCTAGCCTGTCGCCGCAAATTGCGGTATCATTATACTTATAGAAACGACGAGCAAGAGGGGACCGTGCGCGGCACCCCTCTTGACTTATATGCATTCTATTTTAAATGACCGATGCGGGAGGGGATTATGATGGATTTATGGATGACAGAGTGGCAAACTCAGCACCTGGGAATGTCGGTGCGTATAAAGGAAACATTGTTTTCGGGGCGTTCTTCATTTCAAGAGATTGCCGTGGTGGAATCGGAACCGTTCGGACGGATGTTAGTCTTGGACGGCGTATTCCAGACCAGCTTGTTTGATGAATTTATTTATCATGAGATGATGGCTCACGTGTCGTTGAGTACACATCCTAATCCCAAACGCATCTTGATTATTGGCGGCGGAGATGGCGGCACGGCGCGGGAAGTGTTGCGTCATCCAAGCGTGGAAAAGGTAGAAATGATAGAAATAGACGGCATGGTTGTGGATGTCTGTAAGGAATTTTTACCGGAAATCAGCGAAGCTCTTATTGCCGATTCAGAGCGGTTGGAAGTGAAGATTGGCGACGGGATTCAGCATATGAGCCGGACGGAAAACGAGTACGACGTTATTATTGTGGATTGCTCGGATCCGATCGGTCCTGGCGAAGGATTATTTACCAGAGCGTTTTATCAGGATGTTTCTAGGGCTTTGAAAGCAGACGGCCTTTTTGTGCAACAGACAGAGTCGCCTTTTTATCATCAGGAGCTGATTCGGCGGTTGTGGCAGGATGTGGAGGATTTGTTCCCGGTGGCGAGAATGTATCTGGCGCATATTCCGTTGTATCCAGGGGGAATGCATTCGTTCACTATGGGGTCTAAAAAGACGGATCCGTTGCAGGTGGACTTGCGTCCGCTGCCTTTCAGGACCAAGTATTTTAATGAATCGATGTACCGCAGTTGTTTTGCATTGCCGAATTTTGTGCAAGAATTATTGACCGTAAAGACGAAATAAGTAAAACAACGGCAAAAAAAATATAAATTGCCTATTGCCAAGCGGGGCATCCTGCTATATAATAACAAACGTCGCCGATAATTCGGCACTATTCCTCGATAGCTCAATCGGTAGAGCACGCGGCTGTTAACCGCGGGGTTGTAGGTTCGAGTCCTACTCGAGGAGCCATTTTGGCCCGTTGGTCAAGCGGTTAAGACACCGCCCTTTCACGGCGGGAACAAGGGTTCGATTCCCTTACGGGTCACCATTTGAAAAGAAAAGCCATCGCAATGCGGTGGCTTTTTTGTATAACTAAAACTTTTCATAGTCAATGAAGATGAAAAAATTGGCAGGAAATGGACGGAATAAGACGAAATAATACCGAATGTAGAAAAACGGGGTGGAATTTGTATGGTGCAACGCTTAAAAAAGTCCATCGGCGCTTTTTTAATTATCTTGGTTATTGGTATTTGGGGCTTTATGATCTTTGAAGAGCTTTCCTTTTTGGATGCGCTTTATGTGACCGTTGTGACGTTGGCAACCGTGGGGTATGGCGATATCACGCCGGTTACTCCCGAAGGTCGTATTTTTGTCATCTTCTTTATCGTTGCCGGTTTTTCCGTAACCTATTATACGTTGATTATGGTTGTATCTTTACTCTTAGAAGGCCAAATACGTGATTTGCTGGGGAGGCGGGGCATGGAGCGCAGTATTAGCAAAATGCAGGACCATATTATTGTGTGCGGCGCAGGCAAAGTAGGCAGTAATGTGGTGCAGTCGCTGCTGGAAAAAAAGGAACCCTTTGTAGTTATTGAAAAAGACGATATCGTTTATCAAGCCCTGCGCGAAGAAAAAGTACTGGTATTGCATGGCGACGCCACCTTAGACAGTGTGTTGCTGCAAGCGGGCGTGGCTGAGGCCAAAGGAGTTATTGCCGCTTTGTCGGATGATGCTGATAATGTGTACGTGACATTAACCGCGAGAAGCTTAAACCCTACGGCACATATTGTAGCGAGAGCCGAACGGCTGGAGGCGGAGAATAAACTGCGCATTGCCGGAGCGAACCAGGTTATTGTACCGTCGGTGATGGGCGCGCGCCAGATGGTGGCTTCCATGACACGGCCAGTGTTTGTTGATTTTGTAGAAAATGTCTTGCATAACGAAGAGTTGCCTATGGACTTTTCCGAAGTAACGATAAATGAGACCTCTTCTTTTGTAGGCAAACGCTTTGCAGAAAGCCAGATTAAAGAACGTTTTCACTCGATTGTTATCGCCTTACGCCGAGGGGAAGAACTTATGAGCAATCCTCATGCGCAGGAACGCATTCAAGTGGGGGATGTTCTGCTGGTTTTAGGGCCGACGGAATATTTAGGAGAGCTGCAGCTTTTCGCGCAAAACAGTGAAAAATAGGAGGACCTATGGAAACGAAAGAACGCAGGGCGGCTTTGCAAGAACGTTTGCAGGCGTCTTCCGAAGCGGTAACGGGTACGGCGTTGGCGCAGGAATTCGGCGTGAGCCGCCAAGTAATTGTCGGTGATATTGCTATTTTACGCGCTGCAGGCAGTCCGATCGTTGCGACGCCGCAAGGATATTGGATACCTAAGGAAAAAGTAAAACAAACAATTCAAGCTACCCTGGTTTGTCGGCATGACAATGTGCAATTGGCAGCTGAACTTTTTGCGGTGGTGGACCGAGGCGGCTGCGTACTGGATGTGGCGGTGGAACACCCTTTGTATGGAGAATTAAAAGGGGCCTTGCGTCTTTCCTCGCGGCGTGATGTGGAACGGTTTTTGCACAACTTGGGTGAAGCGCAAGCGGAGCCATTATCGTTACTGACTGGTGGCGTTCATTTGCACACGATAGAAGTGCCTGACAGGGAAACTTTGCATGAAATAGAAGCTGAATTAGCCCAAATGGGGATTTTGGTTCGTTGAACGTCCAGAGAAAGCTTGCTTTTGCGAGAGCAAGCTTTTATAATAACAATTAGTGACAAGACACCTGTAAAGACTCAAAACGAGTTGGGCAAGCTAAAGGGTACATACTATGAAATGAATGCACATATAAAAAGGTGGTTGAAGAAATGGATGTAATTAGTCGCATGGAACGCATACCTACAGGTGCGTTTCATTATCGCTTGCTGGCGTTAACAGGCTTGGGCTGGATGTTTGATGCTATGGATACGGGGTTGATTGCGTTTGTGCTGCCTGCCTTAGCCAAAGCGTGGGGGCTGTCAATGGCGCAAATGGGCTATATCGGCAGCATGGGCCTGGTGGGGATGGCGCTGGGAGCTGTTTTAGCTGGTGGAGCAGCGGATCGTTTTGGGCGGCGTAAGCTTTTTGCGGCAACACTTGTTTTGTATAGTGTCGCCACCGGCTTGTGCGGTATTGCCTGGAATTATGAATCTTTATTGGTATTTCGCTTTTTGGTGGGCTTTGGGCTGGGCGGGCAGCTGCCTGTGGCGGTAACGCTGGTTAGTGAATTTTCGCCTCCTAAAGACCGTGGCAAGATGATTGTTCTGCTGGAAAGCTTTTGGGGCTGCGGTTGGCTGATTGCCGCCTTGGTAGCGTACTTGGTAATCCCTTATTATGGCTGGCATGTGGCCTTTTTGCTAGGAGCGGTTCCGGCTCTGTACGTTTTTTGGATCTGGCGTTGGGTGCCGGAATCGGTACGTTATTTGACGGCACAGGGACGCTTGGCGGAAGCCCACGCGATTGTAAGCGATATGGAGCGGCGCAGCGGCTTGGCGATTTGCGAAGAAGCGGTGGCTCCCAAGCAGTCTACAACAACGACTCGTATTGCTTTTAGGGAGCTATGGACGCCGCAGTTTAGGAAGCGGACTCTTGTGCTTTGGGTGATCTGGTTTGGCATCGTATATTCGTATTACGGTATTTTTACCTGGCTGCCTTCGTTAATGGTAGGCCAGGGGCATACCGTAGTGAAAACCTTTGAATATGTGCTGTTGATGACCTTGGCGCAGCTACCTGGTTACTTCTGCGCCGCCTTCCTGGTGGATCGGCTCGGTAGAAAAGGCACATTGGCTTCCTTCTTATCTTTGAGCGCGGTATGCGCATACTTTTTTGGACAAGGCGGCTCCGGCAGCGAACTGCTTTTTTGGGGTAGTTGTATGTCTTTCTTCAATCTCGGTGCCTGGGGCGTGGTCTATACGTATACACCCGAACTCTATCCGACAAGTATGCGCGCCTTTGGTTCCGGTTGGGCGGCTGCTGTAGGGCGCGTTGGGGGTATCTTAGCGCCGTCCCTGGTAGGATGGTTCCTATCTTTTGGCGGTTCAATTGCGCAGATATTTGGCATGTTTACGTTGGTCATGCTTGTTACGGCGGCTGTGATTTGGCTTTGGGGAGAAGAAACGCGCGGTCTGCGGTTAGATGCGAATGAATAGTGAAAAGAATGGACAATATAACTAAAGTGTGATATAATTCCTCTCGTGACTCAAGCACATGCGCCCGTAGCTCAGGGGATAGAGCATCGGCCTCCGGAGCCGGGAGCGCAGGTTCGATTCCTGCCGGGCGCACCATCAGTATTCATGCGGCCTCTAACCATTTGGTTAGAGGCCGTTTTTTGTGCAATGGGGCTTATTTTGTGCGAAAAGGAAAATTTACTGCAATAACGTATCATCTTTTTTCGGTTGTAGCGGCTTTTTTGGGGGCTTGTGTGATAATATCGCCCAAACTTTTTGCAATGGCTCTGCCTTTTTGCGGCAGTACATGACCATATATGTCGGTGGTGGTGGAGAACTGAGAGTGCCTTGTTTCCGATACGGCTTTTAAGTCAACCCCTCTGCCGATGGCATGGCTTACCAACACTCACGCACAGAGCCACGGATATGAGAGCCGGGCCGACATGCTGCGCAAGGGGGCGGCGGTAAAGTGCACTGTGTCCCATGGAGCGCATAGGAAGGGGGGCGTGACTCTTAGTCCCGAGCCAAGCGCGCGTTAGACCTCTACCACCCTAAAGTAGAGGCTTGACATTCTGGTGGAGCCGAGCGGAGTCGAACCCCTGTCCCTCGCGCTCTCGGCTCCGAAGACTGGTGCTTAAAATTAAAGCGGCGCAATGCATGTTAGCATTAACGCCGCTTGGTGCAGATGAAATTTTAACGAAATGCTATTGTTGAGGTGAATTTAACTGTAGGATCTTCTGCTCGTGCTTGACCAGGAGAGCGGTCAAGATAATCGGTTAGAACTCCATTGCTTGAAAAACGTATATTTAATATTTTAACACGATCTCCAATGGTATCAGTATATACTCCCTTAACACTTCCGTCAGGCATTACCATGGCTATCATTACTTTCGAGAAAACTCCAGTACCGCTGCTATGCCATTTTGCAGCCCAAGCTATCATTTTAGTGGGAATGCCATTTCTTAGTATTGTGCCGGTGACTGGTTGGATGGAATCTATTTTATTTAAAGAAACGGTTGTACCATACTCTAATGTTGTATATTCTCCGTCAGAAACGGTAATTGTTGTATCCTCCCAGGGATAGGTTGCATTTAATGCTTTAGAGATTAATTCATCATTTGGGTTAAGTTTATCTTTTGTTTCAATCCCAAACCATTGTGCGTCTTCATCCCAAGTTAAAATACACTCCCAGTTTTTGCTACCATCGCCGCAGGAGAAAATGATCTTGTCATTGACGGTGGATATTTTGAAATCACTGCTATGTCCGTTGGTATTTCCATCTTTGGAGAACTGAGAGCCATCTACGTATTTTACAAATTTGCCGTCAAATTTTCCAAACACAGATGCATTAACAAACCCATCACTGGCGTGTGCGGCAACTATGTAAACGCTTTTTCCAGAATTAGAAGTGACTTCGTAAATGGTATCACCCCAGAGCTTAATGGGAACTACGTTTGCTTTGTCTGTACTTGAGCCTAAAAATCCTCGGAAACTTGGGCGAACCGGTACATTGTTTATTGCTTCCGGTTGATATTTTTCGACATAAATCGATATTTTTTCTGTTTTTCCGGCTAAAGGAATAACGGTAGTGTCATCTTTCCATACGTTTCCTTTGCTTGAACCTACATTCCCAATAATTGTTGGGGCAGAAAAATTCATGGCGAAACTTGTTTGAGGAATACTGATGATGAGAGCGATGAGTAAAAGAAAAATGGTTTTCTTCATAATGACCTCCTTACATTTACTGTAATTCAAGCATTATATTAAACAAAAAAATAGGATGTCCTATCGGAAAGTAAATATTATTGAGTCGAGAATAAAAAAGGAACGATATTGGGAGAATAGTCATGGATTACGCATAAGTTGAATGATGATAATAAAGCGAAAGACAAACATAAACATAGAAAAAAAGGGCGGCATTGCGACCGCCCTAATGGCTATTTGAGTGGAGGTGCATACTATGCGACAAGATGTTAGACGGTTTCTGTGAGATTTTGACCTTGTCGTTTACGTCAATAAAATGGTAGATGTATTAAAGCCAGCTCAGGTTATCGACCTAGGCTGGCTTTTTTGTATGTTGAAATATCACCACACGGAAGAAAAGTGATAAACTGTATCTTTTGGGAATGTTAAGTTTTTATTAATGAACAAGGCAGTAGATAGTTAGGACTATCATTTAATAATGACTTGATATATAATTAGCTACGTTGATAAAAAGTTTCTTATGCAACAGTTGGAAAACAGAAATGAATGAAGGTAAAGATGTACTATATGAATTGGAGGTTTTATGATGGGGTTTTTCAATGACCTAAAAGTTGGGAAAAAAATTGCTTGTTTGATGCTCATGGCTCTTTTGTCGCTCTGTGTTGCTAGCGGCATGGGATACTATAATTCCCAAAAATCGAGCACAATGATGAGAGTAATGTACGAAGAAGGATTCGTTCCTAATGATGATATTACAAGTGCATTAAGTATTGCAAACGAAAATAATGGGTATGTTTTGGAGTTGATGATCACTACCGATGACAGTAAAAACAAAGAATTATATGATAAAATCACTAAAAATAGCGGAATAGTTAATGAAATATTTTCTAGAATGGATAAAGAAAAATTTGATGAACAGGGATCGGCATTGTGGAATGATATAAAAAAAGAGCAAGCTTCATACAGAATAGCGCGGAATGAAGTAATTGCTCTGGCCATGCAAAATAAAAATGCTGAAGCATACATGCTTTATACGTCAAAATTAGTTCCTGTGAGTGATTCCTACATAGGTAAGATAAGAAAATTATCAGATCACTATAGTAATGTTGGCAAAAAAATCAACGAGGATAATCAAGCGGCTGCAACAGCGACAACTCAGCTTCTTATTATGGTGTTCTTTGTATCGTTGGTGGCAATGAGCGGGTTTGGCTTTTTTATTTCCAAGGTTATTACAGTTCCATTACAACGAATGGTTGCGATTTGCGGAGAACTTGCGCAAGGTGATTTTCGTGACAAACCTCGAGCTGTTTTACGTAAAGATGAGATTGGTCAGTTGGCAGATTCTTTGGCAGACATGAGAGCAAATTTGAGAAAAGTTTTGAAGCATGTTAATGAATCGTCGGAACAAGTGGCTGCCGCTTCAGAGGAATTAACGGCGAGTGCAGATCAGTCTGCTCATGCGGCAACATCAGTTGCGATTTCTATTAACAATGTTGCTACAGGAGCAGAAAATCAACTTAGAGAAAGCGATACGACAGCAGGAGTTGTAGAACAAATGTCAGCTGGAATTGAGCAAGTTGCGGCTACGTCCAATCAAGTCGCTTCACAATCTGTAAAAGCGGCTCAAAAAGCTAAAGACGGTAATGCGGCTATTGAAGAGGCTGTCACTCAAATGGCTCATATTGAAGAATCGGTTAATAATTCGGCACAAGTTGTTACTAAGTTAGGTGAACGTTCTAAAGAAATAGGGCAAATCGTTGATACAATATCAGGAATTGCAGCACAAACAAACTTGTTGGCACTGAATGCAGCTATCGAAGCGGCAAGGGCCGGAGAACAAGGGCGTGGCTTTGCCGTTGTTGCAGATGAAGTAAGAAAACTGGCAGAGCAATCACAAAATGCAGCAAAGCAAATTTCAGGACTAATCAGCGAAATTCAAGGAGAAACTGATAAAGCGGTTAAAGCGATGGCGGAAGGAACCAAAGAGGTTAATGTCGGAGCAAAAGTGGTTAATACCGCAGGAGTAACTTTTGAAGAAATTTCTCACGTAGTGACTGATGTGGCGGAGCAGGTAAGAGAAATTTCTGCAGTCATGCAGCAACTTGCTGGTTCTAGTCAACAAATAGTCTTATCAGTGAGAGAAATTAACAAACTGTGTCAAGACTCATCGGGAGAAGTGCAATCGGTGTCTGCGGCAACAGAAGAACAGACTGCATCTATGGAAGAAATTGCTTCGGCAAGCCAAAGCCTAGCTCAATTGGCTCAAGACTTGCAAATCTCAGTTAGTAAGTTTCGTATATAAAACGGACATGGCCTATTTGGGATGTTTTAAGTAATTTCACTTAAATAGTATCTCAACAACCTATTTCTAGCTACTCTCTCCTGTATGCCCACCGACATATCCCGACCTGCATAAATTCCATAATGTTGCCAAGTGGGTTCGTTTTAGCGCTTGAAATTGAAATACTATGACTGTAAATAGTCAGCATTGCATGATAAAATATTGCTAAGAGTGAAGATGCTCGCCGTGGAAGTGCGGCGGTGGCCTTCACCAAGAAATTCTGCCGCAACAAATGGGTATGGTTTTCCCACATTTCTGCTGGAGTTTTGGGGACCAGTTGCCCGCTGTAGGCATAGAAGGAGTAGAAATATGAAAGTAGTCTCTGAGACAAACATTAAAGAATATCCCATGATAGCCAAGGGTAAGGTACGGGACATTTATGAAATTGATCAGGAAACACTGCTGTTGGTAACCACCGACCGCATGTCGGCGTTTGACGTGATTATGGACAGACCCATCCCTTTCAAGGGCGTGGTTCTAAATCAGATAACCCTGTTTTGGATGGAGAAGTTTCGGAACATAGTTCCCAATCATATTATTTCCGCTGACACTAAGGATCTGCCTGATAACCTCAAGCCCTACTGCGATGAATTGGAAGGGCGATTCTTGCTGGCGAAAAAAGCCAAACCATTGCCGTTGGAATGCATTGTGCGCGGACATATCACCGGGTCTGGTTGGAAGGATTATCTAGCCAAAGGATCGGTTTGCGGACATGTTTTGCCAAAGAATCTCGTTGAATCCGCAAAACTGGAGGAGGTTCTCTTTACTCCCTCCACAAAGGCGGAATTGGGAACTCACGATGAAAACATTACCGAGGAAGAGGGAGAGAAACTCATCGGCAGTGAATTGTATAAGAAGTTACGCGAAACTTCCGTTACTATCTTCAAGCAGGCACGCGCCTATGCCGAGACTCGAGGCATCATCATTGCAGATACCAAGTTCGAATTTGGTCTTCTTGACGGGAACCTGATATGGATTGATGAAGCCCTGACTCCGGATTCTTCTCGCTTCTGGCCGCAGGAAGGGTATGAGCCTGGCAAGTCCCAGCCGAGCTTCGACAAACAAATTCTGCGCGACTGGCTAACTAAACAACCTTGGGATATGACGCCGCCACCTCCGGCGCTGCCAGACGAGTTGGTTCTTGAAACGGCAAAGCGTTATGTTGAAGCATATCAACTGCTCACGGGGAAGGAGCTTGGAGTGAACCTATGATAGACCTTGTTGCCTCTTAGAATGCAGAAGCAGCGGCTGCGGAAAAACATCACGACCGACACGAGATGTTAGATGGAACCGTAAATTAGAATAAAATCAAGCCTTCCAGCGATTTCGCTGGAAGGCTTTTTTGGTGTAAAAATTGCTTAGTTACTGCTTGTTTTATGCGGGAAATAAAATTCACTGTAATAATTTATTAATCACCAGTTAAAATCGTGCAGGAATATGGTTTGTGCTCTTAATCATTTCACTCAAATTCCGTATTGCTTGTTTCCCAACGCTTAAACTGGCAATATCCCCACGGCGCGTATAATCCCAGTGTGACAAAGGTGAGAATCATAATAAGCAGCCACTGCCCGAAAAAACCAACGCCAGTGCCATTGAAAACGAGGCGACGGCCATTAACGTAGGTGTTGGCAGTGATCCAGCGCTGTTGGGCGGAATAGGCCCAAGGGAAGTATAGACCAAGTGTGATGACTGATAGAAAGCCTGTCCATAAAAGGAGCCAGAAATAGCCTAATCCAGAGCCGCGAAATTCAAATGAACTTTGCATGTGGAGCCTCCTTGGTAAGTGGTTTTACGGCCTGCAAACTTTGCACGGCACATACCCTGCGTCGAGCGCCTCGTCCCGACTTTCGAAAGAAACTTTGTGGCTCTCGTTCATTTTCTGAACCCAACGGCAGCTGGCATAGTGGAACTTCCCACTGTTGCTGTTGCCTATGTAGTCGGATCCAAGGGCGACGGAACTGGATAGCATCCCTAGTAGCAGAATGAATGACATTAAAAGAAAAAGCTTTTTTTTCACTGCAAACCTCCCCTCAAGTTTATAATATACTAGTTATCAAGAAGTGGCTCGATTTGTTCGAGCCACTTTAATTTGTATTTCATGGGCGGTGGACTTGCATAAGAGTAAAGACGATAGTCATCGCCGGGCTTGCGGACACCTTTAATGGTATAGTCGTTCGGCAGAATAGAAAGGCATTGGGTTGCCAAGGGAATTAAGCTTTTATCACGGCCCCAGGCGGCAAATACTGGAATAACAGACGGGGATAAAGCCAATTGTAATTCATAGAGGCGTGGGGGAGCGAATATGCTGTGGAGAAGCCCCGTTAGAATTTTGATTTGAGAAAAGAAGTGTTCACTTTTTGCTTCGCGAATATCTGATAGGTTCAATATACGAACATGATTCCACTTTTTATGGTTCATTACATTCATGATTTGATACTGGGCGTTGTCTGGTTGGGTAATTACGAGAGAGTTATTCAAAATCTTTTCGGGTAAGGTATCGTTATGAACAAATGTCGGGGGTATATAATGAGGCAATAGGGGTTTAGAGGAGCCCGGGTTCATCATTATGAATACGGCATCTGGAGAGCCAAGAAAGGATTCGTGATACTGAAGGGATTTGCTTTTTTCTCTTGAGAGATGTTGGATGCTGAATATCTCCAAGAGACGGCGGCATTCAATGGTGGTTGATTCAAAATTAATATTGTAAAAAGAGCCATATACGCAGTACTTTTTCTTTAATTCGTCTGCGTAAACAAAGTTGATCATTCAAAGCACCTCTTTTAGTGACATTCGCCCACTATGACATAGAGTTCTTTAAGCACTTCTTTGATTTGCTCGTAGATATTTAAGCTGTCACAAGAATTTCTGCGCATCGCTAATGCGAGGATACGTTTTTTCTATCTTCTCAATAACTGCCGAGTATTGCTTAATTTGTTGGTTGATGTGTTCAAGGTGTTCTAGGTTGTCGGGCTGGCTTTTTTGAGATTCTAACTCTCTTAACTTTTGAATGAAGTGAAGGTAGATGGTCATAATTTCCTGGCCGCTAAATGAGAGACTCATTGGATTAGCTCCTTTGGATTAGAGTTTTAGTCTTAAGAACTATTATTCGTGAGACCATTGTACTACTAGTTTGCGGGTCGGACAACCGGTTAGTTATCATTAATAATTTATGGATTTTTATGAAAACAGAGTAGGCGTGATGATATACTCAATTTATGAGCCGGCAACTGATTTTACGAGATTTTCGGTTCAACTAAATAACGAGGAGGATACAATGTGTTTCAAAAAGTGTTGTCCCTGTTGTGCTTGCTGGTTGCACTGACGGTATTGCCGGCAGCAGCAGCTTCGCCTCCATTGCCGAACGACGTCAATATTGTCGCCCCAGGACCGGATGTTTCAGAAAAATTGGCTCCCCTCTTTGGGAAATGGGCAGGAAAATTCAATTGGACCGGGTTGAACGGTGGTGCTAGTGGCAGCCGTGAAATTGTCTTAGTCGTAGAAAAAATTGAAGGCAACCAAGTTAGCGTAATTCTTTCATATGGATCTGACCCTAGATCTGACGCCAAATGGACTCGGGCAGCCGGCACGGTATCATCAATAGGAAAATTGAGGCTTCCCCTAAAACCGCCGTTTACGCGTGCTGATCTAACACAAGAGTATACGTTGAAGCCAGATGGAACCTTAGCTTTTTGGGCGCCTCCAAGCTCTCCGTATGGATCTGATTTTAACGGGATCTTAAAAAAACAGCCATAATGTCTCAAAATACTGCTAGAAACTAGGAAACAGGATTGCAGCCCTTGGAATCACGGTTCCGGGGCTGTTTGTCTTTTGAGGTGCTAGGATAACGGTTGCTAGTGTTGGCTTTATTTAAGAAAGATGAAAATTGGGTATGGCAAAAAAAAGGAATATCCCTTAATTAACAGAATAATCTAAAATAATAAAAGGTTATATGAGTTGTATAAGCGATCATGAAGTCGTGAAGAAAATGAAAGACATTTTTATTAAAGGTTCGGTGTCAATGACTTCCTTTTTGTTTTCATAATGTGGATTAAGTAGAAGAAAGGTAGAAACTTGAAATTACGAAAATAGCAGAATCGAAAGCGAGAGATAATGAGATGACTCTTTTAGAACAAGTACGAAAAGCTTTCTTCAGGACAATTTCTGGTTATTTTCGTCTGCTGATTGTATCCATGGGCCTAATCGGAATGGTGTTGTTTTCTGTATTTACTTACTTTGAGATTAGTAATGCCCGAGAGTTTGCGTTAAAAAGCTTTGAGCAAACCGTTCTTTTAGAGACAAACTATATAACGCATTGGTTCGAAGATAATGCAAGCCGGGTACGGACGTTGTCTCAATTGCCGTCTGTACGCCGTGGTGATCTAACTACATTTTTTCAGCGGGTAGAGTTATTTGCTAAAAATAGCCCTCATATTACGGGGATTACGTTTGTTAACGCAAATGGAATTGCGGTATCTGGCGAAGATGTTTCAGATCGAGAATATTTTAAAAGGGCAAAGCATAGAGAAGAGTATATTAGTGATGCACTGCAAGGCCGTTCTAGTAAGGAGTGGATTGTAGTATTCAGTGCGCCTGTATTTAATGACAAAGAAGAGTTCCTTGGCGCGGTTGTGAGCGCAGTGAAGCTTGATGCCTTAGTTCAAGCGATGGAAGAATTTCATTTGGGGGCTACAGGGGAAACCTACCTAATCAGTGACTCTGGCATGAGAATCAGCTCTTCGCGGCTTAGCTTACCCAGTGACAGTAAAGAAGTTCCCTGGAAAGGACCTAGTGTAGAATTTCTTTATGGAACAGAGCAAGGGAAAATTATTTCTGGGGTATTTGAAAATGCCAAAGGAGAGAGTGTACTAGGCGCATATGGAAGCTTGGATAAGAGTAGATGGATTGTTGCTGGCGAGATTAATGAATACGAAATATTGGAGTCTGTTTACAATAAAATCCTAATCGCAGGCTTAATCAGTATTGGTTTGGGGATTTTGGTTTTATATAGCACAGCCTTCTTTTCAAGACGCATTAATCAGCCGATTGCTATTCTTGTTGGTCAAACCCAGAAAATTGAACTTGGCAAACTTCAACTGCTTCCAGAAACAGGAATGCTTCCAGAAGAAAGTCCAAGAGAACTAGTGGAAATTTACCGCGCGTTCCAAACTATGGCCAGGCAACTAATTGAAGATATACAAGAACTAGACTGGGTTAATGCCAAACTAACTGAAACAGAAGAACGATTCCGCGTATTAGCAGAAAGTTCGATGGTAGGTGTATATATTATTGATGAAAAAGGAAAAGCTAACTATGTAAATCCTAGACTGTGTGAAATGCTTGGCTATTCTGCGAGAGAAATGGAGGATCTAGGTTGTATTATGGAGCTCATCCATTCCGAAGATAAACCGGCAGTAGAACGCTGCTTTGAAGGCCGAAAAAATAATGAAATGAAAGCTAATATGTCTTATGAATTTAGAGTAGTTTCCAAGGCAGGAGAAATTATTCACGCCGATATATATTCGACAGTTTGTTATATTGATGAAAAATGGTCGATTATAGGAACTTTGATTGATAAAACACAACAAAAACAATGGGAAAAGATGATATACGCAAGCGAAAGAAAAAACAAGGCCATTATTAACGCTATTCCAGACACTTTATTGCGTTTAGATGCTGCAGGAACTGTACAGGAAATAATAACCTATCCGAAAAACGGTAAAAAAGAACGGCCAGAAGAGTGGCTTGAATCCATGCGGGAATTAAATTGCTTTTTTATTGAAAAACTCTTTGCGAGTGGAGAGATGCAGCACTATGAGCATGAATTTTTACTCAAGGGGGAGAGAAAGACCAAAGAAATTCGCATGGTTTCTTATGGCGACAACGAGATATTGCTATTGATTCGAGATATTACGGAACGTAAAGTAATGGAGGAACAATTGAAGCATCTTAGTTATCATGATGCTTTGACAGGACTATATAATCGTGCGTATTTGGATGAACACCTTACTGATGAAAAATTGCAGAACAAACGGCCAGTGGGCATTATAGTGGCCGATGTAGATGGCTTAAAGCAGGTAAATGATAAGCTGGGCCATCAATTAGGGGACAGGTTGTTGCAGAAGGCAGCCAGCATTTTGCGGTCGAACGAAAACCATATAGTTGCTCGTGTTGGAGGTGATGAGTTTGTCGTTTTACTAACTCAAACATCAGAAGAAGAAATTAAAATACTCTGCAATGAAATAGAAGAAAAAATAGATATATGCAATCAAGGCGGGGGAGAAGTTCCTCTGCACATATCGCTGGGATGGAGCATTGGAGACGAGGATATGCCCATCCATGAAGTGTTTCGCGAAGCGGACGATGCAATGTATTGGAATAAGAGCGTGAGAAAAGAGCGAGTACAGAGGGCGTTGTGCGAGCAGCAAAAGATGTGAGGGAAATTGCTAGGGCAATGAAAAGAAAGTTGTCATTAGAAAAAGTTGACGAAGAGTCTTTCGTCAGCTTTTTTCTTCTTACCTACCTTCATGCTGAATTTCTAAGGATGCAAAAGTAGAGAGAAAATGATTATGAATATTGACAGGCATCCCTTGCGGGTAGTATAATCTGACTAGAATCAATTAATGGGGTGATCAAAAATGGCGCGACCTCCACAAGACCCGCAGATTCGCATTAATGAAATCCTTGATGTTGCGGAACCTATGTTTTACGCCAACGGGTATCATGAAACTGCGATTAGCGATATTGTCAAAAAAATGGGTGTTGCTCAGGGGACGTTTTACTATTATTTCAAATCGAAGGAAGATATCCTAGAGGCCTTGATTAATCGCCATTTTTCCAAGTTCTTTTCGGAAGCGAAAGTTATTGCCAGATTGCCTTCTTTTTCTCCGACGCAAAAAATTGAGCGTGTCATTAATGAAGTGTTTCAGATGCTCAACAATAATGGCGAGGGCCTTTTGTTTGAGTATTTATATAACGATAAGTCCATTTGTTTTATGGATAAGCTGGCGCGGCAAGGCAAGCAACTATTGCAGCCGGTACTACTTGAGATTGTGGAAAGCGGCATACAGTGCAAAGTATTTCATGTTGCAAATGCAGTGGTGACGGTTAGAGTCATGGTAGCGATTTTAGATTCCTTGCTGGAAGCATTTTATGAGGGGACTGCAGATGAGTTGTTGCAAGCTCAATTTGTGCTTACCGAAAATTTACTGGGACAGGTGCTCGGCATGCATAGGGAAACACTAGCACTGAATAAAAATTTTAAATAAAAAGTGCCGTTCATGAATGCGGTTCATGGATGGCAGTTTTTTAAACTCATTAATTGACTTGAATCATAAAATACTGGTTTTTCGTTCAAACGATGAAGTGGTAGAGGAAGGAACGGTGAGCTATGCAGTTGTTTTTGTACGGGGTCTGGGTCAGTGCTGCATCAAACTTTGACGAGCAAGAAGTAGAGGAAATTACCAAGCAGGTGGTACAAGAATGGCTTTGGGAAGATCGGCGTCTTGGAAGAATTGAGCTTATGAAAGAAGGAGAGGCGATTCGGGTTTGTGTATACGAAGAGCCGGTTGTTCAATATATACCTAATATACCTATGAAGAGAGAGGGCTAAGAAGATGAATTTGTTTAGGAGATATACTGTGCTTGTAGAAAAGAAGCGCTACTATTGCGGCCTGGCAGTGGTGCTGTGTTTATGTGCTGTTAGCGCTTTTTACTGGAAAGAACATAGTCAAGCGAAAACGGCAACCGAAGAGGCTCTTTTAGTGCGAGCCGGGCGCGTGGCGGCGGTTGGAAGCAAACAGAACTATGTATATTCTGGAGAAGTGCGCGGACGTTTTGAAAGCCAATTGTCGTTTCAAGTCGGGGGAAAGTTGATTAAACGCTACGTGGAATTAGGGAGCATCGTTCATGCGGGTGATGCGCTTATGCAGATTGATTCAAGAGACTTGCAGCAGGTAGTAAACAGCAATGTTGCTGCTACGTATTCTGCGGAATCACAGCTCAAGTTAGCGGAAAATAATTTAAATCGCTACCAACAACTGTATTCGCAAGGAGCTATAAGTCAAGCGCAGCTAGATCAGTATCAAAGTGCATACGAAGTGGCCAGGGCTTCTGCGGTGCAAGCAGGCGCTCAGTATTCCCAAGGGGCTAATCAATTAGGCTATAGCGTTCTTTATGCAGATAAGGACGGGGTTGTTTCCAATATAAACGCTGAAGTTGGACAGGTTGTCGGGGCGGGACAAGCTGTAGTGACGCTTGTGCAAGACGGTGAGAGGGAAGTAGAAATTAACGTTCCGGAAAACCGAGTGGAAGAACTGCGCAAAGCAACGCAGAGCAAAATAACTTTTTGGGCGCTTGGCGATATCGCTACGGAAGGTCGAGTGCGAGAAATTTCCCCTATGGCCGATCCAGTGACGCGGACCTATAAAGCGCGCCTAACGCTGCTCAATGCACCGCCGGAGGTGAAATTGGGCATGACGGCTGCTGTGGAAATTTCGGATAGTCAAAATGGTACGGTTAAGGCTCTTGTGCCTTTGTCTTCGATCTATCAAACGAACAATTCTCCTTGTGTATGGGTTGTAAAAGAAGGAGTTGTTCAGTTGCGGCCCGTTCAAACCGGCGCATTTAGGGATGCCAGTATTGAAATACTGTCTGGCGTTGAAAACGGAGAAGTAATTGTTACCGCAGGAGTTCATAGGCTGCGCGAGGGGCAAAAAGTGAAAATCTCCGGAGGAACTAAAGCGTGAAACGAATCAATTTGACCGAATGGGCGTTAAAACATAAGGCATTGGTATACTTTTTTGTCGGAATTATTTTTATGGGAGGCATTTATTCTTATCAAAATTTGGGGAGAATGGAAGATCCTGATTTTACGATTCGTGAAATGATAGTGACTGTAAATTGGCCAGGAGCGACGGCTCGGCAAATCGAAGAACAAGTCACCGATAAAATAGAAAAAAAGTTACAGGACACTCCGGGTTTGGATTATTTGAAAAGCCAGTCCACTCCCGGGCAGTCTAAGATTTATGTTGTTTTGAAAGACGATGCCGTCAACGACAGCCAGATTCGACCCATATGGCTGGAAGTGCGCAACATGGTTAACGATATTAAAGACACCCTTCCTAACGGAGTTCAAGGACCGTATTTTAATGACCGTTTTGATGATGTGTTTGGCTGTATTTACGCATTAACCGGCGATGGTTATAGTTATGAGGAGATGCGCGCGCATGCTGAAAAAATTCGCAGAATCCTATTAACTGTACCCAATGTAAAAAAGGTTGAACTTACAGGGGTGCAAGCGGAAAAAATATATATTGAGATCGAAACGGTTAAACTGGCTCAACTCGGTATTGCAACTACCGATATTACGAATGCAGTACAAACGCAAAACGCCATGGCGGATTCCGGTATGCTTCAAACATCGACTGACAATGTCTATTTGCGAGTCACCGGGGCCTTTGAAAATCTTGAGAGTTTAAAAGAGCTTCCGATCCGGGCAAATGGAAGAACCTTTCGATTGGGAGATATTGCGAAAATAACGCGAGCCTATGTTGATCCTGCGGATTCGAAGATGTTTTACAATGGTCAGCCTGCAATTGGGTTGTCTTTGTCGATGGAAAAAGGGGGAAACATTCTCAAATTAGGGAATAACCTAGAAAAAACAGTGGCTCAAATTCAAAAAGACTTACCTGTTGGTTTGGATTTGTCTTCTTTTTCGAATCAGCCCAAGGTCGTCAAGGAATCGATTGACGAGTTTGTAAAGTCTTTGGCGGAAGCGATTATTATTGTGCTGATTGTCAGTTTTATTAGTTTGGGTGTACGTTCCGGCGTTGTGGTCGCCTTGTGCATTCCTTTGATCATTACAGGTGTTTTTATTTCCATGAAGATTTTCGGCATTGATCTCCATAAAATTTCATTAGGGGCGTTGATCATAGCGTTGGGGCTGTTGGTTGACGACGCGATTATTGCCGTGGAAATGATGATTGTTAAGCTAGAACAGGGCTGTACTCGTTTTGAGGCGGCTTGCTATGCCTATACTTCAACGGCTTTTCCGATGTTAACAGGAACCTTAATTACCTGCGCCGGCTTTATACCAGTCGGCTTTTCTAAAGGCTCGGCTTCCGAATTCGTTGGAAGCATATTCTCCGTAATTACCATTGCGTTGCTCATTTCTTGGTTGGTTTCCGTATTGGTAACGCCTCTGTTGGGATATAAATTGATCAAAGTTTCACCGCAGGCGCATGAAAAAGATGCGTATAATACTAAATTCTATCTTCTGTTTCGCAAGACGCTGTCATGGTGCTTGTTGCACAGGAAAAAAGTGCTGGTCGTTACCGCTGCATGCTTTGTTGGCTCTGTTTTGCTTTTGGGACTGGTTAGGCAAGAGTTCTTTCCAGCTTCAGCCAGGCCGGAACTGATCGTAGAAATGCGCTTGCCAGAAGGGGCTGCCATTCAGGCTACGGAGAAGGAGGCTGCCCGCTTTGCCAAGTATTTTAATGAAGATCCTAATGTAGTGAATTACGCTTACTATACAGGGCAGGGAGGGCCGCGTTTTGTGTTGACCTTCGACCCGGTTCTGCCGGACACCAATTATGCACAGTTCGTTTTTACGAGTACTGATCTGCAAGGAAGGGAAATACTTGTGCGCAAGGCGTATGAACTGTTGGCGGCAGAATTTCCGGAAGTGCGAGGGAATATCAAGATCTTGCAGTCCGGTCCTTCGGCTGCGTATCCGGTTATGCTTCGCGTTAGCGGTTATGACCATAATACAGTGCGAGAGATTGCCGAGCAGGTGCAAAGCCGTATGGCGGCAAGCCATAACGTAACCGATGTAAATTTAGATTGGCATGAAAAAAGCAAAGTCATGCATTTGCGTGTTGACCAAGATAAGGCGCGCATGCTAGGAGTCAACAGCCAAGCGGTGGCGGCTAATTTGCAGGCATTGCTCTCGGGAGCGACGATTTCGGAGTTTCGTGAAGAAGATAAAACCGTAGGGATTGTGTTTCGTATCAATCCGGCGGACCGAGATGATCTTTCGAAGATCAAAGACTTGGCGGTTCCTATAGGAAATGGAAAATTTGTACCGCTGGATCAGATTGCTAAGATTAGCTTTGAGGCGGAAGAAGGCCTTGTTTGGCGGCGTGATCTTAAACCTACAATTACGGTTCAGGCGAACACGGCTGAAGGCGTGCTGGGCAATGATGCAACACAGCAGGCGTATGAAGATCTGCAGGATATTCGCCGCGCTCTACCGCCGGGATATAGTATTGATATTGGCGGTTCTACGGAAATGAGCGTTAAGGCAATCGGGTGGCTTCTGGGGCCGGTTCCGGTGATGCTGGTTATTATTATCAGCTTGCTTATGATTCAACTGCAAAATATATCAAAAATGGTGCTGACCCTTCTGACCGCTCCCTTGGGGATTATTGGCGTTAGCCTTGGCTTGTTGGTAACCGGGCGTCCTATGGGCTTTGTGGTTCAGTTGGGGATTCTCGCACTGGCAGGCATTATTATCCGTAACTCCGTAATCCTTATCGATCAAATCGAGCAGCATATCAAACAAGGAGAACCTTTGCGGGATGCGATTGTTAACGCAGCGGTAACTCGCTTTAGGCCGATTATGCTGACAGCGGCAGCAGCCATTTTAGCGATGATACCCCTTGTGTCCAGTATTTTCTGGGGGCCGATGGCGGTGGCGATTGCCGGCGGGCTTCTCATTGCTACGATTTTAACGCTCTTAGTGCTGCCGACCATGTATGCCACTCTTTACAGAAATGAATTGACTGAGGAGGGCGCTTTGCTAAAGGAGGAGTCTTATCAATAAACTAAGGCGTTGGTGTTTGGCACCGCCCTCTTAGGAAAAGTGCCCAATTGAAACGGGTATTGGTTGTGCAACAATACAATGAAACTCTATTGTTGGATACTCTATTCTCTGGTATTCTGTTTGTAAAGAAGCTTTGGTCAAAGAAGACTGCCTGCTTGGTGCATTTTATGTTCCAGTAGGCAGTTTTATTTTTTTCAAATTCGATGATGAAATAGCTAATTGGAGTTAGAGGAGGACGTACTATGAAAGCTTATGGTTTGTGGATTGATGGGAAATGGTGTATGGCGAAAGAGAGCAGCCCGGTGGTTGACAAAGCGACCGGGGAAACCGTCGCGATGATTTCTGTTGCCGAAGAGGAACATGTTTTTCAGGCGGTAGAGGCAGCGGAAAAGGCGCTTCTTACGCCGATTGAACCCTATCATCGGTATGAAATTATAATGGAGGCTAGCCGGATTTTAGAGCGCGATGCGCAAAAAATTGCGGCAGATCTTTGTGTAGAGGTTGGAAAGCCGCTGAAAGAGGCTTTGGGGGAAGTAGGGCGCGCAAGACAAACATTAATTTTGTCCGCGGAAGAAGCCAAACGCATGACCGGGGAAATGGTTCCGTTGGCGGGGGCGCCTAATTGCGGCAAACGAATTGCTTTTACGAAACGAGTTCCTGTGGGAATTGTGTGTGCGATTACGCCGTTTAATTTTCCGTTGAACTTAGCTTGTCACAAGTTGGGCCCTGCTTTGGCGGCGGGAAATGCTGTTATCTACAAACCGGCGACTGCTACGCCGCTTACGGCCATGTGGCTATGCAAGGTGTTCGAAGAAGCAGGCTTGCCAGCGGGGTATTTAAACATGTTGACTGGCTCTGGCGCACGGCTGGGGGAGTGGCTGACGCAAGAACAGCGTATCGGTTTTTATAGCTTTACAGGAAGTCCCGCTGTTGGGAAAACGCTCTTGGCAAAGGCCGGATTTCGGCGCGTATCCTTGGAACTTGGCTCTAATTCCGCCAATATTGTCCATGAAGATGCTCCGGTGGCATCTGTAGCGGAGCTTTGCATGCGCCATGCGTTTGCCAATGCGGGGCAGGTTTGCATTTCGTGTCAGCGCGTCTATGTGCATCGCAGTATATTCCAGGAATTTTGCGATGCCGCCGTTGCTTTTGCTAAAACGTTGAGAGTCGGAGATCCTAAGCAAAGTGAAACTGATATTGGCCCGATGATTCATGAACAAGAAGCGCAGCGCGCTGAAGCATGGGTACAAGAGGCGGTGGCTGAAGGAGCGCTGGTTCTCACCGGTGGGAAGAGAGACAAGGCTTGGTATGAACCCACGATCCTGACGCAAGTGAGTCCGAACATGAAGGTGGTCTGTCAGGAAACCTTTGCGCCGATTGTCTCTATTGTTACGTATGACACCATAGCGGATGCGGTCAAGCAAGTAAACGATTCTGTATACGGTTTGCAGGCAGGCATCTTCACCAAATCCATTGAAACGGCTAATTATTGCATAGAAGCGCTCCGGGTGGGCGGGGTGATTATCAACGACGGAGCTACCTTCCGAACGGATAACATGCCGTATGGAGGCGTAAAAGAA
This sequence comes from uncultured Anaeromusa sp., assembly GCF_963676855.1. Classification (NCBI taxonomy): domain Bacteria; kingdom Bacillati; phylum Bacillota; class Negativicutes; order Selenomonadales; family Sporomusaceae; genus Anaeromusa; species uncultured Anaeromusa sp. The sequence goes on from NZ_OY781460.1 coordinate 1,885,517, forward strand.
AGCGGCATTGGCCGGGAAGGTCCGCAATATGCTGTGCGGGAAATGACAGAAGAAAAATTAGTAGTGTTTAATATGTAATAGCGGCAACTCCCTTCTCAAGCGGAAGGGAGTTCTTTCCCTGTTAATAAGGAGGTGCGAAATGGTTAGCTTTCGTGAGTTAGCTGCTTTGCCGAATTTGGCAAAGGGGAAGGTTGTTGCCGGAATGACCGGGCAAGATCGGCTGGTAAGATGGGTACATTTTCTTGACTTGCCGGATGTTCTTCCTTGGGTGCAAGGCGGGGAATTGTTGATTATTACCGGTATGGGCTTGCAGGGAGATCTGCAGAAACTAACGCTTCTTGTACAAGGCGTCATTCAAAAACAACTAGCAGGGCTTATTATTAACGTGGGTCCCTATATTACTGAAATTCCTCAAGAAGTCTTAGCGTTAGCAGACCAAGCGGCGTTTCCCGTATTGGAGCTTCCTTGGGAAGTCAAGCTGGTTGAAGTGATGCAAGAGGCAAGCAGCTATATTGTTTTGAGGCAAACTGAGCAACGCTCGGTCAGTGATTTTTTCGAGCAGCTATTGCTGCAGAAAGCGTCGGATAAAGAGATGCTTGTGAGGCGAGCGGATACGTACGGCTATGATTTGTCCAAACCGCTGCAAGCGGTTGTTATTCAGCCAGCCGACTTGGCCGTGTATATTGCCGAGTCCGAGCTGCAGGAAGAAGCGGATTTAGTATTGCTGAAGACCCGGATGGAACAATATGTGCGCGACTTTTTTTCGTTGCAGCATCGCAAAATTTTACTGACCTGGTGGATGAATGCAATTGTCATTCTGCTTCCGTGGGAAAGGCAGTTTGCGCAGAAAAATACGGATTTAGTCAAAGCGCTTGTGCGCAAGCTGAATAGTAGATATCCCCAACTGGCTATTGTAGCTTCGTTAGGCAGCGGGGTTGAAAAATTGGAAATGGTGCATTGCAGTTATCGCCAAGCGTGCAAGCTGCTTTGGCTGGCGGAATCAACAGCGGCTACAAGACCGGTTTACGCGTATGAACAACTGGGGTTGTACAAATTGCTGCTGGAAATAGAACCGGAAAAGCTAGAGGAATATTATCAAGAAGTTATCGGTCCTTTGAACGAATATGATCGAATTTATAAAATGGATTTAGCGGGCAGCCTTTTTGCCTATTTTGAAGAAAATGGCAATGTCGTTCGTACGGCGAAACGGCTTTTTTTACATCGGAATACGCTGGATTATCGGCTGAAAAAAGTGGAAGAAGCAACAGGAAAGTCCATGAATGACCCTTATGATCGTCTGACTTTGCAGTTAGGAGTCATTGTGGGGCGGCAGTTAAAGCATAATCGCCTGCACGAAGGAGTATAACTGACTTTCGTTGTGCATGTTTCCTATAAAGCGGCTGTTTTATTGTGAGCTTATCACATGGTCGCTAGCGAATTCCTTTGTTACAATAAAACCAGAATAAGGAACTAGTTAACGGAGTTTTTGACAAATGTGAAAACTCAGCAAGCGCTAGTAAAGAAGCAAGGCGATGAAGCCGGAATTATATCTTTAGGATATAGTTCCGGCTATTGTTCTTGTGAGGAGGGGTAAAAAATGATTGCAACAGAAACAAAAACAGAGTCTCTTTTGAAGCGGAAGCAAGCGGCAGTAGCCAGCGGTATTGCTAACTCGACATCTATTTTTGTGGAAAAAGCCAGCGGAGCCGTAATTACCGATGTGGAAGGGCGAGAATATCTGGATTTTTATGCAGGTGTCGGAGTGTTAAATGCCGGCCACTGTCCGAAGCCGGTAGTGGAAGCCGTCAAAAAACAAGCAGATAAATTGCTTCATTCCTTTTTTGCCATCGCCATGTATGAACCATATGTGGCGTTAGCGGAGAAAATGAATCAAATTGTGCCAGGCAATTACCCTAAAAAAACTATGTTTGCCAACAGCGGTGCCGAAGCAGTCGAAAATGCGGTGAAGATTGCGCGGCAAGCTACCAAGAAGACCGGAATTGTTTCGTTGGAGTGTGGTTTTCATGGGCGGACGTTGATGGCCATGGCGCTCACTAGTAAAGTGAAACCTTACAAGCATGGATTTGGCCCTTTCCCTTCCGATACGTATAAAGTCCCGTCTCCTTACTGTTATCGGTGTCAATTCCAATCAACCTATCCTGGATGCGGCATGCATTGCTTAGAACATTTTGATCGTTTTTTTGCAGCCGAAGTGGCTTCCGATCAGATTGCTGCAGTCATTGCCGAACCAATTCAAGGAGAGGGCGGATTCATTGTTCCTCCTCAAGAGTATTTCTCCGGGCTAAAAGCGATTTGTGAGAAAAACGATATTCTTTTCATTGCCGATGAAATTCAGACTGGTTTTGCGCGTTCTGGAAAGATGTTTGCTATAGAGCATTGGGGAGTAGAGCCGGATATCATGACCACGGCGAAATCAATTGCTGCTGGCATGCCGTTGAGTGCTGTTACTGGTAAGGCGGAGGTGATGGATGCGCCTGGAGCTGGCGGAATTGGCGGTACCTATGGCGGCAATCCTCTGTCTTGCGTTGCCGGTTTGGAAACAATTCGCTATATGGAAGACAATCATCTGTGTCTGCGGGCTCAGCATATTGGAGATGTAACCATGAAACGCCTGCAAAATTTGCAGGAACGGTGCGCGGTGATCGGAGATGTGCGGGGCTTGGGAGCTATGATCGGTATTGAGTTGGTAAAAGACCGGAAAACGAAGGAGCCTGCTAAAGAATTGGCGGCTAAAGTTATAAAACTGTGTTTAGAAGATGGTTTGTTGGTGATTGGAGCTGGCATTTACGGAAATGTGATTCGACTGCTGATTCCTTTGGTTGTTACGGATGCTCAATTGGATCAAGGACTTGGAATTTTGGAGCGAAACATTCAAAAAGCGGCAGCTACATGTTGATTTTGCGAAGGTAGGCACACTTGGGCAAAGACGCCTGCGACACCTAAGGGGGGTTGCAGGCGTCTTTTTATATAAATCAGCTTGAAACTGTTGTGTTGTGTCGTGTTAAGAGGGGGGCTGTACATGGAAAAACGAGAGTTTGCTAAAGAAAATCTAAAAAAAGACTTGAAAAATCGACATATTCAATTGATTGCCATTGGTGGGGTTATTGGTGTGGCGTTGTTTATGGGTTCCGCTTCCGCCAGTAAGATGGCAGGCCCGGCGTTAACGCTGGCGTATGCCCTGGGCGGCGTCGTTATGTACTTTGTGCTAAGGGCGTTGGGGGAAGTTACAGTGGAACATCCCGTGTCCGCTTCGTTCTCTGGTTATGCTAAAACCTTTTTCGGACCTACGATTTCTTTTATTACCGGATGGACGTATTGGTACCAGTGGGTGGTTTTAGCGATGTGTGAAATTGCTGCTGTGGGTATCTATGCACGATACTGGTTTGTTGATACGCCGCAATGGCTGGCAGCGCTAGTTTGTTTGGGGTTGATTGCGGCGATCAATTTGGCAGCTGTCAAATATTACGGAGAATTTGAGTTTTGGTTTGCTCTAATCAAAGTCGTTACCATTATTGGGATGATTTTTTTAGGCTCTGCTATGATTTTGTTTGGCATAGGAAATGGTGGCGAGGCGATTGGGTTTTCAAACTTATGGATCCATGGTGGATTTATGCCGTTTGGTCTTAAAGGCGTTGCCATGGCCTTGGTTATGGTAGTGTTCGCTTATGCTGGTGTTGAAATGATTGGTATTACCGCAGGAGAAGCGGAAGACCCGAAACATTCGCTTAAATCAGCAATCGATAAGGTTTTCTGGCGTATCCTTATTTTCTATGTTGGCACGATGACGGTTATTCTTTCGATTTGCCCTTGGGATACATTGCCTAAGGGGGTAAGCCCGTTTGTTATTATCTTTGAGCGAATGGAAATTCCTTATGCGGCGGGAGTTATGAACTTTGTGATTCTTTCCTCCGCTGCCTCCTGTCTAAATAGCTGCATCTATGTGTGCGGGCGGATGCTTTACGGGCTATCGCTACGGGGCGAGGCACCGCGGTTTTTGGGAACCCTCTCTAAACATCAAGTTCCTGCCAATGGGATTTTATTTTCAAGTGCGGCTTGTCTCGTGGGCGTATATTTGAACTTTTCCTATCCGGATACAGTGTTCTATTTTATGTCAGCGTGTACAGTCACTGGGTGCATTTGGACATGGGCTCTTATTATGTGTATTCATTTAAAATGGCGTAAAAGCTTAAGTGAAGAGAAACTTAAGGATTTGCAGTATCGAATGCCTCTTTATCCTTATGCAAACTATGGCGTGCTGCTTTTCTTGGGGGCTGTTATATTAGGAATGAGCTATGATCCGGATAATTTAGTGGGGCTTTATGTGGCTCCGTTTTGGTATGGCGGCTTATTCTTAGTGTATCAAGTATTGAAGAGCCGAAATAAAGAGGTTGCCGTAGTGGAAGAGCGTTGCCAGGTTAATTGAAAAGCAGCCGCGTATGAGGCGCCTCTAATAAGTCAGACTTTATAGCGTATCAGTTTTTACTGGTACGCTATTTTTATGCAGTATTAAGACGAAGGGCTATGTTGAGGATAAGTTAGAATTGGAAATTGTAATAAAATGTAATTGACTATATTCGCTCAGGAAGTTAGACTAAACTTACAATATAATGATTCTAGTCATATAACGATTTCCAATAAAACTGTAAAAAGCAAACTTGCCGAAAGGTAAGGACGCAAAACTATGGGTCTAAGGACGGTTGTCTATGATTGCCAGGTTGCCGGGGCTTATCGCCATAAAAAAACACCGGCCAGATTTTGGCCGGTGTTTTTTTATGAAAAAAGCTTAACCCAATAAGGACTCTAGGAGGTCTACACTTGCAGAACAAAAAAGGGCTTTTGCAAAATTGGCAATTTCTGAAACGCTTTCTCTTGCTATGCTCCGCCTGCTTGCTCACCATTGTCTGGGTGGGTACGTTGAGTTTGCTTTATTTTGACTATCGAACAGTGGTTGAAGAAGCCAAGCATGATTGTGAGCGAATGGGAATGGCTCTTGAAGAGCATGTTCGGCGTGTGTTGAATACAAATGAATTTTATTTAAATCATATGAAAGACGAATATGAGCAAACTTATAACCGGACTCCTGCTCTAGAGAGACTTTTTCGGCAAATTCGTTTGGATCCTATATTGGAGGCCGGTATAGTAGATAATAACGGGGATTTTGTTTTGAATACTCTTGGTGAAAGCCAGGGAATTAATATAGCGGATGTTCCTCACTTTTTGTATCATGCTAAAAATGGTCGTGACGAGTTGTATATTGGAAAGCCCTATAAAGGAAAAACCTCACAACGGCTTAGCCTTCATTTGACGAAGCGCTTATCCTACCCCAATGGACAATTCGCTGGTGTGGCCATTATTGCAATGAAACCAGAATATTTTTCCTCTTTTTATCAGGAAATGAATTTTTCAAGAAATTACACGATTCGGTTTATCGGACTAGATGGTGTTGTGCGGGCTAGTAGTCGCGAAAGTGAACTGGGTAGCAGCCTAAGTTTGGAAGCGATTCTCCAACAATTGGAAGAAAAAGGAGTGGTCATAACTAAAGGCCATGGAGATTTTCTTGCAATACAACCTACAGAGCAACTGGTCGAAAGCTATAGAAAGATGCAAGACTATCCTCTTGTTATTCAAGTTGGGACTTCGCAAGATGTCTTGAATTCATATTACCAGCATAGAACTTTATATTTGCTGGCGGCGTCTACGCTTAGCATTTGCATTGTGTTAGCATCGATCTTTATGTTGTTTAGTTTTCGTAAACAACATAAAGAAGAAATGTGGCTGCGGACATTTATAGCGCATACGCCGATTGTGTTTTATGCATTAGATAGTCAAGGAAAATTCACTCTTGCGGAGGGAGAAGGCTTGCAAAACGGCGGCGCGCATGGAATTTGCCGTGAAGTAGGCGCATCGGCTTTTGCTGTGTATAAAGATTACCCAGAGATTGTGAGCCAAGTGCAGCGCGCTTTGCTTGGGGAAACGGTGGTTGGAGAATTTTTAGTTCAAGATCGGTGGTGGAATCACCAGTTAATTCCTTTGAAAGATGAAGACGGTTCAACATGGGCGGTTGTAGGTGCTGCTCTTGATATCACGGAGCGAGTACAAGTAAAACAAAAGCTGCAGGAAAATTACGAGCAGTTAAGCGCTACCCATGAAGAGTTGATTGCAACGGAGGAAGAACTGCGGGAACAGTATCAAAAAACGGCGCAGGCTAATCAAGATCTTGCTTCGCATAATGCATTACTGAAGGCGTTAAGTGAAGTATCCTCGCAAATGTTGGCGCAAAAAGATGTGGATAGGTTGCTTGCGATTATCATTTCTTGGGCTACAATGAGCACTGGTTCTGTGCATGGATCCGTAGGGCTGCTGGACGAGACAAAGCAGGTTATCGTAGGACTAGGCGGAGTCGGCTTATTTGCTCAAAAAGAGCATCTTGGAATTAATCTTTCTTTAACGTCTGGGATTATTGGCGAAGTACTTCGTACTAAGGAAGCTTGTATCGTTCATAATTATAAAGAGTGGCCCAAGAGAAATATGCATCCTTCGCTGGCGGAAGTTTGTTGTTTTGCTATGGTGCCAATGAAGAAGGAAGAACGTATCCTTGGCGTCATTGGCGTTGCCTTTACCGATGAGAAGCATGTTTTTGGGGAAAAAGAAATGAATACACTGATTCCCTTTGCGGAGTTGGCGGCCATTGCCGTTGACAATGCGCAAACAATGAAAGCGCTAGCAATCAGCCAAAAGCAAGCGGTAGATATTTTTGAAGCGGCTGGGGATGGCTTAATCGTCTTTGACGGTGAAAGCGGAGCCATACTAAAGGTAAATCAAAGAGTCGAAGAACTCTTTCAGTGTTCACAAAAAGAATTACAGGAAAGCGGTTTGGCGGCGCTGGTGCAAGGGGTAAAGCAAGAGCAAACTATGGAAGTGATTCAGACCGTCATTGCCGAGGGAGCCTATCCAATTTATGAAAGAGAGACGCACAATCGAAATGGTAAGCGGGTAATTCTAGAAGTTAGCGCGACGGCTGTGAAATTTGATCATAAGCCATGTTGTTTGGCATCGCTTCGAGATATTACCGCGAGACGTGAAGCCGAAGAGAATGCAGAATATCTGAGGCAGCGAGATAGTATGACCGATGTGTATAATCGCTCTTTTTTTGAAACAGACCTCGGAAAAATGAAAACGGAAAACAAACGGAATGTCGGTATTTTAATTTGTGATGTAGATGGCCTCAAACTAATTAATGACACTTTGGGGCATACACAAGGAGATTTACTTTTAAAAAGAGTGGCTAGCTTGTTAGAACAAGAGCTGGCATTTCCTGATTATGTTGCCAGAGTAGGCGGAGATGAGTTTGTAGTGGTTTGTTTTGATACTTCGCAAAATAGCATGGATGAACTAGAAAAGACCTATCAAAAATGCTTGCAAGTTTACAATGAAACGTACTTGCAACTTCCGGTAAGCTTGTCGATGGGATGGGAAATTGCGGAAGATAGTTCTGAGGTAGAACAAGCTTTAAAACTGGCAGATTCCTATATGTACCGGCAAAAAATCCACCAAAGTCATAGCGTGAGGCATTCGATAGTCCAAACACTGATGAAGGCGTTAGAGGAGCGGGATCATATTACCGAAGGCCATGCGGATCGATTGAGCGTTATGTTGGAGGACATGGGATGCCGCCTTGGCTTACCAAGTAGTTCTGTTGCAGATTTGCGTTTGTTTGCCAAATTTCATGATATGGGCAAGGTAGGTATCCCAGACAGCATTTTGAAAAAACCAGGAAAGCTGACGCCGGATGAAATGAAGATTATGCAGCAACACTGTGAAATCGGTTTTCGTATTGCAAAAGCTTCCATTGATCTAGAGCCGATTTCAGATTGGATTTTAAAGCATCATGAAAATTGGGATGGCTCAGGGTATCCCTTGGGGTTAGCAGGCGAAACGATTCCGTTGCAGTGCCGGATATTGAGCATTGTGGATGCCTATGACGCTATGACCAGCGACCGGCCTTATCGAAAAGCTATGACTAAAGAGGAAGCTATTAAAGAATTGCTTCGTTGCCGCGGTTCTCAGTTTGAACCGGAACTTGTTGATTCTTTTTTGGCATTGCTAGTAACTAACGACATTAATAGTTAAAGATTTTCAATAAGTCATCTGTTTGGATAAACAAAAAAACGTTCCCTAGGGAACGTTTTTTGTTTATCTTGAACTACCTAACTAAAAATGAGCTATAGAACAAGGAGAGGCCTCAGCGGTTTGTAAAATAAATAAATTATGTCTATGGTACTATTGAGGCGAGGTAATTGAGTTAAAGCTTGGATGATTTCACCGCGAAGCAGGAATGGGAGGCGCTTTTTCTGTGCTTGGCGAAGCTGGTTTTTGCATCGCGGTAGCGCTGGTAGAGCGGTGCTGCGGATATAGTTCCTTGGCTACTATTTTGGCCTGAGTTTCACTAAGTCCAGCTCCGGTAATCAGATCGCTTATTGTATCGTGCGTATGAGTTGCTTTTAGTTTGCTTTTAGAATAAGCTTCACGTTCGGCAGGCGTCATCTTTTTTGTCTTTTTGAATTCTTCACGGCGCTCTGCGTCTTTTTTCTTATACATGTCGATGATTTTGCCTTTTTGCTGGTTGGTTATAGTTCCTTGAGCAACCAGCACTTTCAAGGTTTCCTCTGTGTGCTGAATAAATGTCTTAAAATAGTCTTGTTGAGGGGCGGTTTGTGGAGCACCAGCAAAAACGACCCCAGTAAAGCTGAAAAATAGCAGGCCAAGTAAGATTGTTCGGCAGGTTTTTATCAAAGACGTAAGTAACATTGGCGAGTCCTCCTAATCGATAATCACATTATATTGTAGACACAAAACAAGAGATGTTTCAATGTTTTTTTGTGATCGCCTTGAAAATCGGTTTATAAAGAATGGTTTTCAGGAACGAGAAAAGAAAAAGAAAGATTTTTTTGACAATATCTAGTAGATTTTCTTTTTGGCTAAAGGAATAGACGAAGTTTTGTTGAAATAAAACATAAAATGATAACTATGTAATGTTGTAAGGAGGTTGTAAAAGGAGGCAAAGGCATGAAACGTCTGATCGGAATTATGATTTTGGCAGGGTTTTTAACCATTTGGCAAACAGGAATTTGTGGTGCGTATACGGTAACTTCTCCCTTTGGTATGCGCATACACCCGATTCATGGTACTTGGCAGTTTCATAATGGCGTGGATTTGGCTTTGGATTATGGTACGCCGCTTGGAACCTTATGGGATGGACAGGTTATTTATGCGAATCAATGGAGTGGCTATGGAAACTGCGTGGTAGTAGCTCATGCTAATGACGTATATACGCTTTATGCGCACTTAAGCCGGATCGCAGTGAATGAAGGAGTATATGTTGGGGCGGGAACATTAGTAGGGTATGTGGGAAACAGCGGGTACTCAACGGGGCCGCATTTGCATTTGAGCATTTGGCAGGGAAGTCAGTGGATTGATCCTTTGAGTGTAATTGGGCCATAAGGGCGACATGTCTCATTAAAAATCTGAAAATTTAATAAAATTCAAAAAACACTGCAGGAATTATACCTAAGCTAGTGAATACGTATCAATAAGGCAGCTCGGAATGCGAGATGGGGGGATGGTTCGTGAAAGTGACCATGACCAATCGGAAACTACTGCTTGTGGCGTTGGCAATCAGCTTGGTGACGGCAACTCTGGCTTATCAGTACTTAAAAGGAGCTAGTGCTCTAAAAAACGAAGGGGAACTGCAAACGGTAGTGGTAGCGAAAAGCGACATTATACCCAAGACACGTCTGACTGCGGAAATGCTCAAAGAGGAAAAGGTACCGGGTAAATATGCTCAGCCTGGGGCTATTACTTCCTTATCTTCCTTGGTGGGCGTAGTGGCCAAGGACAGCATTGGAGCGGGGGAGCAGATAACAGAACGCCGGTTGCTGCTGGACATGAAAGGCGTCGGCTTCACCGGGATTATTCCTGCCAACAAACGGGCGATGGCGTTGGCTGTCAATGATGCGAATAGTGTCGGCGGCCTGATTAAAGCGGGAGACTATGTGGATGCTCTGGTTACCTTTGACTCAGGTAGTGTAGGCGAAAATGCCAGCCGGATGCTGCTGCAAAAACTCCTGGTTCTGGCGGTAAATCGAGAGACCGGACTGGATTCGGGCAGCAATGCAGCATCGAACGAAGGCGGCAAAGTGGTACCGAAGGAAGCAAGCAAAGCGACGACGGTGACTGTGGCGGTGGACCCAGAAGACGCCTCCAAGCTTTTCCTGGCCCAGGATAAAGGAAAAGTAGCCTTGATTTTGCGGCCGTATCTGCCTGTGCCGGAGCAAGTGATCACGCCGGTATCGACGCCTAGGGATCTTGTAGGGTCCTATGCGGGGACGACAGCTAAAGAAAACAGCCCCGGTACTCCTTCTATTTTCCCAACGGCTTCGCCACCGGTGCTGCCGCCGTCGTTGGCGCCGGCCGGCGCATTCGGCAACAGCGGAAGCGCAGGCGGCGTGATGGTAATACGTGGTACAAAGGCGGAATCGGTAGCGGTAAATTGAGGACGGAGGGAAGCAGATGAAACGATGGATTTATATTTTGACAGTGCTGATGGTTTTGTCTCTGGCGTCTGCGGCGTCGGCTGCCTCCTTATCGGTGGGACTGAACCAATCGAAAGTCATAGAGATGTCCGGCCTTACGCGTGTGGCCATTGCCAATCCGGAGATAGCCGACGTGATGGTGGTTTCCGGCTATGAGTTCTTGCTAGTGGGCAAGGGCACAGGGAAAACGACTCTGCAGGTATGGGCGGATAATGGTCTTAGCACCTATGATGTCGAGGTTTCCTCCAATGATCCCGGGGCAGCGTTGGAATTGCAAGCGTTGGTAGGAGCGGATGGCATTCGCGTCAACAAAATTAATAAAACCATTGTCTTGGAAGGCAAAGTTAATAGTCAATATCAAAAACAGCGGGCGGAAAAAGTAGCCGGGGCGTACGCGGAAAAAGTGGTCAATTTATTAGAAATTGCTCATCCGGTACAGGTGAAGCTGGAAACCATGATTCTTGAAATCGATCGCAATAAGGTTAGTGATTTAGGCGTCACCTGGGGCAATCTCAGTGGCGGCATTGTAACGCCAGGCAGCTTTCAATTAGGGCAAAGTCAGACCAACAGCTATGCCTCTAGGAGAGTGTTTGGTAATTTGGGGACCTATCAAAATATTAATGCTCAGGTGTCTGCACTGGTGCAACGAGGCGAAGCTAAAATTCTTTCACGCCCGAATGTGATTACCCTGAGTGGTGACAAAGCGAACATTATGGTAGGCGGTCAGATTCCTATTCCAGTGAGCAATCAAAACGGGCAAATTTCTGTTGAGTGGAAGGAGTATGGGATTAAACTAGATATTGAGCCCCAAGTTAATTCAGATGGCTTGATTCAAAGCCGCATCAAGTCGGAAGTAAGCTCCATGGAGTGGAACAGTACTCATCGTATTAAAATTGGTACAGATCTGGATATTCCTCCGCTTAAGATGAACAAGGCGGAGACCGTGTTGGCTCTTTCTTCGGGGCAGACTATGGCTTTGGGCGGCTTAATTAACCGTGAAGTTACTAAAGATGTTACAAAAATCCCGTTCTTGGGCGATTTGCCTATTCTTGGTAGTCTGTTTCGGAGCACATCTTTTAATAGCGGCGAAACGGAACTGGTAATTTTGGTTACGCCAACCCTGGTGAATCCTGAGGAATATCAGCCGACGACGACCACGGAGATGAAGGAGTTGTTGAAGGAAGATCCATGGGGAGGGAAGAAAAATGACGGAAAAGATAAGGGTGCTGCTGGTTGATGACAACGAAGATACGCTGCGTAACATTACGGAACTATTGAACTACCATCAGGAAATTACGTTGGTTGGCAAAGCGAATACTGCCAAAGAAGGTTTGGAGCAGGCCGCGGCGCTGCAGCCGGATATCGTGCTCATGGACGTGAACATGCCGGGGATGAACGGCATTGAAGCGGCGGAAGTCATGCAAGATCAAGCGCCCAATGTCAGCGTCATTATCATGAGCGTGCAAGGGGATCAGGAACATCTGCGACGAGCGATGATTGCCGGCGCCAAGAACTATCTGATTAAACCGTTTAGCAGTGAGGAAGTCATTTCGGCGATTAAACAAGTAGCGGATCTGGAGCGTCGGCGTCGGCGGCTGCTGCAAATGCCGACTAAAGGCAGGCGAGAAGGGCGAATTATTACCGTTTTCAGCACTAAGGGCGGTATTGGCAAGACCCTTATTGCCACGAACCTTTCCGTTGCCCTGGCAGAGCATACGAACTGCTCTACGGTGCTGGTAGATGGTTATTTGCAATTTGGCGACGCGGCGTTGTTTTTAAACTTGATGCCCCAGGCGACCATTGCGGATTTGATTAAAGATTTGGATCAAATGGACGAAGGCGTAATCCGGAGCTATCTTACTCCTTATAGCTCCCACTTGAGCGTTTTGGCGGCGCCGCATCGGCCGGAAGAGGCGGAAAGCATTTCCGGGGCGCAGATGGCGGAGATTTTGACCAAGCTAAAAGGCATGTTTGATTTTGTGGTGGTGGACACGCCGCCAAGCTTTGCGGATTTCATGCTGAACATCCTGGATGTGTCCGACATGATTATCGTGGTGTCTTCGCTGGATTTGCCGACGATCAAGAACATCAAAATGTGTTTGGAAATTATGGATTCTCTTGGTTATCCAAGAGAAAAGCTGCTGCTGTTGTTGAATCGAGCCAATTCCGAAGGCGGTATGACAAGAGTCGAAGTCGAGGATACCTTGAAACGAAGCTTTGATATGGTGCTGCCCAGCGACGGTGTAATTGTCTTGGGTTCTGTAAATCGGGGGATTCCGCTTGTAGTGGGGAATCCGGATGCGCCCATTGCACAGGCGTTCTTTCAGTTGGCGCAGATTCTGGCGTATGGAGAAGTGAAGGCCCCAGAGAAGAAGGTGGAAACTGGGTTCATGGCGCGCTTAAAACGAGCGTTTCAGAAATAGCGAGCCTCTGCCAAGGAGGTGTGAAAATGGCTTTACTCATTGCGTTGCTGATCTTTTTGACGACCTTGTTGGTGCTGTGGGTGTTGCGACGGTTTTTGCTGCAGGAGCGCAAGGAAATTAGCGAGCGCTTGGACAGCTATGTGACAAAGCGGGCTAGCGAACGGGCCGCGGTGCCGACAGAGGATAGCCAGGCGTCGGGAATTCGCGATTCCTTCCGCTGGTTGTCTGGCTTGCTGGAGTCGACGCGTTTTGCCAACAAGGGACTGGAACAGCGGCTGCTTCAGGCGGGGCTTTTACTGCGGCCCGGTGAGTTCCTCCTGCTATGTCTGGTTATCGCTGGAGGCAGCGTGCTGCTGGGGCTGGTGCTGCTGGGGCAACACCCGGGTCTAATTGCCTTTGCCGTGAGCGGTTATTTGCTGCCGCATTTTGTGCTGCAGCGCAAAGTTCGCCAGCGGGCCAAAGCGTTTGATGCGCAGCTGGGAGATGCGCTGGTGCTCATTGCTAACTCGCTGCGTACGGGCTATAGCTTTATGCAGGCCATTGACATGGTGGCGAAAGAGATGGCGCCGCCGATCAGCATAGAGTTTGCCCGTGTTATCCGGGAAATGAGTCTGGGTGTCCCGACGGAAACCGCTATGAACGCTTTGACCCAGCGGGTAGATAGTGAGGATTTGGATTTGGTGGTAACTGCCATGCTGATACAGAGGCAGATTGGGGGCAATTTGGCGGAAATTCTGGATAAAATTGCCGGTACCATTCGTGAACGGGTGCGTTTGCGCGGTCAGATTCAGACTCTGACTGCTCAAGGAAGGCTGTCCGGACTGATTGTGGGCGTGCTGCCCTTTGCTTTGGGCGGATTCATCTATTTGGTGAATCCGGGTTATATTTCCAGCCTGTTTACCAATCCGGTGGGGCAGAAAATGCTGGCGGCGGGGTTTGTGTTGCAGGGTTTGGGAATCTTGTTGATTCGCAAGATTATCGATATTGAGGTATGATGTACAAGCGCCTGCTGATAAAGCTGGCGCTTGTTACAATTTAAAGACAATAGAACCAGACGGGAGGACGAAAATGTCAGAAAAATTACATTAAAAAAGAACAATAGACAAAACAACGGTACATATTGACAAATTCATGAAAAATGTTATAATGATATTAGAAGATAATGATAAGTAGTAAAAATAAAGATTAACGATGACGAAAAGATAATGTCGGTGTGAAGGGAGGCTTAGAAGCAAGCCGTAGAGGAAAGAAGTAGCGGGTTTCCTGTTTTGTATAAAGGAGGGGACGATCATGCTGCGGAAATTGATGGCATTGTTACGGGGACACAAAGGGCAAACCATGGTGGAATACGCTTTGATTCTGGTTCTCATCTCTATCGCAGCCATTGTGATCATGGGAACGATGGGAACTACAATCATCGCTGTTTTTCAACAGGTTATCAACGCTCTGCTTGGAGTATAGGATAGAAGTTAATGCGATTCCAGATCGAAATAGTTGTTAGGTATGCTTGTGGTAGATTATGGTACAAAAAACCTCTCTGGCAGAAAGTCAGAGAGGTTTTTCGTAGGTTATACTGTTATAATATGGTATAATATAATCAGAAAAGTGAGAAAATAAAGATAGGATTGTATAGGTATTGAAACAGGCAAAACCAGGGGGAGGGCTTTCTATGAGAAAACATGGGAAGTGGCGGGGGCAACAGGGGCAAGCCTTGGTGGAAATGGCATTGACAGTGCTGATTCTATTGACCATTTTTTTGGGGACTATTGAATTTGGCATTATCCTGCACCAGCATCAGATGGTGACCCATGCCGCCAGAGAAGGCGCACGGGTGGCGGCGGTAAGCAATGACGATGCCCAGGTGCGGGCGGTGGTTGTCCATGCCGCAGCCGGGACGGATCCTGAGGAACTGACCATAGTGATTACGCCGGCTGCACCTCGGACGCAGGGGTCTGCGGTGACGGTGAGCGTCACCGTGCCGACTCATGTCATCAGCGGGATTGCTCAAGCGTTTAATCCGGCAGCGGAAGTGCAGGGAACAGCAACGATGCGGGTAGAATAGGAGGGGACAGGGATGCGGTATGGCTGGAAGGTGTTACAGGTATTGCGGGAGCCGCGAGGCGCAACAATGGTGCTGGTAGCGGGAGCGATTTTTGTATTGCTGGGGATTGCCGCATTGGCTCTTGATGCGGGCTTTCTCTATTGGAATAAAGCGCAAGTGCAGACGGCGGCCGATGCAGCCGCTCTAGCGGGAGCCCAGGAGCTGCGGCACAGTATCGCTGACGCTGAAAGCGAAGCCAGAGCGTACGCGGCGCTGAACGGCAAAGCGGGTGACGTGGTGACGCCGGATACCACGGTAGCTAACCAGATTACGGTGACAGTCCGGCGGATGGTAGATTTATATTTTGCCAACCTTTTTGGCATTCCCCAGTGGCCGGTCGAGGCTACGGCGACCGCAGGGATACAGCCAGCGACAGGGGTAGCCGGGATTGTTCCCTTCGGCATTGTTTTGAATGACGCTCTTACCTACGGTACTAGGATTACCGTAAAGTACGGCAGCGGCGGAGGTTACCAGGGGAATTTCCAGGCCTTAGCGTTGGGCGGAACCGGCGCCTCCAACTATCTGGATAATATTAAGCAGGGCTATGGCGGCGTAGTTCATATTGGCGATTGGATTCAGACCGAGACTGGCAACATGGCGGGTCCCACTAACAGTGGCGTTTCTTATCGCGTAAGTGAAGATCCGGGGGCATCGTATACAAATGTGCAGGAAGGCTCGGCGCGCATTATCATCGTGCCGATGCTGACGAGCTTTGTGGTTAGCGGCCGCACAGATGTGCAGGTTGCCGGCTTTGCCGCCTTTTTTTTAGAAGGAGTCGGCAAGCATGGCAATGAAAATTATGTTATAGGCTCTTTCTTGAAGTATGTTACGCCAGGAGAGGGCGGTAGTAATCCGGACTGGGGCGTATATACGACCAAGCTAATCCGCTAAGCAGAGAGGGGGCGTGGATATGTCGTTGCTGAAACGCAGGATTGAGGCGCAGAAGAAGGCCGCTCAGCCGGCACTGGGTGTACCTGAGGTGTTAGAAGAGTCTTTTGTGCCGACAGATCCTTATCAGGAGCTGAAAAGCCATATTCATCAGCGCATTGTAGAGGTCATGAATCAGGAGGAAGGCAAAATCCTGACTAGCAAAAATCCGGACCGCAAGCAGCTGGAAGAGTTTGTCGGCCAGATTTGCAATCAGGTGATGGAAGAGCAGGATATACCCATTCCTCGCACGGATCGCAACAAGATCATGGACGAAATGATGGATGCTGTTTTGGGCTTTGGACCGATTGACCCGCTCTTGAAGGACGAAACCATTTCCGAAGTCATGGTGAACCGGTCCAACCAAATTTATATTGAACGCAAGGGCAAGCTTTTTAAGACGGATGTTCGTTTTCGCGATGATGCCCATGTGCTGCAGATTATCGAGAAAATAGTCTCCCCCCTGGGGCGGCGTATCGACGAGAGCTCTCCCATGGTGGACGCCCGTTTGCCGGACGGCTCACGGGTTAACGCCATTATCCCGCCGTTAGCCTTGAAAGGACCGTGCTTGACGATTCGTAAATTTTCTAAGAATCCGTTGACAGTCAGTCGCTTGATTGATTATGGTACTTTGACCAAAGACATGGCGGAGTTTCTCCGGGCCTGTGTGCAGGGAAAACTTAATATTGTCGTGTCTGGCGGTACCGGTTCCGGCAAGACGACAACTCTGAATGTGCTTTCCTCCTTTATTCCCGGGGATGAGCGGATTGTCACCATTGAGGATGCGGCAGAGCTGCAGCTTCGTCAGGACCATGTGGTGACCTTGGAGTCGCGGCCAGCCAATATTGAAGGTAAGGGCGCCATTACCATGCGTGACTTGGTGAAAAATGCGCTGCGTATGCGGCCCGACCGCATTGTGGTGGGCGAAGTCCGCGGCGGGGAAGCGTTGGATATGCTGCAGGCGATGAATACTGGTCATGACGGCTCACTGACCACCGGTCATGCCAACAGTCCCAGGGATATGCTGGCTCGTTTGGAAACCATGGTGTTGATGGCGGGCATGGACTTGCCAGTGCAGGCCATTCGCGAACAGATTGCTGCTGCTGTGGACTTGATTGTGCATCAGTCACGGCTGCAGGACGGCAGCCGGCGCATTACCCACCTGACGGAGGTGCGCGGTATGGAGGGGAGCATCATCACCCTGCAAGATCTTTTTGTTTTCGACCAAAAAGGCAAAGATGACCATGGCCGGATTGTGGGGCATTTTAAGCCCATGGGCATTCGCCCTAAGTTTTATGAAAAACTGGTGACTAACGGTATCGTCTTGCCGACGGAGCTCTTCTGGGCAACGGAAGAAGAGGGGGGATGGTAAATGGAACTGCTCATCAGTTTGGGTATAGCCGTAAGCCTATTTTTGCTCATCTATGTGCTGCAGGCCAAGAAGGAAGAGACCCCTATTACCGCTGGCAAACGGCTGCATTCCTTGGAGAAGCGCAGCTCTGCTAACGACAAACCCTTGGACGAGATGGATAAGCCCTTTTATCAGCGTGTGCTGCTGCCGTTGCTGACGTCGACAGGAGAGGGGCTGGCAGGGCTAACTCCTAAGGCGCTGCAAAAGGCGATAGAAGTACGCTTGGTAATGGCTGGAAGCGCCTTGGGAACGAATGAATTTCTCTTTATCTGGGTACTGGTTGTCATTCTGTTTCCTGTTGGCGTTGTGAGCGGCATGCAGGTGGCTCATTTGCCGCTGGCAACGGTTTGGAAAGCAGGTCTTATTTGCCTGTTATTTGGAGCGCTGCTGCCTTTTATTTGGCTGGATAAGAAAGTGCAGGCGCGCAAAAACCGGATTCAAAAGGATTTGCCGGGAACGTTGGATCTGCTGACGGTGAGCGTGGAGGCGGGGCTTGGTTTTGACGGGGCGCTGGCGAAGCTGACGGAAAAAATGAAAGGCCCTTTAGTAGATGAGTTTGGAAGGGTATTAAAGGAAATGCGCATGGGTGTGGCGCGGCGTCGGGCCATTGGAGATATGGGGGTTCGCTGTGATGTGCCAGATCTATCTTTATTTACTGCGGCTATTATTCAAGCGGATCACCTGGGGGTCAGTATCGGCAATGTGCTGCGGGTGCAGGCGGTGAGCATGCGGGATCGGCGCCGGCAGCGGACAGAAGAAAAGGCAATGAAGGCGCCAGTCAAAATGTTGATACCCTTGGTTTTTTTCATCTTTCCTTTTTTGTTTATTATTATTCTGGGGCCGGCAGTACTGCAGCTGATGAAAAGCACTTTTTTCAAGTGAAGAGGACTGTGCTGAACGGGGCCCCACAGGTGCTATGTAGAGGAGGGGCGTCATGCAACTGCGCAATCTTTCTCGCGGTAATCAGGTGCTGGTAGAGGAATTGCAAGTGGCAGATACGATGTGGAAACGGTTGCGAGGGCTGCTGGGACAAAAGCAGCTCGAGGAAAATGCAGGGATGGTCATTGTTCCCTGTAATGCCGTGCATACCATAGGTATGGCTTTCGCGTTGGATTTGCTGTTTTTGGCGCGTGATGGCACTGTCTTGCAGCTGGAACAGGATGTGCGGCCCTGGCATATGCGCTTTTGTTTGAAGGCGCATGCAGTCGTGGAACTGCCTGCAGGCGTTTTGCAGCATTTGCCTTGCCAAATTGGCGAACAGGTGGCCTGGAACTGAAAAGAGCATATTGTAAAAGGCCATTGTCTTATTAAGTGGACAATGGCCTTTGTTTTTACATAGTAGGAATGCGGGGAGAAATGGCGAAATTAAAAGTATAGAAATAATGTATAGGGAGGGGGGCTGTATGGGAATGGGATCGATAGGGCTAGGCGTCGTTTTGGGATTGGTTATTGGCAATTTTCTTGCGGATTGCATATATCGCATTCCCAGGCAGCAACCACTATGGGGTGGGCGAAGACTATGCCCGCATTGTCAGGCTGCTGTGGGATGGCAAGATAAAATTCCTTTGGCTGGGTATCTGTTGAATCATGGCCGCTGCCGCTATTGCCATACGACAATAGGAAGAACGCAAGTAATGGTGGAATTGGCAATGGCCGTCTTGGGCGGCGTTGCGATGTGGCAAGGTGAATCGTGGCTGCAGAGCGGGATTTTTATGGTTTTGGCGGCTTTTTTGCTGTTGATTTCTTTTATTGATTATGAGTGGCAGTTGATCTTTGACAAGGTTCTGGTTCTCTTTGCGGCATGCGGCTTGGCAATAAGTGTTTTGGGCAGTGATTCTTGGATGCAGGCTCTTTTGACGCAAGGAATTTCCGTTTTTAGCGGGGGCGTTGTCATGGTGGTGATTGCATTGGCCAGCCGCGGCGGCATGGGCGGGGGCGACGTCAAGTTTGTTATAGCCGCAGGTTGCTGGTTGACGGTGGCGCAACTGTTTTTGATGTTGATGACGGCATTTTTCGCGGGAGGCCTAATTGGGGGATTACTCCTGCTTTTGGGGCTTAAAGGGCGCAAGGATTATATTCCTTTTGGACCGTTTTTAGCGATAGGAATGTGGGTAGCTTGTTTATATGGACGGCAGTTGTTACAGTGGTATTGGCAGGGACTTTTTTAAAAGAAGTTTAGATGATGATGAAATACGAAGCGAGGAAACGAAATGAGCCGTATTGTTTTTATTTCTCCGTATGGAGATTTGTCGAAGTTGGCGCAATCGGTGGCCGGTGAATTGGGAATCGAAGCGGAATTTCATGCAGGCTGGTTGGATCAGGCGGGGGAAGTCGTGCGGGAACTGAAGGAGCCGGCGGTGGATATTATTATTAGCCGGGGCGGTACGGCGGAGTATCTTGCGGAAAATTTTGAGATTCCCGTGGTGCGTCTAAAAATGAGCGCCTACGATATTCTGGAATGCATGCATGAAGCGAAGGGGTATAGTAAAAATATAGTTATTACCATTTTTAATGAATCCGTGATTGGGAAAACTATTTTAGAGGATGCTTTTGATGTATCTATTACCGAGGTTATTTTTTCGAGTTTGCCGGAGCTAAAGGAGAAGATTGCCTCGTTGGCTCTTTCAGGAGAGTATTGCATACTGGGTGGTGGCCCTTCGGTAGCTTATGCAGCAGAGTATGGCCTGCCTAGCGTGTTTTTGAGGACAAGCAGGGCGACGATGGAGGAAGCATTTTTACAAGCGGAACAAATTGCCAATTTGCGTCGTGAAGAAACGCGCAAACGGTATCGGCTGCAGGCAATTTTGGACGCGGCGAATGAAGGGATTATTGCGGTTGACGCCAAAGGGGTTGTGGAACTGTACAATAAAGCTGCTGAGCGCATGTTTGGCATTGACACGCTGCAGGTATTGGGACAGCCGATTTCCACCTGCATTCCGAATACGCGCTTGGACAAAATCGTTTCTACAGGGCAGGCCGAAGTTGACGAGATTCAAAGTATCGGCGATGTGCGTATCTTGACTAACCGCTTTCCGGTGCAGTTGGAGCACGAAACCATGGGTGCGGTAGCCACCTTTCAAGAATTGTCCAAAGTGGTTAAAGCAGAGCAAAAGATTCGTAAGGAAATTACGGGCAAGAGTCGATTTCATGCCAAGTTTCATTTTGAGGACATTATAGGATCCTCAAAAATTATGAAACAGAAAAAAGAAATTGCTATGAATATTGCCCGGTCCGATTTGACAGTATTGATTTATGGGCCTTCAGGGACAGGGAAAGAATTGTTTTCCCAGAGTATTCACAATGCCAGCGCACGGGAATATGCGCCTTTTGTGGGGGTCAACTGCGGGGCGCTGCCGCCCAATTTGTTGGAAAGCGAGCTCTTTGGCTATGAAGAAGGCGCTTTTACCGGAGCCAAGCGTAAAGGGAAATACGGCCTTTTTGAGTTGGCTCATGGGGGAACAATTTTTCTTGATGAAATTGATTCGCTACCGCTGGAGATGCAAGGAAGGTTGCTGCGAGTGCTGCAGGAACGCGAAGTTTTGCGCATTGGAGGAGAATCTATTATTCCGGTGGATGTCCGGGTGATTGCCGCGACCAACCAACTACCGGACGAGCTTTTGCGACAGAAGCGAATTAGGGAGGATCTGTTTTATCGTCTGAATGTCTTATATTTGGAATTGCCGGCACTGGCGGCTCACCGTGAGGATTTGCCGCAGCTTTGTGAGTCTTTTATTTCGGAAAGAAAGCTGCAAGTGATGCCGTTAATAGAAAAATTGATGCCGTTTTTCTATAAATATGAGTGGCCTGGCAATGTCAGGGAACTTTATAATGTAACTCAGCGGGTAGCTTTTTTTGCGGATTCCTATAAAGCTGACCAGAGCAGTCGACAATTCATGGAAATTGTGGCGCCGCAGATGTTGCGGACTACGGCGGGAGATGACGCAGATGAGCAGGGGTTGCGCCAGCAAGTACAGGAAGCGGAAGAAACTTTGATTTTAAGGGCGCTGCAAGAACAGGGCACTTTGGATCGAACTGCTGCTTATTTGGGGATAGGTAGGGCTACGTTAACACGTAAACTGAAAAAGATCCGAGAGAAAAACGAAGTGATAGTAACTTGATTGAGTTTAAAATAGGATCATTTAAACAAAGTGTAGGCTCGAAAATGAGCCTACACTTTGTTGCTCTCCTAGAAAATGTGCCGCAATTGTGCGACTTTATACGTTGGCACGCGTCTTGCTATATAAAAAGCAAGTGCTACTAACAAGAAGGGGGGGCTATATAAAAAGCAGCCGCATCTGATTTTTGGAGGTTACAGGCAGAAATGGAGGGTTATGCTCATGCCGGAAAAGAAAAGTAAATATCGTTGGTTTGTTATGGGACTATTATTCATTCTCTACACTGTCGCTAATGCTGACCGGGCCAATATTGGTTTTGCACTTCCTTATTTACGGAAAGAGTTTGCCATGTCCAACACGGAAGCGGGCGGTATTATCAGTTTGTTTTTCTTCGCGTATGCATTTTTCCAAGTTCCTTCCGGTTTTTTGGTTAAGAAGTTTGGCAATCGGACCATGTTTACCATTGGTATGCTATTTACGTCTATATTTACAGGTATGCTGGGTATGGTAAATTCCGTCTTCGCACTCAAGGCCTTTCGCTTTGGCGTCGGCATTGCAGAAGCGCCGGTGGCAATTGCCAGCTCATCAACTATCAATAATTGGTTTCCTCCCAAGGAGAAGGGAACGGCTACCGGTATTTTTCTGGCAGGGTCTAAATTTGGACCCTTGATCGTACCAGTGCTCTGCGCGTGGATTATTTCTGTGTGGGGTTGGCGAGAAATCTTTATTTTCTCTATGATTCCAGGTTTGATCTTGGCGGTAGTCTGGTATTTTCTGGTGGCGAATCGGCCGAGTGAGAGTAAGTTCGTCAACGAGGCAGAAGTCGAATATATTGCGGATAAAACCGTAGAAGTCAAAAAAGAAGAAAAGCCTAAACGTGCTTACAAGTTGTGGTGGGTAGACAAAATAGTTCGTGCAAAAAAAGTGGAATTGCTGTCTACGCCGTCACAGGTGTTTCGATGCTGGGATATGTGGGGCGTTGCCTGTGGTTATTTCTTTGCAGTGGGGCTCTCGAGCGTGTTTATGTCGTGGTTGCCCACCTACTTGGTAACTGTCAAACATTTTGCCATTATGAAGACGGCTTTTGTCGCCTCCGCTCCTTTTGCCGGGACAGTGGTAGGTAACTTCTTCGGCGGTTGGTTTTCGGATAATGTGTTGGGAAAACGGCGCAAACCTATGATGATGGTAACCGCTATTTCGACGAGCATTATGATGTATTCTATGCTGAATGCACCGGAAGATCCGATCCTTTTGGGAATCTTGCTGTTTTGCGCTGGCGTGCTGTTGGCGTTGGGCTACTCCATGTATATGGCGTATGGCATGGGACGGGCAAACAAGGAAACATATCCGGTTGCGTTTTCGCTGGTCAATACCGGCGGACAACTAGGCGGCGCTTGCATGCCTTTGGTCGTAGGTATCATCTTAGATACTTTCAATTGGGATGCGGTTTGGATGGCGTTGGCGCTAGGATCAGTTATTTGTTTAGCGATTATATCTTCGGTGGTCGAACCGGTAGAAGATCCGGTAGAAAAACCGAATGCAACGCATAAAACAGCGTGAGGTTTAATTTGAGCAATAGGGTGAGGGGGAAATAGTAATGATAACAGCAGCAGTTGCTCCAGGAGCTTTGCAAGGAATTCGTATTCTTGATTTGACAAGAGTGTTGGCAGGTCCATATAGTGCACAGATTTTGGCGGATATGGGCGCCGATGTGATAAAAATTGAGCAACCGGGTCATGGCGACGATGCGCGCGGCATGGGACCGTATCAGAATGAAGAGAGCATTTACTTCATTACAAATAACCGTAACAAAAAAGGTGTGACGTTGAACCTGAAATCGCCCAAAGGCAAAGAAATTTTCTTGGATTTGGTGCGCAATGCTGATGTAGTTATGGAAAATTATCGCCCGGGGACCATGGAGAAGCTGGGGTTGGGCTATGATGTGCTGAAGGAAATTAATCCGAAAATTATTTACGGTTCTATTTCCGGCTTTGGTCATTACGGAAGGTATACCAAGCGGCCAGGCTATGATATTATTGCGCAAGCCATGAGCGGCTTGATGAGCACTACTGGCTGGCCGACGTCCGGGCCGACGCGGACAGGGACGCCGTTGGGGGATGTCTTGGCGGGCTTATGGCAAGCCATTGGCATTCTTGGAGCCATTCAAGCGCGTAATAACACCGAGTTGGGCCAAAAAGTGGATATTGCTTTGGTAGACTCCGCGGTGGCGACGATGGGCAATATTAATATGCTGTATTTGTCAGAAGGGCGTATCCCTGGTCGTATCGGCAATCGGTATGAATCGGCTTATCCTTATGATTCATTTACCTGCACTGATGGAAGTTGTGTAGTGGGTGTCGCCAATAACAAATTGTGGCATTTGTTCTGCGACATTATGGAGCAGCCGAACTTGGCAGAAGATGAGAAATTCTGTAATGTACCAGATCGGGTAGAAAATCATGAAGAACTGCACAAAATCGTGTCGGAATGGGCGGCGGTTCATACGGTGACGGAAGTTGTTGACTCATGTCTGAATGCTGGCGTACCCGCTGCGCCAATTTATAACACGGCGCAGGTTAAAGCCGATCCTCATATTGCTGGTGATCGGGAAATGTTTGTAGAACAGGACCACCCTAAAGCTGGAAAAGTAGTGGTGACTGGTTCGCCGCTGAAGATGTCCGGTACGCCCGTAGATCTTACAGCACCGGCTCCAACGCTGGGGCAGCACAATGCGGAAGTGTATGGCGAGGTGCTGGGCTTAGATGCAAAACAAGTGGCTGCGTTAAAATCTGAAGGCATTATTTGAGAGAGAGGCGAGAACGTTGAATCTACCGAAACATGTAGAAGTTATAGAAGTTTGTCCGCGCGACGGATTTCAAAACATAAAAGAAGCGATTCCGACGGCGACCAAAATTGAGATTATCGATCGTCTGGTAGAATGCGGTTTTGGAGTAATAGAGGCTACTTCCTTTGTTCATCCCAAAGCTATTCCGCAGATGGCGGATGCGGCAGAAGTGCTGCAGAGCGTGAAGAAAAAACATGGTGATCGCGTTCAGTTTGTGGCATTGGCTCCGAATTTGTTTGGCGCTAAAAAGGCGATTGAAAATGGCGCTGATGGGATTACTTATGTAACATCGGCGAGTGAAGACCATAACGTAGCCAATACAAAGCAGACGGTGGCGCAGTCTGTAGCGGCGTTGGAAGAGGTTTGCAAAATTAAAGGGAGCGCAAAAGTGCGCTTGGCCGTGGCTACGTCGTTTGATTGTCCTTTTGCTGGGAAAGTACCGACCGAGAAAGTGGTTTCTTTAGTAGAAGCTGCGCTGAATGCTGGGACTGACGAAATTGTTTTAGCCGATACGATTGGTACGGCTACGCCGTTGCAGGTGGAAGAACTATTGACGGCGCTCACCCTCAAATATCCCAAATTCCCCTTCGTTCTTCACATTCATGATACCGATGGTATGGGGCTGGCTAACGTCATAACTGCCATGAACTTGGGGATTACTCGCTTTGAAACAGCTGCTTTTGGTCTGGGGGGCTGCCCGTTTGCCCCGGGAGCAGCCGGTAATATTGCTACTGAAGATTTGGTGCATATGCTGCACAAAATGGATATTGCCACAGGCCTTCAGTATAATAAAATTGTGGAAACAGCTCATTATATTGAAGAAAGTCTGCATATTTCTCCTGTGGGCCATATGTCCCGTGTGGCGTGCAGCACCAAGAATTAAGTTTTGCCTGTAGCCTGGACTGTGTTGAGACGTAAGTTTCAATACAGTCCTTTTTTTGTTTTTTCTTTGATTTTCGTCTGGAAGTTGATGAAAAAATTAGGCAAATAGAGTACTCTGATGTATATATGGCGAAAAATGACGGAGGTGTAGACTGTGCAGCAAGCCTGGCGAGCCTTGCAACTTCCTGAGAAAGGAATCATCTCTTTGGTGGGAGCTGGCGGAAAAACCTCTTTGGCTTTATCGTTGCTGGCAGAGGCGCAAGCAAAACAGTTGCCTACAGTACTAACGACGACGACCAAAATGCATTGGAAGCAACTGGCTCAATTTCGGCCTATTGTCGCCGACTCGGCAGCGGAAACGGCAGGGCGGCTGGCTTTGCGGCAGACACTGGGACAAACTGCCGCTTGGATTGGGGGATGGCTTGGCGAGAAGGCAGTTGGCGTAGAACCGGAAGAAGTAGACTGGCTGCTTGAGTTGCTGCCAGAGGCAGTGGTTTTGGTGGAAGCGGATGGAGCCAAGGGGTGCTGGCTGAAGGCGCCATCTCACCACGAACCAGTGGTGCCGCAAGAAACTGCTGTGACGATAGGTGTTCTTAATATAAGGGCGTTGGGGAAGAACTTGGAAGGGAAATTTGTGTATCGGCTGCCTGAAGTGTGCGGAGTATTAGGTAAGGAGCCAGGGAGCTGTGTGGAACTGCGCGACTATGCATTGCTGGCGGCTTCGCCTAAGGGGATTTTTCAACATGCTCATGGACGGAGGATTCTATTGCTTACCGGAGGGGAAAAATATAAAGACTTTCCGATGGAAGAGTTTGTTTCCTATTTGCATGCCGAACAAGCCAATATAGAGAGGTGTGCATTGGCATACCGCAATGAGAAAACTATGTTGTTAGAAGTGCTGGAGGTGCGGGAATTGTGAGCATGTCCATTGGAGCGGTTGTTTTGGCGGCAGGCATGGCGGTGCGCATGGGAAGGCAGAAGTTGTTGCTGCCTCTAGACGGCAAGCCCATGTTGGCGTATGTATTGGAAATAGTAGCAGCGGTTCCGCTGGCAAGCCGTATTGTTGTTATTGGCGAACCTGCGGAGGCGTTGACAGCCTTGTGCCAAGAGCAGGGGATACCTAGTGTTTTTAATGAAAAACGTCGAAGCGGTCAGGCTTCTTCTGTTCGCTTAGGTTTGTCACAGCTTGCAAGTGGTTTGGATGGAGTTATCTTTTTACAAGGAGATCAGCCGCTGCTTACGGAATCTTTGCTAAAGCGGATGCTGGAACAATTTCAACAACTAAATGATCCCAAGGTTATTTTGGCTCCTGTTCATGCGGGCGTGCTCCGCAGCCCTCTTTTATTTGGATCCCATTGGCTGGAAGAACTGTCTTTGTTGGAGGAAGACCGCGGTGGCAAGGAATTGGTGCGGCGTTATCCTGAACATGTGAGAACGTTGCCATGGGCGGAACCGTTCGTTTTTGAAGATGCGGATACATGGGAGGAATATTTACGGTTACAACAGTTGTTGCAAACACAAAGCAAGGGATAAAGCTACTTTATCCCTTGCTCGTAAATTTTTAAGATGCGGTTGTCTCGAAACAAGATAACCAACGCGGTGTCATCTTCATTACGCCAGACCATGAAGCTGGTACTGGCCGCTGGACTGCTTTGTCCTTGCGGTACGTTGATGGAAGTGACTTCCTGGCCTTCGCGCCGTAAAAGCCGCGCTGTTTCTTCATAAGTCATGCCTGGATGGAGTTGCGATACATCGTTAGCCGTAATGAACTGCGATGTGGGCGGTTGTTTTTCAGAGGAAGAGGAAAAAGCTAGGGATAAAAGCAGGGCGAGAAGACCGAGAAGCAGAACCGTACGGGGGCGAAGCGACGTAGGGAGATTGTTAGGGAACATGAAAACGAAGCCTCCTTATAAAATAAAAGAAAACTGATAGTTCTCTGACAGAATTCTTCATTGAGGCCGCAAATCCTTTTGTGACGGCATCTAGAGGGGCTTGGCCCCTCTTTGACAAACCAGGAGAATGACAGTACAATAAAGAAAGCATTCCGACGTACGCTGCACGGCGTGCGTCGTTCCTGCTTTTTAAGGGGATGAAGTCACTGGTTCCTAAAAAACGCAACAACGGAAACGAGAGGTCGGATAGGATGGTTCTTGTTGAAGAACAGGTTCGCTTTGCAGAAACAGACGCCATGGGCGTGGCGCATCATGCCAATTACTTTCGCTGGTTTGAAATTGGCAGGGTGGCGTTGCTGAAAAAGGCGGGGGTTTACTTAAACGATCTGATGGCGCAAGATGTTTTATTTCCAATTACTGATGTATCTTGTCAATATCGGGCATCGGCGCGGTTTGATGATGTCTTGGCGATCGAGACCAAGTTGGTAAAGGCTTCACGGGTAAAACTGATTTTTTCTTACCGCGTGATACGGTCGGCAGATCAAACTCTTTTGGCGACAGGAAAGACACAAAATGCTTTTACGAATGGTGTTGGACGTGTTGCGCGTGTGGAACCTGAATTATATGAGCAGTTGAGCAGGTGGGTGGAAGATGACTGGAAAGCATAAAGAGCCGATAGGAGTATTTGATTCCGGTGTGGGCGGCTTGACGGTGGTTCAACAGTTACGTCGTCTGTTGCCAGCGGAGGATATTCTTTATTTTGGCGATACAGCCAGGGCGCCTTACGGCGGTAGAGATCCGGCAGAAATTCGCTTGTTTATGCGGCAAATTCTTCAATTTATGGAAGGACGCGGTGTGAAGCTGGCGGTAGTGGCCTGTAATACCATGACTGCTTGGGGCTTGGAGGCAGCGCAAGGGCAGTTCGCTTTTCCGGTAATCGGCATGGACAGCGGTGTATCTGAAGCACTGCAGGCCAGCTCAAGTAAACGTATTGGCGTTATCGCTACGGCGGCGACGGTGAATAGCGGTAAGCACCAACGAGATGCAGCTGCGTTGTGTTCCAATGCGCAGTTTTTGGGACAGTCTTGCCCGGAATTTGTACCTTTAATAGAGCAAGAACTGCTAGCATCGCCAGAATTGAGGCAGGCGGCGTTGTCCTATTTGCAGCCGCTGCGGCAGGCGGGAACGGAAGCCGTAATTTTGGGTTGTACTCACTATCCGGTGATTGGGAGTCTGCTGCGAGAAATATTGGGTGCAGGAGTGACTCTGATTGATCCGGCGGCGGCGACGGCCCAAGCTGCCAAGCGGGTCTTGCAGGAGCAGAGCTTGCAAGCGCCACAGCGACAAGGAAGCTTGCGGTTGTATGTGTCCGGCGATCCATTGCGGGCGCAGCGGCTGGCGGCAATAATTTTGCAGGATGCGCAGGTGAAAATTTTGCATGCGTCGATGGAAGAAAAAGAAATTAACCGTTTGGAGGCATGAAGGTGGAATTGCTAGCAGTACTTATTTTACTCGTGGGGTTGGGGATTCTAGGTATATGGATCTACATTCTACGTCAAGGTGACGCGGAGATTGAGATTTTGACGGCGCAGCGTACCGAATTGCAGTTGGTTTCCGCTGAGGATGGCAGAGCGGTGTTTGTTGCGCAGATTCCTTTGTGCAATTTATCGGCTCAAGATGGGATTATCTTGGATGCTTTCCCGCGTCATTTGCTGCCGCAGGAGCAGTATGACGCAGCGCGAGTCGAATCGCGATTGGAACTGCTTACGGCGCCACGGGAAGATGGATATTTTGAAGCCGTCATTATTGAAGGCAACTCTGGGAACAGCTTTGTGTTGACAGTGGTGTTGACAGCTAAGAATGGCTTGGTGGCTGAGGCAGTGGCAGGTATGGCAGACATGCCTGTGGAGCTGTATTACCAAATCGTGGGTCGCGGCGAATGTGCGCTACATAAGGAACGGCTGGTTTTGCCGGCTGCGGAATTTCGGGCGGCATTTTCGGCGCAGCCGGTTGTTTTCGAGACTGCGGAAGCTGAAACACAGCCAGCGACGGCAGAGGAGGAGGCGTAACTATGGAGAAACTTGAATTAGTGCCGGTGCGTACGCGTATTTTAACGCCGGCCGACAATATTGTGGATGCCATTGAAGCGTATGGCAAAGACTTGATCGGGCCGGATGATGTCGTTTCGGTGGCGGAAAGCGTGGTAGCCATTACCCAGGGACGGATGGTGCGGCCTGAGGAAATGAATCCTTGTTTTTTAGCGCGGGTTTTGTGTCGGTTTATTCCGCAAAAAGCAAGTTTGAGCAGTATTTACGGCATGCAGCTGGCTATGGATGCCGCTGGAAAATGGCGGATTGCCTTTTGGCTGTTTGTAGGTATGCTGGCGAAACTGGTCGGTAAATCCGGCGTGTTTTACGCCATGTCGGGCGAGCAGACCCGCTTGATTGACGACGTGACTGGAACGATGCCGCCGTTTGACAAGCATATTGTGTTAGGGCCAGAGGATCCCGAAGGCGTTTCGCAAGCAATTAAAGAACGCCTGGGGTGCTATGGTGCTGTTGTGGCGGATGTGAACGATTTGAAGCGGTCTTACGTGCTGGGCGGTTCGTCGGGAGTGGACTTGCGCAAAGTGGAAAAAATGTTGATCGATAATCCTTTCGGCAACGCTTCGCAAAAGACGCCTATTGTCGTAATCAAGAACTATGCTAAAGTTGCTTCGCATTATCGAGTGTGAATAAGTTGACGACCACGAAGACAGTAGTCTTTGTGGTCGCTTTTCTAAAGCTAACAGGAGGCAGTCATGAAACGAATTGACGGACGTGTACCTGCGCAAATGCGTAAGGTGAATATTCAAAGAGACTATATGCGCTATGCCGAAGGGTCGGCTTTGATCGAGGTTGGCAATACGCGGGTACTGTGTGCAGCGACCATAGAGGACAAAGTGCCGCATTTTTTAAGAGGCAGTGGCGAGGGCTGGATTACAGCTGAGTATGCACTTTTGCCTCGCTCCACACAGGTGCGTAATGTACGTGAATCGGCTAAGGGGAAAGTTACGGGCCGAACGCATGAAATCCAGCGCTTGATTGGCAGGGCGCTGCGCAGCGTGGTGAATCTTAAAGCATTGGGGGAACGGACGATCTGGATTGACTGTGACGTACTGCAAGCCGACGGTGGTACCAGAACGGCGTCCATTACCGGTGCATTCATCGCCTTGGTGGATGCGGTTAATACCATTTATGATGAAAAAAGGCCTTTTGCAGTTACGGATTTTTTAGCGGCGGCCAGCGTGGGTATTGTTGACGAGCAAGCCTATTTGGACTTGTGTTATGAAGAAGATTCTCGGGCAATTGTAGATATGAATGTAGTTATGACAGGAAACGGGCGTTTTGTAGAGGTGCAGGGGACTGGCGAACAACGTCCTTTTGCCAGAGAAGAACTGACGGACATGCTAGCTTTGGCGGAGCAGGGCGTGGGGATGTTGATTGACTATCAAAAAGATATTCTCGGACCGTTGGCTTGGAAGGTAGGACGAGAGCCATGATCGAGCTTGTTGTTGCTAGTAAGAATCAGGGTAAAATTGCTGAATTTGAAAAAGCTTTCAGCCGGCTTTCCGTGAAGATTTTGTCTTTAAAAGACTTTGGAGATATTCCTGAAGCGGTGGAGGATGGAGCGACTTTTGCCGAGAATGCCCGCAAAAAAGCACAGCATTATTTGCAATACACAAAGAAACCTTGTTTAGCGGATGATTCGGGCTTAGAGGTGGATGCTTTAGGGGGCGCACCTGGCGTTTTCTCTGCACGTTATGCGGGAGAAGGAGCCAATGATACGGCCAATAACGCCAAACTGTTGCAACGACTGTCCAACGTAGAATCAGAGCGGCGGACAGGCCGATTTTGTTGCGCGTTGGCGTTGGCTTTTCCAGATGGCCGGATGTTGGAAGCGGACGGTGCGGTGGAAGGAAGGCTGCTTATGGCGGAGAAGGGCGATGGCGGTTTTGGGTATGACCCGTTGTTCTTTTTGCCAGAATTGGCTAAGACTTTTGCTGAACTGACTTTGGCGGAAAAAAACGCCATTAGTCATCGGGGTAAAGCTATGGTTGCTTTGGCGGTGCAATTGGCTGAGGCAGAATTGAAATGAAACGCCTGGGGATTTTGAGCGATACCCATGGCAACCTGCAACTGTTAAAACAGGCGGTCGAGGAAACTGGTCCTGTAGACATGTGGCTGCATGCTGGAGACTATATTCGGGATGCACGGTGGCTGGCTACCTGGTGTCCTGTGCCGGTGGTCGCTGTTGTCGGTAATTGCGATCGGCCCGGGGAGGGCAAAACAGAAGAGTTTGTAGAACTCGAAAATGTATTAATCTGGTTGACTCATGGTCACCGGCAGCATGTAAAAAACGGACGAGGCGATCTTATTTGGTGGGCGGAGCAGTATGGTGCTCAAATTGCAGTTTATGGTCATACCCATCAAAATGAAAACCAAGTGCAGGACTCTGTATTAATATTCAACCCTGGAAGTTTGGACCATTCCTGGGATGGGGCACCAAGCTGGGGGCGAGTCTCTGTCGAAAACGGCAAGGTAGTGAAGGCGGAAATCCTTCATTTTCAAGGCTTTGAACCATTTACAAGAGAAAAGTAATTAAAAAATTTAAGGTTGTAAAGGCAACGTAATTGTGCTAAAATTAACGTAAAAATTATTTCCATCTATTTAAATTTATGTAGAAACAGGAGGAGTTGCTTTGCGTACCATTGAGGTTGCCAAAATTACTGAGGCTGTTGCCAAAATGTGCATGGATGCCTGCTACTATTTGCCGGAAGACGTGTACAAAGCTTTAAAAACAGCTCAGGAGACCGAAGAATCTCCCCTCGGCAGAGACGTACTCAATCAGATCGTCAAAAATGCCGACATCGCTCGTGAGGAAAGCGTGCCGATTTGCCAAGATACTGGCATGACCGTAATCTTTTTGGAGGTTGGTCAGGACGTGCACGTGGTTGGAGGCGACTTGACGGAAGCCATCAATGCCGGCGTAGCGAAAGGTTATACCGAAGGTTATCTGCGTAAATCGGTTGTGGAAGAGCCGCTGTTTAATCGTAAAAATACGACGAACAACACTCCCGCAGTCATTCATACTTCCATCGTACCAGGGGATAAGCTGAAAATTAAGCTGGCGCCAAAAGGCTTCGGCAGCGAAAACAAAAGCGGCATGAAACTATTGGTTCCTGCCGACGGCGTTGCCGGTGTGAAAGCGGCTGTCCTTGATATTATCAAGCATGCAGGTCCGAATCCCTGTCCTCCTATGGTTGTCGGCGTAGGTATCGGCGGCACCATGGAAAAAGCGGCGTTGTTGTCGAAGAAAGCGCTGATGCGCCGCATCGATAAACGCAACGACCATCCGGAGTATGCAAAACTGGAAGGGGAACTGCTGGAAATGATTAACAAGACCGGCATTGGACCTCAACTGGGCGGAACTACATCGGCTCTGGCAGTTAACATTGAATGGTATCCTACGCACATCGCCGGCTTGCCGGTATCTGTAAATATCAGCTGTCATGCTACCAGGCATGCCGATGTGGAACTCTAAGAAGGAGGTGTGAGAGAAGATGGCCGAGAAGAAACGTATTACTACCCCGCTGAGCGCAGATGTTGTTCGTGATCTGAAAGCTGGCGACAGCGTTCTGATTACAGGCATTGTTTACAGCGCTCGTGATGCTGCTCATAAAGTTATGACGGAAACCTTGGCGCGCGGTGAAAAACTGCCGGTGGATTTGAAGAACCAGGTTGTGTACTATCTAGGACCAACCCCTGCGAAGCCAGGAGCTGTCATTGGCTCTGCGGGTCCGACGACGTCTGGCCGCATGGACGCTTATGCGCCTACATTGCTTGAACAAGGCCTGCGCGGCATGATTGGCAAGGGCTCCCGTTCCAAAGAAGTCGTTGAGTCCATGAAGAAGAACGGCGCAGTGTATTTTGCTGCTGTCGGCGGCGCTGCTGCTTTGATTGCCAAATGCATCAAAAAATACGAAGTGCTGGCTTATCCTGAACTCGGTCCGGAGGCACTAGCTGCATTGACGGTAGAAGATTTTCCTGCCATCGTCGTTGTCGATAGTGAAGGAAACAGCTTCTACGAAGAAGGACAAAAACCATACCGGAAAATTTAACTCCTTGGTTGAGCAATTCTATTAATGTCCTAAAACATGCGGGCTTAGCCCGTGCATCATGTGCCCATCGAATACAGGAGGTAAAAGCATGAGCAACACTGAATTTTATATCCGGCGCCTTCATTCCATTTCGGGGATCGTGCCGATCGGACTGTTCCTGTTGGAGCATACTGCAACCATTTCTACAGCCCTGGTAGGTCCTCAAATGTTTAATGCCGGCGTTGAGCACCTGGCATCCATTCCTACGTCGGTGATGATTCCTCTGGAAATCTTCGCCATTGCCATTCCGTTCTTGTTCCACATCATTTACGGTCTGATGTACGCTTTTGATGCACAGCACAATGTGGGCAACTATACATACGCCCGCAACCGTCAATTCTGGCTGCAACGGATGACGGCGTTTATTACCGTTGCTTTCTTGATCTGGCATGTTGGTTATATGCGTTTCTTCATGAAATACAGCCCCGGTATCAACTTCAATACCATGCATGACTATCTCAGCAATCCGCTGGTTATGGTTTTGTACATTATTGGTTTTGTGGCTGCGATTTATCACTTCACAAACGGTCTCTTTACATTCTGCATCACCTGGGGTATTGCTGCCGGTCCGAAGGCGCAAAACTTTGTCAATAAGCTGGCATGGGGCCTTTTCGCTTTGATGAGCGTAGCTGGCGTTGCAGCAGTTGTCAAGTTTGCTGCTGGAGCATAATCCTCCCCATTCCATGTTGCTGTAATCTTAAATTTTGGAAATAAGGAGAGAACCCTAGTGAAAAAGAAAATTATTGTTGTTGGCGGCGGCCTTTCGGGCTTGATGGCCACTATGAAGATCAGCGAAGCCGGTGGCGAAGTCGATCTCTTCTCCCTTTGCCCTGTTAAGCGTTCGCATTCGGTTTGTGCACAAGGTGGCATCAATGCCTGCATGAACACCAAAGGTCAAAACGACTCCATTGACGAGCATTTTGACGATACTGTCTACGGCGGCGACTTCCTGGCTGACCAGAAGGCCGTTCGCGGGATGATTGAATTGGCTCCAAAACTGATCGAAATGTTCGATCGTATGGGCGTAACCTGGACCCGTACTGCGGAAGGCCTGCTGGACCTTCGTAACTTCGGCGGACAGAAAAACAAAAGAACTTGCTTCTCCGGCGCTACTACCGGCCAGCAGCTTTTGTACGCTCTCGATGAGCAGGTTCGTCATTGGGAAGTCAAAGGTACTGTTAAGAAATACGAAGGCTGGGATTTCCTGAAAGCCATTTTGAACGAAAAAGGCGAGTGCCGTGGTATTGTGGCTCAGAATATGAGCACCATGGAGATTGAATCTTTCCCGGCTGACGCTGTTATTTTGGCTACCGGCGGCCCCGGACTGGTGTTCGGCAAGAGCACCAACTCCGTTATCTGCACGGGTTCGGCCGTGTCCAGCGCGTACCAACAAGGTGCGTACTTGGGCAACAGCGAATTCATTCAATTGCATCCGACTGCCATTCCTGGCGATGACAAGCTGCGCTTGATGTCCGAGTCGGCTCGTGGCGAAGGCGGCCGCGTCTGGACCTATAAAGATGGCAAGCCTTGGTATTTCCTCGAAGAAATGTATCCGGCCTATGGCAACCTGGTGCCGCGCGACATCGCTGCGCGCGCCATCTTCAAGGTTTGTACAGAAATGAAGCTAGGCATCAATGGCGAAAACCAGGTATATTTGGATCTGTCTCATATCGACAGCGACTACCTGGATCGCAAATTGGGCGGCATTTTGGAAATTTATGAAGAGTTCGTCGGTGACGATCCGCGTAAAGTTCCTATGCGTATCTTCCCAGCCGTTCACTATTCCATGGGCGGTATCTGGGTTGACCGTGAACACAGAACCAACATCCCTGGTCTGTTCGCTTCCGGCGAATGCGACTATCAATACCATGGCGCCAACCGTTTAGGTGCAAACTCCTTGCTGTCGGCCGCTTACTCCGGAACTGTTTCCGGCCCGAGCGCTATGCGTTGGGCGAAAGGCGAACAGGAAGGCTCGTCCTTGAGTGCAGAAGAACTGAAAGCCGCTAAGGATGCGGAAATTCAGCGCTTTGAAACACTGTTGGCTATGAACGGTCCTGAAAATGCCTACAAATTGCATCAAGAACTCGGCGAAATCATGCTGGAAAACGTGGCTATTGTTCGTATCAATGCAAACATTGCCAAAGCGGAAGGTCTCTTGAAAGATCTACTGAAGCGTTGGGACAGCATTGGCGTAAACGACAAAGGCCATTACTGCAATCAGGAAGTCATGTTCACTCGTCAACTGCGGGACATGATCATTTATGCTCAGGCTATCACCAAAGCAGCTTTGCTGCGTAATGAAAGCCGCGGCGCTCACTACAAACCGGAATTCCCTGAGCGCGATGATGAAAACTTCCTGAAAACCACGCGTGTTGCCTACACCCCGGAAGGACCGCAAATCGATTATATCGACTTTGATCATTCCATGATCAAACCGCGTCCTCGTCGTTACGACGTTGCTAAGGAGGTTAAGAAATAAGCATGAGCAAGAAAAGCGTTCATTTTATTATTACCAGACAAGACTCGCCTACTAGCGCGCCGTATACGGAAGAGTTTGAACTTCCATACCGCCCGGCGATGAATGTAGTTTCCTCCTTGATGGAAATTCAGAAAAACCCTGTAACCAAAGACGGCAAGAAAACTACTCCTGTCGTTTGGGAATGCAACTGCCTAGAGAAAGTTTGTGGCGCTTGCATGATGGTCATCAACGGCAAAGCGCAACAGGCTTGTGCAGCTTTGATCGATCATTTGGAGCAGCCTATTCGTTTGGAAGCGGCTCGTACCTTCCCGGTGGTTCGCGACTTGATTATCGACCGCAGCGTCATGTTTGAAAGCCTGAAGCGCGTTCACGCTTGGGTTGAAGTTGACGGTTCCTGGCCGGTAAACCAAATGGCGCCCCGTCAAAACCCCAATACGGCTACGACGGCTTACGAAATTTCTCGTTGCATGACTTGCGGCTGCTGCATGCATGCATGCCCCAATGTTAACTCTGGTTCTAACTTCATTGGACCGGCTCCGATGGGACAGGCTCATTTGTTCAACCTGCATCCTACCGGTGAATACAACAAGGGAGATCGTCTGGACGCCTTGATGGCGAAAGGCGGCATCAGCAATTGCGGCAATAGCCAAAACTGCGTGCAGGCTTGCCCGAAAGACATCAAGCTGACCGATTATATCGCGCAGCTGAATCGGGATGTTAACAAACAAGCTATTAAGAACTTGTTGAACAAGTAAAACTTGAATAGCCGGCTGCTTTTAAGCAGCCGGCTATTTTTTGTTGACAAAGGATGTTTCAATCGAGTATAATATGTCATGTGATTATACGGGGCGTGGCTCAGCTTGGTAGAGCACCTGGCTTGGGACCAGGGGGTCGCAGGTTCGAATCCTGCCGCTCCGACCATCTAGAAATTGCGGGTGTAGCTCAATGGTAGAGCACTAGCCTTCCAAGCTAGCTACGAGGGTTCGATTCCCTTCACCCGCTCCATTTTTGTTTCTCCTGTCCCAGTAGCTCAGTTGGATAGAGCAACGGCCTTCTAAGCCGTCGGTCGGGAGTTCGAATCTCTCCTGGGACACCATTAAAAATTGGCTGTCAGGAGAACCCAATGACAACAAGGGTTTCAGACGTGTATAGAGTGGTTTGTATCCATGGAAATGTGGAATACAAGCCATTTTTTATTTGGAGAAGAGCAGAGGCTTTTGCGGAACGCGTTGCTATAGTTTGCAGATGTATAAAATGCTGCGTGTTGGCAGGAAATCAGAAGTATAACGCGAAGTATACAAGCGAAGTTGGAGAGGGGGATTTTTATGCGGCAATGGGGCCGGATTTTTTTATTATGCCTATTCATTTGTTGGGGGAGTGTCGTAGGGCAAGCCCAGCAGATTCAGTTGGATGTATTGACAGTGAACGACTTTCATGGCGCCTTGGCACCTGAAGAGCGACGTCCTGGCGCGGCGGTACTGATGGCGGCTATTGAACAAGAACGTGCCGCCAATCCGCAAGGAACGCTTCTTCTGGCGGCAGGCGATATGCTGCAAGGAAGCGTGGACTCCAACTTGCTCTATGGGCGTCCAGTTGTCGAAATGATGAATGCTATGCAAGTTGATGCCATGGCTTTGGGTAATCATGAATTTGACTGGGGTTTGAGAGTATTGCAGGAAAGGGCGAAAGAAGCGCATTTTCCATTTTTGTGCGGGAATGTAGTGGACAAGCAGACTGCTTTACCCTTGGATTTTGTGAAACCCTATGTTATTTTGGAGCGACAAGGTGTTAAAATTGCCGTTATTGGTGCGGTTACGCCGGAAACGCTCTACAAAAGCCATCCTAATGCGGTATATGGTCTTGAAATTCAAGATCCTGCGGCTAGGATCAACGCTTGGGCTCAGGAGGCGCGCAAACATGGTGCTGCCATTGTTATTGCGGTGGCCCATTTGTCTTCTTACATGGATAAGGATGGCAAGATAACCGGCGAGGCTGCGGATGTAGCCGACAAACTAACAGGCGTGAATGTGCTGGTAAGCGCACATTCTCATGAACGGGTTGCTGGCTTTGTTAAAGGTGTTGCTGTGTTGCAGGCGGAAGCCTATGGTCGTGGGTTAGGGAAAGTACATCTTAACTATGATTCAAAAACGAGAACCGTACAGATGATTTCCGCCAGCGTGACGGATTTGGTGGAGCACCCGGTGCCGCCGGAACCGCTCATGCAGGAACTGGTGCGTCGCCAAGAAGAACCGATTATAGCCTTAAAGGAGCAGACAGTAGGTAATTCTCTCTATCCTTTGGAGCATAGCCGTAATGCTTTTTCACCTTTGGGCCAGTGGGTGGCGGATGCTATGCGATCTTCCGTGCAGGCGGATGTGGCTTTTTTAAACGGAGGCGGTGTGAGGCTGGGATTACCGGCAGGAAAAATTTCGCTAGGGCAGGTATATGCAGCTCTTCCTTTTGACAACACATTGTATACGGTACAATTGAACGGGAAGCAAATCCGTAAAATTTTAGAGCATGGCTTATTCAATCAAAATTTTGGCATGCTGCAATTTTCCGGCTTAAAAGTGGTTTGCGATCCGGATATGCCAGAAGGAGCTCGAATTAAAGAAGTACGGCTGGCTAGTGGCGATGAAATTGCAGATGGTAAACACTATCTGGTGGTTGCCAATGACTTCATGGCGGCAGGCGGAGACGGGTACACGATGCTGCGGGAAGGGTTGGAGGGACGAGATACGTATATCTCCTTGCGGGACATAGTTTTGCGTGAAATGAAGCGTCAACAGCCGATTGACTTTACTGGTGATGAGCGGTTGCTGGAACGAAAAGGAGATAGTTTGCGGCTACCGGATGCGGCCTAAACGGATTTGTGAAGAATGTGTTACGTTTTTCGGATTTTGCGAAAAAGTCATTGTCATGTTTAAAGCGCTGTGGTAGACTGAAACAGAATTTTAGGGAAAAGAAAACTTCATATCTCTGTTAGGTGAGGCTCCTGCATAAAAATAGGCCACTGCCCGGAAACGTCGAGAGACGCCAATGGGTAGAACAGGTATTATCGACACAAGGTTTTACTTAAGGTGGCTGAGATTTTTCTCTACGTTATGCAGTGCTAAAACTCAACGATTAGAGGGAGACATAGGTTATTTGTAATGCCTTCCTTTGGGGAGGCATTTATTTTTTTGGAGTCAATTTTTAGGGAAGGTGGTGGTTGTATGGATACCGATCCTGGAGGTAAGCGGTGTTTGGAAATAAGCCGGCCATGGGCGTCGGTATTCAGAGAAGAGGGATAGTATGCAAAAAGCAATGAACGAAATTTATTTCAGTCAACTGCGGGGACGACGCATATATGACGGGGCTGGCAAAGCAGCTGGAAAAGTCAACGATGTGGTTGTGCGCTGGGATGGCGGCATGCCTTATATTACAGGCATTCGACATAGCGGGGATATTCATCGGCTGATTCCGGCTAGCCAAGTTAAAGACTGGGCGGCAGAAGAAGTCCAACTGTGTAAACCGTTGGCGGAAATTGAAATTGCGGATATTAATGAGCAAGAGTTGTATGTAGGTAAATGGCTGCTGGATAAGCAGATAATCGACTTGAACGGTTCAAAGCTGGTGCGGGTTAATGATATCTTGCTGTCCTGCTCGCAGATGGAAGGACAGCAACAGTTGTTTCTTTTGGCCGCCGATATTGGCATGCGTGGCTTGATTCGCAGATTGGGACTGGAATTTTTAGTACGTAGAGTGAATAACCATTACATTTTATGGCAATCA
The DNA here is from genome assembly GCF_963676855.1 of uncultured Anaeromusa sp. NCBI lineage: Bacteria > Bacillati > Bacillota > Negativicutes > Selenomonadales > Sporomusaceae > Anaeromusa > uncultured Anaeromusa sp. The sequence goes on from NZ_OY781460.1 coordinate 1,925,178, forward strand.
ATCACACCTTTGGAATCAAGAACAGCCAGTTTGAAGCTGAACCTCAACAAGGAGCAGGTAAGCAAACTGCATCCGGCGGATATTGCGGATCTTGTGGAGGAGATGGACTATAATAGTCGAGCCGTATTCATTAAGTCTTTGGATGTGGAGCAGGCCGCGGAAGCCTTGGCGGAAATGGAACTGGACACGCAGGTAGAAATTATTACCCAGCTCGATGGGCACCAGGCTTCGGATTTGCTCGAAGAAATGCCTCCTGATGAAGCGGCTGATATTTTGAGCGAAATGCCGGAAGGAAAATCAAGTGAACTGTTGCTGTTGATGGAAACCGATGAAGCGGAAGAAGTCAAAGAGCTGATGCAGTATGAAGAGGACACGGCTGGCGGCTTGATGACTACGGAGTATATCGGCTTGTCTGTAGAATTAACGGCTGAACAGGCCATACAGCGCGTTCGGGAACTAGCGCCGGGCGTAGAGACCATATACTATTTGTATGTGATTGATACGGCAGAAAAACTGCTGGGCGTATTTTCTTTGCGGGAATTGATCATTGCGCAGCCGGATATGGTTTTGGGTGATCTGATGCATACCAAGATTGTTACGGTGCACCATGATGACAGCCATCGTAAAGTAGCGGATGCTATTCATAAGTATGGCTTGCTGGCTGTGCCGGTTACTGACGAAACAGGCGTTTTATGTGGTATTATTACGGTCGATGACGTACTGGACATTTTGATGCCGGAACGTTCTGTATCGGATGCCATGTCGGTTTATTTAAGCAAACGCGCGTTGAGGGAGGGGTGAGACAGTGACGGCGGTAAATTCATTTCGCACGCGTATAGCTATTTTTTTATCGGTTATGGGTCCCGGCATTGTCACTGCCTTCGCGGATAATGATGCAGGTGGTATTGCCACGTACGCCGCTGCAGGCGCTAAATATGGATTCGCGTTGCTCTTTACCATGTTTATCAGTACGGTGTGCTTGGTTATTGCGCAGGAAATGTCGGCGCGCACCGGCGCTGTTACCGGTAAAGGGCTGTCTGATTTGATTCGCGAGCAGTATGGAGCCAGGTGGGCTTTGTTTGCTATGACCATCTTGATTATTGCCAATATGGGTACAACGGCTTCTGAGTTTTCGGGGATTGCCACAAGTTTCGAGATTTTCGGTGTCAGCCGGTATATATCAGTGCCGATTATGGCCTCTTTGGTTTGGTTCCTAGTCTTGAAGGCGGATTATTCCAAAACGGAAAAGGTATTTTTGGCCCTGTGTCTTACGTTTTTCAGCTATGTCATTTCCGGCTTTATTGTGAATCCTCCATGGGAAGAAGTTTTGATGGCGTCAATAACGCCTACGTTTTCCTGGGATGCGGAGTTTTTACTGATGGCTATTGGTGTTATCGGCACGACGATTACACCATGGGGACAGTTTTATGTGCAGGCTTCTGTCGTAGACAAGGGCATTACGGCGGCCGATTATAAATACACTCGTTGGGACGTTATCGTTGGCTCGTTTTTTACTTGGTTGATTGCTTTCTTTATCATCATTGCTACGGCATCAACGCTGTATGTGAATGGAATTGAAATTGAGACGGCTAGCGATGCGGCGATTGCATTGGAACCTTTGGCTGGAAAGTATGCCAGTATTTTATTCTCTTTCGGTCTTCTCGGGGCTTCTATGCTAGCGGCTTTTATCTTACCGTTGAGTACAGCCTATGCTGTTTGCGAAGCGTTTGGTTTTGAGCATGGCGTCAGCAAGTCCTATGAGGAAGCACCTGTATTTTTTGGCTTGTACACGGCATTGATTATTGGCGGGGCGGGGCTGGTTTTATGGCCAGATCTTTCATTGTATCATATCATGTTGGCGTCGCAGGTTGTAAATGGCGTGCTGTTGCCGCCAATCTTGATTTTTATGGTTCTTATTGCCAGCAACAATTATTTGATGGGATCTTATGCTAATTCCAAGTGGTACAATGTGGTAGCATGGATTTTTACGATTGTTTTGATTATTTTAACGCTGCTGTTGCTTGGCTCGACCCTTATGCCGGAATTTTTCGAAGGATTGCTTGCGAGCGGGGCGTAAACAAAATGAAGTGCGAAGGCGTTCTAAATGGAGATACCATTTAGAACGTTTTTTTTACAAACATATGGAAACGATTGACAAGAGTTTAATTGTATGATACAAATAAATTGGAGGTGAGAAATATTACTATCGAAGAAGATAAGTATAACCGCTGCGTAGAAGATATCGGAATGTTGTTGCAACGCACGGTACGGACTATGCAGATTCTAGAACGTGAAACGATAAAAACTCACGGATTTACTAGCTCACAGTGCCATATGCTATTGGAATTATTGCGAAGCCCTGGAATATCGATGAATGAACTTAGCGAGCACATGCGTCTGGAAATCAGTACGGTTACTCGTATTATGAGTAATTTGGTACGTGATGGTTTGGTTCGCCGTAGCCGTTCTTTTCAAGATAAACGTGTTGTCGAAGCGTCCTTAAGCGAGCAAGGGGAGCGGGTTGCACAGCGATTGCAAACCGGAATTGCGGCGTACTATCGTGATGTCATTTGTCATTTGCCACGTGGACATGTCAGAGAAGTTATGCAGGCGGTAGAGTTTCTGGTGGATGCATTGGAAAAGGCCAAAGAATAAGTTTGGTCTTTTTTTTCAGAAAAACTTGTATTATACAAATAAAAAAGGGAGTGCACGAATGAATAACGAGTATATTCGGAAATTGTTTGCGCAGCGTTTAGGTGGTGAAAATTTCGGAGACGAAAGTGTGTTGTATAAGTTTGAAAAAATTAAACGAGCTAAAAAGAGGGCTTGTAAAGCAAATCCGGATGTAAAGCTACTAGATCTAGGAGTGGGGGAGCCGGACTGGATGGCTGAAAAAAAAGTAATTGATATTTTATTCGCAGAAGCTAGCAAGAAAGAAAACCGTGGGTATAGCGATAATGGCGTACAAGAATTTAAAGATGCCGCAGTGCATTACATGGAGCAAGTATATGGCGTCCAAGGGTTGGATGCATATAATGAAGTGATTCACGGTATTGGTTCTAAGTCCATTTTAGCGTTATTACCGCAAGCTTTTATTGATCCTGGAGATATTACCTTGATGACGGTTCCTGGTTATCCTATTATAGGGAGTGCTACAAAAGCCTTAGGAGGAGAAGTAGTCTTCTTGCCGCTGACAGAGAAAAATCAATATTTGCCGGATTTGAGCCTTTTGGCGCAAGAGCAATGCCGTAAAGCCAAGCTTCTCTATTTAAATTATCCTAACAATCCAACTGGCGCGTCAGCCACGCGGGAGTTTTTTGAGGCGGTGGTTGCATTTGCCCGGAAACATCAAATTATTGTTGTGGCTGATGCTGCGTATGCAGCGCTGACTTTTGCCGAAGAAAAGCCGCTAAGCTTTTTGTCGGTTCCAGGGGCGAAAGAAGTAGGCGTAGAAATTCATTCTCTATCGAAAGCGTTTAATATGACCGGCTGGAGACTGGCATTTCTTTGCGGGCAGGCAGCGGTCATAAAAGGATTTGCAGCAGTGAAAGACAATCATGACTCCGGACAATTTGCAGCGATTCAAAAGGCTGGTGTGTATTGCTTGAAACATCCGGAAATAACAAGAAAAACGGCGGAGAGATACGAACGGCGTCACTCTTTGTTGGTGAACGTGCTGCAGCGAATTGGCTTCCGTGTTGTGGAGCCGAAGGCTTCTTTCTATTTATATACAGCAATTCCGAAAAGAACAAAAACAGGGCGGCGTTTTGCCGACGCAGAAGATTTTTCTGAGTTCTTATTGAAAGAAAAGCTGATTTCTACGATTCCCTGGGATGATGCAGGGGCCTATATTCGCTTTTCCGTTACATTTGAAGCAGAGACGGAAAAAGAAGAAGCTGAGGTAATGGAAGAACTAGAACAGAGATTAACGAAGTTAGAGTTGATTTTTTAGGGGGGGTATAACTATGGCGGGGTTTGAGAAAATGATTGTGAAGTCTAAAAATGAATATAGGGTGCAAAATCAATTACTACGATCGCTTGGCGATACATTTGAGACGCCCTTTTATCTATATGACTTGGATTTAATCGAAGAGCAGTATAAAAGCTTATACCAATATATTCCTTGGCCTACTTTGAAAATTCATTACGCTATGAAGGCGAATTACAATAAAGACATTTTGTTGCGTTTGAGAGAAGCAAATGCGGGTATTGATGCGGTGAGTCCAGCAGAGGTATTGTTGGCACTATCTTTGGGCTTTAAGCCTGAAACTATTATCTTTACGGCGAATCATATGACCGATGTGGATATGCACTTGGTAAAAGCGCAAAAAGTCCTGTTAAATGTTGACTCCTTGTTTCGGTTGGAACGATACGCCGAATGCTATCCGGGGTCGGAAGTGTCTCTGCGGTTTAATCCGGACGTAGTGGCAGGAGAAAACGAAAAAGTTCAAACAGGAGGAAAAGCAGCGAAGTTTGGACTCTTGCTGGAAGAGGCTTCACAAGCGGCTACTATTGCTCACAAGTATAATCTGCAGGTTGTCGGCGTGCATATGCATGTAGGAAGCGGTATTGCGGATACGGAAGTCGTCTATCAAGGAATAAAAAATGTATTGAAAATTGCTACGCGTGAGCGCTTTTCTAAGCTGCGCTTTATTGATTTTGGCGGTGGCTTTAAAGTGAAATACCATCCGGATGAGCCGGAAGTAAATTATGAAGACTTTGGTAAAAAAATTACCGATTTGTTTGCAGCGTATTGTCATGAATATGGGAAAGAGCTTGAATTGTACTTTGAGCCGGGAAAATATATTGTTGCAGAAGCGGGCTGCTTGATCATGCAGGTAAACACAGTGCGAGAAGCTAACGGACGAGTGATTGTCGGGACCGATGCAGGCTTTCCACAGTGCATTCGCCCGGTATTCTATGGTGCGCATCATCCTATTATTAATATCAGCAATCCGACCGCTGCGCTTTGCGAATATGATGTATATGGAAACACGTGCGAAAGCGGCGATTGTTTTGCCAAACAACGCTTGCTGCCGGAGGTGAAGGTGGGAGATTATCTGGGCATTTTAAATGCCGGAGCCTATTGCTTTTCTATGGCATCTGTCTACAATTTGCGTCCTTTGCCGCTGAGATTGTCCTGCAGCAAGGAACTGTGAGACTATCTAGGCCTAAGCTGACGCCAGAACAGTTGGTACAGCAAGTGCTTGCTGCCTATGGAGGGTGATTTGTGCTAGGAAGGAAGATCCTTCTGTGTTTAATAAAGAAAGAAGCATTATTTTGGCAGGAAATTCGAATTGTTTTAGAATATAGATATATATATAAGGCCGAAAGAGTGTAAGGAGAGACGATTGACCATGAAGGATCAGAATTCAGTACTTGTATCAAGCGGGACGGAACGGGAACAAGAGTTGCGACAAAATGTGCAGAAAAGTCCTCAGTCGCCAGCGGCATATTATCGGTTGGGCTGCTTTCTTAATGAAGATGGGAATTTGTCTGAAGCAGCAAACATGTTGCGGAAAGCGATTGCACTGGACTCGGGAGCGGCTCCTTTTTACCAGGAGCTAGGCCTGGTGTTGGGCAAAGCGGGTATGCTTGAGAAAGCGGCGGAGCTGCTGCGCTGGGCGCTTGTTCTTAAGCCGGAGTACCCGGAGGCAATCAATAATCTGGGCGTAATCTTAAGGCGAGCCGGTGAACTTAGAGAAGCCGAAACATGCTTCCGGCGGGCATTGTCTTTGAAGCCCTTATTTGCCGATGCATACAATAATTTGGGACTGGTTTTAGCGGAAGAAGTCCAAGACCAAGAAGAAGCGTTGCAGTGTTTTCGAAAAGCCGTGAAGCTTGAGCCAGATAATGCCAATGTGCAGTACAATTTAGGGTTGGCGTTAAAAAGCAGACATGAATTTAAAGAGGCGGAAGCTTGTTTACAACAGGCTCTTCAACTAAGCGCCGATTTTATCGAAGCTGATTTTTCGCTGGCAGAACTATATTTGCTGCAGGGACGCTATGAATTAGGCTGGACTAAGTATGATGATCTGCGGCTTTTGGAGCGGCGTCATGGGCAATTGCCGCTGCCTCATTGGCAAGGGGAATGCCTGCAAGGGAAAAAAATCTTATTGTATGCTGATCAAGGGTATGGTGATACTCTGCAATTTCTGCGATACGCGCGTAAGGTAGCGGCAATGGCGACCGAGACAGGCTTGTTGGTGCAAAAACCGTTAGAACGCCTTGTGAGACAGTCGTTGCCGGAATGTCGGGTGTGGGACAGTAGCGAGATACTTTCTTTAGCGGAATATGATTTGGCTTGTCCTTTCCTGAGTTTGCCGCACTGGTTTCATACGAAACTGGAGTCTATGCCACAGGAGAATTCGTATGTGCAGCCGGAAGCGGAAGAGGCGGCTGCTTGGGCGGAGAAGCTTCGGCGCATAGATTCTAAAGGGAAACTTCGTATCGGTGCGGTGTGGGCTGGGAATGCCGCCCATAGCAATGATAAGAACCGCTCCATGCCGCTCACTGCGTTGCAATCATTATTCCAACAAGAAGAGTTTTGTTGGGTGAGCTTGCAAGTGGGCGAAAGGGCGAATGATATAAAAAAACTGCCGGTACCGGCAGAGATAACAGATGTTTCACTACAGCTAAAAGATTTTGCGACTACGGCGGCAGTTATTGCCAATTTGGAGCTTGTGCTGACGATTGACTCGGCGGTGGCGCATTTAGCAGGGGCTATGGGCAAGAAAACATGGTTGATGCTGCCGTTTAACCCAGATTGGCGCTGGCTGTTAGAACGGGAAGACAGTCCGTGGTATCTGAGCATGCGTTTATTTCGCCAGCAAAGGATTGGGGATTGGGCGGAGGTAGTTATAAACGTGAAAAAAGCACTGGAAGCTGTAAAGAGAGAGCAGAAATGAAGAGATAAGGGGGTGCGGACAAAAAGTTGGACTCGGGTGGCATTCTGAAAGGGGCAAGAAAAATGTATTCAGAAGGCCAGAAAAAACGAGCGATAGCACTGTATGACCAATGCAAATCCGTGACTAAAGTTATCCAACGCTTGGGGTATCCAACAAGGCAGGCATTATATAACTGGATAACAGAAAGAGATTTGCCATCTAGAACAAAGGCTTCAAGGAGGCAATGGAATAACAAACCAGATCACCCTAGGCATCCACCAGTGGAGCTTAAGTTGGCAACAATTCATCGTTGCTTCGAACTTGGCGAAAACGTACAATGGGTTTCAGAAGAGATCGGTTACAGCAGAGCAAGTATCTACAATTGGCGAAAGGCGTATATTCTGAAGGGGGCTGCGGCACTCATGAATAGCGGTGATGATCCACGCGGTAAATTGTCTGAGGGTAAACCCACTTCATCCAAGGAAGTTGAGCAGCTAAAAGCCCAGATGCAGGACATGCAAATGGAAATAGATATTCTTAAGGAAACTTTAGAAGTACTAAAAAAAGACCCCGGCATCGATATGACAACACTCAGAAACCTGGAAAAGGCAGTGATTGTCGATGCCTTGAGAGATAAATATTCACTGCCTCTTCTACTGCGAAAACTAAATTTATCCAAAAGCAGTTATTACTATCAACATAAACAGGCATCTGCCCCAGATAAGTATGAAGTATTACGACTCCATATCAAAGCATTGTTTGCGGAGAACTCTCGGCGATATGGTTATCGCCGTATTCATGGGTGGCTGGCAAGAGAAGGTATCCATATTTCTGAAAAAATCGTTCGCAGAATCATGTCCGAGTGTGGACTTATTGTCGAAAGCAAAAGAAAGACTAAAAAATACAACTCCTATAAAGGTGAAATCAGCCCTGCCGTTCCCAATGTAATCAAACGCAATTTTCATGCTGATGCACCTAATGAAAAATGGCTGACTGATATAACAGAATTCGCGATCCCCTCCGGAAAAGTATATCTTTCACCTATTGTAGATTGCTTTGATGGGATGCTTGCTGCATGGAAGATTAGCACAGTGCCGGACGCCAATCTCGTCAACGGCATGCTGGACGATGCCGTCAGCATTTTATGTAAGAACGAACAACCATTAGTGCATACTGACCGTGGATGTCATTATCGTTGGCCAGGTTGGATTTCTAGAATGAAAAATGCTGGTCTTCAACGCTCCATGTCAAAGAAGGGGTGCTCTCCAGACAACTCTGCTTGTGAAGGTCTGTTCGGACGTTTGAAAAATGAAATGTTCTATAATCGTAACTGGTCCGGTGTAAGCATTCATCAGTTTATCGAAGCCCTTAACAACTACTTAATCTGGTACAATGAAACAAGGATTAAAACATCACTGGGAAATAGAAGTCCATTGGAGTACCGACGAAGTCTTGGATTGGTTGCTTAGGGTGTCCAAGATATCGTCCGCACCCCCTAAGGTAGAATAAGTTTCGCAAATTGGAAAAAGAAAAAGGACATGAAAGCAGCTCGATGGAAGAATAAAGTTACCACACCCATTCATCGAAAGGAGCTGCGAACATGTCCAATAAAATTATACAGTTGAACGAGGATGCCATCAAGGGAGAACTAAAGGAATTGGTTCGTAACAGCGTGGAAGAAACGCTGAACAATCTCTTGGATCAAGAAGCAAAAGAGCTAACCCAAGCGGCAAAATATGAACGGACTCAAGTCCGTCAAGGGTACCGCTCTGGGCATTACAGCCGAAATCTAACAACGACCTCTGGCGATGTAACATTAAAAGTACCAAAATTGAAGGGCGTCCCCTTTGAAACTGCCATTATTGAGCGATACCGCCGCCGCGAGAGTTCAGTAGAAGAGGCGTTAATCGAAATGTATCTAGCTGGCGTTTCCGTCCGCCGGATTGAAGATATTACCGAAGCCTTATGGGGCAGCAAAGTCTCGCCGTCTACCATTAGCGAATTGAACAAGAAAGCTTACGTGCACATTGAGGAGTGGCGAAATCGCCCGTTGCATGGCGGACGCTATCCTTATGTGTATGTAGACGGCATTTATTTGCGCCGCAACTGGGGCGGAGAATATGAAAACGTCAGTATTCTTGTTGCTATCGCCGTAAACGAAGATGGCTACCGCGAGGTTTTGGGAGCTTCTGAAGGTATGAAAGAAGACACAGCTAGTTGGCTGGAATTCTTCAAATGGCTCAAAGGTCGGGGACTAGATGGAGTTAAACTTATCATAGGAGATAAATGCTTAGGCATGCTTGGGGCGGCAAACGAAGTGTTCCCTGACGCCAAATACCAACGTTGTACGGTTCATTTTTATCGAAACGTATTCTCCGTAGTGCCCCGCTCCAAAGGCAAGCTAGTAGCAAAAATGCTTAAAGCCATACATGCCCAGGAAAACAAAGAAGCTGCTCGGGAAAAAGCAAAGCAAGTAGCGCAAACGCTCCGCGAAATGAAGCTTAAAGAAGCGGCTGCTAAAGTGGAAGCCAGCATAGAAGAAACGCTGACTTATATGGGCTTCCCATCAGAACATTGGATAAAAATCCGCACCAACAATGTAATTGAGCGCCTAAACCGAGAAATTCGAAGGCGAACAAGAGTCGTCGGAACCTTTCCTGACGGCAATTCGGCATTGATGCTTGTTTGCGCTCGCCTTCGCCATGTTGCCGGAACCCAATGGGGCAGTAAAAAATATATGAGCATGAAGCATTTTGAGCCATCTTACTCTGAAGAGTAACTCGTTTTCCCTAGAGCTGCTAAAACGAATTTGCGAAACGATCTTGACGGTACCAATGAAGACGATAGATAGTTGGAACAGGTAAGTAACGACTCTATTGTCGTAGCGACGGTTCTTGTCTGTGCGGAAAACCTGAGCCGTCTCGATAATCAGGAATAAATTGATGGAAAAGAGAAGGGGTTATCCAGGACTTTTTCGTTAATAGTGTTTAGTATCAAAAGAAAACTCCTGCCAGAAAGTGCAGGAGTTTTCTTTTGATACTTAGCGTTTAATTTTCAGTAGTGTGTGTTTGTATAGACGGAGCTGTCAAGCTGGAACTAGAAAGATCCAATACTTTTTTCCATTCCGCAACGGTCGTGGGGGAGAGCTTGTATGACATTGTTTTACCGTCTTTTAAGGTTAAGGTTAGGCGGATAGAAGAACATTTGCGAAACGCATCAAGCTCTGTAGGCGACAAGCTGTAAAGGGTCTTAGTCCAAGGATTTAAAATGCCTGGTTCGGGCGTGCCTGTACGTTCGTACATGGTGCTGGAGTCAAGCCGCTTAATTTGCAGAATGTTATTGTCTATCTGCAAGTAAGCGCGATCTTGAAAACTACCCCGATTGCTGTCTAGGCGGAGCCAAAAAGTGGAAGTTGATCCCAGATCTATGTACTTTACCAAGGAGCAGTAGCTTGTGCCATTGGCGTCGTTAAATTTTTGCCAGCTAGAAAAGGCGACATTGTCACCGTCGCTTTCTCGGGCAATACTGGCGAAAGAGATGCTGCAACCCCATAAAAGCAAGAAACAGAAAACTAAGAAAGAGATTTTTTTCATTATACACCTCCGAGGGGATTTTAGTTTTATTTCCATATGAAGAAACGTTTATCCTGCCAAGGTTATGTAGATTTCGCGTATTTGTGAAGGAGATAGCCAAATTTTATTGAATGTATTTTCTGTTTAGAAAAGGTGTGGGAACAGTACAAGTGAATTTGATTTTACAAGGGGGCGGAGTAGGAACATGTGGGAAATAACGAAAAATAGATTTTGGTATAGTTGGCGTGTGCTGATTTTGGCGAGTCTGTTGTTGATTGCATGGATACTACCAACAGAAGCGGCAAGTTATACCACCGAGTTTTTAAGTATTCCACTCAGCATAAAAAATGTGACAATTTATGATGATGCACGACTTGTAAAGCCTGCAGGAGAGGGGCCTTTTCCGCTTATTGTTCTCACCCATGGAACTCCGCGGAGCGCTGAAGAAAGAAAGAATACGGATGTGATAAATTACTATAAAGCGCAGACAGAGTATTTTGTTGATAAAGGCTATGCGGTTTTATTTGTAGTTCGAAGAGGGTTTGGCGCTTCAACTGCTTCTTATGCAGAGAACTTGACGTTAAGTAATGGAGAAAAAGATTATTGGAGAGCCGGGCTCGAAGCAGCTAAAGATTTAAAAGCTGCAATTGATTATGCTAAATCACGGCAAGATATCGAAAAAAATCAAATCGTTTTAGTGGGACAATCTACGGGAGGGCATTCGGTGATTGCAACTGGTTCGCTGAACATTGAAGGAATACGTGGAATTATCAATTTTGCTGGCGGCAGAGGTTCCTATGCTCCCGATTTAGTCAGAGATGAAAGCAATTTAATTGATTCTATGGCGCAATATGGAAAAACATCTACAATACCTACCTTGTGGCTGTATTCTGCTAACGATCATTATTTTCGGCCAACATTGGCGCGAGCGATGTATAAAGCATATACGGAAAACGGAGGTCAAGCTCTTTTTATACAATTGCCGTCGTATGGAACTGATGGACATAAGTCGTTTGTAGGCAATCGAAATGCTTGGTCGCCTTATGTGGAGCAATTTCTTACATGCATGAAAGAAAAAGCATAATATAGAAAGAGGGTTTCTAAAGGGACTTGAAAAATTAGCGTAGGCATTATCGCTGAAAAATCAGCAATTTATAAGCAATAGTGCTATAATAAAAAATAAGGTAACTAGAAAATGCAATTTTTTAAAGTATGGGAGGAGAAAACATGGCTGTAGTAAAAATTCCTTATAGCAAAGGTTTTATCGAGGCCCAAATTGATGATGCAAGACTAGTTGGTGTGCTTGAGTCTAAAGCGCATCATTATAAGCCGGAGGCTGGCGAACAAGAACTGGTGAAGAAAGCATTGGAAAACCCGATTGGTTCTCCGCGTCTGCGCGATCTTGTTAAAGGAAAAAACAAAATTGTGATCATTGCCAGTGACCATACTCGTCCGGTTCCTAGTAAAATTATGGCGCCTATTATGCTTGAAGAGATCCGCAGTGGCAATCCTAATGCAGATATCACATTCTTGATTGCTACTGGCTTCCATCGTCCTACAACCAAAGAAGAGTTGATCGGCAAATTTGGGGAGAAGGTCGTTGCTGAAGAAAAAATAGTAGTGCATAATGCGTTTGCCCCAGAAACTATGGTGAACATTGGCAAACTTCCTTCGGGCGGCGATATCGTCATCAATAAATTGGCTGTAGAAGCAGACTTGTTGATTTCGGAAGGGTTTATTGAGCCACACTTCTTTGCAGGCTTTTCGGGCGGCCGCAAAAGCGTCTTGCCAGGTGTAGTAAGCAAGGTAACCGTATTGGCTAATCATAATTCTCGCTTTATTGCCAGTGACAAGGCTAGAACCGGCAATTTGGAAGGCAATCCGATTCATATTGATATGTTGTATGCCGCTAAAACTGCTAAGTTGCAGTTCATTTTGAACGTCGTTATCGATGCGGATAAAAAAATTATCAAAGCGTTTGCTGGCAATCTTGAAAAAGCACATGCTGAAGGCACAAAATTTGCCGGTGAATTGGCCAATGTAGCGGCAAAACCTGCGGATATTGCCATTACTTCCAATGGAGGATATCCTCTGGACCAAAACATCTATCAAGCGGTAAAAGGCATGAGTGCCGCAGAAGCCACCTGCCGCAAAGGCGGCGTTATTATCATCTGTGCAGCCTGTAATGATGGGCACGGCGGCGAAGACTTCTATGAGTGGTTTAAAAAAGCTAATAGTGCACAAGCGGTTATGGATGAAATTATGGCCATTGAACCTCAGCATACGCTGCCAGATCAATGGGAAGCCCAAATTCTTGCACGCATCTTGATTGATCACACGGTTATCATGGTAACGGATCAGTGCGAGCATAGCATGATCAAAGACATGAAGATGAAAGTTGCCAATACGCTGCCGGAAGCCATGAAAATGGCTGAAGAAATTGTTGGTAAAGATGCCAGCATTACCGTGGTGCCGGACGGAGTTTCTGTCATCGTAAAGTAAAAGAAAACTGATGTTGTTGTCTGTGGCTGCTTTGCGATATAAAGCAAAGTAGTTGTAAGGAAAACGAAGAGGCTACGTTGAAATGATGATTTCGACGCAGCCTCTTCATTTTTATGGTTGGAAAGCCCGGCGACGTTCTTGTAGTTGAGACAAGATTTGCGTGTGCCTCGAAAAAGCTGGCTAAGTCGGCAGTTTCTTAACTCGTTGCGCTCAAACAGGCGAAACTGTTATCCTCCTTAGCCAGTTTTTTCATCCTGTGGACCGGCTTACTCCAAGAAAAGTCTCAAATACAATGGCCGCCGCCGTCGCAGCCCTCAATCGTGCCCTCCCTTTACTCCATCTACTCATGTTCAATCTCTGCGTCCCTCTGACTTTTCTCTGTGTTTTGTTCCTAGTCAATACCGCATCAGCGGTTTTTTCTTGCTCTGCGGCGTATGAATGTGACGGCGAGAGGGATATAATAAGCCTATACAAAATACATAGAGAGGTTTAGTTTATGGAGAAAGTTGCGGTTGTGAAAACATCTAATTATGATACGGCGGAAGTTGAACGCGGCATAAGGAACGCTGTCGATTTAGTAGGGGGCATGGCGGCGTTTGTGAAGCCGGGCCAGACGGTGTTGATTAAGCCGAATATGTTAGAGTCAGTGGAAAAAAATTCCTGTGTGACTACCCATCCGGAAGTGGTGCGGGCAGTGCTACGTCTAGTTAAAGAAGTAGGTGGCACGCCCTGGGTGGGAGATTCACCGGCCTTTGAAAGTACGCAGAAGGTGGCAGAAAAGACCGGCATAATGGCTGTGTGCCGGGAAGAGGGAGCTAAGTTGGTTTCGTTTGCTGAAACCTGTCATGTTCCATATGCTGCGGGAAAAATGGCGCAAGGCTTTTCGCTGGCTAAGGCCTGTGTGGAAGCTGACGTTGTTATCTCCGTAGCAAAAATGAAGACGCACTCCTTGACTGGAATTACGGGGGCTGTAAAGAATCTGTTTGGAACGATTGTGGGTGCTGAAAAGGCGCAATACCATCTACGCATGCAAAAGCATGCGGATTTTGCAGCGTGGTTAGTGGACTTGGCGGGATGCGTGCGGCCTGTTTTATCGTTTGTAGATGGCGTACAAGCGATGGAAGGGCAAGGGCCGAGGAATGGTTCTATGTATGAAGCGAAGGTAGTCTTGGCTGGCGCCAATCCATTTGCAGTGGATGCAGCCATGGGAGAAATTATGGGCTTTGCCGGAGGCAGGCTGCCGGTGGAGTTAGAGGCTGTGCGGCGTGGCTTGGTGAATTTAGAAGAATTAGAGTTGCTGGGAGACGGGCGAGGCCTCACCTTGAATTTTGCACCGCCCCATACTTATGAAAAATTGGAGGATGTTGTGCCCCGGTGGCTTTTGGCTGCGGCGCGGCGGGAATTAACAGCATGGCCGGTGGTGGATGCTGAAAAATGCATTCGCTGTGGGCGGTGTGTGAGGCACTGTCCGCCGCAGGCTATATCTCTGCATGGCAAGATAGAGATTGACCGAGCGCGCTGCATTCGGTGCTATTGCTGCCAGGAGTTGTGTCCGGCTGATGCAGTGCAGCTAAAGCAGGGGCGTTTGCTGGGTTTGTGGCAGAGTTGGAAGAAATGGCGTGGCGGGAAAAAGTAGATGATTAAGACGACTGACGGGAATAACGATAGTAAAGTAAATTGATGTTTTAAGCTTCGCTGTATAGTGTAGACTGTCAGCAGATGAATGCTGGGAGGGTGGAAGATGATTAAAAGAGTCGATGTATCCAGTCGTCTTGGTAGTGAATTGCCGCAGCAGCAAGAAAATTATGAAGAGGGTCGCTTGCAGGGAAAAGCGGGCGATGCTTTTTCGCGCATTTTGCAGAGACTTTTACGGCCGTCGCGCAAGAATAGAAAGAGTTCCAAAAAATAGGAAAAGGAATTTTGTATGCGCTGGCGAAAAGTAAAAAAGTTACCCTGTTGCTAAAGATGAAGAAAGCGGGCGGTGGGCTGAACAGGAGGGCGTATGCGAATTGCTGTCATTGATGGGCAAGGCGGCGGTATAGGTAAGATCATTGTTGATCGCATTCGGCGTGAGTTTCAAGAAGAAATGGACGTACTGGCGCTAGGTACTAATGCGTTAGCGACGGCGGCTATGTTGAAGGCAGGGGCGAATGAAGGCGCTACCGGTGAGAATGCGATCGTACGGAATGTGGAGCGCGTGGATCTTATTGTCGGTCCATTGAGTATTTTATTGGCGAACGCCATGCTAGGGGAATTGACGCCGCGGATGGCGGAAGCCATTGCCAGTGCGAGAATTCCCAAAATTGTATTACCGCTACATAGGGAAAATGTGGAGGTTTTGGGTTCTTCGAATGAACCTCTGCCGCATCTGGTGGATGCATTGTTGGGCGAGCTGCGAAAGAAAAAGGAGGCCGTTTCAAATGTGTGAGGCCAATGTATATTTACTGGAGAATGGGAAAGAAGAGCTGTTGCTGGAACGTGTAGATACGATTGTTCCTAAAGCCGATGAAATTTTTTTAGAGAATATTTTTGGACAACGAAAAACCTTGGCCGCGCAGATTAAAGAGTTGCATCTGGTGGACCATCGAATTGTTCTAGAACGGGTGCAAAAATAGGCATGATTGAAATTCAGAAACTAGTAAAGCGGTTCGACGCGCGAACGGCAGTGAATGGACTAGAGCTGCATATCCCCGCAGGGGAAATCTTTGGTCTTTTGGGGCCTAATGGAGCCGGAAAAACGACAACAATTCGCATTCTGACCACCTTAGCCAAAGCCAGTTCCGGTGAAGTGTTGGTTCATGGTTTTCGTTTGGGCAGGGAAGATGCACAGATAAAGAAGCTGATCGGCGTAGTGCCACAGCATTTTAATCTGGATGTGGACTTGACAGTGGAAGAAAATCTGGAATTACATGGGCGCTTGCATCACATGGAGCGCTCTCTTATACGGCAGCGTATGGATATGTTGCTGGAGTATGTGGAGCTGCAGGATCGCCGCAAGGAACGAATTCAGAGCCTTTCGGGGGGGATGAAGCGACGCGTGATGATTGCTCGGGCATTGCTTCATGAACCTAAAATACTGTTTTTGGATGAACCTACCGTGGGGTTGGATCCGCAAGTGCGACGCCGGTTGTGGGACTTGATTCGACGGCTGAACAAAGACGGCGTTACGGTGTTGCTGACAACCCATTATATTGAAGAGGCGGAACATTTGTGCCAGCGCGTGGGAATTTTGGATAAGGGGCAGCTTATTGCGCTGGACACACCTGCAGCGTTGTGCCAGCGCGTGGGCCGCTTTGTTGTTGAATGGCCGGGAGAAGAGGGGCTGGAAAGTCGCTTTTTTTGTGAACGCAGCGAGGCAGGGGCTTTTGCGGCCCAGCTTGCGGGAGATGCGGTATTGCGGCAGTCCAACTTGGAGGATGTATTTGTGGAAATGACAGGACGTAGGGTGAACGTATGATCGAAGATATTTGGACCGTATTTTGGCGAGACTGGCTTGTGCTACACCGTCGTCTCGCTAAATTTATTTTGTCGCGAATGGTAACGCCGATTTTGTACCTAGTCGCTTTTGGCTGGGGATTGGGCCGTTCCATGTCTTGGAGCGGCGGCAGTTATTTGGATTATATTGTGCCCGGAATTTTGGCATTAAATTCCATGAATATCAGCTTTAGCTCCGTAGGCTCGCCGCTCAATATGAGCCGCTTGTACCATAAGACGTTAGAGGAATACCTGATAGCGCCTATTTCTTCCTTGTCTTTTGTCGTAGGTAAGATACTAGGCGGTGTGGTCAGGGGGATGTTGTCATCGTTGGTGATTTTATTGTTGGCTTGGCTGTTTGGTTCTGTACTGAAAATTGACGGCTGGTTTGTACTGCTTTTGTTTTGCAATTGTTTTTTGTTTGCGGCCTTGGGCGTTGTGGCGGCGTTGACCATTGATTCTCATGAGGATATGGCCAATTTCAGTACTTACATATTGTTGCCGATGTCTTTTTTATGTGGTACGTTTTTTTCACCGGACCGCTTGCCTCAGGCGGCAGCCTGGGTGGTGGAGCTTTTGCCGTTAACCCACGCTAGCCAGTCACTTCGGCAACTGGCCGGCGGCGGAGAGGTTCCCATACTTTCGCTTGCGGTATTGTTGGCTTATGGCGTGGGCTTTTCTATTTGGGGCGTGCGGGCGTTGGAGAAACTTCGACGCTGTTAGAAACTTGACAGGACGGCTTTAGTGGGATATACTTACTTACGCAGATGACTCCGTAGCTCAGCTGGATAGAGCGTTTGACTACGAATCAAAAGGCCGCAGGTTCGAATCCTGCCGGGGTCACCATTAAGGTTATAAAAGCTTTGCGATATATTCGCAAAGCTTTTTTTATTTCTAGATTACGTAATCGATAAAGAAAAATATGGGAAATACGATATTCTTATTGTAGGGATGGGAAGACGGAATGATTCTGTCGCGGATTCATCAAGGAGGATGATGCTATGAAAATTACCGAATCGACAGTGAAGCTGAGCAGTCAGCACACAGCGGTGAGTAAAACCCAAGAGCAAGAGACTTTGGAAGCGTGGGTGGACGGCAAACAAGGAGTTAAGGCAGGAACGGACGCAGTCAAAGTGGATGTGTCAGTGCTGGCCAAGGAACTACAGCAAAAAGCGACGGGAACCGAGGCTGCGAAAGAAGTGACAGATCCCTTTGAAATGAGCGATGAGAACAAGCGTAAACTGGAAATGCTGCAACGCTTTATGGAGGCGTTAACAGGGAAGAAGTTTAAATTTGTCATGCCGCAGCTTGATAAAGAGACGCGTCGGGCGATGACAACGCAGGTGAGTCTGCAACTGAATGTTGCGGGAGGCGGGGGCGGCAGCAGTAGCGCTGTGCAGGCAGGGCCTCAACGCGTTGGCTGGGGTGTTCGTTACGACTATAGTCGGGAACACTACGAAGCGGAACAAGTATCTTTTCAGGCACAGGGCCTTGTCAAAACGGGAGATGGTCGGGAAATCCGCTTTGACATGCAAATGAGCATGAGCCGGGAACTCTACCAGAGCGAGCATGTTAGTCTTAAGGCGGGGGATGCGGCCATTGATCCATTGGTGATTGAATTTGGCGAACCCTTTGCTAAATTTTCCGGGCAAAAAGTTAATTTTGACTTAGATAATGATGGATCGACAGAAGAAATTCCTTTTTTAGCGTCGGGCAGTGGCTTTTTGATGTTGGATAAGAATAACGATGGCAAGGCGACGGACGGCAGCGAATTGTTCGGACCTTCGACAGGTCAAGGTTTTTCCGAATTGGCTGCATATGATAGTGACGGTAATCAATGGATTGATGAGAATGATCCGATTTATAATAAGCTGCGGATCTGGACTAAAGACACCAATGGGCAGGACCAACTGTTGGCGCTGGGCCAAGCTGGAGTGGGCGCTATTTATTTAGGAAATGTATCGACCGAATTTTCCATGAAGGATGCTGCAGGCAATACCCAGGGGCAGATGCGGACGAGCAGCGTATTTCTTAAAGAAAATGGCCAGGCCGGCATGGTCAAGCAGATTGATTTGGTAGTATAAGAAACAAAAAAAGGGCAGCAAGTGCATAAATGCTTGCTGTCCTTTTGAATTGCGTTATAAAAATGGTGCGGGCGAGAGGACTTGAACCTCCACACCTTACGGCAACAGATCCTAAGTCTGCCGCGTCTGCCATTCCGCCACGCCCGCGAGAAAATAAAAAAATGGTGACCCACGTTGGACTCGAACCAACGACACCCTGATTAAAAGTCAGGTGCTCTACCGACTGAGCTAGTGGGTCATAATGGCTGGGGCGGCTGGACTCGAACCAACGCATACCGGAGTCAAAGTCCGGTGCCTTACCGACTTGGCTACGCCCCAACAGTATGAAATTAATGGGGTGACTAGAGGGGTTCGAACCCTCGAATAACGGAGCCACAATCCGCCGTGTTAACCACTTCACCATAGCCACCATGTCTCTGCGACGTGACTTATTATAGACTAGGAAGGGAGGAACTGTCAAGGGTCATTTAGTAAAACATTATTTTATGGGTATAATAAGGCATTGAACCAGCTGTTTTGCGGCGCGGCGTGTTTTAGGTTAAGGTGATTTGGTCAATTTTTGAAGAATTCGTTAGGGACTAATTTTTCAAAAAAGATGTTTTTTATTGTTATTAAGGAAGGAAAACAAAATGCTCTTGAAAGGTTGACACTGCTTACGAGAATGGTATATAATCATATACGTCGCTGAAGGCAGCGGCAGCATAAATGCGGAAGTGGCTCAGTGGTAGAGCATCGCCTTGCCAAGGCGAGGGTCGCGAGTTCGAATCTCGTCTTCCGCTCCAGAAAATTAAACCAGCAGGGAACTGCTGGTTTTTTTGCGTCTGTTTCTTGTTTTTCCCCTGGGTGTGTGATAACATATTATGCATGACATGCGCATGCCCGTTTTTGGCTGCGCCATGAAGTCTATCATCAGGGAGGATTCGGCATTCATGAAAGTAACTGCAGAAAAGCTCGACAATCATAAAATGACTCTGGAAATTGAAGTACCTCAGGCAGAGGTGGCTAAAGCCATCGACCAAGCCTGCCGCCAGTTGGCGAACCAAGTAAGCATTCCTGGCTTTCGTAAAGGCAAAGTGCCGCGTAAAATTTTAGAGCAGCGCATTGGCAAAGAAGCCATTTTAAACGAAGCGTTTGAATTAATGGCTGGCAAGGCCTACGGTCAGGCGCTGGATGAACAGGAATTAGATCCTGTAACTCGTCCGGAAGTGGAAGTTGTCACATTGGTGGAAGATCAGCCGATGGTGTTTAAAGCAACGGTTACGGTAAAACCGGAAGTGACTTTGGGCGAATACAAAAACCTGAAGGTAGAGGCTCCTTCGGCGGAAGTATCCGACGAAGACGTTGAAAAACAGCTACAGTCCATGCGGGAGCGTCAAGCCAAGATGGTTGTTGCCGAAGGGGCAGAACTGTCCAACGGCGATTTTGCCATTATTGATTTTAAAGGATTTGTTGCAGGAGAAGCTTTTGAAGGCGGCGAAGGTAAAGCATATCCGCTGGAAATCGGCTCCGGTTCCTTTATCCCTGGCTTTGAGGAGCAATTGGTCGGCGCTAAAGCTGGCGAAGAGCGTAAAGTCAATGTAACTTTCCCAGAAGAGTATCATGCAGAAGCTCTGGCGGGCAAAGAAGCGGTGTTTGAAGTTACTGTTCAAGACATTAAGCGCAAAGAACTGCCGGCGCTTGATGACGAGTTCGCTAAAGATGCCAGTGTATTTGCTACACTGGATGAGCTGCGGGCCGACGTGCGCAATAAGTTGGAGCAAACAGCTGCTACTCGTGTGGAAACCGAGTTCCGGACTACGGCGATTAAGCTGGCTGTTTCGAATGCAACAGTGGACTTGCCGGAAGTAATGGTGGAGCAGCGCATTGATAACATGATCAATGATCTGGACATCAACCTGCAAAGCCGCGGCATGCGTTTGGAGCAGTACTTGGCTTTCTCCAAAATGGACATGGCTGCTTTGAAAGAGCAGTATCGTGAACCGGCTACCGAAGCGGTAAAAGGCGATATGGTCTTAGAGGCCATCGTGAAGGCGGAGAACATTGAAGCAGCTCCGGAAGACTTGGAAGCGGAAATGGTTACTATGGCTTCCACTTATGGCAGCAAAGTCAAAGATGTGGCCAAAATCATTCAAAAGCAAGGTTATACCGGCGCATTCTTGCAGTCGATTCTGCGTAAAAAAGCAACTCAGTTGATTTTGGATACCGTAGAAAAAGCATAAAGAACTGCGTAATGCTGTCTGATTTTAATAGAAACTGTTGTCGATTTTCGGCAACAGTTTCACTACCATACAGAGAGGTGTGAAAACATGAGCTATGTGCCGATCGTTGTGGAACAATCCAGCCGTGGAGAACGTTCCTATGACATTTATTCCAGACTTTTAAAAGATCGTATTGTTTTTTTGGGCGGTCCCATTGACGATCATGTGGCCAATCTGGTCATTGCCCAGCTTTTGTTTTTGGAATCGGAAGATCCGGATAAAGACATCCATCTTTATATCAACAGCCCCGGCGGCGTGGTAACAGCTGGCATGGCTATTTATGATACCATGCAGTATATCAAGCCGGATGTATCGACTATTTGTATCGGTTCGGCCGCTTCCATGGGAGCGTTGCTCTTAACAGCAGGCGCTAAAGGTAAGCGATACGCTTTGCCGTATGCACGAGTTATGATTCATCAGCCTCTTGGCGGCGCACAAGGGCAGGCGACAGATATTGAGATTCAGGCCAAAGAGATTTTACGGATGAAGGAAACTCTGAACGGCATTTTGGCTTCGCATACCGGCCAGCCAATGGAACGGGTCTGCCAAGATACGGAACGGGATTACTTCATGTCCAGCGAACAGGCGTTAGAGTATGGCATTATTGATTCCGTGATCCGGCGGGATGAACGAAATCCGAAGACTCCGGAATAGGAGAGTGAAACTATGTTGAAATTCGGAGACGATAAAAGCCAACTGAAATGTTCTTTTTGCGGCAAGCTGCAAGAGCAGGTGCGCAAGCTGGTAGCAGGTCCTGGCGTCTATATTTGTGATGAATGCATTGAATTATGCAATGAAATCATCGAAGAAGAGTTGGGAGAAGAAGTAGAAGTAGAGCTTACGTCGCTTCCTAAACCCAAGCAGATCAAAGATATTTTGGATCAATACGTCATTGGGCAAGAGGATGCTAAAAAGACCTTAGCCGTAGCTGTATACAACCACTACAAACGCATCAACTATGGAGCGCGCAAGGACGAGGTTGAATTGCAAAAGTCCAACATCGTCATGGTGGGACCAACCGGCAGCGGCAAGACGCTATTGGCGCAGACTCTGGCGAAGATTCTGAACGTACCCTTTGCGGTTGCGGACGCTACTTCGTTGACCGAAGCAGGCTATGTTGGCGAAGATGTGGAAAACATCCTGCTCAAGTTGATTCAGGCGTCGGATTATGATGTGGAACGGGCGGAAAAAGGGATTATTTATATTGATGAAATCGATAAAATAGCTCGCAAATCCGAAAATCCGTCCATTACTCGTGACGTATCTGGTGAGGGCGTGCAACAAGCGCTCTTGAAAATCCTGGAGGGAACGGTTGCCAGCGTGCCGCCGCAGGGGGGGCGCAAGCATCCGCATCAGGAGTTTATCCAAATTGATACGACGAATATTTTGTTTATCTGCGGCGGAGCTTTCAGCGGCGTCGATAAGCTTATCAGTGGCCGCGTAGGCCAAAAATCTATGGGCTTCGGCGCAGAGATTAAGAGCAAGCATGAGGAAAACATCGGTGAATTGCTGCGGAAAATTTTACCGGAAGATTTGCTGAAATTTGGCTTGATTCCGGAATTTATTGGCCGCCTGCCGGTGATTGTCACGCTGGACGCACTAGATGAAGAAGCGCTGATGCGCATTTTGGTAGAGCCCAAAAATGCGCTGGTGAAGCAGTATCAGAAGTTTTTGGAGATGGACGAGGTGCAGCTGGAATTCCAACCTGATGCGCTGCAGGCCATTGCCAAAGAAGCCCTGAAGCGCAATACCGGAGCTCGCGGTTTGCGCGCTATCATCGAAAGCATTATGCGTAATGTCATGTATGAGGTTCCTTCAAACAATGAGATTAGCAAATGCACGGTGACGCAAGAAGCGGTTCTCCATCAAGCTGACCCCTTGTTGAGCAAGGAAAAAGAAAAAAAGGGGCGCAGCAAAAAAGAAGAGTCGGCATGAGCTAAAGCCGGTAGGGAACACCCTGCCGGCTTTCTTGATAATGTGATTTGGAAAATGAATCCTCGTAAAGGAGGACGTAGCAAATGAAAAACGAAGAAATTTTTACCGCAAAACGTATCTTGCCCTTGCTGCCGTTGCGGGGCATTTTGGTTTTTCCATACATGATTATTCATTTGGATGTGGGGCGTGAAAAGTCGATTAAGGCGTTGGAGGCGGCGATGCTTGCGGATCGCCAGATTGTTTTGGCGACCCAGGTGGATGCGCAAATTGACACGCCGTCGCCCGAGGAAATCTATCGTTGCGGCACGGTGGCGGAGATTAAGCAATTATTGAAGCTTCCTGGCGGCACGATTCGCGTACTTGTGGAGGGTTTGCGGCGCGCTCGCATTGAATCGTATGTGGACACGGAAGACTTTTTTCAAGTGGAAGTTAGTGAAGCCGTAGAGGATATACAAGCGACGTCGGCTGTGGAAGCGTATAAGCGGACCATGGTAGAGGCTTTTGAAAAATGGGCTAAATTGAGCAAGAAAATTCCGCCGGAAACTCTTGTCTCTGTTTTGTCCATTAACGAAAGCGGGCGGTTAGCGGACTTGATTGCGAGTCATCTGGCGTTGAAATTAGAAGATAAGCAAATGCTCTTGGAAGCCCTGGACGTCGAAGAACGGCTGGAAAAGCTTTGCGATATTTTGGCACGGGAATTGGAAATTCTTGAATTAGAGAAGAAGATCAGCGGCCAAGTACGCAAACAAATGGAAAAGACGCAGAAAGAATACTATCTGCGCGAACAGATGAAGGCCATTCAAAAAGAGCTTGGCGACAAGGATGAGCGTATCGCCGAGGTAGAGGAATATCGGCGGCGATTGGCGGCATTGGAGCTGCCCAAGGAAACTGCGGATAAAATCGCCAAAGAAATCGACCGGTTGGAGAAAATGCCGTCGATGACGGCGGAAACGGCGGTTTTGCGTAACTATCTGGACTGGGTGCTGGTGATTCCGTGGAAGGAAGAGACAGAAGACCTACTGGACATTACAGCGGCGGAAACCATCTTGAATGAGGATCATTACGGTCTGGAAAAGGTTAAAGAGCGCATTTTGGAATATCTTTCGGTGCGTCAATTGACGGAAAGCATGAAAGGACCGATCCTTTGCCTGGTGGGACCGCCTGGCGTGGGTAAAACATCCTTGGCTCGTTCCGTTGCGCGCTCATTGGGACGTAAATTTGTGCGCATTTCCCTGGGGGGCGTTCGGGATGAAGCGGAAATTCGCGGACATCGGCGCACCTATGTCGGAGCGCTGCCTGGCAGGATTATTCAAGGCATGCGTACAGCAGGCAGTAAAAATCCGGTATTCTTACTCGATGAAATCGACAAGATGAATGCCGATTTTCGTGGAGATCCGTCTTCGGCGTTGTTGGAAGTGCTGGATCCAGAGCAAAACAATACCTTTAGTGACCATTATGTGGAGCTGCCCTTTGATTTGTCGAAGGTACTCTGGATGGTGACTGCGAATGTGCTGCATAGCATCCCACGGCCACTATTAGACCGCATGGAGGTCATTCACCTGGCTGGGTATACAGAAGAGGAAAAATTGGAGATTGCCAAGCAGTACCTCTTGTCGAAACAGCTGAAGGAAAATGGGTTAAAGCCCAGCAAACTGAATGTGCCGGAGAAGGTACTGGTGCGCTTGATTCGAGAATACACCCGCGAAGCGGGGGTGCGCGGTTTGGAACGGACTATTGCCACGCTTTGTCGTAAGGCGGCGAGACAGATTGTGCAAAACAAGAAAAAGAGCATCCGAGTAACAGAGAAGAACCTGGAAAACTACATGGGGATTCCTCGCTTTCGCCATTCACCATCCGAACAGAAAGATCAAATCGGCGTTAGTACCGGTTTAGCTTGGACGGAAGTGGGCGGCGATGTGCTGCCTGTGGAAGTTTCGGTGCTCAACGGCAAAGGGGCGCTGCTCTTGACTGGCAAGCTGGGTGAGGTAATGCGCGAGTCGGCCCAGGCTGGCGTCAGTTACATTCGTTCGCGAGCGGCGGAGCTGGGCATTGACGAAGACTTCCATGCCAAAAAAGATTTGCATATTCATTTACCAGAAGGAGCGATTCCCAAAGATGGTCCTTCGGCGGGCATTACCATGGCTGCGGCTGTCATTTCAGCCCTGACTGGCCGGGCGGTGAGGGGCGATTTGGCGATGACGGGGGAAATTACGCTGCGAGGCCGGGTGTTGCCGGTGGGCGGCGTCAAGGAAAAGGTTTTGGCGGCGCATCGCTTGGGAATTCGTACGATTATCCTTCCTAAAGAAAATCGTCGTGACTTAGAAGATATTCCGGCGGACATCCGCAAGGATCTTCGGTTTGTAGAAGTAGAACACATGGATGAAGTGTTGAAAGAGGCATTGGTGAAATAGGAATGAGTTCAGAAAAAGAACGGTTGGACATTATACAGGCGCAGTATGTCGCCTCGGCGGTTCGGCGCGACCAGTTTCCTGAAGAGGCGCTGCCGGAGGTGGCCTTTATTGGTCGTTCCAATGTCGGTAAGTCATCGTTAATTAATTCGTTGTGCCGCCATCGCGGGTTGGCTCGGACCAGCGGCACACCGGGAAAAACGCAAACCATCAATTTCTTTAAAGTGCTTATGAGGGAAGGGGAGGAACGCCTCCCTTTCCATTTGGTGGACTTACCTGGTTATGGTTATGCAAAAACGGGTCAGGAGAAACGTAAAATCTGGAGTCGCTTTATTGCAGACTATTTTACGCAATCGCCGTATTTGCGCTTAGTTTGCCTATTGGTTGATATTCGTCATGCCCCCATGCCTAGCGATGTGGAGATGTTTCGACGTTTGGTGGATAAGGGGCTGCCTTTGCAACTGATTTTAACGAAGGCAGACAAGATTAGCAAGAATCAGGTGGCCTCTGCGGTAGCAAATGCGAGAAAATCATTGCAAACGCAAGGAATAGCCGAAGTGATGGCTTATTCGACGCAAAATGGTCAAGGGCGGCAAGAATTGCTTGACTTAATTAAGCTTATTTTGTAAAATAAAACACATGAAAAATAGATTTCAAAGATGACTTATATATTTGCATATTGGTCTGGTTTTGGAATTGAATGGAGAAGACATGCTGACAGAGTTTGATAAAAAGCTGTTGAATATTCTTCAGACCGACCTGCCTTTGGCAAGCCGGCCTTTTCAAGTCTTGGCGGAGCGGTTGCAATGCCAAGAAAAAACAGTACTGGAGCGATTGCTCTATCTCAAGACCCATGGTTATTTGCGACGCGTAGGCGCGTTCTTTGATTCTCACCAATTAGGGTATGTCAGTACGTTGGTGGCGGTCAAAGTGCAACCGGTGCAAATGGATGCAGTAGCCAGGGCCATCAATGCCTATGCAGGCGTAACGCACAATTATGAGCGCGATGGGGAATACAACCTCTGGTTTGCACTTATTTCTCCAAGTTTAGCGGAGGAAACTCGTATTTTGGAAGAGATTCGCGCTTTGACCGGTGTGGAAGAAGTACTGAGCCTGCCGGCCACGGAAAAATATAAAGTAAGCGTGCAATTTACGTTGTAAGGTGGAGGAAGCCCAGAAATGGATCTGATTGATCGAAAAATTGTCATAGCCATGCAAGATGAATTTCCTCTGGTGCCGGAGCCTTACCAGGAACTGGCGGGGCGGATTGGTATTTCTGAGGAAGATCTACTGACGCGTCTGCAAAAGCAGAAGCGAACAGGCTGTATTCGTAAAATGGGCGCAGTGCTTCGGCACCGTGAAGTTGGGTATACGGCAAACGCGCTTTGCGCTTGGATTGTTGAAGAAGAGCGCTTGGCTTGCGTGGGGAAGATCATGGCGGCGCATCCGGCGGTGACACATTGTTATGCCAGGAAGAACGTACCGCAATGGCCTTATAATTTTTACGTCATGCTTCATTCCCAATCAAGGGAAGCTTGCCGCGCTTTAGCTGCGGAACTAGCGGAGCAGGCGGAGGAAAAAAACTATACGATGCTGTTTAGTACGCGAGAGTGGAAAAAGACCAGCATGCGTTATTTTGCCGAACACGAATCAGTTTAAGTGCAAGGTGCCTGCTTCCCCTAAGGAAGAGGACTTTCTAAAGGGAGCAGGCTTTCTTTTTAGTCTTTTTTTACATTAAATTTTCTTAAAATAGTGCATTTTTTGCCTTAATTAGTAGATATACAGTTTTTTCTGTAATGGTAGGTATCAGGCTTTCGCTCGCAAACAAATTGCGACATCGAAACCGCATTTGCGGATTCAAACTGCGAAAGATGAGATACAATTTGGAGTGGGAAATTTATACAGGAGGTGATGAAGACCCGATGCGTGCGCCGTACAGCTCCTTTCCTCAGGCAACTTCTTTCCAGCTGGCGGTGCAGAAGCAAAGCGGTAACAAAATTTTTCCCAAGAAATGAAGTTTTTTTACAACATTATCCGTAGAGAAAGGAAGTTGACTACACATGACATGGACCCAAATTTATGATCCCATGGGCAGTTTGGCATTATCCTCGTTAGTAGCTGCTATTCCGATGATTGTTATTTTTTACATGTTGGCGATTCGTCGTACTCCTGGTCATATCGCTGGCGCCGTTGCTGTGGTTTCGGCGGTTTTGATTGCTATTCTCGCTTATAAGATGCCTGTCGGCCTGGCCTTATCGGCTACCGGCATGGGTGCTCTTTACGGTATCTTCCCGATTTTCTGGATCGTTATTATGGCTATTTTTATTTACAATATTACTGTAGAAACGGGACAATTCGAGATTGTTAAAAACTCGATTGCCGCTATTACGGATGACCGTCGTCTGCAAGCTCTCTTGGTTGCCTTTGCGTTCGGCGCTTTCCTTGAGGGTGCTGCTGGTTTCGGGACTCCTGTTGCTATTTCCGCCGGTATGTTGGTGGGTCTGGGCTTTAACCCGCTGTACGCCGCCGGACTGTGCTTGATTGCCAATACGGCTCCGGTTGCTTTCGGCGGAATCGGTATTCCGATTATCGTTGCTGGTCAGGTTTCCGGCGTGGATACCATGCAAATCAGCGCTATGGTAGGCCGTCAGCTGCCTTTCCTTTCGGTAATCATTCCGATTTGGCTGGTCACTTTGATGGCTGGCTGGAAATCCTGCATGGAAGTTCTGCCGGCTTGCTTAGTGGCTGGTGTTTCCTTTGCTGGTCTGCAATGGTTTTCTTCGAACTACCTCGGACCAGAATTGCCCGATATCTTGTCTTCCTTGGCTGCGATCGTTTCATTGGCTCTGTTCCTACGGGTATGGAAGCCTGCTACGATCTGGCGCTTTGAAAACGAAAAGGCTCCTACGCTGCAAGTTAAAGGCACTGATTCTACTGGTGCAGTAATTAAAGCTTGGTCTCCGTTCATCATTTTGACGGTTATGGTTATTCTCTGGGGCCTGAAACCGGTTGTGGCCATGATTGACACTGTAACCTTGAAATGGATGATTCCTGGCCTGCATAAAGCAATTATCCAGGTGGCTCCGATTGCGAAAAGCCCCAAGGCTATGGAGGCTATTTTCAAGATCAACTGGCTGAGCGCCGCCGGTACGGCGTTGCTCTTCGCAAGCATTTTCTCTTCTATGGTTCTGGGAGTTAGTCCTAGCCGTTATTTCTCGATCTTGGGCCGCACGTTTAATCAGTTGAAAAAGCCCTTGATTACCATTCCTTGCGTCTTAGGCTTGGCGTATATCATGAACTTCTCGGGCATGAGCGCTACCATGGGCCTGTTCTTGGCGGGCACTGGCAGCTTGTTCCCCTTCTTCGCTCCGGTATTGGGGTGGTTGGGTGTGTTCCTGACTGGTTCTGATACTTCGGCTAATGCGCTCTTTGGCAATCTGCAGGCTGTTACGGCACAGCAGGTTGGCGTAGATCCCGTTTTGACGGTTGCAGCCAACTCTTCTGGCGGTGTAACCGGTAAAATGATTTCGCCTCAGTCCATTGCTGTTGCTACGGCCGCTACCGGTTTGGTAGGCAAAGAAGGCGATTTGTTTAACTTTACGGTTATGCACTCTTTCGTGCTGTGTATCATTGTTTGTATCATGACATATGCTCAGGCATATTTCTTGTCTTGGATGATCCCGCACTAAGTAGTGTCTTTTAACTAGGCTGTACAGGATGGAAGACAACTTCCATCCTGTTTGCTTTTTTCATTGCTACCTATATGGGGCCAGGAGTAGAGTATGGACTTTGTTTGCCTGGTAGTGTATTATAGAAGCAGACTTTGTTTGTAGGTGATACGATCGTGATGAATCAGGAACTTTTTGCGTTGGCTCAACAGGATCTTGCGGCGTTGGAAGCAGAGTTGCTTTTGGTGGTGGATTCGCCGGTGGATCTGGTCCACAAAATTAGCGATCATCTAGTGCAGGCCGGCGGCAAGCGGTTGCGTCCTGCGCTCTATTTTTTGTGCGCACGCAGCGGTGGCGGCCAACCGGCTACCATGATGCCTCTGGCAACAGCCATTGAAATGATTCATATGGCAACGCTGGTCCACGATGATGTAGTGGACTCTTCGCATACAAGAAGAGGAAGCCCGACGGCCAATTCTCTTTGGGGCAATCAGATGTCCGTTTTAACGGGAGATTATTTGTTTGCCAAGGCGTTTTCTTTGATTGCCACGCAGGTGAATCAGAATATGCTGCGAGTGTTGGCGGATGTTATTTGTGCGATGTGTGAAGGCGAGATCATTCAAAATCAGTTTATTTTTCAGCTTGAACAGAGTGAGCAAGAGTATTATGCGCGGATTGCTAAAAAAACAGCGGACTTTATTGCCGCTAGCTGTGAATTAGGGGCGCTGTCTGCCGGCTTGACAGCAGCGGATATCAATGCGCTGCGCCAGTACGGTTATTCCTTGGGAATGGCTTTTCAAATTACCGATGATATTTTGGATGTGACAGCTTCCAGCGCGCAAATTGGCAAGCCGGCCGGGAATGATTTGAGACAGGGCATTATTACGCTGCCGGTCTTGCGAGCTTTGACGGTTGCGAAAGAGCGTGATAAATTGCGCGGCTTGCTCGAACAAAAAGTAGTTCTGAATGATGAAGAAGTTCGGCAGGCTTTAGACATTGTGCATGCATCTGACGGTGTTGCCTATTCTTACTCCAAAGTAGATGAGTATTTGCAACAAGCCAAAAAGGTGCTGCCTGATTGCATGAAGCAAAATTTTCGAGAAACTTTTTGTCAGGTAGCGGATTTTGTGAACTTACGTAAATGCTGATATAACGGCTGTAAGCCCTGAAAATGCACAAAAATAAAAGAACGGTTTTTAACCGTTCTTTTATTTTTGTGCATTTTTGTTGTTTTTTAAGCAGGATATTTCTATTTTATAGCGAAAACTTAAAGTGTTTGAAAATGGAGAAAACATTAAATTTATTGTGTATAATGAAGCTTGAAGAATGTCCTACTTTGTTTCTAAGAGCAAACTGGTTTTTGCTTTTGGATAGAGTTGCAATTTTATACAGAAAAGAGGTGAATGGAAAGTATAGCGCAACTCAAAATTTAGAGGAAGGAGGCAGTCGATTACGTTTAGTCATGATAACAGAAACAAAAGAGAACTAAAGCTGTATTGGCAGCAAGAGTTCTATAGAAAACAAAATAAAGAGGGGTGTAGTTGCGTATGACATGGGTACAAGGTTACGATCCCATGGGGGATATCATTCTTTCAGCTATTGTGGCAGGGATTCCCTTATACATTCTGCTTTTTTTACTGGGCGTTAAAAAGACTCCGGGGCATTTTGCCGCCGCCGCCGCCGTCGTTTCGGCTTTGGTTGTTGCAGTTGTCGCTTGGGGTATGCCAGCGGGATTAGCTATTAATTCAGTTGTTTGCGGTGCGGCTTTCGGTATCTTCCCGATTGTCTGGATTGTAGTCACCGCGATTTGGGTCTATAACATGACCGTAGAATCGGGCGAATTTGAAATTATTAAAAACTCTTTGGCTTCTATTACTGAAGATCGTCGCCTGCAGGCCTTATTTGTTGCCTTTGCTTTTGGTTCTTTTATTGAAGGTACAGCCGGGTTCGGCACTCCGGTGGCTATTACCGCAGCTATGCTCGTGGGTCTGGGTTTCAACCCCGTGTATGCTGCAGGGATTTGCTTGATTGCTAATACGGCGCCTGTTGCCTTTGGCGGGATTGGTATCCCGGTCATTGTTGCGGCTCAGGTATCCGGATTGGATATCATGCATATCAGCCAGATTATTGGTCGTCAGTTACCTTTCTTGTCCATCATCGTGCCGTTGTGGGTGGCCGTTACCATGAGCGGGTGGAAGCGCTCCATGGAAGTATTGCCTGCCCTGTTAGTTGGCGGCGGCTGCTTTGCTGTTACCCAGTGGTATACAGCAAACTATGTTAGCCCTTACCTGCCAGATATTACCTCAGCTGTCGTAACTATCATTGGTTTGGGTGTGTTCTTGCGTTTTTGGAAGCCTTCCAATATTTGGCGCTTCCCGGATGAAAAGGATACTGGCGCTGGCAAAGAAGAATTGCGTTATTCTTCTGGAGAAGTCGTTCGCGCCTGGATGCCTTACATTCTGTTGGCTATCATGGTATTCCTCTGGGGCTGGGGCCCTGTTAAAAGCGTCTTGGGAGCTACTAATATCAATATTGCATGGCCTGGTTTGCATAATGCAATTTCCAAGGCTGTGCCGATTGTGGCGAAAACAACTCCTTATGGCGCGATTTATACTTTCGGTTGGTTGTCTGCCGGCGGTACTGCCATTTTGCTTTCCGGCATTTTGTCTCTCTTCGTTATTCCTAATTATGGCGTAGGCAGAGCGATTGCTTGCTTTGGCCGTACCATTCGTATTTTGATGTATCCTATCGTAACGATTGCTATGATTTTAGGCCTAGCATATCTGATGAACTACTCGGGTATGAGCGCTACCATGGGTCTGGCCTTTACTAAGACGGGAGCTTTCTTCCCTCTCTTTGCGCCGATCCTTGGCTGGTTGGGCGTGTTCTTGACTGGTTCGGACACTTCGTCCAATGCCTTGTTTTCGTCGTTGCAGAGAACTACTGCCGAACAAATTGGCGCCGACCCTTATCTGATGGTTGCAGCCAACTCGTCCGGCGGCGTTTGCGGCAAAATGCTTTCTCCGCAAAGTATTTCCGTAGCGACTGCAGCTACTGGTCTTGTAGGGCAGGAAGGAACCATCTTCCGCTTTACTTTGCCTCATAGTATTGCGATGATCATCATTGTTTCTTTGATGACGTATTCGCAAGCGTATTTCTTGCACTGGATGTTGCCTTAAGATTAAAAAGGAAGAGCGTCGCCGGTTTTGCCGGCGGCGTTCTTTTTTTGTTGAACTTGAAAAATTCATCAAAATTTATCTAATTATACTATATAAGGCGCTAAAAGGTAAATAGGGAAGATTAGGTCTTTCATACATAAAATTACGGAAAATATCGGACTAAATAAGAAAACAAAAAAAGTATACAAAAAACAAAATCAATGGAAATT
The DNA here is from genome assembly GCF_963676855.1 of uncultured Anaeromusa sp. Taxonomy (NCBI): domain Bacteria; kingdom Bacillati; phylum Bacillota; class Negativicutes; order Selenomonadales; family Sporomusaceae; genus Anaeromusa; species uncultured Anaeromusa sp. Next base: position 1,957,354 of record NZ_OY781460.1, read on the forward strand.
GTGCTTTTTGTTTTAAAATTCACAGGAAAAAAGAGATATAGAGAGTAATATAGAGTAATAAAAAGAATAAACTGTATTTGTGAGACTAACTGGAGGGAAAAGAGGCGAGAAGGAATTTGGTTACGTAAGTAGAATACAAGAAAAGACAGAAAAGATATAAAATATTAAAAAATAACGCTAAATTACAAAACTGAAGGTAACCGGGTAAATCCGGCTTGCCGTATTGCATTCCAAAGCATGGCGGGAAAGGAGGGACAGGGAAGACGCAGGAAAGCAATAAACTGGGAAAACAAGCTGAAATCCCGTTTGTTTAAGGAGATGAAATAAGAACGCAAAGGAGTGTATTGCATGACATGGGTTCAGACATACGATCCGCTTGGTAATATTGTTGTCTCTGCTTTGGTAGCGGCTATTCCTCTTTTTATCATTCTTTTTATGCTGGGTGTAAGGAGGGCCAAGGGTCATGTAGCGGCCGCGTTTGGGTTGACCTCGGCGGTGCTTGTTTCGATTTTTGCCTGGGGCATGCCTGCAGGTTTTGCTATTAATTCCGTCTTGTATGGTGCCGCTTTTGGTATTTTCCCGATCGTCTGGATTGTTGTAACCGCCATTTGGGTGTACAACATGACGGTGGAATCTGGTGAATTTGAAATTATTAAAAATTCTTTGGCTTCCATTACTGATGACAGGCGTTTACAGGCCTTATTCATTGCCTTTGCTTTTGGTTCTTTTATTGAAGGCACTGCAGGCTTCGGTACTCCCGTAGCCATTACGGCAGCTATGCTGACCGGCTTGGGCTTTAATCCGATCTATGCAGCTGGTATTTGCTTGATTGCCAATACGGCACCAGTGGCTTTCGGTGCTATCGGCATACCGGTAGTTGTGGCGGCGCAGGTAGCCAACCTGGATTTGATGCATGTCAGCCAGGTTGTTGGCCGCCAGTTGCCGTTCCTGTCCATCTTGGTTCCCTTGTGGTTGTGCGTGACCATGGCTGGTTGGAAACGGGCTATGGAAGTATTGCCGGCTTTGGTTGTAGCTGGTGTTTGCTTTGCAGGCACTCAGTTCTTCACCTCCAACTATGTTAATGCCTATCTGCCGGATATCACCTCGGCAGTCGTGACCATTATCGGCCTTTTGATCTTCTTGAAAATTTGGAAACCTGCTACGATTTGGAAATTCCCGGATGAAAAACAAAGCACCGAAGGTAAAGTTGAACTACAGTACAGCGTTGGCGAAGTGCTGCGCGCCTGGGCTCCTTACTTGATCTTAGCCCTCTTGGTGTTCTTGTGGGCAGATGACAAATTTATCGGTCTGAAAAAAGTTTTGGTGGATATTGATAAGCAAATGCCTTGGTTTGCGTTGCAGTGGCCGGGCTTGCACAACATGGTCATCAAGGCGGCACCGGTTGTGGCTAAAAACAGTCCTTACGGCGCCATTTACACGGTGAATCTTCTGTCTGCGGCCGGTACGGCAATCTTTTTCTCCGGTTTGCTTTCCTTGTTGATTATCCCCAATTATGGTTTGGGACGTGCGATGACTTGCTTGGCTCGTACCACGAAGCAGTTGGTTTTCCCGATCTGCACCATTGCCATGATTCTCGGCTTGGCGTATATTATGAACTTCTCGGGCATGAGCTCCACCATGGGGCTCGCCTTTACCAAGACCGGGACGTTGTTCCCCTTCTTCTCGCCGATTCTTGGCTGGCTGGGCGTATTCCTGACAGGCTCGGATACGTCGGCTAACGCGCTCTTTGGCAGCATGCAGCGTACCGCTGCCGAACAAATTGGCGTAGATCCCTACTTGACAGTAGCGGCTAACTCCTCCGGCGGTGTTTGCGGCAAAATGATTTCCCCGCAAAGTATTTCCGTTGCGACGGCTGCCACCGGCATGGTCGGCCACGAAGGAGACATCTTCCGCTTTACTGTAGGACACAGTATTGCTATGTTGATCTTCATGTCCGTCTTAACGTACTTGCAAGCGTATAGTTTGCATTGGATGCTACCTTAAGCAATCGAATAGAGAAGGGCGGCAGGCGTAAGCCTGTCGCCCTTCTTAGTTGTCTTTTTTATAGTTGAACGGTATAATGAAATACATGGATTTACGCAAGCGTTAGCAGAGAAGGGTTGTGGCAATATGTTCAGCTTTAGCATGCCTGAACTGGTTTTGATTTTAGTGATTGCTTTGGTCGTTTTTGGACCTGGAAAATTACCGGATGTTGGTAAAGCGTTAGGGCGGAGTTTGCAGGAGTTTCGCAAAGCGACTACCTTGGCAGGAGAAGAGACAAAGCCGGAAGAGTCTAAAACCATTGACGTGAAAGCCGTGGATAAGGAACAACAGGCACCGGAGAAAAAGTGAGGTTGCGCATGTCCGCAGATGATAAAGAACGTGAAGAGGAATCTCAGCCTACCGTAATCAATACGGAAACAGAGCTGGAAGCGCCGCAGGGGGAAGATGAAATGTCCCTTGTAGGGCATTTAGAAGAACTGCGCCGGCGGATTTTGATTGTCCTTGTCGCTGTGGCCGCAAGCTCCGGCGTTTGTTATTTTTATGCAGAACAACTGGTAGCTATGATTACGGCCCCAGCAGGAAAATTATATTACTTAAATCCAATGGAAGCTTTTTTTGCTTATTTGAAGGTTTCGGTATTTTCCGGATTTTTGCTGGCTTTACCGGTGGTGTTGTACCATGTATGGGCCTTTGTCGTTCCAGCGTTGACGCAAAGGGAGCGCAAGATGCTGTTGGTGCTTCTTCCATCGTCGGTGCTACTGTTTTTTGTAGGAATTTTATTTTCATACCTCCTTGTGTTGCCGGCGGCTACTCAATTTTTTATGGGCTTTGCTACGGAAACGCTAACGCCGATGTTTTCATTAGGACAGTATTTATCGTTTTTTGTTTCGATGCTGTTGCCTTTCGGCTTTGTGTTTGAACTGCCGTTGTTTGTGATTGTTTTGGCAAAAATGGGCATTATTACGTCTGCTTTTTTACGGGCTAAACGCAAAGTGGTTTTGGTAGGTTCTTTTATTGTGGGTGCGATTATTTCGCCGACACCGGACGTGTTTACTCAGTCAATGATTGCCATTCCCATTATTCTGCTTTATGAGGCGAGTTTGTGGGTGGTGCGTTATGTATTGCGCCGCTGACAAAAAAGGTATTGCAGCAGGGAAGAGCATGCGGCGGGCGCATCCTTCCCTGCTTTTTAGCGTTGAAAAAGCCTGCCGCAGAAACTGTTAATGCAGTGGTTTGAGGAAAAGATAAATTTACAGGACAAGGCGAAAGACATATTGGCTTTGATACGGAAAGGAGACTGCTTGTGGCCTATAATGATTTAAGGGAATTCATTCGCGATTTGGAGCAACGGGGGCTTTTAAAGCGCATTCAGACCGAAGTGGATTGTGATTTGGAGATTACGGAAATTACCGACCGCGTTTCTAAGATGACTGGGGAAAAAAATGTAGCGTTGCTTTTTGAAAATGTCAAAGGGCATACGATGCCGGTCTTAATGAATGCGTTTGGCAGCATGGAGCGAATGGCGCTGGCGTTGGGCGCGGAGAAGCTCGACGATATTGCTGAGGATATTGCGGAGATTTTTCGGTTGCCGCATATTTCGTTGCAAAACAAGCTTGATTTACTAAAGCTGATTCCGAAAGCCAAGAGTGCTATTAACTTTCCTAAGTATGTAAAGACGGGTCCGTGTAAAGAAGTTATTATTAAGGACGCCCCGACGCTGGAGGCGTTTCCTATCCTGCAATGTTGGCCAGACGACGCCGGCAAATTCATTACGTTGCCGCTGGTTTTTACTAAAAATCCTCGTAACGGCAAGCGCAACGTAGGCATGTATCGTATGCAGGTATTTGACGGACAGACTACAGGTATGCATTGGCACATTCATAAGAATGGCGCGGAAAACTTCCGGGCTCATCAGGAACTAGGGAAGGACCGCATTGAAGTGGCTGTGGCTATCGGCGCCGATCCGGTGCTGACCTATTGTGCAACGGCTCCCTTGCCGAAGGATATCGATGAAATGGTATTTGCCGGCTTTTTGCGTAAAAAATCGGTGGAATTGGTGAAGTGCGAGACGGTGGACTTGGAAGTGCCTGCTCACGCGGAAATCATCTTGGAAGGGTATGTGATGCTGGATGAATTGCGCCGCGAAGGACCTTTCGGCGATCATACAGGCTACTACTCGCTGGCTGACGAGTATCCGGTATTCCATATTACCTGCATTACCCACCGCAAGAACCCCATCTATCCGGCGACGATCGTCGGCAAGCCTCCCATGGAGGACTGCTACATGGCTAAGGCGACGGAACGAATTTTTCTACCTGTGTTGAAGTCGCAGCTGCCGGAGATTGTGGATATTAATCTGCCCTTGGCCGGCGTGTTTCACAACTGCGTGATGATTTCCATCAAAAAGAGCTTTCCTCAGCATGCTAAGAAAGTGATGCATGCCGTTTGGGGCATGGGCCAGATGATGTTTACCAAGATGGTGATTGTTGTGGATGAGCATGTCAATGTCCAAGACGAGCAAGAAGTTTGGTGGCGCGTGTTTAACAACATTGACGCACGGCGTGACATTGTGATGGTGGACGGGCCTCTGGATGTGCTGGATCATTCGTCGCCTATGCCTAATTGGGGCACTAAGGTTGGTATTGACGCCACGAAAACCTGGCCGTCCGAAGGCTACAGCCGCGAATGGCCGGATGAGATTGTCATGTCTCAGGATGTAAAAGAACGAGTTGATGCGAAATGGAAGGAATTGAACCTTGAGTAAGATAAAAGCGCACATGGATAATATCGCCTTGTCGCATTCTGTATTCGCGCTGCCTTTCGCCTATATGGGGTTGGTGCTGGCATCGGGAGGCTGGCCTGCGGGCAGCGATCTTCTGTGGGTAACCGTTGCCATGGTGGGCGCCCGCAGTGCGGCATTGGCTTTGAACAATTTAATTGATTTAAAATATGACCGTATGCATCCTCGATTTAAGGCTCGTCCGATGGTAACGGGCGCAGTAAAGCCTTGGGAAGCGGTGCTGTTAATTGCAGTCAGTATGGCGGTGTTCTTTTTTGCGGCCAGTCATTTGGACCCAATTTGCATTCCTTTGGCGCCGGTGGCTGTGATTCCATTTACGTTATATCCTTATATGAAGCGTATTTCTTGGACTTGCCATTTGGTGTTGGGGCTGGCTCTTTCGATCGCGCCTATCGGTGCATGGATGGCGGTAAAGGGTGAATTAACTGCGGCGATCGTGATTTTGGGTTTGGCGGTAGCGATCTGGATTGCCGCGTTTGATGTTATTTACGGCAGCCAGGACGTGCTTTTTGACGGACGGCAGCGGCTACATTCCATGCCGCTGCGTTTCGGTTTGCGTCGGGCGTTGTTTTTTGCCAAGCTGATGCATGTATGCAGCATTATGTGCTTTGTACTTGCAGGCGCATTGTTTTCATTGTCTTGGCCGTACTACATAGGAGTGGCCTGCGCTGCGGCGGTGTTGGTGTACCAGCACCGCCTGGTGGAGCCTGATGATTTGAGCCAGGTGACGCAGGCGTATTTTATGCGCAACGGGTTAGTGAGTATTTTAGTATTTCTTTTTACGCTTGTAAGTCTTTACGTATAGAAAAGGAGGCTTGTCGATGAGCGCGCGTATTTTATCGGGAAAAGAATTTGCTCTGCAGATTAAAGAAGAAGTGCGACGGGACGCAGGAGCACTTCTGGAAAAGACAGGGGTGGTTCCCGGGCTGACTGTGGTGCTGGTCGGCGAGGATGCAGCTTCGCAGGTATATGTGAATAATAAGCACAAAGCGTGTCTGGAACTTGGCATTCGTTCGGATATTGTCCGTTTGCCGGAAACGGCGAGCAAGGAAGAGCTGCTAACCGTGATCGAACGCTTGAACCACGATAAGGCGGTGCATGGAATCTTGGTACAGCTGCCGCTGCCCAAGGCTCTAAGGACGGTGGAGCAGGAAGTGCTGTTGGCTATCGATCCGGCGAAGGATGTGGATGGTTTTCACCCTCTCAATGCGGGACGCTTAGCAGTGGGAGACGAACATTTAGTTCCTTGTACGCCTGCAGGCTGCGTAAAAATGCTGGAGATGGCGGGGTTGGAAATCAAAGGTAAGCATGCTGTAATCATTGGCCGCAGCAACATTGTAGGCAAACCAATGGCGCAATTGCTGCTGGCTCGGGACGCTACAGTAACTATCTGTCATTCTCGCACCAAGGATTTGGGAGCGATGGCCCGTCAGGCGGACATTTTGGTAGCGGCTGTGGGAAAAGCGCATTTTGTTACGGCAGATATGGTAAAGGAAGGCGCTGTGGTGATTGACGTAGGTATTAACCGTCTGCCGAACGGTAAACTAGCGGGCGATGTTGATTTTGAACAGGTGCAACAAGTAGCAAGTGCTATTACGCCTGTGCCTGGCGGCGTAGGTTTATTGACGATTGCTATGCTGCTGGCCAATACGGTGAAGGCGGCGCAGTTGGCGTTACGGTAAGAAGTGATTTTTGAAGGAGGGTATTGCAATGAAGAGTGATGTGGAAATTGCCCAAGAGGCAGTCATGAATCCTATTGCAGAAGTGGCGCAGCATCTAGGAATTCCAGAGGAAGGCTTGGAGCTGTACGGTCGTTATAAAGCGAAATTGTCCAGAGAAGCCTGGGAGGCGGTGAAGAATCGTCCTGATGGCAAACTGGTTTTGGTGACAGCTATCAATCCGACTCCGGCTGGAGAAGGAAAAACTACGACAACTGTCGGCTTAGGAGATGCACTGCGGCGCCTGGGGCATAAGGTGGCCATTGCGTTGCGTGAGCCTTCGTTGGGGCCGTGTTTTGGGATCAAAGGCGGTGCAGCGGGCGGCGGTTACGCCCAGGTTGTGCCGATGGAAGATATAAACCTGCATTTTACAGGCGATTTTCACGCCATTACTTCGGCGCATAACTTGCTGGCGGCTGTCCTCGACAACCATATTCATCAGGGCAATGAGCTGAATATTGATCCTCGTCGCATTACTTGGCGGCGTGTATTGGATCTAAATGACAGGGCGTTGCGCAGCGTTATTTGCGGTCTGGGGGGCAAGGTGCACGGCGTGCCGCGCGAAAGCGGCTTTGACATTACCGTGGCTTCGGAGATGATGGCTATTTTATGTTTAGCCAGCGATCTTGAGGACATGAAGGCGCGCATTGGCCGGATTATTGTCGGCTATACGTACGATAATAAGCCAGTGACAGCGGCGCAGCTCAATGTAACCGGTGCATTGACCTTGTTATTCAAAGATGCCATTAAACCCAACATGGTCCAAACACTGGAACATACGCCAGCCTTTGTACATGGCGGACCTTTTGCCAATATCGCCCATGGCTGTAATAGCGTGATGGCGACGAAATATGCGCTGAAGCTGGCGGATGTAGTGGTAACCGAAGCTGGCTTTGGCGCTGACTTGGGCGCTGAAAAGTTTTTGGATATCAAGTGCCGTTTTGCCGGCCTGCGGCCGCGGGCTACAGTCATTGTCGCGACCGTGCGAGCGCTTAAAATGCATGGCGGCGTGGCCAAAGAGGAGCTGGGCCAAGAAAACCTGGCGGCGCTGGAAGCCGGTATGGCCAACTTGACTAAGCATATTGAAAACATGAAAAAATACGGCTTACCGACAGTGGTAGCCATTAATGCGTTCCCGACGGATACACCGGCGGAATTGGCCCGAGTGGAAGAGTGCTGCAAGAAGCTGGGCGCCGAAGTGGCCTTGTCTGAGGTTTGGGCCAAAGGCGGCGCAGGCGGCGAAGAACTGGCTAAGAAAGTGCTGGCAGCTTGCGAACAGCCTAGCGACTTCAAGCTGCTCTATGATGTAGCGCAGCCAATCAAGGAGAAAATTGCCGCCATTGCCAAGGAAATCTACGGCGCGGCGGATGTGAACTATACAGCGGCTGCGGATAAGGCCATTGCCGAGCTGAATGCGTTGGGCTATGACAAGACGCCTATTTGCATGGCGAAGACGCAGTACTCCTTGTCTGATGACATGCGCAAGCTGGGAAGGCCGGAAGGCTTTACCATCACTGTCCGTGAAGTGCGTGTGGCGGCAGGGGCCGGCTTCTTGGTGGCGCTTACTGGCGACATCATGACTATGCCGGGGCTGCCTAAACGTCCGGCGGCGGAACGCATGGATATCGATGTGCAAGGCCGCATCAGCGGATTGTTCTAAAAACTGGAGGAGGAAGAGCATGTACCAGATTGTACGTAAAGAAAGTTTGTCGGCTGACGTCAAGCTTTTTGAAGTCGCGGCGCCGCGCATTGCCAAAAAAGCGCAGCCGGGCCAATTTGTTATTGTCCGCGTGGATGAAGAGGGGGAGCGCATTCCTCTGACGATTGCCGATTTTAACCGCGAAGCCGGCACGATTGTGCTGATTTTTCAGGAAGTGGGCGCCAGCACCCGTCTGATGGGACAACTGGACCAGGGCCAAAGCCTGCATGATTTAGTGGGACCCTTGGGACAGAAAACGCATATCGAAAAGCTAGGCACTGTTATTTGCGTAGGCGGCGGCATCGGCGTAGCACCTGTTTATCCGATTGCCAGGGGCATGAAGGAAGCTGGCAATGAGGTGATTTCCATCATCGGCGCCCGCAACAAGGACCTCTTGATTTATGAAAAAGAAATGGCCGCTGTCAGCGATGAGCTAGTGGTTACTACCGATGACGGCTCTTATGGCGAAGCCGGCCGCGTAACAGGCCCCTTGCAGCGCCTTTTGGAGTCGGGCAAGAAAATTGATTTGGTCATGGCTATTGGACCGGTCATTATGATGAAAAGCGTAGCCGAGACGACGCGGCCTTTTGGCGTGCCGACGGTTGTCAGCCTGAACCCGGTCATGGTCGACGGCACCGGCATGTGCGGCGGTTGCCGTGTTTCCCTAGGGGACGAAGTTAAATTTGCCTGTGTAGACGGACCGGAATTTGACGCCCATAAGGTTGATTTTGACGCGCTGATGTCAAGACAACGCATGTATAAGAGCCAGGAAGCTCGCCATACAGAACATAGCTGCGGCGGTCATGGCCATCATGAAGGAGGGCAATGCCAATGTCACTCTCACTGAAAAAAACGCCTATGCCGGAACAAGATGCCATAGAGCGTGGCCGCAACTTCAAAGAAGTGACGTTGGGGTATTCTGACGAACAGGCCTTAACCGAAGCGGCTCGCTGCTTGCAGTGCAAAACTGCTCCTTGTCGTCAAGGCTGTCCGGTGGGTGTCGACATTCCCGGCTTTATCGGCAAGCTGAAAACTGGCGATGTTACAGGAGCTAGGGAAGTACTGAAAGACTACAATGGTTTACCTGCTGTTTGCGGTCGCGTCTGTCCACAGGAAGAACAGTGCGAAAAGTATTGCGTCCTGGCGAAAAAAGGCGAGGCTGTCGGTATTGGACGTTTGGAGCGCTATACTGCCGATACAGCGCGCAACCAGGCTACGTCGCAAGAAGAGGCGGTTCCGGCTGGGGCTGACGCTCAGAAAGTGGCTGTAATCGGCTCGGGACCGGCGGGCTTGACTGCTGCTGGCGAAATGGCCAAGCGTGGTTACAAGGTGACGGTATTTGAAGCCTTGCACCGCCCGGGGGGCGTTTTAGTGTATGGCATTCCTGAGTTTCGTCTGCCTAAAGAAGAAGTGGTCCAGGCGGAGATTGACGCTTTGCGAAAACTGGGCGTGGATATTGAAGTTAACGTCGTTATCGGCCAGACCTACACCATTGACGAGCTGATGGAAGAAGAAGGCTTTGAGGCCGTGTTCATCGCTACCGGCGCAGGACTGCCTCATTTTATGGGCATTCCCGGCGAACAGTACAATGGCGTCTATTCGGCTAACGAGTTTTTGACCCGCTGCAACTTAATGAAAGCCTACCGTTTCCCGGAATGCGCCACGCCTATTCACGTAGGTCGTCGCGTCGCCGTTGTCGGTGGCGGTAATGTGGCCATGGACGCCGCCCGTACGGCCCTGCGTTTGGGAGCAGAGAAGGTCTATATCGTGTATCGTCGCTCCGAAGCGGAACTGCCGGCACGCTTAGAGGAAGTGCATCATGCCAAAGAAGAAGGCATTGATTTTCAGCTTCTTAACAATCCGGTGGAGATTCTGGGAGATGACGGATGGGTGCGGCAACTGCGCTGCATCCGCATGACCTTGGGCGAACCGGACGCATCAGGACGCAGACGTCCCGAAGCGGTACCAGGTTCGGAGTTTGAGCTGGATGTGGATACGGTGATCATGGCCATCGGCCAGGGCCCGAATCCGCTGGTGCAGCAGACGACCAAAGGACTTGAGGTCAACCGCCGCGGCAACATTGTAGCTGACGCAGAAACTGGCGCTACCAGTCGCGATGGCGTTTTCGCTGGCGGTGACGTTGTCACTGGTGCAGCAACAGTCATTTTGGCCATGGGGGCTGGCAAAAAAGCCGCCGCCGCTATGGATGAATACCTGCAAAACAAGCGGAAGTAACAAAGACAAACAAAAACACCATTGGACGACCTTGCGGTCAGCCAATGGTGTTTTATGTTGCTATACCCAAATTTATAAGTTATTACGGATGAAAACCCTAGGGTTTCCAAGGGCTAGGAGCTTCTGTATAAACGGCGGCATAACTATAGTTAAGACAAGATTTTCGTGCGACTCTTGTTCAATCCAACCCCGTTGGCTTTCTTGATTCCTACTTCAGCACTGCGCCGCTGTTGGCCGAAGTGACCATGCGGGCGTAGCGGACCAGGTAGCCTTTGTCCACTTTAGGAGCCGGAGGCTGCCAAGCGGCTTTGCGTTTGGCCATCTCTTCATCGCTGATCGCTACATTGAGTTTACGGCCAGGAATGTCAATTTCGATGGTGTCGCCGTTCTGGACGAAAGCCAAGGGGCCTCCTTCGCGAGCTTCCGGAGAAATATGACCGATGCAGGCGCCTCGGGTAGCACCGCTGAAACGGCCGTCCGTCAAAAGAGCTACTTTGAGACCCATGCCGGCGATAACCGCGGTAGGATTGAGCATTTCCCGCATGCCGGGACCGCCTTTGGGGCCTTCATAACGGATAACGACGATATCACCATTCTGCACTTTTTTGGCAATTATGGCGTCAATCGCGTCTTCTTCGGAGTCAAAGCATTTAGCAGGGCCTGTGAAGTTCAGCATATCTGGTGCTACGGCGCTTTCTTTAACTACTGCGGTATCGGGTGCTAGATTGCCTTTGAGAATGGCGATGCCGCCTTTATTCATGTACGGATCTTCTACGGTGCGAATGACATCAGGGCGTAAAATAGCGGCTTGCGCTACACGGTCGCCCATGGTGCCGTCGACGGTGCGGACGGTCAAATCGATGACATTCTTTTTGGCCAGCTCTTTGATGACGGCGTTGATGCCGCCAGCTTCATTCAGATCCTGCAGATGATGGCTGCCAGCAGGGCTAAGCTTGGCGATATACGGTGTTTTGGCGCTGATTTGGTCGAAGGTTTCCGGTGCCAAAGCAACATCCGCTTCGTGGGCGATAGCCAGTAAATGAAGTACGGTGTTGGAAGAACCGCCGATGCCCATGTCCACGGCGATAGCGTTGTGGAAGGCGGCGGGCGTTAAGATATCGCGCGGTTTAATATCGTTGGCCACTAAGTCTAGGATGATTTTACCGGCTTTTTTAGCCAAAAGGCGTCGTTGGCCGTTATAAACGGCCGGAATGGTACCGTTGCCAGGGAGGCCCATGCCAAGAACTTCGGTTAGACAGTTCATGCTGTTGGCCGTGAAGAGGCCTGCGCAGGAACCGCAGCCGGGACAGCCTGCTGCTTCGAGCTCTTCGAGCTCTTCAGCGGAAATTTTGCCGGCTTCAAAACGGCCAGCAGCCTCAAAGAGATTGCTGACGCTGATGTCCTTGCCTTGATGGCGGCCAGCCAGCATAGGACCGCCGCTGACGACGACCGAAGGAATGTTCAAGCGGGCGGCAGCCATGAGCATGCCTGGAACAATTTTGTCACAGTTAGGGATGAGTACCAACCCGTCAAAACCATGAGCGGTTGCTACGGATTCGATGGAGTCGGCAATGAGCTCGCGGCTGGCTAAGGGAAATTTCATGCCGTCATGGCCCATAGCGATGCCGTCGCAGATGCCGATGGCGGGAAATTCCATGGGAGTGCCGCCGGCGGCCAAAACCCCCTGCTTGGCGGCTTCGGCAATTTCACGCAAATGCATGTGACCAGGAATGATTTCATTAAAGGAATTGACAATACCGATGAGAGGCTTTTTCAGCTCCTCAGGACCATAGCCCATAGCATAAAAGAGGGTACGATGGGCGGCGCGGGTAGAACCTTTTTTTACAATATCACTGCGCAAGAAAAGCTCACTCCTTTTCCTCATGTGAGGTGTATTTGTTAAGATCATACACTGGAAAAATACATAATGCAAGATTGAAAAGTCGGAAGGTTGTTGTCAATAAAGCGGTGTTGACAAGGACTGGGCAAGCAGGTATGATAAAAATAATTGCATAGAAAGTGAAGATGGGAAGAGTAGACGTCGGATTGCGATCAGAGAAAAGGCCCTTGGCTGTGAGGTCTTACGGAAACGATAGTTGAAGGTCCTCCCGGAGCTGCTGCGCTGAACGGAAGAGTAGGCGCAGCCGTCGGCGGCTATGTTACAGCCGCTAGAGTCCGGGGCAATCCCGGAGAAGCAAGGTGGTACCGCGAAATGAGGCTTTTTCGTCCTTACAAGAAGGATGAAAAGGCCTTTTATTTATTGAAAGGGGAACAGGCATGACAGAGAAAAACTTACCAAGTGTGTACGATCCCAAAGGCGTTGAGGAAAAATGGTATGCAGCCTGGGAAAAAGAAGGCTGTTTTCACGCAGAAACCAATGAGCAAAAAGATGCTTTTAGTATTGTAATTCCGCCGCCGAATGTGACAGGACAGCTGCATATGGGCCATGCTCTAGATAATACGCTGCAGGATATTTTGATTCGCTGGCACCGGATGCGCGGTGATGATACCTTATGGATGCCCGGCACCGACCATGCTGGCATTGCTACGCAGATTAAAGTGGAAGAGATGTTGAAAAAGGAAGAAGGTAAAAGCCGTTACGATTTAGGACGTGACGCTTTTATTGAGCGTGTTTGGAAATGGAAAAAGCAGTATGGCGACCGCATTACCAGGCAATTGCGCAGCTTGGGTGCTTCTTGCGATTGGGAACGGGAACGCTTTACGATGGATGAAGGCTGTTCTCAGGCCGTACGGGAGGTCTTTGTTTCTTTATATGAAAAAGGGCTGATTTATCAAGGCCACCGGATTACCAATTGGTGTGTGCGCTGTCATACGGCGTTGAGCGATATTGAAGTAGAACATGAAGAAAAAGAAGGCCATCTCTACCATCTGCGTTATGAAGTGGAAGGCGAAGCTGGTCGCTATGTGATCATCGCTACGACGCGACCGGAAACGATGCTGGGTGATACGGCGGTAGCCGTGCATCCCGATGATGCACGCTACCAAGATTTAATTGGTAAGACGCTGATTTTGCCGCTAGTAGACCGTCGTATTCCGCTGTTGGCAGACGACTATGTCGATCCTTCCTTTGGTACTGGGGCTGTAAAAATTACGCCGGCTCATGATCCTAATGACTTTGAGATGGGACAGCGTCACAATCTGGAGCAGGTTGTGGTTATTGGACCAGAAGGAAACATGACGGACGAGGCCGGCCAATACGCCGGGCAGGATCGCTACGAGTGTCGTAAAGCGCTTTTGGCGGATCTGGAGAAAATGGGCGTTTTGGTCAAAGTGGAAAACCATCCCCATGCGGTAGGGCATTGCCAGCGCTGCGGCACCGTTGTAGAGCCATTGGTGTCAAAACAGTGGTTTGTTAAAATGGAACCCTTGGCGAAACCGGCCATGGAAGTAGTGCGGAAGGGACAGGTGCAGTTTGTGCCAGAGCGGTTCAGCCGTACGTATCTGAACTGGCTGGAAAATATCCGCGACTGGTGTATATCTAGGCAGATTTGGTGGGGGCATCGTATTCCTGCCTGGTATTGCGAAAGCTGCGGTAAAACGATTGTTTCCCGCGAAGATTTGACGGTTTGCCCGCATTGCGGCGGCGCTGTCGAGCAGGATCAGGACGTCTTGGATACTTGGTTCAGCTCGGCTCTTTGGCCTTTTTCCACAATGGGCTGGCCGGAAAACACGGCCGAATTGCGTCAGTTTTATCCGACAAGCGTGCTGGTAACAGGCTATGATATAATTTTCTTCTGGGTAGCGCGGATGATTATGATGGGCTTGGAATTCAAGCAGGAAATTCCGTTCCATCATGTCTTCATTCATGGTTTGGTGCGCGACAGTCAGGGTCGCAAGATGTCAAAATCCTTGGGGAACGGCATTGATCCGTTGGAAGTTGTGGAAAAATACGGTGCCGATACCTTGCGCTTCATGTTGATTACAGGCAACACGCCTGGTAATGATATGCGTTTTTATTGGGAGCGGGTGGAAGCCAGCCGCAACTTCGCCAATAAAATTTGGAACGCTTCTCGCTTTGTGCTGATGAACCTGGAAGGCTTTAGCGGCCAGGCGCCGCAAGCAGAACAGCTGACCTTGGCGGATCGCTGGATTCTCAGCCGCTATGACAATGTAGCCAAAGCGGTAACCGATAACTTAGGCCGTTTTGAACTGGGCGAGGCGGCTCGCCTAGTGTACGAATTCCTCTGGGGCGAATACTGCGACTGGTATATCGAAATGGCCAAGCCGCGTTTGTACAATAAAGAAGAATCGGAAAAGCGTGCGGTGGCTCAGTATGTGTTGTGGGAGGTTTTGGAAGGGACCATGCGCCTTTTGCATCCTTTCATGCCTTTTATTACCGAAGAAATCTGGCAGCATCTGCCGCATGAAGGCAGCAGTATTATGAAAGCTTCTTGGCCTTCTTCGCAGGCGGAACGGAGTGACGCTGCGGCAGAAGCGCAGATGAACCTGATCATGGAAGCCGTCAAAGGCATTCGCAACATGCGAGCGGAAATGAATGTACCCCCGGGACGGCGCAGCGAAGTCATTTTGCAGGCAGGCAGCGAAGACGTGCGTAGCGTGCTGCAACAAAATGAAGGCTATTTCCGTCAACTGGCGGCGGCAGAACCTGTAACCTTGCCGGCAGTGGGGGCGGAAAAACCGGAAAACGCTATGGCGACGGTAGTGGCCGGGCTGGAAGTATATTTGCCGCTCAAGGGTTTGATTGACGTAGAAAAAGAAACGGCTCGCCTGTCTAAAGAGCGCGAGGCGTTAACTAAGGAATTGGCCCGCATTAGCGGCAAGCTTGGCAACGAAGGCTTTATGGCTAAAGCGCCGGCGGCGGTGGTTGAAAAAGAACGCGCCAAAGCCCAGGAGTGCGAGGAGAAATTAGGTGCAATCCGCGAACGCATGGACTATTTAGCAACGTTGTAACCTGCGGAGCTCTACAATGCGCCGCTGCCCCATCTGGCGGCAGCGGCGTTAGTTTTAAGGGAAAGCGTTGCTTTATTTGCCATCCATCTTGGCGAGCCTTTTTTGCTCTCTGCGTTGTTAAATCCTCGACATAGCGTCGCTATGCCTGCGGTTTGTCGCCTTGATAGAAGCAAAAAATTCTTTGCCAACCTGGACGGCTCATTTCAGTAATGCTTTCTTTCTAGCAATCAATACTCAATTTAGAACTTACGTAAAACTTGAAAGGAGGTTTTTAGATGACCTATCAAGAGTCTATTGTGTACTTAGAAGGCTTGTCGCGTTTTGGCATTCGCCTGGGCTTGGAGCGGATGCAAGAGCTGGTGATTCGGTTGGGACATCCGGAAAAAAAATATCCTACTATTCATATTACCGGCACGAACGGCAAGGGATCTACGACCGCTTGCTTAGCGGCTATTTTGCAGGAAGCCGGTTTTTGTACCGGCATGTATACGTCGCCACATTTGGAACGCTACACAGAGCGCATGCGTATTGACGGCTTGGAAGTGGAAGAGACTGTGTTTGCCGACGCAATTGAAAAAACGGCGGCGGCAGCGCGAGAGATGGAGCGAGACGGCTTGGAGCATCCGAC
Source organism: uncultured Anaeromusa sp. (assembly GCF_963676855.1). Taxonomy (NCBI): domain Bacteria; kingdom Bacillati; phylum Bacillota; class Negativicutes; order Selenomonadales; family Sporomusaceae; genus Anaeromusa; species uncultured Anaeromusa sp. The sequence goes on from NZ_OY781460.1 coordinate 1,973,370, forward strand.
ACAGTTTGAGGTGCTGACGGCAGCTGCGTTTGTCATGTTTGCGGCCATGAAAGTGGACTATGCCGTAATAGAAGTAGGACTGGGTGGGAGTCTTGATTCTACGAATGTCATTAACAGCCGCGTAGCTGTAATTACAAACGTGACGTTGGAGCACGAGGATCGCTGCGGGTCTACGGTGCGTGAAATTGCTGAGCACAAGGCTGGTATTATCAAGGAAAACGCTCGGGTGCTGACGGCGGCGCAGGGGGAGGCCCTTGATGTTATCCGGCGTCGGGCAGTTGGCTGCGGTGCTGTGGTGCAGGTACTCGGCGAAGAGTGGCAGGCCCAGATACAGTCTATGTCTTTAACAGGAATTACCTGGATGCTGCAGCATCCAGACGGATCTACTTGGCCGTTACAGGCGCAGCTTTTGGGAGAGCATCAAGCCTACAACGCCTCGTTGGCCGTAATGGCGGCGATGGCGTTAGAAGAAACCGCAGTAAAACAGGCAGCTGTTGCTCGTGGTTTGGCAAAGGCTTGCTGGCCGGGGCGCTTTGAAGTGTTGCGTACCCAGCCGCCGCTGCTGATTGATGGAGCGCACAATCCGGCTGGCGCTACAGTGTTGCGGCACACTTTGGATCAAGTGTTTCCAGGGAGAGCCATCCTGTTTTTGTTAGGTATTTTGAAGGATAAAGACATTGGAGGTATCACCAGCGTTTTAGTGCGGGCGGAAGATCGGGTCATTGCGGTGAGGCCTCGTTCGGAACGCGCAGCAGAAGCTGGTGATTTAGCGAGTTATTTTCCGCCGCACCAAGTAGAAGCGGTACCAGATTGGGAGGAAGGTGTAAACTGGTTGTTGCAATTAGCGGAGCAAGAGCCACAGAAGGTGGCATGTGTAGCCGGTTCGTTATATTTATTGGGAGCAGTGCGCCCTCTTTTGTTGCAAAAACTGCAAAACGATTAATTACAAACAGACAAAGAATACAAAATATTTACACAATACCTGTTTGCCTCCTTGTCGAAATTTGGTAAAGTTGTCTACGGAAAGTGACAAGGAGGAATGGTCATGCGAATTGAAGAGTTTGCTCAGCGTTTTTTTCAAAACGCCTTGCCGGAGGGTATGTGGCGTTATCATGGAACCAAGGGGATGGTGGAACCCTTAGCGGAGCCGCCAATGCCGGGAGTCAGTCCGGTCATCACTCTTGAAATTTTACGTGGGCAGGCTTCCAATCAATTACAGGCGCGCTCTTGGTTTCACCAGCAGCAGCTTTGGCAGGATCATGCGTCGTTCACGTGCGAGGCGCATCCACCGACAATTCGCGAAGCGTTGGGGGAACTGTCTCACCAAGTCAGCCCGCAGTTGCCTGAAGCCGTATGGATGCGGCGGGAATTTAAGTTTGATGTGCTGGAGCTGCAGCAAGCGTTTGCACCGTGGCAAAAAATATAGAGACTGAAGAAGCATACCTGTTAAGGGATGCTTCTTTCTTTTCTTGTATCCGCAGCAGGGACAGGCTATAATTGGTGGAGAACTAGGATGCGGAGGATGTATATGAACGAAGTGTTTAAAAACGGTTGGGAACGGCGGCTCTCTTTTTTGATTGAACACTGCATTTACGCAGTGGCCTTTTTTTTGCCGCTTTCTTTGGATGTCGCGAGTGTGTTCTTGATTGTCGGTGCGTTGGGCTGGGCCGTGAAATCGATATGTTTTTGCAGCAATCGTCGCTGGCGCCTTTCGTTGTTGGATTGGGCGGTAGGTGCTGTCACTATTTTGGCGGCTCTTTCCGTTTTGGCCTCGCCGGATCCTGGATTTAGTCTTTATAATTATACGCATCTAATGGGGCGGTATGTATTGCTGTATTATCTGGTGGTTTGCAATTTGCATTCGACGGAACAATTGCATAAGCTAGTTTGGGCTGTGCTTTGCTCCGCGTTTTTTGTGGCTGTCTATGGCTTGTATCAATATGTTGTTGGTTTTGACATTTCTGCGACGCAATGGGTAGATGGCGAACAGTTTCCAGAACTTAAGACGCGAGTGTTCTCTACGTTGGAAAACCCCAACCTTTTGGCGGGCTATTTGGTTATGATGATGGCGTTAGCCAGCGGCATAGCGTTTGCCGCGCGAAGTTGGAGGGAAAGGAGCGTGCTTTTGGCTCTGACGGCGCTATGTGGTCTTTGTTTGGTCTATACGTATTCGCGTGGCGCTTGGCTGAGCGTGGCGGCGGTTGTCGGCATCTACGGATGGCTGTATAATCGGCGTATTTTTTGGATTTTCTGCTTGTTGCCGCTAGGTCTGCTGGTGGCGCAAGACAGCATTTTGGTGCGCTTGACTTCTATTTTAAATCCAACAGATACTTCTTCTACGTTGCGTATTGCCTTGTGGGAGAGCACGATAGCCATGATTATGGATAATCCTTTTTCCGGCATCGGCTGGGGGGCCTATTGGATGGTCTATCCGGACTATGACTTTTTTATTAATGATGGACATACTAAGATTTTTCATGCTCACAACATGTATTTGAACATTGCCGCAGAAATAGGTCTGCCTGGATTTGCCGCCTTTATGACTGTACTGTATGGGCATTGGCGTAAAGCCAGAAAAATTTTGCAAGAAACGAAGGATACTTGGGTGGCTGGCCTAATCTTGGGTGTACTGGCGGCGCTGGGAGGCTTGTTCTTTAACGGGCTGACTGATTATGTTTTGTTCAATATACAACTGTCTATGCTGTTCTGGCTGTTGAACTCCATAGTTATTGTTGCTGCTAAGACGGTTTTCTTCTCAGATGCAGGCAAAAATAGATTTTGAAATTTTTATAACTAAGTTGCAGGAACTTACACTAAATAAAGCGAATATAGAGCAAAAAGCAAAAAGCGTGTCAAGAGATGTTCATTCCAAATGCATCTTGACACGCTTTTGGTTTTATTAGAGAATTGTGAAAGCTCTAACTCAATTGTATACATAAAAGATTGTGTACAAGCGGTGGTGAAATAATGGAGCAGAAAAAAATGAATGCTTGGCAAAAAGAATGGCCTATAAAGGGCTTTGATTTTTCGCGGGCAGGCGACGGCGCTATGCAATTAAAAGACGTTATGCGCCGATTGGGACTACCTGGGGATGTAATTCGCCGGGCGTCGGTGTGTGCATATGAAGCAGAGTTGAACGTGATTATTCATGCACGGCGCGGTGTGATGCGGGCAAGTGTAACTGCAGAAGAAACGAAAGTGATTGTGGAAGATGAGGGACCTGGCATTGCGGATATAAGCCAAGCTATGTGCGAAGGCTTTTCTACAGCGCCGCCGGAAATTCGTGAAATGGGTTTCGGTGCGGGGATGGGCTTGCCGAATATGAAGCGTTGCGCTGATGAATTAATTATCGACTCTAAACCGGGAGTGGGTACGACCGTTTCCATGTTCTTTCGGCACCAGAAGGGAGCAGACCATGAGTGACAGCTATTTTCATTCGGTGCGTTTAATTGAAGCGCGTTGCCGGGGCTGTGTAGTTTGTGCTAAGCACTGCCCCATGGAGGCCATTCGAGTACGCGCCGGGAAAGCGCGTATTTTGGAAGAACGTTGTATTGATTGCGGAGAATGCATCCGTCTCTGTCCGGCCAAAGCTAAGACAACGGTAACCGATGCGATGGATTGTTTGGAACGGTTTACTTATAATGTGGCCTTGCCAGCTCCGTCGCTTTACGCTCAGTTTCCAGCAAGCGTGCCGTTGGGACGAGTTTTGGGAGGCTTGCTGCAGTTAGGCTTTGATGCAGTGTGTGAAGTGGCGTTGGGGGCGTCTGACGTGACGGCGGCGGTAAAACGGTTGTTGCATAAACAAGATGTTTCTAAGCCGTTGATTTCTTCAGCCTGTCCAGCGGTTGTGCGCCTGGTACAAGTGAAGTTTCCGGACCTGTTGCCTTGCCTGGTGCCTATGGAGGCGCCGGTAACGGTTACGGCTCGTCGAGCCAGAGCTAGAGCGGTTGAGCAGACGGGGCTGCCCCCGGAGAAAATAGGTGTTTGGTTTTTGACGCCTTGCCCGGCGAAAATGACGGCGGTTAAGCAAGCTAACGGTGTTATTGACGGGGCTATCGCCATTTCGCATCTTTACGGGGAGTTACTGGCTAAAGTTCACGATAAAGATTGCCCTGAAGTGGAGGTGGAATCTAGCTGGTTGGGAGCTGGCTGGGCGTTATCTGGAGGGGAAAGTCAAGGTGTATTGAAAGATAGCGTGCTGGTGGTGGACGGAATCGAACAAGTTAGTCAGTTATTGGAGCAGGTTGCCTTCGACACGTTGGGGCAGGTGCGCTATATTGAGGCGCTGGCCTGTGCTGGCGGTTGCATAGGGGGTCCTTTGACGGCGGTTAACCGTTTTGTAGGAGAGACGCAATTGCGCGGACGGGCTTCCATCTGGCCGTCTAAGACGCCGGAAAAGCCCAGGGAGGTCGAGGTGCTGCCGTTGCCGCTGCCTAAGCCGGTGCTGCGTCTAGATCAGGATATTCGCGAAGCACTGCGTAAAGTGGAAAGTATGGAAGAGATGCTGTACAAGTTGCCGGGGTTGGACTGCGGTTCTTGCGGTTCGCCAAACTGCCGCGCCCTAGCGGAAGATATTGTGCAAGGACAGGCCAGCGAAACAGATTGCGTATTTCTGCTGCGCCAACGGGTGCGTGATTTAGCGCAGGAAATGAAGAATTTGGCGGAAAAATTGCCGCCTTCTTTGGATAAAAGTGAAGAAGAAGAGTGAGGTGGAGGTTGTGCAGGTAGCGGATTTGACGCGGGAATTGCCGCTGAAGCTTGTTGGAGGGGCGCAAGGGCTGCAACGCGAAGTGCAAGGAGGTTTTGTTTCGGATTTGATGAGCTGCGCTTTAGCGCAGGCTGGTGAAGGAACGGTATGGGTGACCATGCAAAGCCATGTGAATTTGTTGGCCGTCGCTTCCTTGGCGGGAATGGCGGCAGTGGTTGTTGCCGGAGGAGCCAAACCGGAAGCGGCGGCCTTGGCCAAGGCGGATGAAGTAGGGATGCCTCTTTTGGTAACGGATTTGCCTGCTTTTGATATCGTTTGCCGGCTCCATGCATTGGGCGTGGGCCAAGAAATATGCGATCTTATTTGACGGATTTGCATGTACATACGGTGCTGTCTCCTTGCGCTTCAGTGGAGATGACGCCGTCTTTGGTGGTACAGATGGCGCTGGAGTTAGGCCTGGATATTATTGCTGTTACTGACCATAATGCTGGTGATAATGCCAAAGCAGTTTGGCAGGCGGCGCGGCAGAGTTCGTTGACGGTTTGGCCGGGCATGGAAGTGGAGTGTGCCGAGGAAGCGCATTTACTGGTGCTTTTTGACGATTGGCCAGCCTTTGCGTCTTGGTGTGCCAAAGTAGATGGCTGGCGTAATGGCAGGCTAAATCAGAGCCGCCTTTTTGGGCCGCAGTGGATTTTAAGCGCGGAAGATGAACTGCTGGGCGAGCGGGAGGAGTTGCTTCTTTCGGCGTTAACGGCGGATGCGCAAACTCTTTGCGAAGAAGCGGTTCGCCTGGGCGGAATGGTTATCGCCAGCCATGTGGACCGGCCAGCCTACAGCCTTTTGGGGCAGCTGGGAATTTGGCCAACCGAGTTGCCCTTGGCGGCGGCGGAAATCTCAACCTGCGTAGCGAGCGAAGCCGAAGCAAGGCAGCGGCTGCCTCTTCTGCCGCAGGCGTTGCCGTTGGTGACGGCATCAGATGCGCATAGTTTAGCTGCTTTTTGTCAGGGCAGCAAAGTGCAAATAGTGATGGAAAAGCCTACGTTAGCTGAATTTTATCTGGCTTTGCACGGCAAGGACGGACGATGGCTGCGGTGGCATAGACTGTAATAAAGAGGAGAACGCGTAAAAGGGGGAAACGATGATGAAAGTATCGAAGTCAGGATGTGCGTGTGGAGGGGCTGCTGAGGGGTATGAAGAACTTGCAGCGATTCTTGCACGCTATCAAGAGGTGCCAGGAGCTTTGATTCCGGTATTGCAGCAGGCCCAAGATGCCTACGGGTATTTATCACGGGAGGTGCTGGAACGGATTGCCGAGGGGCTGAAGTTGCCTATTAGCCAAGTATATGGCGTGGTGACATTTTATTCACAGTTTCATCTTAATCCGCGAGGAAAACATATTGTAAGGGTGTGTCAGGGAACAGCCTGTCATGTAAGGGGAGCTAAAGCAATTTTAGAAGCCATGGAAAAAGAGCTGGGTGTAAAGCCGGGCGAGACGACAGAGGACTTAAACTTTACCTTGGAAACCGTAGCCTGTATTGGCGCCTGCGGCCTGGCGCCGGTTATGATGATTGATGATGATACGTATGGCCGATTGACGCCGGAAGGAATAGGAGGTATTTTGCAACCGTATCGTGGCCAGTCATGAAAGAGCTTTCGCTGCTGCTATTAGAGCTTTTACGCAATTCTCTGGAAGCGGGGGCGGCCCGTGTGGATATCCGCGTACGGGAAGTAGGAGACTACTTGACGTGGCGGATTGCTGATGACGGAAGAGGTATGACGCGCCAAGAATGCAAAGAGGCGCTGAATCCTTTTTTTACGAAACGGACAACGCGGTCTGTGGGTTTGGGTTTAGGACTTTTAGATATGTGGACGCGGCATTGCGGTGGCAAGGTGCGGATGATTTCCCGGCCAGGGTTAGGGACTATGCTTTGCGCTTCTTTTGCCAGAAGACATCCTGATTTACCGCCTTGGGGCGATTTGCCCGGTACTTTGTGGACCTTGGCGGTGACGATGCCGCAAATTCATTTTCATTACCTGCATTATCGAGACGGGCGGCAATGGCAGTGGGATTCATCAATTACAACAAGGCTGGACATGCTGACGTTGAAAGAAGTATTGGAGAAAGGCTGGAATGCATTGAAAGAGGAGGAACAGGCATGAAAACACTGGAAGAATTAAATCGGTTGCGTGAGCGCGTGCGGCAGGATATTCGTATTCGGCAGCAGACCGATACACGGATTATTATTGGCATGGGCACGTGCGGCATAGCCGCCGGTGCCCGAGACGTACTGAAGGCAGCTTTGGAAGAAGTAGCTAAACGGCATTTAGAGGGAGTCAGTGTTCAACAAACAGGCTGTATTGGAATGTGTGAGCAGGAAGTTCTTTTGGATGTGGTGCTGCCGGGGCAGCCGCGTATTATTTATGGAAAAGTAACTCCGGACAAGGTGGAACGTATTGTAGTAGAACATGTGGTGAATGGGCGTATTGTCGAAGAATGGGTTGTGGCTAAAATAGAGAACTAGGAGGAGGACCATGGAATACGTAAGGGCGCATGTATTGATTTGTGCCGGAACAGGCTGTACGTCGTCCGGCTCAAAAAAAGTGGAAGCTGCATTGCGGCGTGAGCTGGAGGAAAAAGGCTTAGCTCGAGAAATTAAGATCGTAGAAACCGGTTGTCATGGCTTTTGTGAAATGGGACCGTTGGTCATCGTATATCCGGAAGGCGTCTTTTATGTGCGCGTGCAAGAAGAAGACGTTCCAGAACTGGTAGAAGAGCATTTTTATAAGGGGCGTATTGTCCAACGACTACTCTATCAAGAGCCGTTGACGGCGGAGCGCATTCCTGGCTATGAGGATATTCAGTTCTACCGCAAGCAGCAACGCTTGGTTTTGGCCAATTGCGGACATATCAATCCGGAAGTAATTGAGGAATATATTGCTGGCGGTGGTTATGAAGCCTTGGGCAGAGCGTTGACGACGATGACGCCGCAGCAGGTAGTAGACGAGGTTAAACTTTCCGGTCTGCGGGGGCGGGGCGGCGGCGGTTTCCCGACCGGCTTGAAGTGGAGCTTTGCCGCCAAGGAACCACAGGGGAAAAAATATGTGGTTTGCAATGCTGACGAAGGAGATCCGGGAGCCTTCATGGATCGCAGCGTGCTAGAAGGAGATCCGCATCGTGTGTTGGAAGGCATGCTCGTTTGTGGCTATGCCATTGGGGCGGACGAGGGGTATATCTATGTGCGCGCCGAATATCCTTTGGCCATCAAGCGGTTGAAGGTAGCTATCGCCCAGGCGGAAGCCATGGGGCTTTTAGGGGACGATATCTTGGGTTCCGGTTTTTCGTTTCATATTAAGATTAAAGAAGGCGCTGGCGCCTTTGTATGTGGAGAAGAAACGGCTCTTTTAGCATCTATTGAAGGCAAACGAGGCATGCCGCGTCCCAGACCTCCTTTTCCGGCGGTAGCAGGGCTTTGGGGCAAGCCGACAAACATCAACAATGTGGAGACGTTCGCTAATGTGCCGCAGATTATCGCCAAAGGCGGTGCGTGGTATGCATCTATCGGCACGGAAAAAAGCAAAGGGACGAAAGTGTTCGCTTTGACTGGAAAAGTGAATCATACGGGCTTGGCGGAAGTTCCCATGGGCATTGCCATGAGGGAAATTATTTTTGAGATTGGCGGCGGCATTCAAAACGGTAAAAAATTCAAAGCCGTGCAAATCGGAGGACCGTCCGGCGGCTGCTTGCCGGAAGAGCTTTTGGACCTGCCTGTAGATTATGATTCTTTACTGCAGGTAGGTGCTATGATGGGCTCCGGCGGTCTGGTGGTGATGGATGAAACAACCTGTATGGTGGATGTGGCTCGCTTTTTCTTGAATTTTACCCAGTCCGAATCATGCGGCAAATGCACTCCCTGTCGGGAAGGTACAAAACGCATGCTGGAAATTTTGACCCGTATTACGGAAGGAGAAGGTCGAGAGGGAGATATTGAACTGCTTGAAGAACTGGGACGCAGCATCAAAGCGGCTTCCCTTTGCGGGTTAGGACAGACGGCGCCGAACCCGGTATTGAGCACTCTGCGGTATTTCCGCCACGAATACGAGGCCCATATTCGTGAGAAACGTTGTCCTGCTGGCGCTTGTGCTAAAATGGCGGCGTATTCGATTACCGATACATGCAAAGGCTGTGGTCTTTGTAAGAAGGTGTGTCCTGTAGGCGCTATTTCAGGAGAACTCAAAGGGCAACATAGTATTGATACGGAAAAATGCATCAAATGCGGCAGTTGTCTGGCTAAATGTCCATTCCAGGCCATTGTTAAAGGATAAGAAGCAAAGGAGCTGACTTGTATGGATATGGTACGCATTACAGTGGACGGCCAGACTGTTGAAGTGCCCAAAACGGCCACTGTGTGGGAAGCGGCGCGCCTGGCCGGTGTAAATATTCCTAATCTTTGTCATCATCCGGAATTACGTCCGGAGGGAAATTGTCGTGTTTGCCTAGTGCAAATAGAAGGGGCGCGCTCGTTGGCCGCTTCCTGTGTACATCCTGTGACGGAAGGCATGGTAGTGCATACGCACACACCGGCGGTGCGAGATGCTCGCAAGATGGTGGTAGAGCTTATTTTGGCTAACCATCCGGCAGACTGTTTAGCGTGCGAGCGCAATGGCGATTGCGAGCTGCAGCAAATGGCGGCGGAACTTGGTTTAAGGCAGGTTCGCTTTGAGGGGGAACGTCGGCAAGGTAAAAAAGACGCTGCCAATCCGTCTCTTGTGCGAGATCCTGAAAAATGCATTTTATGCGGACGCTGTATCCGGGCTTGCAGTGATGTGCAGGGAGTGCATGTGTACAGCTTTGCTAAGCGTGGATTTTATGCGGAAGTGACGCCGGCTTTTGGCATGGGGTTGGATGCGGCGGCCTGTACGTATTGCGGACGTTGCGCTGCGGTTTGTCCAACAGCGGCTATTACCGTCAAAAATGATACGGCGCCGGTTTGGCAGGCACTGGATGACACAGGCAAGCATGTCGTGGTCCAGACGGCGCCGGCAGTGCGAGTGGCTTTGGGGGAAGCGCTAGGCTTACCTGCCGCCAGCATTGTAACGGGGAAAATGGTGGCGGCCCTGCGCAGGCTTGGCTTTGATAAGGTATTCGATACTGATTTCGCCGCCGACGTGACTATTATGGAAGAAGGCAATGAATTGTTGCAGCGTATCAAAGAAGGCGGTGTGCTGCCGATGATTACTTCTTGTAGTCCTGGCTGGATTAATTTTGCCGAACTTTTCTATCCCGAGCTGCTGCCGCATCTCTCGACGGCTAAGTCGCCGCAGCAGATTTTCGGTGCGTTGGTGAAAACCTACTACGCAGAAAAGAGCGGCATCAAAGCGGAGGATATTGTCTCTGTTTCGGTAATGCCTTGTACGGCGAAAAAGGCCGAAGCAGCGCGTCCGGAAATGTGCGATAGTGGTTTTAGGGATGTGGACTATGTGCTGACAACCCAAGAATTAGCGGCGATGATTCGTGAAGCCAGCTTGGATTTTGAAGCGCTACCAGAAGAGGAATTTGACGCTCCCATGGGCATTTCTAGCGGCGCTGGCGTTATCTTCGGCAGTACCGGCGGTGTAATGGAGGCCGCCTTACGTACGGTCTACGAGACAGTAACCGGCTGTGTTTTAGAGCAGGTAGAGCTGCGCGAAGTGCGTGGTCTGGAAGGAATACGGGAAGCGGAAATTGACCTGCAGGGCACGATCGTTCGCGTGGCCATCGCACATTCACTGCGTCATGCAGGAACCTTACTGGAAAAAGTAAGAAATGGCGAGGTTAATTACCACTTTATTGAGATCATGGCTTGTCCTGGCGGTTGTCTGGGCGGCGGCGGACAGCCACGCAGCAAGTTGGCGGACTTTCGGCAACGTCGTATGGCGGCCTTGTACGAATGCGATGAACGAAGTGGTTTGCGCAAATCCCATGAAAACCCAGCGGTGCAGGAACTATACGCTTCGTGGCTGCAGGCTCCGTTGAGTGAAAAGTCGCATCATTTACTGCATACGCATTACCAACCGCAACAGAGAGGCTAAGCTATTATTGAGGTAGCTGTTTAAGAAAACAGCATGGAATAACTGTATATATTGAAATAGAAGGAAAGGCGAATTTACAGAATATAACAACATTCGCCTTTCCTTTTGTAATGTGATTTTTTATATTCTATAGAGGAGGATTTTGTCATTGCAGTGCGAATAACAAAATAAAGATAAGTAAAGTTAAAGAAAAATTAAAGAGAAAATAATGATTTTTGAGAACAAAATGAAATCCCAGTGGAGTAGGGGGATTGTTTGTTGAAAGAGCATATCATGATTTCGAAGGCGACAATTGATCGTTTGCCGCTGTACTTTCGTACGTTGAAGCTGAGTCAAGAAGAGGGGATTGAAATTATTTCCTCTGAAGAACTAGGGAATCGCTTGGGAGTGACGCCAGAGCAGATTCGCAAGGATTTGGCTTCTTTCGGACAATTTGGGAAAAAAGGCGTCGGTTATTATGTGCGGGAGCTTTTGCGCAATATCGGCGAGATTCTTGGTCTACATCACAACTGGAATATTGCGGTTGTGGGTATGGGCCATTTGGGTTGGGCCTTGGCGCATTACAAAAACTTTTCTTCTTTAGGTTTTAATATGGCGGCGCTTTTAGACGTGGCGCCGGAGCGAATTGGCATGGTTGTGAACGGTGTGGCTATTGAGCATGCCGACAAACTAGAAGAAATCGTCCGGCAGCGGCAGATACAGATTGCCATTATTGCTGTACCTGCGGAACATGCGCAGTTGATGGTAGATCGTCTGGTGGCAGCTGGCGTCAAAGGGATTTGGAATTTTGCACCCCGTAAGATCGAAGTGCCGCGGCAGGTGTCGTTGATTAACGAAGATTTGTCAGTAGGCCTGAGTAGTCTTTCTTACTATTTGACGCGTCAAGATTAGCTGGAGTATTATAAATGAAAAAACCATAGTGAATACGTGTATACATTCACAATTGAGCAGGATTTTTATAACTAAATATAGTAATAATATCTTGTATGAGTTTTTGCGTTATCGGTTCGTTTTGAAGCTGCAAGGGTGTGAAAATGCCGTCAGTTGCCGCGAAACCGTCAATTGACGGTACTTTTGCGACCCTTTCCTTTTTTTTGCAGTGATTATCCTAGCTTGTTCATAATTGAACACAAGGGTTCGGCCCTGAAAAGCAAAGATTCTTACGGAACAGCATCATTGCTGGAGGTGAGGTAGTAGGGAGAATTACGTGCAAGGGAATTTCCGGTAAAAATGCTTCTGTTGCCAGAACTAAGGAGGAGAGTTGTTAATGATTGACATTCGGGATCGCGTGCGCAATAAAGAACTGCATGCAAAGATTGTCAGTGCTGAAGAGGCTGCAGCCTTTATTAAACCCGGGATGAACATTGGCGCCAGCGGTTTCACTCCTGCCGGCTATCCGAAGGCTGTGCCTTTGGCGTTGGCGGAGCGGATGAAAAAAGAACCTTTCCAGATTAACCTTTGGACAGGCGCTTCCGTAGGCAAGGAATTGGATGGCGCGCTGATGGAGGTTGGCGGTATTGCCCGTCGCATGCCTTATCAGACCAACAATGATTTGCGTAAAGCATTAAATGCGGGTAAATTGGAATATTTTGATTTGCATTTGAGCCATTCCGCCCAGATGGTGCGTTATGGTTTTCTTGGCGGCAAAGTGGATGTGGCTATCGTAGAAGCCTGTGCGATTACGGAAGAGGGCCATATTATTCCTACGACCTCTATGGGGAATACCGCATCCTTTGTACAGGAAGCCGATGTAGTTATCGTAGAAGTGAATACCAGCCAGCCGTTAGAGTTGGAAGGCATGCATGATGTCTATACGCCGGAAGATCCGCCGTACCGTAAAGCCATTCCGTTGTGCAAGGTTGACGAACGGATTGGGACTCCCTATATTCCCTGCGGTCTGGATAAAATTAAGTATATTGTCGCTTGCGATATCAAAGACGATGTGCGCGGCTTTGCGCCTATTGACGATGATTCCAAAAAAATGTCGGAACTGGCTATTGAATTTTTCCATCAAGAAATCAAAGCCGGCCGTTTGCAGAAAAACTTACTGCCTTTGCAATCTGGCGTAGGTTCGGTAGCAAACGCTGTTGTCAGCGGCTTTGTGAACTCCGACTTTGAAAACCTTGAAGTTTTTACCGAAGTTATTCAGGACGGCATGCTGGATTTGGCTGACGCCGGAAAACTTCGCTTTGCATCTGGTACTTCTTTCTCGCCATCTCCGGAAGGCTTGGAGCGTTTGTACCAAAATATCGATGAATATCGTACCAAGATGGTTCTGCGGCCGCAGGAAATTTCCAACAGCCCAGAACTGGCCCGCCGATTGGGGATTATCGCTATGAATACGGCGATTGAATTTGACATTTATGGTAATGTCAACTCCACCCACATCATGGGCAGCAAAATGATGAATGGTATTGGCGGTTCCGGCGATTTCGCCCGTAACGGCTATTTGACCATGTTCTTCTCCACTTCAACGGCGAAGGACGGTGCTATTTCCTCGATCGTGCCTTTTGTGTCCCATGTGGATCACAGCGAGCATGACATTGATGTCTTTGTAACAGAGCAAGGTTTGGCTGATGTGCGCGGCCTCAGCCCGCGTGAGCGAGCTAAGGTCATTATTGAAAACTGCGCGCATCCCGACTTCAAGCCCATGTTGCTGGACTACTATGAACGTGCTTGCAAAGCGACAAAAAATGCGCATACCCCGCACATTTTGTCCGAGGCCCTTTCGTGGCATGTCCGTTTCCAAGAAACGGGCACGATGAAATTGAAATAAAGAAAGAGTAAAGGAGGCCCTTTGTTAATGAGCAATGAAGTTTTGAAAGAAAAATTGGCAGCCTATGCAGCCAAAGTGGAAAAGGCTATTGCGAAAAATCCTGAACGCGGTAACCTGGCCCATAATCGTCTCTACACTCCGTTGGATATCGAAGGAACCGACTATGTCAATGATATCGGATTCCCGGGATCCTATCCCTTCACCCGTGGCGTACAGCCTACCATGTACCGTGGCCGTTTCTGGACCATGCGTATGTATGCCGGCTTCTCCACGGCGGAAGAATCCAACAAGCGTTACCGTTACCTGCTCGAATCGGGCAGTACCGGCCTGTCTTGCGCATTTGACCTGCCGACTCAGATCGGTTACGATTCTGACGATGATATGGCTGAAGGCGAAGTAGGCAAGGTTGGCGTGGCTATCGACTCGCTGGCTGACATGGAAATTCTCTTTGACAAGATTGATCTAAGCAAAGTATCCACTTCCATGACCATTAATGCGCCGGCTTCGGTACTGTTGGCCATGTACATCGCTGTTGGCGAAAAACAGGGCGTCAGCGCTGACAAACTGCGCGGCACCATCCAAAATGACATTCTAAAAGAGTATGCGGCTCGCGGCACTTATATTTTCCCGCCTAAGCCGTCCATGCGTCTGATCACCAATATTTTCGAGTATTGCTCGAAAAACGTTCCCTTGTGGAACACCATCTCTATCTCCGGCTATCACATTCGTGAAGCTGGTTCGACTGCTTCCCAAGAAATCGCGTTCACTATCGCCAACGGCATTGCCTATGTCGATGCGGCTATTAAAGCTGGCCTGAATGTTGATGATTTCGCCGGACGTCTGTCCTTCTTCTGGAATGCTCATAACAACGTGTTGGAAGAAGTTGCGAAATTCCGCGCTTCTCGCCGCGTTTGGGCTAAAATCATGAAAGAGCGTTTTGGCGCTACGAATCCTCGTTCCTGGATGCTGCGTGTGCATACCCAGACTGCCGGCTCTATGCTGACAGCGCAACAGCCGGACAACAACATTGTCCGCGTGGCTTTGCAGACCGCAGCAGCCGTTCTCGGCGGTACGCAGTCCCTGCATACCAACTCTAAGGACGAAGCGTTGGCACTGCCTACGGAAGCTTCCGTACGCGTTGCTTTGCGTACCCAGCAGATTGTCGCTTATGAAAGCGGCTTGGCGGACGTTGTTGATCCGTTGGGCGGCTCCTACTATGTAGAAGCTTTGACCAGCCAGATCGAAAGCGAAGCTCTTGACTACATCAAGAAAATTGATGATCTGGGCGGCGCCGTTGTTGCTATTGAAAAAGCCTATGTCCAAAAAGAAATTCAGGACAGCGCTTACAAATGGCAAATGGAAGTGGAACGCAAAGAGCGCGTCATCGTTGGCGTCAACAAGTTCCAAATCGAAGAAAAGCCTGTTGAAGGTCTGCTGAAAATCGACGAATCCGTCGGTAAATTGCAGAAGGATAAACTGGCAAAATTGCGTGCAAAACGCGACAATGCGGCTGTTAACGCCAAATTGGCTGCTTTGGAAGTGGCTTGCAAAGGCGAAGACAATCTTATGCCTTTGATTTTGGATGCAGTTAAAGCATATGCCACTTTGGGCGAAGTTTGCGGCGTAATGCGTAAAGTATTCGGCGAATACCAACCAGGAAGCACCCTGTAAGCGATAGAGTTAGGAGGCACAGCGAACGATGGAGAAAAAAATTCGTATATTAGTAGCTAAACCGGGCCTTGACGGTCATGACCGCGGCGCAAAAGTCGTGGCTCGCGCTCTGCGTGATGCAGGTTTTGAGGTTATTTATACCGGCCTGCGCCAAACGGTGGAACAAATTGTAGAGACATCTCTGCAAGAGGACGTGGATGTAGTGGCTCTGAGCCTGCTGTCCGGTGCTCACAATACTCTTTTCCCGAAAGTCATTGCAGGCTTGAAGGAAAAAGACATGGCGGACGTATTGGTTGTTGGCGGCGGCGTTATCCCCGACAGCGACATTCCGTTCCTGAAGGAAGCCGGCGTAGCCGCTGTCTTTACCCCGGGAACTTCCACCGCTGACATCGTAGCCTTTATCAACGAAAACGTAAAATAAGCGTTTTAGCCTGCGTAGGCTATGTTAGGAATGTGTGGCCGTCCGTCCTTAGGCGGGCGGCCATAAGGTGGTGCATTTGCCAATGAATATTGCAGAACAAGTGCTAGCTGGATCCCGGAGAGCGCTCTCTAAGGCGATTACCGCCGTGGAGAATGAGTACGATACAGCGCTTGATATTATGAAAGCATTGTATCCTCATACTGGCCGGGCTCATGTTATCGGCATCACCGGGGCGCCGGGAGCTGGTAAAAGTACATTGACCGACAAGCTTGCCAAAGCGTATCGTCGCCAAGGCAAGAAAGTAGGCATTATTGCTATTGATCCTACAAGTCCCTTTTCGGGCGGCGCCATTTTAGGCGATCGCATCCGCATGGTGGATCTCACCCTGGATGAGGGCGTATTTATTCGCAGTATGGGCACCAGAGGTTCTCTGGGAGGCTTGTCGCGCAAAACGGCGGGAGCCGTGAAAATCCTTGATGCTTTTGGCATGGACGTAATATTTGTTGAGACCGTCGGCGTTGGTCAGTCAGAAGTCGACATCGTAAAGGCTGCGGACACTACCATCGTAGTGATGGTTCCCGGCCTGGGAGACGACATTCAAGCGATCAAAGCGGGCATCTTGGAAATTGGCGATGTCTTTGCTATTAACAAAGCGGACAGGGAAGGAGTCGACAAACTCCATGTCGAATTAGACATGATGCTCGACTTAAATCAGGAGCATACCGACTGGAGGCCGCCTGTGAAGCGGACGGTAGCCAGCCGGGATGAAGGCGTAACTGAGCTGGTGGAGACCATAAGTGAACATTTTGAGTACCTGCAGACAAGCAACGCCCTAACGGTGCGTCGGCGCGAGCGGACGAAAAATGAGCTGTTGGATTTACTGGACGAGGAAATTGGCAGAAAAGTTATGCGCCATCTGCAGGAATCTGGAAACTTTGACAATTTGGTTATCCAAGTAGAGCAAAGAGAGAAGGATCCTTATTCGGTGGTGCGTGAAATTTTACACCAAGTGTTGCGCTAATATCCTAGAGCAAGCTTAGAAAGAGGAGGTAGAATCGTGTTTAAAGCCTTAAAAGTAGACCATATCGGGATTGCAGTAAAAGATCTCGACCAGGCTAAAAAATTCTATACGGAAGTTTTAGGCCTGCAAGCTATGGGCGAAGAAATTGTGGAAGAACAGAAAGTTCGCGTTTGCTTCATTCCTTGTGGCGATAGCGAAGTGGAATTGTTGGAATCCACTAGCCCAGAAGGCCCGATTGCCAAGTTCATTGAGAAAAAAGGCGAAGGCATTCAGCATGTGGCATTCCGTGTAGACAATTTGGAAGCTGCGCTTGCTTCTTTAAAAGAGCAGGGTGTTCGTATGATTGACGAAAAACCACGCTATGGTGCCGGTGGAGCCAGCATCGCCTTCGTACATCCGAAAGCGACCGGCAGTGTGCTGGTGGAGCTGTCCGAGCGCAAATAGATCATTGCGAGAATCTACAGGAGGTGTACGATGGCTACTGTTCAGGAAAAAATCCAAGAACTGAAAGCCAATCAGGCTAAAATCATGCAAGCCGGCGGCGCAAAACGTGTTGAAAAGCAACATGCTACCGGTAAGATGACGGCCCGTGAGCGCATTGAATTCTTTTTCGACCCCGAAAGCTTTGTGGAATTGGATCAGTTTGTACGGCATCGTTGCGTAAACTTTGGCATGCAGACGAAAGAAATTCCCGCCGAAGGCGTTATTACCGGCTATGGCACGGTTAATGGCCGCCTGGTGTATGCATTTGCTCAGGATTTCACCTGCGAAGGCGGTTCTTTGGGTGAAATGCATGCCGCTAAAATCTGTAAAGTGTTGGATCTGTCCTTGAAAATGGGAGCTCCTATCGTTGGCATCAACGATTCCGGCGGCGCTCGTATTCAAGAAGCGGTTGACGCTTTGGCAGGGTATGGCAAAATTTTCTACAAAAACACTCTGGCATCCGGCGTTGTTCCTCAGATTTCCGTAATCATGGGACCATGTGCCGGCGGCGCCGTGTACTCTCCGGCTCTGACCGACTTCATCTACATGGTGAAGAACACCAGCCAGATGTTTATTACCGGTCCTGCGGTTATCAAATCCGTTACGGCGGAAGAAGTGACAGCAGAAGACCTCGGCGGCGCTATGACGCATAACTCCGTATCTGGGGTGGCTCATTTTGCAGCTGAAAACGATCAGGACTGCCTGGAGCAGATCCAGTACCTGCTGAGCTTCCTGCCCAGCAATAACCTGGAAGAAACTCCGGTTGTGGATACCGGAGACTGCCCAGACCGCATGTCTGACGAGCTCAACACCTTGCTGCCGGACAACCCGAACATGCCTTACGACATGTTCGACGTGATCCGTGAAGTGGTGGACAATGGTGAGTTCTATGAATCGCATAAACATTATGCGCAGAACATCATCACTTGCTTTGCCCGCATGGATGGTCGCGCAGTCGGCATTATTGCCAACCAGCCGAACGTTATGGCTGGCTGCTTAGACATCAATGCTTCGGATAAATCCGCGCGGTTTATTCGTTTCTGCGATGCCTTCAATATTCCGATTCTCACCTTGGTTGACGTTCCTGGCTTCTTGCCTGGCGTTGATCAAGAATATGGCGGCATTATCCGTCATGGTGCCAAAATGCTTTATGCATATTCCGAAGCCAGCGTGCCGAAAGTAACCGTAATTACCCGTAAAGCGTATGGCGGTTCCTATCTGGCCATGTGCTCTCAGGACTTGGGCGCCGATCAAGTGTTTGCTTGGCCGACTGCTGAGATTGCCGTTATGGGTCCTGCCGGTGCTGCTAACATCATCTTCCGTAAGGATGCTGATGTGGCTGCAAAAACCGAAAAATATGTTGAAGAGTTCGCAACTCCGTACAAAGCGGCTGAACGCGGCTTCGTTGACATCGTCATTGAGCCCAAGGAAACTCGTCCGCGCATTATTACGGCCCTCAACATGTTGTCCAGCAAGCGTGAGGCTCGTCCGGCCAAAAAGCACGGCAACCTCCCGGTATAAGGAAGGGTGAATGGCATGACAATTGATGCGAAAAATGTAAAACCCGAAGTAGTAGCGGTCATTGCCGCTGCAGTAGCTGCCATGATGGGTGGACAAGTCAAGGCGCTGCGGATTTCCAACGTCAGCTTGGCGTGGGCTCAAGCTGGACGCAGCAAGAATATGAATTCTCATTGATTGGTCTTCTAGATTTATAATCTTATAAATTGGAGGAATTTACACATGAAAAAATTTAACATTACTGTTAATGGTGCTTCCTATCAGGTAGAAGTAGAAGAAGTTATCGCAGCTCCGGCGAAAGCCGCTGCTCCGGCCGCTAAACCGGCTGCTGCCGCTGCTGCTCCGGCCGCTCCTGCTGCCGCTGCTGCTCCGGCTGTTGTTGCTGATGGCGACACTCCGGTCAAAGCTCCTATGCCTGGCAAAATCATCCGTTTGGTTGCCGAAGCCGGCAAAGCCGTTAAAAAAGGCGACGTGCTGATGATTCTGGAAGCCATGAAAATGCAGAACGAAATCACAGCTCCTGTTGCGGGCACTCTCAAGTCCCTCAACGCTGCAGCTGGCCAAGGCGTAAAGCCTGGCGATGTTATCGCTGTTATTGGCAAGTAAGAACCTATAAGGCAAAAGGCGCTTCTCCTGACGGGAGAAGCGCCTTTTCTCTTGTTTGCAGCTATTTACAGTGTGTGAGCAAATAGGGTACAATAAACCAGAGCGCTTTGAGGCTGCTTCTCTTTTTTCGCAAAGCGTTTAGATAGCATGTAACATAGGAGGAGATTGGATGGCGGTCCGTACCGGCTCATTGGGCAGGGGATATGGCATGTTAGCGCTCTTTGTAGTAACTGGCGCTGTATTTGGGGGCATGCTGGGAGATTTTTTGGCATCCTCCGGTTGGCTTAGTCCACTGGCTCCCTATTTGACCAGGAAATTTCCACTTTTGGAAATGCCTCCGGTGCTGGTGAATCTATATGTGCTGCAGATCCAGTTTTCTTTGTCGTTATATCCCAACTTTATCAGTTTATTGGGTATTATTGCCGCGGTGCTTTTGTTCCGCCGACTATAAGGAGAGAGAGCTATGCAGGTGAAGCTGGCTTCAGCATCTCCGCGCCGCAAAGAAATTTTGGAGCTGCTGGGGATTCCCTTTAGTATTGAAGTAAGTTCGGTAGAAGAAAAAAACGACGCACCGGTACCACCGGATAAGTTGGTATTGGGGCATGCGCGCAGTAAAGCGCTGGATGTGGCGGCACATTCCGATGCGGATACGATTGTCATTGGCGCGGATACGATAGTGGTATGTGAGGGTGTTGTTTTTGGTAAGCCGTCCGATGCGGAGGACGCCAAGCGTATGCTTACGTTGCTGGCTGCCAGAACCCATCAGGTATATACCGGCATTGCTGTTGTGAAAGGGAAACAAATTTGGAGTCATTGTGAAAAAACCGAGGTGGATATGGGACCTGTTAACGAAAGGGAATTGGCGGCTTATATAGCAACCGGCGAACCTTTGGACAAGGCGGGGGCATATGCCATTCAGGGCCAAGGGGCTCGTTTTATTCGCGGCATCCGAGGTTGCTATCAAAATGTAGTGGGGTTGCCGTTGTTTGCGCTTGTCGATCTTTTACGTCAGACCGACCTTTCCTTGTGACGAGGCGGCCGGCGAGGACCATGCGGGAATTGCCGGAAGAAGAACGACCTAGGGAAAAAATGCTGCGACTGGGAGCAAAAGGCTTGAGTGATGCAGAATTGTTGGCTATCTTATTACGCACAGGCACAGTGGAAGAGTCAGCATTGTCCATTGCTCAAGGATTGTTGAAAGAGTATGAGCAGCCGGGAGGCGTAGCTTTATTGGCTGCAGTCAAACCGGAAGACTTGTCGAAGTATAAAGGGATCGGCAGTGTCAAAGCGATTACGATAACCGCCGCCATTGAATTTGGCAGACGATTGTATGCAAGGCAAGCTTCCGGCGATATAACGAGTATTAGGCAGCCGGAAGATGCTGCTAATTGGTATTTGCATCAATTACGCTATGTGCAGCAAGAAGAATTTCATGTATTGCTGTTGTCTACCAAGCACCAGGTGTTAGCCAGTTGCTGCGTAGCCGTTGGCACCATGGATGCAGCCCTTGTAGATCCAAGAAGAGTATTTCAAGAAGCGCTGCGTCATAAGGCTGCTGCTTTGATTCTTGCGCATAATCATCCGAGTGGCGATCCTTCACCCAGCAAAGAAGATATTGCCTTGACCTTGCGCCTGGCGGAAGCCGGCAAGCTGTTGGAGCTGCCAGTATTGGACCATGTAATCATCGGAGACGGGCGGTTTGTCAGCTTAAAAGAAAAAGGCTTACTTTATTGAGAACAGCTAAGAACTATTTTGGTATGATGAAAAGGAGTATGAACATGAAACTTTGGAATCCTTTCCGGTCTCTATCGAGGGACATGGGAATTGACTTAGGAACGGCGAACACCTTGGTGCATATGAAGGGGAAAGGCATTGTTGTGCGTGAGCCTTCGGTTGTGGCTATTCAGAAGGATAGCGGCCAGGTATTGGCTGTTGGCGAAGAAGCAAAACAGATGATCGGCCGTACTCCCGGTAATATTGTGGCGATTCGACCGCTGAAGGATGGCGTTATTGCTGATTTCGACGTGACTCATGCGATGTTGAAGTATTTTATTCGTCGTTCGATTGAAACGAATACCGTTATTCGCCCGCGGGTGGTTGTGGGCGTTCCTTCTGGCGTTACCGAAGTGGAAAAGCGTGCGGTCATTGATGCTGCTATCCAGGCGGGAGCCAGAGAAGCCTATTTAATTGAAGAACCGATGGCGGCTGCGATTGGTGCCGGTCTGCCGGTACATGAGCCTATGGGAAATATGGTGGTTGATATTGGCGGCGGGACGACGGAAGTAGCGGTCATTTCATTAGGAGGCATTGTGACCAGCCGCTCCATTCGTATAGGCGGCGACGAGATGGATGAAGCTATTGTTAGTTATGTGAAAAAGAAATACAGTTTAATGATTGGCGAACGTACCGCAGAAGCAGTGAAAATGAAAATTGGCTCAGCGATTACGCGTGAAGAGGATATCGGCATGGAAATCCGTGGACGGGATTTGGTTTCCGGTTTGCCGAAAACGCTGCATTTGAGATCAAGTGAGGTGCAAACGGCCTTAAGCGAACCAATCAGCGGCATTATTGACGCTGTGAAAATCACACTGGAAAAAACGCCGCCGGAACTAGCATCAGACATTATGGATCGAGGTATTGTTATGACAGGCGGTGGCGCCTTATTGCATGGTTTGGACCGGCTGATAAGCCGGGAAACCGGCATGCCGGTGTACTTGGCGGAAGACCCGCTTTCTTGCGTAGGCATCGGCACAGGCCGCGTTTTGGAAAGCATTGATCTTTTGAAGCGCGTATTAATGGCTTCTCCCAAAAAGTTGGGTTAGAGAGGAGTCAAA
The DNA here is from genome assembly GCF_963676855.1 of uncultured Anaeromusa sp. Taxonomy (NCBI): domain Bacteria; kingdom Bacillati; phylum Bacillota; class Negativicutes; order Selenomonadales; family Sporomusaceae; genus Anaeromusa; species uncultured Anaeromusa sp. The sequence goes on from NZ_OY781460.1 coordinate 1,995,477, forward strand.
GCCGTGGGGTGGTTCGATAATAAAAAGCTGCCGCTGAGTATTGCGGCGCTCTTACTGGTGATCTTTCTGATAACGGCAATGAAAGGACCTGTGCGTATTCCTTTTTTGGAAACCGCGGCTGTGACGGTTCTTTCGCCTTTTCAGTATGCCTTCTCTTCGGTAGGGCATGGCATTCATAATACAGGATCGCAAGTTGGCGACATTTGGAACGTGTATGATGATAATCAGCAGCTGAAAGCGGAAGTGGAGCAACTGCGCCAGGAACGCTCACAACTGGCGGAAGTGCAGGCGGAGAACATTCGCTTGAAGGTGTTGCTGGACTATAAAGCCAGCTCACCACAGTTTGATCTGCTGATGGCGAAGGTAATTGCCAGAGATGCGTCTTCTTGGACAAATTCACTGACAATCAATCGCGGCTCCGCCGATGGCGTAACTAAAGACATGGCTGTGGTTACGGCGCAAGGTGTTGTTGGCAGTGTTAGTAATGTATATGCGCATACCGCGCAGGTGCAGCTACTATTGGATCCTCGTAATGCGGTAGGCGCATTGGTGCAGCGACCAGAATCAAGAGTGGCGGCGGTCCTGGAAGGGCATGCAGCTTCGCCGCAGCAACCGCGTATGGTGAATATACCGCGTGATGCAGATATTATTATCGGCGATACCGTGGTTACGTCAGGCTTCGGCGGCATTTATCCCCAAGGCATTGCATTAGGGGAAGTAGTTGATGTTGTGAATAGCGAAGGTGGGCTGTTAAAGTATGCTGTGCTTAAGCCTGCGGTGCAATTTGACCGCTTAGAAGAGGTGCAAGTGCTTGTTGGTTCGCGGCAGCCGCCGCCAGCGCCGTTGGCGCCAACGGTCGGCAATGCAGGAGGGAAAAAGTAGTGAAGCTTTTTGCCTGGTGCATTAGTGTAATTCTTTTACTGGCTTTGCAGACTACTTTGGCTCCGGCCATTTCCTTTAAAGATGTTCAACCCGACTTTGTCGTTTGTTTTGTGCTTGCTGCTGCCTTTTTGGGAGGGCGTACACCCGGAACGACCTGCGGATTTTTTGGTGGCCTTCTGCAGGATTTGGTGACAGGAGGCATTTTAGGGTTACATCTGATTCCCTTGACTTTTATGGGGTATTTAGCTGGTATGGCGGAGCGCAAAGTTTTTAAAGACCATAGTCTGCTGCCGATATTGGCGGCTGGCGGCGCTACGTTAACTGAAGGCGTTTTTGCTGTTTTCTTCCTCAAACTGCTCGGTTTGTCGTTAGGATGGGGCGAAAGCTTGTATGAGATTGTATTACCGCAAGCGCTTTATAACATGGCGGTGGCTGTGCCGGTATATGGTTTGGTTCGCCTTTTATACCGGATTTCCTAAGCAGTAATGATTGTGAAGCACGGCAACAGGTCTGTGCTTTCACTTGTTTTTGAGGATGATAAGCATGTGCAAAAAAGGCGAAAGTAGGGATGGCTGGTGCTTATAACCAAACGCTTAAGTCATCGCTTCGATGTCTTATTTTTAATTGTCATTTTTATTTTTGTGGCACTGATAAGCCGTTTGACTTATTTGCAATTGTATCAAGGCGACTATTACAGCTTGCTGGCGGATGGTAACCGAATTCGTCTGATTCCATCGATGGCTCCCAGGGGGATTTTTTATGATCGCAATGGCGTTGCGGTCGTATCTAATCGTCCAGGCTTTACCGTTTCGTTGCTGCCGTTGGTAGGACCTGTGGAAGAATCGGTGCTGCAGCAGCTGTCGGCTATTCTAGCTATGCCTGTAGACGAAATCAAGCAGAAATTGGACCAACATGTTGGCTCGTTTGAACCGGTGCGCATAAAGACGAATGTAGGGGCGGATATTGTTACTCGTATCGAAGAACGGCGCGGCGAATTAAAAGGTGTAATGATCGAAATTCAACCTATCCGCAATTATAATTTCAACGAACTGGCGGCGCATGTCTTTGGCTATGTCAGCGAAATTAACGGCGATGAGCTGGAAAAGAAAAAGGCGGAAGGCTATAAATCCGGTGATATTATTGGTAAGTTTGGTTTGGAAAAGGTATACGACTCCGAACTGCGCGGCGTAGATGGCGGCGGTCAAATGGAAGTGGACGTTACTGGTCGTCCGGTGACGGTGCTGGGAAAACGAGAGCCGCAGCCGGGAAACAATCTGGTCTTAACCCTTGACTCGCGCATTCAAAAAGCGGCGGAAGAGGCCATGGATGCGCAACTTTACTATTTGCAGACGCAAAGTCAATTCCGTAACGCCCGGGCGGCGGCGGCAGTGGTGCTTAATCCTAAAACGGGAGAGGTTTTGGCGATGGCCAGTCGGCCTACGTTTAACCCGAATTTGTTTGCTGGCGGTATTTCCAGTAAGGATTGGAACGCGCTGAATAATAATCCTTTTTATCCAATGAACAATAAAGCCATCTCAGGACAATATCCGCCGGGATCAACCTTTAAAATTGTTACCGGTGTGGCGGCTTTGGAGCTTGGCAAGGTAACGCCGGAGGAAAAGATTTTGGACACCGGCAAACATTGGCTGATTCCCAAAACCAATGCGGATGGAGAAGCGTTGGGGTGGATTAATTTCAACGAAGCTTTATCCAAATCGGATAATGTGTATTTTTATGAGATGGGTAATCGCCTTGGGATTGATAATCTTGAAAAATATGCCCGCCTTTTTGGTTTGGGAGATTATACCGGAATCAAATTGCCGGAAGAGGCCGACGGCTTAGTAGCCAATCAGCGGTATAAGAAAAAAGTCTTTGAGGAAGACTGGTATTTGTCAGAGACGTTTGATGCCGCGATTGGTCAAGGTTTTAATTTAGCGACGCCGTTGCAGATTGGCTTGCTGATGAGTCAGATCGCTAATGGAGGACAACGGTATCGTCCCTATCTGGTGAGCAAAATTTTATCGCCTAACGGGGAACTGCTTAAAACCTTTGGACCGGAAAAAACTGGTGAAGCACCTGTTTCCTCAAAAACGCTGCAATTGGTGCGTGAGGGATTGCGTGATGTGGCGAAAGAAGGCGGTACTGGCGCTTCTTTGTTCCAAGACTTCCCGGTCAGCATTGCCGGCAAGACCGGCACGGCGGAAAATCCACATGGCAACGACCATGGTTGGTTTGTTGCTTATGCTCCCTATGAGGATCCGCGCGTGGTGGTTGTCGTGCTTGTGGAACAAGGCGGTTTTGGCGCCGGCTCTGCGGGGCCGATCGTTAAGAAAATACTAGAAGCCGCTTTTAATCTAAATCAGCCGCCGGGAGACGGAGCTAGGCTGCTTCGCCCCGGAACCGTGCTATAGATATCGGAACTCAAGAGAGTAAAGAAGGAATCTCGAGGAAAACAGAGAATATAACTAGGAATGTTTTCATTTAAGCGAGATGTAGGGAGTCGTCATGCAAGATATGGTAGTGTTTAAGGGGAACCGGGGAGGCATTCAACTTTTCCTGGCTGATACAGATAATATGGAGGCGTTGTTCAAAGAATTGGCGGAAAAACTGGCGAGTGCATCGCAATTTTTTCTGGCAGGAACACGTTTGCAGGTAAAAATGCCTTCTTCCTGGCGGGAAGCGGCGGCAGAACAGGAAAAATTGACGCAGTTGCTGGCGAAGTATGAGTTACAGTGGGAGCCGTTTGAAGAAACAGAATCAAAGCAGCTTCAGGCGGAAATACTGTATGTAACAAGGACTCTGCGCAGCGGTCAAGAAATTCGCCATGAAGGCGATATTGAAATTACTGGGGACATCAACCCTGGGGCTGTCGTTGTAGCCGGGGGGAATATTCGCATTTTCGGCACTTGTCGAGGCGTAGTTCATGCCGGGTTTCCTGCGGATCGTGGCGCCTATATTGTGGCGGATCGCCTGATGGCTAGCCAGATTCGCATTGCCGATTTGATTGCTAGGGCGCCGGATGAGGTCCTAGAACAGCCTGAACAGACAGAGATGGCCCGTATTGAAAATGAGATTGTTGTAATTGTGCCGATCGAGCAAGAGGAGGACTAACCATGGGAGAAGTCATTGTTGTTACTTCTGGTAAAGGCGGGGTTGGCAAAACGACGACAACTGCCAATCTTGGTACTGGTTTTGCGTTACAAGGCAAGAAAGTGGCGTTGGTTGATGCCGATATCGGCTTACGCAACTTGGATGTGGTTATGGGGCTGGAAAACCGTATCGTGTATCATTTGGTTGATGTGGTGGAAGGAAACTGCCGACTGAAACAGGCTATGATTCGTGACAAGCGCTATGAAACCTTATTTTTGCTGCCTGCAGCGCAAACAAGAGATAAATCTGCGGTCAATCCAGAGCAAATGAAGGCTTTATGTGAGGAATTGCGGCAGGAGTTTGATTATGTTTTGATTGACTGCCCCGCCGGTATCGAGCAGGGATTCAAAAACGCTATTGCCGGTGCGGATCGGGCCGTTGTGGTGACGACGCCGGAGGTGTCCGCGATTCGTGATGCGGATCGTATTATTGGTCTCTTGGATTCAGAACAAAAGGAAAACACCCGCTTGGTCGTCAATCGCATTCGTCCTAAAATGGTGCAGCGTGGCGATATGATGAGTATTGACGATATTGTGGAAATTTTAGCGGTTGATTTACTGGGAATTATTCCAGAGGATGAGTTTATTGTTGTATCAACCAATCGCGGCGAACCGGTTGTGACCAATCCGGCGGCTGCTTCTTGCCAGGCCTATCGCAATATGGTGCAGCGTTTGATGGGCGAAGAAGTTCCATTGTTGTCTTTTGAAGAAGAAGATGGCTTTTTTGGACGGTTAAAACGGATTTTGGGCCTGTAAGGAGGGACAAAGATGTTAGCACTTCTCCAAAAAATTTTCGGACGTGAAAATAGTGCGTCTAAAGATGTTGCCAAAGAGCGTCTGCGTCTTGTTCTGGTGCATGACCGGGCTAGCGTATCACCGCAGGTCATGGAAGCAATGCGCGACGATTTGATTAAAGTAATTTCCAAGTATATGGAAATTAACGAACATGATATGGAATTTAGTTTGACAAATGATAAATCTGCCGTGGCGTTGATCGCTAATATTCCCGTGCAACGCATGAAGCGTGGATAGACCGTTTCAAGGCATGCAGCATGGCGAAGGGGCAGATGAAAGAGGAAGGAAACATCGCGTGCAATGCTTAACCGAAGACTATTGCGCAATCTTGACTGGACGCTTATCGGAGTAACCGTATTGTTGCTTTTGTTGAGTTTGGTCATTATCGGCAGCGCCACGCATATCAATAACCCGTCGGAAGAAAGATATTGGTTTGTGCAGCGACAGGGACTGTTTGCTATTTTGAACTTGGTGCTGATCGTGGGGTTGTTAAACTTTGACTATCGCACATTAGGGCGGTTGGCGCAGCCGCTATATGGATTAAACTTAGTGCTGCTTTTGGCAGTTATGTTTGTTGGACAGAGCGCACTGGGCGCGCAGCGATGGATTCAAGTAGGGCCCATCAGTTTGCAGCCTTCTGAGTTTTCTAAGCTGATCATGATTATCGCCTTGGCGAAATTATTAGAGGGGCGGGTCGGCAAACTCAACTCATTCCGGGAAATCTTACCGGTGTTCTTGTATGTGGCCATACCTTTCTTACTGGTGATGAAACAGCCTGATTTGGGAACGTCGCTGGTATTTTTAGCGATTCTCTTCGGTATGATTTTTATCGCCGGAATTAATACTAAATATTTGATGGCTATTTTTGGCGCTGGCTTGGCATTTATGCCTGTTTTTTGGCATTTTCTTAAGGATTACCAAAAAAAGCGCTTGACTGTTTTTTTGGATCCCAACGTAGATCCTCTGGGATCGGGATATCATATTATTCAGTCGAAGATTGCTATTGGTTCGGGCATGCTTTTTGGCAAAGGGTTGTTTGGCGGTACCCAAAGTCAGTTGAACTTTCTGCCTGAAAATCATACAGATTTTATTTTTGCTGTTATTGGCGAAGAATTGGGCTTTTTGGGCTCAGTGCTGCTGCTATTGCTGTACTTTGTGCTGTTGTACCGTGGGGTTAAGATTGCTGGAGACGCTAGGGATAATTTCGGCTCTCTTTTAGCGACAGGCGTAACTTCGATGCTGGGTTTTCATGTACTGGTAAATGTCGGCATGACTGCCGGCATTATGCCTGTGACTGGTATTCCTTTGCCCTTTATGAGTTATGGCGTTAGTGCACTGACTACCAATTTGCTTAGTGTCGGCTTGCTGTTAAATATTTATATGCGCAGACAGAAAATTATGTTCTGAAGAGGCCTGATGGCAAAATATGTTGTAGCAGGACGCCCCATGATGGTCATGCGCCTAGTTGGCGCTATGGCGCTGGAGGCGTCTTGTTGACGTTTTATTAAGAGGAGGATGAGCATGCTTCAATTGGATGCGGCCATGCTGAGTCGTGTGGAAAAGCCTGCCCGTTATACTGGGCAGGAGTACAATAGTGTGCGTAAGGAATTGCATTCTGGGCTAGTGCGTATGGCGTTATCTCTGCCTGATGTATATGAAGTAGGTATGTCGAATTTGGGGTTAAAAATATTATATCAACTGCTGAATGAACGGGAAGATGCGGCAGTGGAGCGGGTATACGCGCCATGGGTGGACATGGAGAAAGAGATGCGCCAGGCTGGTTTGCCTTTGTATTCTCTGGAAACACGCACGCCGATCCGGGATTTTGAGTTGCTCGGGTTTTCCTTGCAATATGAAATGAGCTACAGCAATGTGCTGAACATGCTCGATTTGGCGGGTATTTCCCTTTTGGCGCGAGAAAGGCAAGAGGATGAGCCGTTGGTAATTGGCGGTGGCCCTTGTGTGTTTAATCCGGAACCGGCGGCTGACTTTTTTGATTGTTTTGTTCTAGGCGAAGGTGAGGAAGTTCTAGGCGAAGTGATTGCACAATACAGTGCCTGGAAAGAAGCTGGAAAACCGGGAGGCCGTCAGGAGATTTTGCGTCGTTTGGCAACTTGCCGCGGTATTTATGTACCGTCTTTTTATGAGGTTCAATATGATGAAACCTCGTTTGATACTGTTGTAACGCCGTTGAGGCCAGAGGCGCCAGCGTGCGTGCAAAAGCGCGTGGTCGCGGACTTGGATGCGATGGGAACAGCGACTCGGCCTATCGTTTCCTATGTGGAATCGGTGCATGACCGGATTATGATGGAACTCTTCCGGGGCTGCACCCGGGGCTGCCGCTTTTGCCAGGCCGGTATTATTTACCGTCCTGTGCGGGAACGAAAGCAAGAAACATTACAGGCGCTGGCTAAAGAGATGCTGGAGCATACAGGCTATAATGAAATGTCCTTAACTTCATTGAGTTCAGCAGACTATTCCTGTTTGGAACCGCTAGTGGGAGCACTGCTGGACAAACACAAAGCAGAAGGTGTTAGCTTATCGCTGCCGTCCTTGCGCATTGATAGCTTTTCCGTGGATTTGGCTCACAAGGTGCAACAAGTGCGAAAAAGCGGTTTGACCTTTGCGCCGGAGGCGGGGACGCAGCGGCTGCGGGATGTAATTAACAAAGGAGTTACGGAAGAGAATCTGCACCAAGCGGTCAGCGCAGCATTTTCATCCGGCTGGTCGACGGTGAAGCTCTATTTCATGATTGGCTTACCGACGGAAACCGATGAAGATGTGTTGGGGATTGCCGATTTGGCTTATAAAGTAGTAAATTGGTACAAGGCTGTAAAAGGGAGAAAAGGTGTCAAGGTGACAGTCAGCGTTTCCTCTTTTGTGCCTAAACCGCACACCGCGTTTCAGTGGTTTCCTCAGAACAGCCGTGAAGAAATTGAGCGCAAACAGCAACTGCTACGGGAACGCATCCGAGGCGGCGGCGTTACGTTGAGCTGGCATGATTCAAGGACCAGCTTTTTGGAAGGCGCTTTTGCTAGAGGGGATCGTCGTTTGGGAGCTGTGCTGCTTGCCGCCTGGCGCGGCGGTGCGCGCTTTGACGGATGGTCGGAGCATTTCAACTATCGGACATGGATGGAAGCCTTTGAAGCTTGCGGTGTAGATCCTCATCAATACGCCAACCGTGAGAGACGGCTTGAGGAGCAGTTGCCTTGGGACCATTTATCCTGTGGTGTGGATAAGGAGTTTTTACAGCGCGAATATGCGGCCGCACTGGCGGAGACGCTAACAGAAGACTGTCGTCGGGGCGCTTGCGGCGCTTGCGGCGTCTGCCCGGCGTTGGGCGTCTCTGTGCAGGATTGGAGGAGCCAAAATGCATAAGGTTCGGATGGAGATTACCAAAGAAGAAGAAGTTTGTTTTATTTCGCATTTGGATTATGCCCGTGCCATGGAACGGGCCATTCGTCGCGCCAAACTGCCTGCTGCGTATTCCGAGGGCTTCAATCCTCACATGAAGTTGGCGTTTGCTTCGGCTTTGTCAGTGGGAGTAACCAGCGAAGGAGAGTACATGGACTTGGAGCTGACGGAGTTAGTGACGTTAGAGGATTGTGCTGCTAGACTGAACCAATCTTTGCCTCAGGGAATTCGGGTGAAGCGGTTATGCTCTCTGCCAGAACGCGCGCCGTCCTTGATGTCGCAGATCAATCGCGCCGCTTACCGCGTGGTTTTGCGCCTTTCGGAAACGGAGGTAGCACAAGGGGCTGAGGCCTTTCAAAATGCCGCAACCGTTCCGTATACTAAGCTGTCTCCTAAAGGGAATCGGGATATTGATGCCAAGATATATGTGCCGGGAACGTTGACAGTGCAGCGTTTGTCGGATGAAGAGTGCGCTCTTTCTTTTTCCATTCGCATCACACCAACAGGCAGTATGAAGCCTGTGGAGGTAGTTGAAGCGACAGGAGGTCTAGTGGGGCAGGGACAACGCTGGCGGGCGGCGGCGCGGATTCATCGCGTGGGTTTGTATGTAGACGATGCACAAGGCCTTGCGCAAAGCCTGTTTGGAACTGGTGAGGTTGTGGAGGCCATGCTGTCATGAGACGGTACTTGGTAAATGTGACGCCAGAAGAGACGCGTCTGGCTCTTTGCGAAGAAGACAGTCTTTTGGAAATCACCGCGGAACGTCAAGGCGCGGGTCCTCTGGTTGGTAATATTTACAAGGGCCAGGTGCAGAATGTTCTGCCTGGGATGCAGGCGGCCTTTATTGATATTGGGACAGAGAAAAACGCTTTTTTGTATTTAGGTGACTTGCCGGAAGCGTCGGAGCAAGCAGGCTCCCTGAGCGTTGGGCAAGAGCTGATTATACAGATTGCGAAGGATGCAGTAGGCAGTAAAGGCCCTCGAGCTACGGCGCAGATTACTCTGCCTGGACGCTATGTGGTGTTGATGCCTGGCGCTGATTATGTTGGCGTTTCTAGACGTATTGAGCAAGAAGAAGAACGAGAACGCTTGAAAGAAGTGGCTGAATCACTGCGGCCAGAGGGCATGGGCCTCATTGTGCGTACTGTAGCGGCAGGTTCGGGCCGGGATGATCTGGAAAAAGATATAGTCTATCTTTGCAATCTTTGGCAAACTTTGCTGGCGCGGCATCAACGCAGCCAGGCGCCGCATCTGCTGTATCGAGATGCTGACTTAGTCATCCGCCTGATCCGAGACCAGTTCACTCAGGATGTAGATGAAGTGCTAGTGGATCAAAGCGATGCGTACCAACGCATGCGGGAATTGCTGTTGCGCATTTCTCAGGAACTGGCGGAGCGGGTGAAACTTTATACAGCCCAAGAAGACATGTATGTGCGTTTTGGCGTGGAGGAGCAGTTGGCTCTTTTATCCGGCCGAGAAATCCCTTTGGACTGTGGCGGTTTTATTGTTATTGATCAGACAGAAGCGCTTACTGCAATTGATGTAAACACAGGGAAATTTATTGGTAAAAGTACGTTGGCTGAGACCGTGTATCACGCCAATTTGGAAGCGGCAGAAGTGATAGCCAGACAACTGCGTTTACGCGATATCGGCGGAATTATCATTATTGATTTTATCGATATGGAGAGCGAAGAAGCGCGCCAGGGAGTTCTGGAAACATTGCAGAAGGAATTGCGTCGAGATCGAACCAAAACACATGTAATGGGCTTTACCTCCTTGGGACTGTTGGAAATGACTCGTAAAAAGTCGCGGCAGAGCATCGGTTCCTTGCTGCATGCTCCTTGTCCTTGCTGCGGCGGACGTGGCCGTATTCGTTCTAGTGAAACCATTTTTTTGGAAGTAGCTCGCGAGCTTCGACGGAGGCACCGACAGAATTTGCTGCAAGGAAATGTGACACTGCAGTTGTCGGCTTTTTTGGCGGAACAGCCTTTTTTGGGTCCGCGCCTGAAACAATGGGAAAAAGAGTTTTGTCGTTCGTTCTCTGTGGAGAGAAATACGTCCTTGCAGCCAGAACAATATGTATTGCTAGGCTAACAAAAAAAGAAAAATTTACGAAATAGATAAAAAGTATTGACTTGTTTGTGCTTGGCTGTTATAGTAAGACCCAAGGAAAAAACTAACAGGCAATGACCGGGAGAAGTACATCGAATTTCTTTTTCAGAGAGCTGTGGGGTGCTGTGACACAGCAAAGAAGGCGATGGAAATACACTCGTGAGCTGCGGTCCGAACGGAAAATTTCTAAGTAGGATACGACGGAGCGCCACCGTTATCAGAGGCTAAGGTATCGGCATTGACCAGCCTGTACCTGAATGAGAGGCTTGCTTTGCAAGCAGGGTGGTACCGCGGATGCATGCATCCGTCCCTGAGAGGGGACGGGTGCTTTTTGTTTTTTAAGGAGGTGGTTGCCATGGAAGATGGCTATGCCTATCAGATACAGTGTATTCAAAAAACAAGGAAAAAAATAAATGCGCCTTGCGGCGCCTAAAAGGAGATACTATCATGATCGTAGTTATGAAAAAGAATGCCCACCAGGAAGACGTACAACGTGTAGTCGAATACATTGAGCAAGCGGGCTTGCGGCCGCATCTTTCGGACGGCTCCACCCATACTATCATTGGCGTAATTGGTGCGCGGGAGGCTATTGACGTTTTGGCTTTAGAAGCGCTTCCAGGTGTTGAAAAAGCCGTGCCTGTCAGCTCTGGACTGAATTTGGTGAGCCGGGATGTCAAGGAAAGCAACACTATCGTCACGGTTGGCGACGCGCAGATTGGCGGCACAGAATTGGCCGTCATGGCTGGTCCTTGCGCCGTGGAAAGCAAGGAGCAACTACGGGAAGCGGCGCTGGCGGTAAAAGCTGGTGGCGCCCAATTCCTGAGGGGCGGCGCCTACAAGCCGCGCACCTCTCCTTACGCTTTTCAAGGGTTGGAGGAGCAAGGCCTGAAGTTTTTGGCAGAAGTCAGCCAAGAAGTGGGCCTGAAAGTGGTTACCGAAGTGGTGGATGTGGAGTCATTGGATCTGGTAAGCAATTATGCGGACATGCTGCAAATCGGCGCTCGTAATATGCAGAACTTCAAGCTGTTGCAGGCGGTAGGCAAGAAAGGAAAGCCGGTTTTGTTGAAGCGAGGCTTGTCGGCGACGATTGAAGAATGGCTGCAGGCGTCTGAGTACATTTTGCGCGAAGGAAATTTTCAATTGGTCCTTTGTGAACGAGGAATTCGGACTTTTGAGCCATTCACACGCAATACGTTGGATCTGAGTGCGGTTGCAGCTGCGAAAATGTTAAGTCATCTGCCAGTTATAGTGGACCCCAGTCATGCTACCGGTAAGTGGAACCTTGTGGCGCCTATGGCCAGAGCTGCCATTGCCGCTGGTGCTGACGGTCTGATGGTGGAAGTTCACCCGGAACCGGCGCGGGCTCTTTGCGATGGGAATCAGTCGCTTACGCCTAAAAATTTCAATCTTTTGATGAACGAGGTTCGCTCCTTTGCCGGCTTGATGGGTAGGAGCCTGTCGTGAGACGAGTTGCGATTTTAGGCTTAGGTTTAATTGGCGGTTCTTTGGGCATGGCGCTGCGGGACAGCGGCGCCGATGTGCTTATACATGGTTTTGATAAAGCAGAGCGGACGAGACAATTGGCTTTGGAGCGAGGGGCGGCGGACATCTGTTTTGCCACTCCGGCCGAAGCGGTGGCGCAGGCTGATATCGTCATTCTGGCGACTCCGGTACTGCAAATGGCGTCTTTGATGGCCGAAATTGCGGAAAAGTTACCTGCAGGATGTGTTGTTTCCGATGTAGGAAGTACTAAATCGGCGGTTTCAGAAGCCTTGGAGGCGTTGTTGCCGGAGCGTTGTTCTTATATTGGCGGGCATCCTATGGCTGGCGGTGAAAGAAGCGGCATGGAAGCGGCGCAAAAAGGCTTGTTTCAAGGACAGTGGTATTTGCTGCTGCCTGGGAAAAGAGCTTCAGAGGAGCAAGTGGAAATGTTGCGAACGCTGCTGCTTCCGTTGGGAGCTAAGGTTGCCGTCATGCATCCCCAAGAGCATGATCAATGGGCGGCTGTGATTAGCCATATTCCGCATGTGACGGCGGCTGCGCTGGTTCATTTACTAGCCCGAGCAGAACTAGGAGACGCTCGGGTGCAAATGGCGGGGGGCGGCTTTCGGGATACTACGCGTATTGCTTCTTCTGATGCAGACATGTGGGCGGATATTTGCATCAGTAATGCCGCGCAGATACACCGGCAAATAGGGAAACTGCAGGATATTCTCGCAGAATGCGCCCAGGCTGTGGAGGCTGGGGACCGGCAGAAGCTGCATGCTTATTTTTTGCAGGCGCGCACCTCTCGGGAAAGCTGGCTGATGGACTTACGTTAATTTATCTCGGAAATTTGCGAATTAAAGGCAGGAACTTACTGGTAGGTGACGAAGACCTATATAATATGTGAAAGTTATGTGAATTACAAACTGAAATTAGCAAGGTTGGACAGGAGACTCGGGAGGCGCTTGCTATGCAACGATTTCGCCAGCAAGGAGCTTCACTGCTGGAATTGTTAGCGGGTTGCTCAGTAATCATGATCTTAGCATCAGCAGGTATGCTTCATTGGCAATTGCCCAGAGGCGCACCTACGGAAATAGGAGCGCAACAGTTGGCGGCGGATTTAGCTTTGTTGCGTCAATGGTCGGTCAATACCGCTATGGGAACGGCTGATCGTCCCTATGAGCAGCCCATTTTCCCATCTTTATATTTTATCGGTACGCCTATTACCGGCTATCAATTACAACGAAATGGAAGCGTTTGTAAGTCCGTTCAGCTACCAACTGGAGTGATAGTCAATTCGCCTTGCGGCCGTCAAGTTCAATTTAATCAAGCAGGGCGAATGCCTGTAGGTGTTACACTGACGTTACGGCGCAATCATTGGCCGACGCAGGCAATGAACGTGGTGTTGGATATGCCAGGGCGGATTGAGGTGCGCAATGGCTCGATGTAAAAGACCTCAAGCAGGAATTATCTTAGCGGAGGCACTGATAGCTTTTTTTATCTTGTTCAGCGTCGGTGGAGCTGCTTTGGCTTTCTTGAAGACAGAATGGCTTGCTGTACAAGAAGCTAAAGAGCGTTCGGTAGTCGCGCTGGCAGGACAGGAAGAAATGGAGCGCTTGCGCACAGGGGAAGCTCCTGCAGGCCAGGAAGAGCGGCAGCTTTCAGGAAGCTTGGTTGTGCAGTGCCGTCGAACGTTGCAAAGCAGCGCAGCCAGCCCGGCTTTAAAGGAGGCGGTTGTATGGTTTGGCTGGAAAGGCGTAGATGGCCGCAAGCACGAACTGCAATACAGCACCTTGATTCCTTGAAAAAAACGTTTGGAGCCGCAAATTCTAGGGGGTTCACTTTGGTGGAGCTTCTGGTTGCCATGTTCTTATGGGGCGTGCTGTTGAGTTGTGTAGTTCCTACTGCCAAACTAGGCGTAGCGCTGACGCAGGAAAGTTTTACGCAGATTCTTTTGCAGCGAGAAGCTCGCTTTTTAACAGACGCCATTGCTAGGGATGTGATGATGGCCAGCTATGTGGAGGTGCCGGATTCAACACATTTAAAGCTTTATATGAAATACCAGGCGGAAAAGCCCTGTACGAATGTAAGTTATTGGTTTGACCAATCAATGCTGTTGTTACGGCGGGAACAGAACGGAGGCGGCGCCCAGCCAGTAAGCAGCGGTGCCTGGGCAGTACGAACACTGCCGTTGCGCCACTGTACTTTTACGCTTATTCATGGTGGCAGTGTAGATAGCGTACGAGTTCAGTTGACAGTACAAGACGGGCAAAGACTATTGCCTTTGGAAACGCAAGTCGCTTCCTGCAGCAGTTGGGGGCATGGTCATGGCTTGTAAAGACCAAAGAGACAGTGGTACGATCCTTGTTTCGGTTTTATTTCTTTGCTTTTTATTGGTAGCTTTAGGAGCTGGCATTGGGGCTTACGTACATAGCGAGGTGGCTACCTCGGCCGCCTTGACTCGGGGAATTCAGGCGCAATATCTGGCAGAAGCAGGAATTCAGGATGGTATCGTCAAATTAGCTTCTGATAGAGCGTTTACTGGCTCGTATAGCCGCAACCTGGGCAGTGAAGGCATTTATAAAGTAAGCATTTTAGCTCGACAACCATGGCGGCGTCTGGTGGTGTCTCAGGCGATTTGCCAAGGAGAAGCAAGAGAGTTGGTCATGGAAATCGACCTCTCCTTGACGTTGCCTCGTTGCTTATTGGCGACGGAAGGTGATTTGCTTTTAGGCGCGCAGGACTATCTGCAAGGTGTAATTTCGGCAGGCGGAGCTATACAGGGAACCCAGGGAGTTTTTGTAGATGGACCTTGGTTGGGGCAAAAAATTGAAGCCGATGGAAGCGTAATTGTGGGCGGTTGCCATCCTGCGGCGGGCTTGCTGGTGCCGGCTGCTGCGGTAGCCGGGCATCGAGAGGATCCACTATTGCCGCCGGATCAATTTGTTAACGGCGATTTTTATTATTCCGGGACGCTGGCATTGGTGCAACCGGCGGCCGGTCTGGGGGCCAGGGGTACGGTTTATGTGGACGGCGATGTCTATGTGCCTGCCTATTACCATGTCCGAGGTCCATGGCTGCTGGCGGCGAGTGGCTCTATTATTGTCGGCCACGATGCCAACTTGGAACAAGTGTGGTTATGGGCCGGACAGAATTTGACAGTGGGTGCTCGGGTGCAGCTTGTTGGCGGAGCTTGGAGCAAAGGATGTCTTCAGATTGGTGAACAGGCGCATTTCTACGGAGCCGCGCCGCCGCTGGTTTCAGAACTTCCTGTTGTTAGTGCAGATGTCTTTTTGATTCGTTCCTGGAATACTTACGAATTAAAGGAGGGCCTTTGAATGAATGTAAAAAATTGCATGGAAGAACTGGTCTGGAGCCACTTGGATCGTGTCTTGGATTCGTACCCGGAGAATGTCTGTCGCTGTCCGCGCTGTCGGAACGATTTGGCGGCCTTGGCGCTAAATTTTCTGCCACCACGCTACGTGGCCACAGACCGTGGCGAAATTTTCACCAAAATCAGGGGCTTGGAAGCGCAATTTACAGTCGATGTAATTAGTGCGATTAGCATGGCGGCGGTTATAGTTAATAAAAATCCTCGTCATATGGAAGAGTAAAGAGCCTTGTGGGAGCGTATGCGGCAGATTTGGCGGCGTCGAAAATCTGTGGCAGCTGTGGGGATTGATTTTGGCGCTAGCCATCTGAAAGTGGCGGAACTGCTTCAAAAACCTGGTAAACCTATGATGTTACGGCAAATTACTATTGAAGACGCGGCTTGGGCTGAGAACGCTTCTTCTCAAGAGGCCAGCGAGCTTTTGCAGGATGCCTTGGGACGCAACGGTATACATGCAGAGCTTGCTGTGGCGGGTATTGGAGAGGAGCATTCTTGTTTTCAAGTGTTTCGGTTGCCTTTTATGCCTGAAAAAGAACTTTTCGAAGCAGTGCGTTGGGAACTGCAGCCTTTTCTTGCAGATGAGACGAAGCAGTACTATTATGATGCGTCTGTCTTAGAAAAAAGTTCTTCTGCTGGAGATATGTTGGTATTTGCTGCTGCTGCACGTAGAGAGCGTGTTGACTGGCTTGCTGCTGCTGCTGGCGAGGCGGGGATGAAGCTGGTGGCAGTGGAACCAGAACTAGTGGCTTTCGCGCGTGCCAATGGGGCGCCAGAGGAGGCGCTTTTGGTTAAGGTCGAAACGAAACATGCGCAGTTGTGTTTTGTTCATCAGGGGGTCCCCGGTGCCGTCGAAACGCTAGGCAGAGCCGAAAGCGAATCTTCTATATCGGACTTGGCGGCAGTCCTGACGGAAAGAGTGACGGCTTATCAGGCTTTGCATGCAGAGTATCGGCCACAAAGCATTTGCTTAGGCGGTGACATTTCAGAAGGAGATGCGTTGAGACGATTTTTAGCAAAGCAGATAGGCTTGCCTGTGCAACAGAATGCCTGTTGGCAGCAAGTAACAGCAGCGCCATTTTTCGACAAGACGTTTTTGGAGGCGGCGGCTCCAACGTTGTCTCTTAGCATCGGTTTGGCCATGAGGGGGGTCCAAATTGGTTTGCGTTAATTTTCTGCCATTACCTCAGCGAGGCGGACGAAATTGGCGACAGAAATTATTGTGGATTTTAACAGGCCTTTTTTTCATTTTGGCACTAAGTTTAAGCTTTTTTTATTTTTGTCTGTTACAACGGCAAGAAGCAAAGTGGCAGCAGGCTTGGAACCACTATCAACTTTTGCTGCCATTGGAGACGTCCCGAAGAGAAGAAGCGCAGCTGCAGGCGCAAATTGAAAAGAAGGGACGGCTTGTGCAGCAGGTGCTGCAGAGGAGTCTTCCTTGGGTTTACGCCTTGGGTGATATTGGGCAGAGGTTGCCGCCACAAGTTTGGTTGCAGGAAATCAGCGCTGAAGCGGGCGGCCAATTGCGCTTAAAGGGGATGGCGCTTACGCAACGGGATTTAGTGGCTTTTATGAAAAATTTAGAGAACCAGCCGTCGTTTAGCGGCTTAAGCCTAGGTTTAGTAGAGGCTGATGAGCAGAGGTTGGCGCATTTTGAACTGTCGTTATGCTTAAAAAGACGATGACTGCCCCATGGGTTTCCCTCTATCGTCGTCTTTGGCGGAAACAGTCTCTGTTGCGTAGGTCTGTTGTTTTTTTTGCGGCGAGTATTATTGTGTTTATAGGAATGCTTTTTTATTATATTATACCTTTTCGTGAGCGGCTGCTGGTTTTGGAAACGCAAACTAGGCAGCAAGAAGAAAAAAATGAACAATTGGAAAAATACGGCTTGCAGGATCAACGATCCGAGAAACTAGTGCTGCAAGAAAAGGATAGGTTGCTGCAGCAGAAATTACCTTCAGGGCCGGAAGTGGGTTCGTTTTTACTGGAAGTGGAACAAGCGGCGAAAGAGTCCGGCGTATCTATTGTGCAAATACGGCCTAGGGAGCTACACCAAGAGGCATCTTGGCGTCAAATTCCCGTGGAATTGGCGGCTCGCGGCTCTTTTCAAAACATGCAGCTTTTTTTGACGTTTCTAGGGAATTTGAACCGGCTGGCAGTCTTGCAAAGCATGGTTTTGCAAGAGCAGCAAGAAGATGTGCAGGCAAAATTTACTATTACTATATACTGTGAGAAAGAGAATTGAAGCATAGGGCAGGAGGGCGCGAGCATGATACGGTATTTGACGGCGGGAGAATCGCATGGACCATCTTTGACAGTGATTATGGAAGGGGTGCCCGCAGGGGTAAAGCTGGAAGAGAAGTTGATGCAACAGGAGATGGCGCGTCGGCAACAAGGCGTAGGACGTGGTGGCAGGATGGCGATAGAGACTGACACAGTCCGCGTCGCTTCTGGGGTGCGTTTCGGGGAAACGATAGGTTCGCCGTTGACCTTGGTGGTGGAGAATCGGGATCATGCCAATTGGCTGGATAGAATGGCGCCTTTCGGAGCCCCCTCAGGAGAAGCAGTTACTGCCGTACGGCCTGGGCATGCGGATTTAACCGGCGTATTAAAGTATGATCGTCAGGATGCGCGAGATATTTTGGAACGAGCCAGTGCTAGAGAAACGGCAGCGCGTGTAGCTGCTGGAGGGGTATGTAAACAGCTGCTAGCAGCATTGGGTGTCAAGGTTCGTTCTCATGTTGTCAATTTAGGTGGTGTGGAATCTTCGCTGCAAGGCATGGCGGCTTTTCAAGCTTGGCGGCAGCCGGACCCGCAAACAGCTTGTCTGGATGAGGCGGCTTCGCTGGCTATGAAAAAGAGAGTAGCAGAGGCACAGAACACAGGCGATACCTTGGGTGGTGTGATAGAGGTCTTTGCAGACGGACTTTGGGCGGGCCTTGGCACCTACGCCCAAGGAGACCGGCGCTTGGATGCACGCTTAGCGGCAGCCATGGTTTCGATTCCCGCTATTAAAGGCGTTGAATTTGGTGAAGGTTTCCAATATGCAAACTTGTCTGGAAGCCAAGCGCATGATGAGATTTTTCATGCTGACGCTAAAGGCTTTTTTCGCCGTACTAATCATGCCGGTGGTTTAGAAGGAGGCATGAGCAACGGGGAAGTGTTGTGGTTGCGCCTCGTGATGAAGCCCATTCCCACGTTGATGCAGCCTTTGGCTACGGTGGATTTGCGGTCTAAGGCGGCGGTAGATGCTTGCAAAGAGCGCAGCGACGTATGTGCTGTGCCGGCTGCGGCGGTAGTGGCGGAAGCGATGCTGGCCATTACCTTGGCGCAGGTGATCAGCGAGCAATTTGGTGGTGATTGCTTCCAAGACCTGAACCACAACATAACAGCCTATAAACAGCGTTTGGAGCAGCGAGCATGAGACGCAATCTTGTCTTAATAGGCTTTATGGGGACTGGCAAGACTACGATTGGCAGGATTTTAGGGGCAAGACTGGGGTATCCTTTTGTTGATAGCGATCGTAAATTAGAAAGCCAGGAGGGAAAAAGCATTTCTGAGATTTTTGAGCAAGAAGGCGAGGAAGCCTTTCGTGCAAAAGAAAAGGAAATGATTGCTCGTTTGGCACGCTATACAGGTACAGTAATTGCCACAGGCGGCGGTGTGGTTCTAGATGAAGAAAATGTGAAGCGCTTGCGGCGCAACGGAATTTTGGTTTTGCTCCAAGCTTCGCCGGAGGTTATTTTGGAGCGAACCGGTCGGCGTCAAAATCGGCCATTACTAGCGGTAGAAGAACGGGAAGAACGAGTAAGAGCGTTGCTAACTCAGCGTGAAGAAGTATATACGCAAGCAGCAGATGCAGTTATTGATACAAGTGAATGCGGGCCGCAGGAAATTGCGGAAAAAATCATTGAATTTGTAAGACAAGGAGGCTGGTTGCGTGGACATCGTAGAAGTGGTCACCGGTGAAAGAAAGTACGAGATTCATATTGCAGCCAAGGTGCTGGAACAAGTACCGGCTTTGTGCTTGCAAGCTGGTATAAAGGCTGGAAAAACGCTGGTGGTGACGGACGAGAATGTCCAGCCTTTATACGGAGAAACCGTAAAAAACGTGTTAGAATCGGCTGGATGGCAAGTGCGGTTGGCGGTTGTTCCGGCCGGTGAAAGTGCAAAAACCTTTAACTGGGCTCAGTGGTTGTATGATGAAGCATTGGCAGCGGGAATTGATCGAAAACGGCCTATTATTGCCTTAGGTGGTGGCGTTGTAGGCGATTTGGCAGGCTTTGTGGCGGCTACGTTTTTGAGGGGCGTTCCTTTTGTACAATTGCCGACGACTTTATTGGCGCAGGTGGACTCTAGCGTGGGCGGCAAAGTAGCGGTGAACCATCCGCAAGGCAAGAATCTGATTGGCTCCTTCTATCAGCCGCATTTGGTGGCGGCTGATGTGGCGACGTTAGACACCCTGTCGGAGCGAGAGTGGGCCGGTGGTTTGGCAGAGGTTGTGAAATACGGAGCTATTTTTGACGCGTCTTTCCTGGCGTGGCTGGAGAGCCATGTACTGGCCTTGCGTCAAAAGAACCGCGAAGAAACAGAGTACCTCATTGGCGTATGTTGCCGTCATAAAGCAGCGATTGTAGCGGAGGATGAGAAGGAAACGGGCCGGAGAGCTCTTCTGAATTTTGGCCATACGATAGGACATGCTTTAGAAAGCGCTACCGGGTTTACGCACTATATTCACGGGGAAGCGGTGGCTATCGGTATGATTGGAGCGGCCTATCTGGGGGAATGCTGCGGCGTGACGGTTCCTGGAACGTGTGAACGGCTGGAGCGCATTTTAAAAGCAGTTGGTCTTCCCATCCGGAGCACGGTATGTTCTGCTGAGCAATTGGCGCCGCTGTTGATGCATGATAAAAAAGTGGCTGAAGGCACGCTGCACTGGGTACTGCTGCAAGAAGCAGGAGTGGCTCTAGTGACCAAGCAAGTAACTGAGGCGGATGTTTTGGCAGCATTATGTTATATTTGTGAAAAATAAAAAACAGAAAATACTCTTGTATGGATAATTTTCCAAACAAGAGTATTTTTTCTTGGTATTGTAGGAGGATTTTTTCTTTATAAGTGGAATCAATTTAAATGTTTGCAATTATAGTTGTATAAACAACGTAAATAAGAAGTGGGAGTTGAAGCAAGGGTGACACGGAAGAAAAAGATACTCACGGTCACGATTCTTGTTGTAGTCGCACTGTCCGCGATAATCGGCTTTCGGATCTACAGCAATATTTCGGCGAACAAAGAGCGGGCGGCTCGTATGGCGCAGGGAAAAATACCCAATGTCACGACCGCTGTAGTTGGTCGGCAAAATTTGCAGCCGGTGCTGATTTTTTCGGGCAGTTTGGAGCCTGTCTGGAATGCAGACGTATCCGCGAAGGTGGATGGTCGTCTCGATCGCGTGCTCGTAGAAGAAGGCGATCAGGTAGCCGCCGGAACCTTGCTGGCGCAAATGGATACGGCAGAACTGGAAGCACAGGTCATTCAAGCGGAAGGGAACCTGCTGTCTAAAAAAGCGGACTTAGAGCAGGCGCAGCTAGATTTACAGCGCATGGATTCCTTGTCGGAACAAGGTGCTGTTTCTGTCGCCTCGTTGGATACGGCTAGGACGAAGCGGGATTTGTGTATCGGACAGGTGCGTTCTTATGAGGGAAGTTTGGCTTTAGCCAAGGCTAAGTTGGACTATACGCAGGTTCGATCTCCCAAGGCTGGTGTGATTACCAAACGTTTTTTGCAGTCTGGCGGCTATACTAAATTGGGAACAGCTATTGTAACGGTGGCCGACTTGACATCGCTGCTGGCTAAAGTAACGGTCGGTGAAGCGCAGGTAAGCGATGTAGCTGTAGGTAAAAAAGTGTCTGTGCGGATAGAAGCGTTGGGGAATCAGATATTTGAAGGCGTTATTGTGCGCGTATCTCCATCCGCGGCGACGGCTTCCCGAGCCTTTATGGCGGAAATTGAAATTTCTAATCCGACAGGAATCTTGAAGCCGGGCATGTTTGCTAAAGCGGAAGTGACAGGAGCGGCGCACCCGAATGCCTTGGTTGTGCCTGAAAGCGCGTTAGTTATGCGGGAAGACCAAAAAACGGTTTATGTAATCAATGCTGAAAGACGGGTGCAGCAGCGTTTGTTGAAAACCGGTTATATCGGCGGTGGTTGGGCTGAAGTGCTAGAAGGCTTGCAAGAGGGCGAACAAATTGTGGTTTCCGGTCAAAATAAACTGCGTGACGGAGCGAAAATTGACGCAGGCGACAGTGAAGCGGAGGCCGCCAAATGATCGAAACATTTATCAGGCGGCCAGTTTTTACCACCATGTTGGTGTTGCTGCTGGTGGTGTTTGGCCTGAGCTCCTATTCCGGTATTGGCTTAGACTTGTATCCGGACGTGGAATTTCCTATTGTTAATGTAACTGTGACTTATACCGGCGCTTCACCGGAAGAAATGGAAACATTGGTTACCAAACCGATTGAGGATGCGGTTAGCTCGGTATCCGGCATAAAAACGTTGTCTTCCATTTCTAAAACCGGTACCTCGCAAATTACTTTGGAATTTGAATTTGGCACAGATCCGAAAATGGCAGCCAATGAAGTGCGTGAAAAAGTTGCAGGGGTGCGAAAAAAACTGCCGGATCAGATTGATGAACCGGTAGTGCAGCGCTTTGACATTAGTGCGCAATCCATTATTTATTTCAGCTTAGCCTCCGATGAACGGCCGCGCCAGGAAATTCGCAAACTGGCTGTGGATATTGTTAAAGATGAACTGCAGCGGCTGGATGGCGTAGGCGATGTAAATGTATTTGGGTCGACATTGCGGGAAATTCAATTGCGTATCGATCCAGCCAAAATGGAAGCCTATAACATTACGTATCAGCAATTGGAAGATGCAGTAAATGCCCAAAACATAGATACTCCCGGCGGGCAAGTTAGCGCCAAAAGTTTGGAACTGACGGTGCGTACACTGGGGAAATATACATCCGTAGAGGAATTGCGTAATTTGGTGCTGACTAATCGCGACGGCCGTCTGGTTCGTGTCGGCGATGTCGTAGAAGTTGTGGACAGTTATGCAGAGGAACGGGGCTTTGCTCATACCAATGGGAAACCTAGCGTCATGGTGGCGGTGCAGAAGCAGTCCGGCTCCAATACAGTTGATGTAGCTGAACGTGCGAAAAAAGCCATGAAAGGCATGCAAGAGAGGGTTCTTCCGACAGATATTAATGTTACTATCGTACGTGACAGTTCTACTTACATCCGGGACAATGTGGAAGATGTCATGGTGTCGCTGTTATTCGGCGGCTTCCTGGCGGTTATCATTACCTTTTTGTTTTTACAGAATGTGCGGGCTACGCTTATTTCGGCCATTGCCATTCCTACTTCAATTATTGCTACTTTCTTTTTGATGAAGGTGATGAATTTTACTCTTAACAATATGTCCTTGATGGGGTTGAGTTTGGCCGTAGGCATTTTGATTGACGATGCCATTGTGGTCATTGAGAATATTTTCCGCCACATGGAAGATGGTAAATCTCCTCTGCAGGCGGCTAAAGAAGGGACTCAGGAAATTTCACTAGCTGTACTGGCGACGACGTTGTCCATTTTAGCCGTGTTCGTGCCTGTTGGCAGCATGGGAGAAGTTGTTGGCCAGTTCTTTAAACAATTTGGTCTGACTGTTGCCTTTGCGGTTACTTTTTCTCTCTTTGTGGCTTTTACATTGACGCCGATGCTTTCGGCTTACTGGTTGAAGGGCCATGGAGGCAGAGAATCGCTGCCCTGTGTTCAAAAGGTATTGGATCTTTGGGAGCAGTCTTTTTTATGGCTGCGCGACATCTATCGAGAAGTGTTGCGCTGGGCGTTGCAGCGTCCTAAAAAATTGGTGGCGATAGCTTTTTTGTCTTTGTTTATCAATGGTTTGCTGTTGCCTTTTGTAGGGGTTGAATTTCAACCAAGTTATGATTCGGGAGAGTTTTCTATTAACTTTTCCGCTCCTGCCGGTACGTCTCAGGATCAGATGATTGAGTTGGCACAGCCCTTAGAAAAAATGGTGTTGGAACTGCCTGAATTGCAATCGGCTTTTGTTGTGACGGCGGCTAGACGTGATCCTATTTATAAAGGAACTATCGGGGTTCGCTTGACACCTGGGGCGGATCGGAAACGTACAATGGACGATATTATGAACGATCTACGGGTGAAAACTAGAAAGATTAAAGGCCTCAAAGTGGCGGTGGTGACCAATCAGGGCATTGGCCGCGGCGACAGCCGACCCGTGCAGCTTGGCTTGCGCGGACCGGAACTGGAAGTGCTAAACCAAAAGGCTCAGGAATTGGCCGATATGATCCGGCAACTGCCGGGGACGGCGGATGTTGATATTTCCAGTGAACAGTATGAACCGCAGATCCATGTAAAACTGGATCCGGCTAAAGCGGGAAGCGTGGGGATTACTGCCGCCACAGCCGGCGATATTATTCAATTGGCTTTTCTGGGAGTTGTGACAAAAAATCAGTATAATGTAGGCGGCAATGATTATGATATCCGTTTGCGGCTGCAGGAAGGACGGCGCGTCAGTTATGACGATGTAGCCAACTTGCGTGTCAGTACAACGGCTAACGGTTCTTTTGTACGGTTGGCGGATATTGCTACCGTAAAAGTCAGTGCAGGGCCGACTCAGATTGATCGCGAATCACGGCAACGTCAGGTTATTGTCTATGCCAACGCTGTCGGGATTTCCGCCGGTGAGATTCTGAACCAAGTCAAAGCCCTAATTCCGGACTTGAACCTGCCTTTAGGCTATAGCTATAAATTTGTTGGTCAGGCTGACAGTATGAACAGCGCTTTCGGGCAAATCAGTAAAGCCATTCTGCTGGCTGTTATTTTGATCTATATGGTGCTGGCAGCGGAGTTTGAAAGCTTTGTGCATCCGATGACGATTATGTTGTCCCTGCCGTTTTCGCTGGTTGGAGCTATTTTGTCCTTGATGATGACCGGCAAAACGATCAATATGATTTCTTTGATTGGCGCCATCATGCTCATGGGGTTGGTGACAAAGAACGCCATTTTACTCATCGACTACACAAATCAACTGCGCCGGGAAGGCTGGGAGATTCGAGAGGCCTTGGTTGAGGCTGGCTCGGTGCGTTTGCGGCCCATTCTAATGACCACTATGGCTATGATTTTCGGTATGCTGCCTGTGGCCATGGGAATTGGGGCTGGTGCGGAGATGCGTTCTTCCATGGGGGTTGTTCTTGTTGGTGGTTTGATTACTTCGACGGTGCTTACATTAGTAATAGTTCCATTGGTGTATTTGCTTTTGGAAAGCATGCGTTCCAAGAAAAATCAAATGTAACTTTGGAAATACTTTGTAAAATTTCGACGTGCTTGGCAGGAAAGTCTCCAAGCGCGTCGAATTTTTGTTTCAATAATGTTATAAGGACTATACTATTTTAATTTCTCCATACGCCTGAAGAATAATCGTAGAACGTAGGAGATGTGATTGTGAGAATCAAAGAAATTGCGGTTGAATCCTTACAGTCTTCCATGGTGTCGGCAAAAGATGTGTTAGATCCAAACGGGCGGGTGCTTTTGGCGGCTGGCCGTTTGATTACGCCGGATTTGCGTTTGGCGATGCAGCGATATGGCGTTACCAAGGTGTATGTGCAGCAACAAGGCAGGGAAAACCAGCGTTTGGCTAGGGTAGAGCCATTGGTTTCTGGTGCGGCGCGCATACGTCTAATGCATAAAGTTCGCAGGGTGTTTAGGGCTTTTGCGGCCGAGAGATCCGATCTGGATATGAAACAACTGCAAGAGCTGTCATATGCTGTGGCGGATGAATTGGCCAATCGGTCGCATTTGCTGTTGGCATTGGAGGATTTGTCTTATGTGACAAATTATCTTTATGCACACAGCGTGCAAGTAGGCTTGATTTCCATCGCCCTGGGGCTGGCAATGGGCCTTTCTAGACAGGAAATGGCTATTTTGGGCATGGGAGGCTTTTTGCATGATTTGGGAAAATTGACAGTCCCGGTCCATCTTTTAAACAAAGAGGGAAAGTTCAACCGGGAAGAATTTCTTCAAATACAAGAACATGCGGCAGCAGGCTATCGTTTGTTGCGTAAAGAGAAGGAGCTGGATACCCGTGTGATGCTGATCGCGTTGCAGCATCATGAGCGGTATGACGGTAGCGGTTATCCTTGGGCCATTACCGGAGGGAATATGCATCGCTTGGCTGCGATTGTGGCCGTAGCTGACGTCTATGATGCTTTAACAACCAACAGAATTTATCGAAAACGCTTAAATACTCGTGATGCCATGGCTATTATCGGCAGCGGCGAAGGCCGGCTCTTTGCTCCAGAGGCGGTGCAGGCGCTGAAGAAGATGGTTATTCCCTATGGACTGGGGGAAACTATCAGCTTAAGTGATGGCCGTCGAGGCGTGGTGGCTATGCTGAACAGCACGAACTGGGCATTGCCAGTAGTACGTGTAGCTGACGGGTGGCTGGACTTGCTACAGGAAACGCAAGTGCGCATTATACATACGGAGCCGGGTCGTTGAAGCGGCAGTCTACTTAAAACGCAGAGCTAAAACAAAAGCTCTGCGTTTTTTAGCTGTATGCAGACAGGATTTTATCAGTATGTGTACAATATAATACATAATAACCTTTTTCGGGAGCCGCCGGTTTCCGTGAAAGGCTGACTAGCGGGATATAGGAGAAGGAACATGGAGAAGCAGCAAAATTTGGAAGAAACATTGCAGGCGTTTCGTCAGGGAGACGTGTCTCTAGAAGAAATGTTGACGGTGTGCCGTCAGCTTCCGTATGAGGACTTGGGATTTGCTAAGTTGGATCATCATCGAGCGGTTCGTCAAGGATTTCCCGAAGTGGTTTTTTGTGAAGGGAAGACGGTGGCGCAGGTGCGCCGCATCATGGAGCGACTGGCTGCTAAAAACGCCAATGTGCTTGGCACCCGAGCTAATTGGGAGATGTATGAAGCCGTTAGAGAGGTTTTGCCGCAAGCAGTGTATCATGAAGAACCTCGGTTGATTTGCTTGGAAAGAGCGGCTTTGCCTAAGGATGAAAAACGGCGGATTGCGGTGCTTAGCGCCGGTACCAGTGATATTCCCGTGGCGGAGGAAGCAGCGTTGACGGCGGAAATCATGGGGAATCGTGTAGAACGTATTTTTGATGTCGGTGTGGCTGGCATTCATCGACTCCTGGCACAGCAGCAAATTCTACAAGAGGCTAATGTGTTAGTAGTCGTGGCTGGCATGGAAGGGGCTTTAGCTAGCGTAGTGGGCGGCTTAGTGAACAAACCGGTTGTTGCTGTGCCCACAAGCGTAGGCTATGGCGCCAATTTTGGCGGTTTGTCGGCTTTGCTGTGCATGCTGAACAGCTGCGCTGCTGGCGTGGCTGTCGTTAATATTGACAATGGTTTTGGCGCAGGTCGTCTGGCCAGTATGATTAATCACATGCGATGAAGCGAAAAAGAGCATTAAGGTATCCATGCTTGCAGGAGGAATATAAATGAAGGTTTTGTATTTGGATTGCTTTTCAGGAATCAGCGGGAATATGTTCTTAGGAGGATTAGTGGCGCTGGGCTTACCGGAAACGGAGTTGCGCGGGATGCTTGCTTCGCTGAAGGTAGAGGGGTTTTCTCTGGATGTGGAGGCGGTGCAAAAAAAAGGAATTGCAGCTACTCATTTGGATGTACGCCTGCATCACCATGATCACGAGCACCATCATCAGCAGCAAGAGCCGGGCGCCCACGGCCATGCAGGCGAAGCTGGCCACCATGGTCATAAAGCACCGGAGCCGCAGCACCATCATCATGAGCATCGGCATCTGCCGGAAATTGAAGCGTTGCTGCTAAAAGCGCCGTTGCCGCAAGCGGTTCAAAAACGCAGCATGGCGGTGTTTTATCGTTTAGCCGAGGCGGAAGCAAAGGTGCATGGCACGACGCCGGATAAGGTCCATTTTCATGAAGTAGGAGCTGTGGACGCCATTGTCGACATTGTCGGCACGGTATATGGCTTGTATTACTTAGGAATTGAAAAGATATACGCATCAAAGGTTTATACAGGCAGTGGCTTTGTAGAATGCGCTCATGGGCGTATGCCTGTGCCCGCACCGGCGACGGCGGAGCTGCTCTGTGGCATTCCGCAAGCGCAAGGAGATATAGAGCGAGAGTTGACAACGCCTACCGGCGCGGCCTTGCTGGCGGAACTGAGCGATGGCTTTGGCGCGCTGCCGGAGGGCTTTCTTTGCGAGCGTATAGCCTACGGCGCCGGCGGCTGGGATTTGCCGCAGCCGAATGTATTGCGTCTTTGTCTGGGTATGTTGAGTGAGGAGCCCGAGCAGGAAGATGTTATTTTACTGGAAGCCAATCTGGACGATTTAAGCCCTCAAATTACGGCGTACAGTGCGGAGATGCTGCTAAAAAGCGGTGCTTTGGATGTATGGACGACACCGGTCTTGATGAAAAAAGGCCGCAGCGGTGTGGTGTTGTCAGCGCTATGTTTGCCGGATAAGCAAGCAGAGTTGGAAGAAATTTTCTTTAAGGAAACTTCTACGTTAGGTGTGCGGGTGATGCGTTTGAAACGGCGCATTCAGGCAAGAACGTTTCAGGAAGTGGAAACTCCGTGGGGTAAGGTGCAGATGAAAATGGGCGAAGACAATGCCATGCCGGAGTATGAGGATTGCCGGAAACTAGCGCAAAAAGAAGGAATTCCTCTGAAAAAAGTACAATTAGCGGCTTGGCAGGCGTTGCGTTCTAAGCCGAATGAGTCATGATAGGTATTAGATATGTGACACAAGGTGTGTAAAATTGGGATGTTATTACTGTTATTGCTGTCTGAAACGCGAAATGCAAGGATTTGGCAGGATTGTGACAGTTAAGGCGCGAACTTCAACTTGAAATATGGAATAAGTGGCCAAGGAAGGCATAAGGCGCACAATATGATACGCAGCACTCCGGATGAGTGTT
Organism: uncultured Anaeromusa sp.; assembly: GCF_963676855.1. Classification (NCBI taxonomy): domain Bacteria; kingdom Bacillati; phylum Bacillota; class Negativicutes; order Selenomonadales; family Sporomusaceae; genus Anaeromusa; species uncultured Anaeromusa sp. The sequence goes on from NZ_OY781460.1 coordinate 2,023,714, forward strand.
TTGCAGAAGGGGAAGAAAGATGGCTTCGAAAAATAGCCGGTATTATGTGCTGGAAGATTTACGGCCAGGAATGGTTGTTGCCAAAGAGGTGTTGAGTCCGACAGATCAAGTTATTTTATCGGAAGGAACGGAACTGACGGATAAATTAATTGCTGGCCTGCGTTTTTGGGAGATAAAGATGGTGGCGATTCGGATATCATCCGAGGCGCGCTCGCGTGAAAAAACAGTTCAGCCCAAAGGCGCGGTGCAAAAACAATTTTTTGGCGAATATGAAGCCGTGTCAGAAGAAGTGGCGCAACAATTTGACCAGATCCGGCAGACGCAGGAAGTGCCGTTGCCGGAATTGAAAGCGTTTGTACAAAACCATTTGTTGCAGATGGTCAACGCGGTTGGTATCGTTAATCATCTACATATGTTGCAGCAGGCAGGAGGACCTCTTTTTCAGCATGCCATGAATGTGGCTATGATTTGCGGCGTAATCGGGCGTTGGCTCGATTTGGGACACAAAGAACTGCAGGAATTGGTGCTGGCTGGCTTGTTGCATGATATCGGTAAGGTGCAGCTGCCGGAAGAATATCAGGACATGGCGGAGCCTGACGATCCGGCGAAAGCGGCATTATATCGGCGCCACACTTTTTATGGCTACCAACTGCTAAAGAAATGTCCGGGAATTCCTGAAAATGTGAAGTTTGCCGTTTTTCAACATCATGAGAAAATGGATGGGTCCGGCTATCCTTTAGGGTTGTATGGGCCGCAAATTCATCCGGTGGCGCGTATTGTTTCGGTGGCTAACCTTTATGATCGGCGTACAGCCGGCCAAGATGAAACAAGTCGTATGTCACCGTTTGCGGTGGCGGAAATGATGCTGGAGGAAATGTTTGGGACCCTGGATCCGGCAACATGTTTGGTGTTCTTGAATAATGTTAGGGACTATTTTACAGGCAATGTGGTGGAGCTGAGTGATGGCAGGGTGGCGGAAGTGGTTCACCCAGGACGGTTTATGGCCACGAGGCCTATGGTGAGAACAATGGACGGTTTATTTATCGACCTGGAAAAAGAGCGCGGTTTGCGGATTTTGAATTTCGTACAAGCCTAGGAAGTGAACTTGTCAGTATTTGCCGATGATGGTAAGATTAGATAACATTAATCATTGGAGAGTTAGATTATGCGAACTATGTATCGGCGCGTTGGGCTGCTACTATTTTTGGTAGCAGCCATATCTGCGTTTGTGCTTTATTGGACCGTAGATGCCAATACGCTGCAGTCTTTGGGACAGTTCCGTCCAGCTTCGCTTTTGTTGGTAGTGGCCCTTTCCGTCGGCGGACTTTATTTTGATGCGGCGCGGCTGGTGCGGTTGACGGCTATCGCTGGCGGCAGAACTGTGACCTTGCGCGAAGCCTATCAAGTTGTTTTTGGAAATTATTTCCTGGCCATGCTAACGCCTGGCGCGGCAGGCGGGGCGTTTGCTCAGGTGTTGTTTTTGCGACGTGCCGGGGTGCCTACCGGCAAGGCCACTATTTTGGTTTTAGTGCGGACCTTGCTGTCGATTTTGGTACTGTTTTTATTTGCGCCTCTCGTCTTCTTATTTGACGGCAAAGTGTTGCCAGGGCTTTCGCAAGGCGTGCTGTTGGCCGGTTCGCTTGTTTTATTGTTAAGCATGTTAGCGATGCCTGTTTTTTTTCGAACGTCGCTGCCAGATGCGCTGGTGTTGCTGTTGGTCCGGCGTTTGCGCCGCGTCAGACGCAGGCGTCTTGTGAATTTGTATAAGGATGTGCGTAATGCAGTGCAGTTGTTGGGCGCGGCTCCTGGACAGATGCTGCTGGTGCTGCTGCAGTCGGCAGCTAGCTTGTTTTTACTGTATGCCTTGGTTCCGGCTTTGCTTTGGGGCCTTGGAGGAACTGGTGATTTTTTAACGATTATGGGCCGCATGGTTTTGCTCAATATTTTACTTTATGTGGCACCGACTCCGGGCGGAGCCGGCATTGCTGAAGGTGGTTTCGTGTTGCTGCTGCAGTCCTTGGCTGCGCCGGGAACCGTGGGGGTGGCGGCTTTGGTTTGGCGTGTGGCTGCGGAGTATATACCTTTTGGGTTGGGCGCTGTCGCCGTGGTTCAGACTTTTGGACGCGATTTTATGCGAAAAATCCAGTCTTCTTGAAAAAGGGAGCTTGCCTGGCATTACAAACAGGGAGGTTGAAAATGAAGCATGTATTGGTGACCGGCGGAGCCGGTTTTATTGGCTCGCATTTGACGCCGCAGCTACTGGCGGCAGGGTGGCAAGTTACGGTGCTGGATGATTTATCAAGCGGCAATCGTGCATATGTGCCGACGGAGGCTGCTTTTGTAGAACAGGATGTGCGTGATGCGGCTGCGCTGGCGAAATTTTTTGCAGTCAATGATTTTGAGGCGGTAGTTCATTTTGCCGCGCAGACTATGGTGCCTGTTTCCTTGGCAAAGCCTGTATACGATTGTGAACTGAATGTGGTTGCTACGGTGGAATTATTGGAGCAGTGCCGTCTCCATGGTGTGCGCAAAGTGATTTTTGCGTCTTCGGCGGCAGTGTACGGAGATAATCAAAACTTGCCCCTTAGTGAAACAGAACAGGCGGCGCCCATGTCTTTCTATGGCCTTAGCAAGCATACAGTGGAACGCTATTTGGAACTGTACCAGCGGTTGCATGGTCTGGAATATGCAGCGCTGCGCTTTGCCAACGTTTATGGTGAACGTCAAGGAGACGGCGGCGAAGGTGGCGTGGTTAGCATTTTCACTCGTTTGCTGCGCCAAGGGCGTTCGTTGCAGTTGTTTGGCGATGGCAGGCAGACGAGGGATTTCGTTTACGCTGGAGATGTGGCGGCTGCAGTGGTAGCGTCGCTGGCTTCACAAGTGCCTTCCGGCACATACAATGTCAGTACGGAAAAACAAACATCTTTGTTGGAGTTAATTGAGACGTTGAGTCGAATTTCCGGCGAGAAGCCTCAAGTGGTGCTGGATAAACCTAGAGCCGGAGATATATTGCATTCAGCGCTGAATTCCAGTCGTTTGCAACAAGCGGCTGACTGGAGGCCGCAGATGCCGTTGGAAGAAGGTCTGCGACGCACGTATGGTGCCATGGGGTGAATAAAGAATAGCATTAGGAGGATGAAATAGTTGCAACAGCGCTGGATTATGGTTACGTTGCTGTGTTTGATTTTATTCTTTTTCCAGCTAGGATCGCTGCCTTTGCTGGATCCGGATGAACCGGTGTATGCACAGACGGCGAAGGAAATGCTGGCGGCGGGCGATTGGCTTTCCCCCCGAATTTTTGGTGAGGTTTGGTTTGATAAGCCGCCTATGTATTATTGGCTGGTGGCGGGAGCTACCATGTTGCTGGGACCCACGGAGTGGGCGGCGCGAGTGCCTGCGGCCGCCATGGCGCTGGGAACGGTTTGGCTTGTTTACGTCTTCATGCAGCGTCGTTTTGGCAGTGCTAGTGCTGCGGCTTCCGCTGTAGTTCTGGCTACTAGTTTGGAGTTCTTTTATTTGGCCAAGGGGGCTGTGACCGATAGTACGCTGACCTTTTTCCTGACAGCCTGCTTGTTGGCGTATTGGGAGAAACGAATGATGCTGGCGTATGTGCTGGCGGCGCTGGCTACCTTAACCAAGGGGCCAGTGGGATTGTTATTTCCAGGCACAATTTTATTGTTGGAACTGGTAAGCCGCGGCGATTGGCGTGGCTTTGTCAAATTGCAGCTGCCTAAGGGCCTGCTAGTGTATGCGGCAGTTGCTTTGCCTTGGTATATTGCCATGTATTCGGTTCATGGCCAAGTGTTTATTGATACCTTTTTGGGCATGCACAATGTGACACGCTTTACTTCTGCAGAGCATGACGTGTCTAATGTGTGGACCTATTTTGTACCGGTTTTGATTTTGGGCTTTTTCCCTTGGATTACCCTGTTGCCGCAGACCGTTTGGCTTGCATGGAAGGAAACGCAGTATGAGCGTCGAACGCTGCGGTTTCTACTCCTTTGGGCGGCTTTTATTTTCGTCTTTTTTACGATTGCCAAGACTAAATTAGTGTCTTATATTTTGCCTATGTTTCCGCCGTTGGCCATGTTGGTGGGGTGGCGCTTAAGCCGTCTTTGGGTGCAGCCTGTGAGGCAGCGCGCCTGGGCGATTGCTTGCGCCATTTTACATGGCTTGTTGGCGGCAGGACTAGTCTATGGTCAGAGATTAATGCCGGAATTGGCTTTAGGAGCATTTCTTGCAGCCTGTATTTTACTTGTTACTGGGGCTGGATCTTTCTGGCTGATTTGGCGGGGCGGCTATCTCTCCGCTTGGGCAACATTAACTGCTGGCGCCAGCGCCTTTTTGTTGACGTTGGTGTTGGTACTGCTGCCTTTGGCGGCGCCTCAATTTACTGCCAAGGAAATTGCCGAGGATTTTAAGGCAAACTATGACGGTTCTTCCGCTGTCTATGTTATCAAATTCTTGCGACCGGGCTTTGTGTATTATACTGATACGCCTACTGCGGAGGTCGGCACCACTTTATTCCAAAACAAGGTAGATACGCGAGCCGTTTTGCAGCAAATGGTGTCTCGCCAGGAGCGAGCCTATTTTGTGTTGCGCCTCTCTGATTATCGGCTTTTGTCAGAAGAGGAACAAATGAAAATGACTATTTTGTCGACCCGCTATGAAGTCTTGTTGCTTTTGAAAGAGGGACCGTTATGATGAACCGGAACTGGCTGACTGTCCTTACGGCAGTGTTGTCACTGGTCTTCTTTTTACTATACAATCATATGCTGCCTGTAACCGATCCAGTGGAGGCCAATTATGCGCTGACCGCAAGAGAGATGCTGGAAAGCGGTGATTGGCTTTCGCCGCGTATTTATGGAGCATACTGGTTTGATAAGCCGGTTATGACGTATTGGATGTTGGCTTCTTCTTTTGCTGTTTTTGGTTTGAATGAATGGGCTGCCCGTCTGCCTGGCGCTGTTTTTGCGGCGCTGGGAGTTGGTTACGCTTGTTGGTTTTCTTTAGAGACTGGCGCAAATAAGAAGCGGGCGCTTTTGACGGCGCTTATCCTGGCGTCTTCACTGGAATATTGGATTTTGGCGCGCCTGGTATTGACAGATGCTATTCTTTTTTTCTTTTCCGCTGTTACTATGGGACAAGCATATTTGGGTCTAAGCCGTGATCGAAACCACTATTGGTTGGCGGCGTACGCCGCGTCGGCTTTGGCAGTACTGACCAAAGGGCCTGTCGGCTTAGTGCTGCCTGGCTTGTTGCTGCTTGCCTATGTGCTGGTGTGTCGGGACTGGCGTCTTTTAAAGCGTTTTCGCTGGGTCTGGGGTCTGGCTGCTTTTTTGCTGCTTGTCGGTCCTTGGTATGTCTGGATGCTGCAGCATCATGGAGAACAGTTTGTTACTACTTTTTTGGGCTTGCACAACGTGACGCGGGCGACGGTGTCCGAACATCCTGATGACAATGTATTTTATTACTATTTGGTTTTGTATCCTGTGAGCTTGCTGCCTTGGAGCGGCTTGCTGATTGCTGCTTTGTTGAAGCGGAGAGCGGCGGTGCTGCAAGGAGGACTGTCCCGGTATTTATGGGTATGGCTGGGAGGGACGCTGCTGTTTTACACTCTGATGGCAACGAAGTATCCGACCTATGTATTTCCTGCATTATTTCCAGGGGCTATGCTGGCGGCGGGCCAATTGGAGCAAATGTTACAAGGACGCTGCTCGTTATGGTGGCTGACGGCGCCGGCCGCTCTTTTGTGGCTGCTTTTGGGAGAAACGCTGCGCAACATTCCTGAGGCTGCGCCAACAGAGGTTATTTGGCCAGCAGTGGCGATGTTGCTTTTGGTGTTAGCTTTGTTGCAATGGAAGCGGCGACGGCAGTGGCTTGTAGTCTGGGTTGTAGCTGGCATTTTCGTAGGGGCCTGCGGTTTCTTGTCCCAGGGGGCGGCGCTAATTTCCGAGAGGCGTTCCTTTGTTGCATTGGCGGAGGCCATTCCCCCGGCGCCGGTTCTTGTGGGAGCATACGGAGACTATCCGACTTCGGCTGTTTTTTACAGCGGCCATATCGCTTATCGGTTGGAAGATGGGCAAGCAGGGCAGGAGCCATGGCAAGGAAAATATACTATGCCGCGCCTGAAGACGGAGGAGTTTCTGCGTATAGGTGAAAAGGAAGCTATTTATCTTCTTGTAAAACAGAAACATCAGGAAGAAATGGCAAAAGATGGACGATTCAAGGAGTTTCAACTGATTAAAGTCGCTCCGGCTGGAGCTGTATACATGAAGAAAGCAGAAAAAGATCCCCGATAATGTTGATTTTTTGCTATAATAAAGAAGATGTGCCTGTAAGGATTTTTGCTTTACAGTATTGTAAAGCAGGTGTCCCAACGAGGCAGGCGGCATCCAAAGAGACTGTTTGGAGGGAAAATTCATGGCGTTACAGATCAACAAACGATACTGCAAAGGCTGTGGTATCTGCGTGGCGTTCTGTCCCAAGCAAGTGCTGGAACTGGACGAAATAGGCAAGGTATACGCAAAGCAGCCGGAGGCTTGTATCAGCTGCGGCCAGTGCGAACTGCGCTGCCCGGACTATGCTATATTTGTGGTGAAAGAGGAGGCGGGAAAATAAGATGGCCAAAGCAAGACTGATTCAAGGCAACCAGGCCTGCGCGGAAGGCGCTCTCGCCGCCGGCGTCACTTTTTTTGCGGGATATCCCATTACGCCCAGTACGGAAGTAATGGAAATTCTCGCCGAAGAACTGCCTAAACGAGGCGGTAAATTTCTGCAGATGGAAGACGAAATCGCCAGCATGGGCGCTGTTTGCGGCGCATCCTTGACCGGCGTCAAAGCCATCACCGCTACCAGCGGCCCCGGCTTTTCCTTAAAGCAAGAACTCATCGGCTACGCCGCCATGGCGGAATTGCCGGTGGTTATCGTTAACGTGCAACGTTCCGGTCCCAGTACCGGGCTGCCCACCTCGCCGGCTCAAGGAGATGTTATGCAATCCCGCTGGGGCACCCATGGGGACCATGGCATTCTCGTACTTTCTCCGGCGTCGGTCAAAGAATCCTATGAAGTAATGATTAAAGCCGTCAACTTTGCCGAGAAATTCCGCACCCCGGTTATCTTCCTTCTCGACGAAGTCATCGGCCATATGCGTGAACGCGTCGAATTGCCGGAAGCAGGCAGCTGCGAAATCATCGACCGCAAAGTGCCTACAGGCGCTCCTAGCGACTACCTTGCGTATAAGCCCGAAGCCGACGGCGTACCGCCTATGGCTCCTTTTGGCAGCGGCTACCGCTACCATGTAACCGGCTTGATGCATGGCTATAACGGCCTGCCCAACAGCACGGCCGCCATGACCACCGAAGTCATTGATCGCATGCACACCAAGCTGGAACAGGCGAAAGATGAAATTACCCTGTACACGGAATATGAAATGGCAGACGCTGAACACGTCGTCATTACCTACGGCGGCACCGCTCGTTCGGCCATTGCCGCTGTGAAAGCCGCCCGTGCCAAAGGCATCAAGGCCGGCCTTTTAAAACTCATCACCATCTGGCCCTTCCCGGGCGACGTCGTGCAAAAAGCCGCCGCCAAGGCCAAGACCGTAATTGTACCGGAAATGAACTACGGTCAGCTCATCGGCGAAGTCGAACGCTACGTCGGTCGGGATAAAGTCCGCGGCGTTAACCGTTTCGACGGCACCATCCTGACACCGGACGAAATTCTAGCCGCTCTTGTAGAGGCAACTGGAGGTGCGAACTAATGGCAGACATTCAAAAATACCTGCGCCAAACCGCGCTGCCGCACATCTGGTGCCCCGGCTGCGGCCACGGCATTTTGCTGGCAGCCATCCTGCGGGCCATTGACGCCCAGGGGTTGGACCAGGATAAAACCATCATCGTTTCCGGCATCGGCTGCTCTTCCCGGGCCTCCGGCTACATGGACTTTAACACCGTCCATACCGCTCACGGCCGGGCGCTGCCTTTTGCCACCGGTATTAAGATGGCTAAACCCGAGCTCAACGTTATCGTCATTACCGGCGACGGCGATGCTACCGCCATTGGCGGCAACCATTTCATTCACGCCGCGCGGCGCAATATTGATCTCACCACCATTATTTTCGACAACAACATCTACGGCATGACCGGCGGCCAATCTTCGCCGCTTACGCCCCAGAACAGCCGCTCCACCACGGCGCCGTTCGGACATATTGAGCGCTCCTTTGATATCGCCAAACTGTCCGTCGCCGCTGGCGCCACTTACGTGGCCCGGGGCACCTCGTTCCATGCGAAGATGCTTACCGACCTTATTGCCAAAGGCATTGCCAACAAAGGCTTCTCCGTGATCGACGCCATTTCCGGCTGTCCTACTAGTTTTGGACGTAAAAACAAAATGGCGCAGCCAGCGAAAATGCTCGAATGGCAGCGCGATCACGCGGTTACCGTTCAAGCGGCAGCCAAGCTTTCGGCGGAACAACTGGCCGATAAATTCCTCATCGGCGAACTGCATCAAGAAGCAGCGCCGGAATTTACCGACGAATACGCCAAAGTGGTGGAACGCTTGAAAGGAGGCCGTGCATAATGTGGCAGATTAGCTTAAGCGGCACCGGTGGCCAAGGCCTCATCCTCGCCGGCATCATTCTGGCGGAAGCCGCCATCATCGACGGAAAAGAAGCCGTGCAGACCCAGTCCTACGGACCCGAAGCCCGCGGCGGCTCCAGCAAAGCGGAAGTTATCATTGCTGACGCCCCGATCGACTATCCTAAAGTCACCAAGGCGGACCTGATGCTCTCCATGAGCCAGGCTGCCTGCGACAAATACATTTCCGTCCTTAAAGACGGCGGCATGCTTATGCTGGACAGCACCTTTGTGCAGGACGTGCCGAAAGTGGACGCCAAGATTCTTTCGCTGCCCATTACCAAGACAGCCAAAGAAGAACTGGGCCATGCCATGTTTGCCAACATCATCGCTTTAGGGGCGCTGGTGGGCGCTACCAACATGGTTACCGAAGCGGCTTTGACGGAAGCCGTTTTGGACCGCATTCCTAAAGGCACCGAAGAGAAGAACCAGAAGGCTCTTTCTCTAGGCTTGGCCTTGGGCAAAGCGCAGCACCAATAAACTAAAGAAGAAGGAGCCGCTAGAACAGGCATTGGCCAGTTTCTAGCGGCTCTTTATCTATCGTGGAAGGTTATAGCTGGCAGATTGTATTTGAGATAAAGATTTGCGCGGGCTTCGAAAAAGTTGACTAAGGCGGCAATTTACTCCGGTTACTCTTGTTTAAAATTCGTATTTCTTTTTCATAAGAAAAAAGCCAGGGAGCCCTAGGTGGGCTTCCTGGCTTTTGGTATAGGGCTTATTTATGGTCGAGTTCGTCGGCAAGAATCTCCGCTACGTGCTTGACGCGAATATTCGGAGCTTGCTTGTCGAGACCGCCTTGAATCTGCATCATGCAGGCAGGGCAACCGACGGCGACAATTTCAGCGCCGCTGTTCTTGATATTGTCCACTTTGTTTTTGAGGATGGGCATGGAAATTTCCGTGTACTTGACACCGAAGGCGCCAGCCATGCCGCAGCACTTATCGCAATCTTTCATTTCGACAAATTCGTAATCCTTAGCGGCCTCCAGAAGCTGGCGCTGCTCTTTGTAGATGCCCAGACCACGGCGCATGTGGCAAGAATCATGGTAAGTAACTTTGATAGCGCCGTTTTTCTTATTGAGTCGGCCCTGAGCGGCGTAAAGGGGAGCGACGAACTGAGCGAATTCCTGAACCTTGTGGGCCAGCTTTTCCGCCCTGGCTAACCAAGCCGGATCGTCAGCAAAAATGTTGAGATAGGTTTCATGCCAGGTTTCGGCGCAAGTGGGGCAACCGAAGATCAATACATCCGCATCCACTTTTTCAAAGGCTTCGATATTGCGTTTGGCAATATTTTTGCCTGTGTCGCGGTCACCCATGCCGAGGACCGGCTTGCCGCAGCAACTTTGGTCCATGGGGAAGACCACTTCCATATTCAGATCCTGGAGCACTTTAACGATAGCTTCGCCAGTTTCGGGGAAGACAAAGTCAATGTTGCAGCCAGCAAAGAAAGCTATGCGCTTAATTGGTTTATCTATTTTTTTGGTGATTTTCTCTACACGATCACGGAATGGCGCATCAGCGATGGCCGGCAGGCTGCGATCCTTAGCCATGCCCGAGAGGAAGAGTGGCAAATGGCGGATGACGCGGCCGCTTTGGAAAGGCTTTTGACCGATGGAGGCCATGCGCAGCATGGTGTGGAACACCTTGCGGTTGGAAAGGACGTTTTCAAAGACGACTTTGGCGGCAAAGGGAAGACCGTGTTCTTTGACCGCCCGTGCCCGCAGTTCGTCGATCAGGCCAGGAATGTTGATTTTGCCGGGGCAGACTTCCACACATTTGCGGCAACCAATGCACATTTCGTTGATATGCTCGAAATCCTTCATGCCATGGAGGAAGGCGGTCAAAATGGCGCCGATGCCTCCAGCGTAAATGTGGCCGAACACGTGGCCGCCTACAACGGTGTAAACCGGGCAGACATTGAGGCACGAAGCACAGCGCAGGCAGTTGAAGCTTTCTTTGAGCACCGGATCTTTAGCGGCTTTTAGGCGGCCATTATCCAGAAGAATGTAGTGTACTTCGCGCTCTTCTTCCACCCATTTGCCATCAGGACCTTTGACCATCAGAGGAGTCACGCCGTCTACCATGGTCATGTAGCTGGTCATCAGCTGGCCGGTGGCGTTACGGGGGAGCATGCGCATAATATAAGATGCATCTTGGATGCTGGGGATCAGCTTTTCGTAACCGATAACAACTACATGGATCCTGGGCAGCGTCGTAACAATACGAGCATTGCCTTCGTTGGTTACAAGGCCGATCGCGCCATTTTCGGCAATGCCGAAGTTGGCGCCGGAAATACCCATGTCTGCCTGGACAAATTCCTGACGCAGGTTCAGACGGGCTTCCTGTACCATGTAAGGGATATCTACAGGGATTTCTTTATGCAACTCTTGGCTGAAATACTCAGCGCATTGCTGACGGCTCAAGTGAATAGCAGGCATAACCATGTGAGAAGGGCGATGTCCGGCGATGCCAATGATCCATTCGCCCAAGTCGGTTTCTTTTACGTGCAGTCCGGCCTCTTCCAGGGAATGGTTCAAATGAATTTCTTCGGTAGCCATGGATTTGGACTTGGCGATGCGTTTGACACCTTTTTTCTGGCACAGATCAATCAGGTATTTTTTCAGGTCGTCACCGTCTTTGGCCCGGTAGACTTTTACGCCGCGTTTCGTAGCTTCGGCTTCGAATTTATCGGTAATGGCTTCCAAATTGGCAACGGTATTGATTTTCATTTGACGGAAGCTTTCGCGCAGAGAGTCTAAATCCTCTACGTTTTCATAGGCTTTGGCGCGAGCCGTCGGATATGCTTCGGCAAAACGGCCTAAAGCGCCGCGCAGTACTTCGTCATTGAGCTTTTCTTCAATTTCTTTGCGCAGGTTGCGATCTTGTGTTGATTCCATTAGTTTGCACCTCCGGGCATTTCATCTACTGCGATGATGACAAAGCGGCTAGGGCCGTGAACACCGATGGTCAAGACGCGTTCAATATCCGATGTGCGGCTGGGACCGGTGATGAAGCCGGTAAAACCGTTGTGGAATACTTTAGAGAGAATTTCAAAAGCCTCAGAAATGCCAGGCACTACATGACTGGAGGGTAAAAACACTACATGCAAAGGAGGGAGCATGGTAACGACACGGCTTTCGTAAGCATAGCCGTCGTAACAGACGCTGCCGCTTTCGGCAATGGCAAATTCTACCGTGGAAATGCCAAGGTCAGCGGTTTCCACATGTTCGGCAATGTCGGCAGCCTCTGTATATACAGTAACATTCTGCTGCTGCAAGTTCTCTAGGGCACCGGAAGCGTCTACATAGGCACTGTGGATGGCGACGACTTTTTTTGCATTTACGTCGGCAGCCAATTTGGCGATGATTTCCTGCGCCTCGGCGGCTGTTTTGACATGAAACATTTCCGTACCTACATTTTTAGCACGGGTTTCAAATTCGGCAAAATGTTCCTGGCCCACTTTGCCTGCTGGAAAATGTTCTTTCCAGTTCTCACATACTCGTTTCATTGTGTCACTCCCTCATAAAATAAATAAAATAAATAAACCACTATGACATGTTTCGCAATAAATACGAAAAATCCTGCTGACCTTGTAAGAAAAATCTTACAAGATAAAAAAAAACTCCTGACGTGTTAGAAAAAATAACTCTTCATAAAGAGCATTTGCGCGTTCAACGCTCTGTAAGAGCGCAAAAAAATCCTGTGTATTACAAAGAAAGAGGCAGGATTTTTCTACAGAACAGGGAATTATTTATAAATATATTTTTTAAACAGTAAAAGAACATATGGATTTGGGAATAGGTGCGCTTATGCTTAATAGGGAAGTTTGGTGTAATACCAACGCGGTCCCGCCACTGTAACGGGGAGTTTCTTTTCTGAGCGTGTATACGCTGCCACTGGGCAACCGGGAAGGCGAAGAGAAGCGAAGAACCGGAGTCAGGAGACCTGCCTGTTCTAACACACGCCGTTATGACCTACGGAAGATAGGCAGGTGGGTGAGCTCATTGTTTTTGGTTTTGGGAAAATCAATTAGGATGCTGCAAAACCCCCTGCGTAAGGGGGTTTTCTTATTGCAAAAACGCATGCGAAGCGGCAGGACTACAGGTACGTGTGCTGCTGCGGCTTTGAAGGCGGCGCTTTTGGCCTGGCGAGGGGAAATGGCGGCGCAGGTGGCTGTGCAGACGCCTCAAGGAAGCTGGTTACAGGTTCCTGTGGAAGAAGCGACGCCTATAGAACAGGGAGGCCGGGCCGTTGTGCGCAAGGATGCGGGGGATGATCCTGATATAACTCATGGCGCACTTCTTGTGGCAGAGGTGATCTTGCAGCCAGGCGAGGGCTGGACGTTAAACGCTGGACCAGGCGTAGGTACTGTGACTAAGCCGGGCTTAGCCATGGCGCCAGGAGAACCGGCAATCAACCCGGGGCCGCGGCGCATGCTGGCGTTGGTGTTGGAGGAGCTGCTGCCTAAGGGCATGAGAGCGGAAGTAACGCTGTCCATTCCCGGTGGCGAGGAGCTAGCCAAACGAACCTTGAATCCGCCGCTGGGAATTTGCGGCGGCCTTTCCATTATTGGCACTACCGGCATTGTCGAGCCGATGTCGGAAGAAGCTTTTAAAAATTCTTTGGCGCCGCAGCTGCGCGTGGCTCAAGCGCAAGGTTTTGACAGTGTTGTGCTGGTGCCGGGGCGTATCGGCCAGGATGCGGCGACATTGAAATACGGGCTTCCTGAAGAGAGCGTAGTACAGATGAGTAATTTTGTAGGATTCATGCTGACAAAAGCAGCGGAATTCGGTCTGAAGAAAGTATTGCTTTTCGGGCACCTGGGGAAATTGGCTAAAGTGGCTGCCGGTATTTTTCATACGCACAACCGTATGGCGGATGCCCGTATGGAGACGCTGGCGGCCTATGCGGCATTGTTGGGAGCCTCCCAGGAGGCGGTGCAGGCTATTTTAGAGGCTGTGACAACCGAGGGAGCCATGCCTCATATCGCCGCTGCCGGGTTGGGAGAAAAGCTATATCCTCTGTTGGCGGCGAAAGCCAGCGAGCGGGCGCGGCGCCATGTGTTTGGGGATTTGGAAGTGGGCACGGTGATTGTGACGTTGCAAGGAGAGCTTTTAGGTATGGATGAGGACGCAAAGAAGATAGGAGACGCGATGGGATGGAACATCAGATCCTTGTAGTGGGTATTGGGCCGGGCAGCCGTGAGTATATGCTGCCGGCCGCCTGGGAGGCTATTGCTACGGCCAAAACGCTTGTCGGCGGCAGGCGGGCTCTGGAAACGCTGGCGCCGCCGGAAGCGAAGCGGCGGGTAGTCGATGTGGATATTGAGGGGCTCTTGAATTATATTGCCGAAGAAAGCCGGCATGGCCAAGTTGTGGTCATGGTATCAGGAGACCCTGGCTTTTACAGTCTCCTGCCGGCCTTGCGGCGTCGTTTCCCCAGAGAACGTTTGCAGGTCATTCCTGGCATCAGTTCGGTACAGCTGGCTTTCGCCAGAGTGGCGGAACCATGGCAGGATGCGAATCTGCTTAGTTTTCACGGCAGGGAAATCGCGGATGAAGTATTGCTGTACCGTCCGGGCCGGACGCTTTCCTTTCTCACGGATCGGTTGCATCGGCCAAGGGAAATTGCCGCGCGGCTTTTGCAGTTGGACTGGCCGGAGACGACGCTGTGCTGGCAATGCGAGTCCTTGTCATATGCTGCAGAAAGAGTGGAACAGTCAACGCTAGCGAAAGCGGCGCGGCAAGAAGGCTTTGAACACGCCATTTTTATCGTTAAGGCGGACGCGGGCAGCGAGGAGGAATCTATATGAAACGACATCATTACGGCTTGCCCGATGAAGCTTTTGTGCGCGGCGATATTCCTATGACGAAGAAAGAAGTTCGCATGTTGGCGCTCTTGCAGGCGCGCATTGAGACGAATAGCTGTGTTGTAGATATTGGCGCGGGTACTGGTTCCTTTGCGGTGGAGGCGGCGCTGGCAGCGCCGGAGGGACAGGTTTTTGCTATTGAACGCGTACCCGAAGGGGTGGCTTTAATCAAGGCCAACCGGCAGCGTCATGGACTGCGTAATTTACAAGTGCTGCCGGGAGAAGCGCCGGAAGCGCTGCAGGAGGTGCCTCCTTGCGACGTAGTCTTTATCGGTGGCTCTGGCGGTCACTTGGCGGAAATTTTGAAATGCTGTGATCGACTGCTGAAGCCTGGCGGCAGGCTGGTACTGACAGCGGTAACGGCGGAAACGCTCCAAGAAGCGCTGGCTCTGTGCGAAGGGCGCCCAGGCTATGGGGTGCTGGAAGCCTTTGGCGTACAAGCAACCAGATTGCGTAAGGCAGGGCGCAGCCACTTGTTTCAAGCCTTGAACCAAGTGTTTATCATCGCCTGTCAGAAGGAGGAATAATCTTGCAACCATCGTTAGTGGGAACTTTCTACGGCATCGGCGTCGGTCCCGGCGATCCGGAGCTGTTAACATTGAAGGCGGCTCGGCTGCTACGGGAAGCGGATATTATCTGTTTGCCCAAATCCAAAGAAGGCGCAGACAGCGTAGCTAAACAGGTGGCAGGGCCGCATTTAAGCGCTAAAGCGCGTCTGGTTGAGATTTCTATGCCCATGGTTCGCGATGCAGCTCTGTTGGAAGAACAGTGGCAAAAAGGAGCAGCAGAGATTGCCGACTTTTTGCGTCAGGGCTTGTCAGTGGCCTTTATTACTATTGGCGACTCCATGCTGTACAGCACCTACACGTATTTGCTGGCCCGCGTAAGGCGTCTGCTGCCGGAAGCTCCCATTGAATGCGTGCCTGGAGTTACTTCCTTTTCTGCAGCGGCGGCCTATTTGCAAGAAGCGCTGGCAGAAGGCGCAGAAAAGCTGGCTGTTGTGCCTGCCATTGAGGATCCGGAGGAAATTCGCGCAGTGCTGGGGCGCTTTCCTAATGCAGTTTTAATGAAGGTAGCCGGAAAATACGACGCCATAGTAACTGTTTTGGAAGAATTGCAGCTTTTGGACAAGGCGGTGTTGATCAGCCGTCTGGGGTATCCGGAACAGAGAATTTGTCATGATTTGGCTTCCTTGCGAGGGCAGAAGCTAGATTATTTATCATTGATATTGGTAAAACAGGAGGGTTTTCAAACATGGCCAGTGTGATTCAATTTGTCGGAGCCGGCCCGGGAGATCCGGAGTTAATTACGGTAAAGGGAAAACGACTTTTGGAAGCGGCGGACGTCATTGTTTATGCCGGTTCTTTGGTCAATCCGGCGCTTCTTGGCTACGCCAAGGAAAGCGCGGAAATTTTTAACAGCGCCTCCATGACGCTGCAGGAAGTGTTGGATGTCATGGTGCCTGCGGCGCAAGCCGGAAGAGAAGTAGTGCGTCTGCATACGGGAGATCCTAGCATTTACGGAGCCATTCAAGAGCAAATGGACGCCTTAGACGGCGTAGGCGTATCTTATGAAGTGGTACCAGGGGTCAGCTCTTTTTTGGCGACGGCGGCGGCGTTGAAACAAGAATATACGTTGCCTGATGTGTCCCAGACTGTTATTGTTACGCGCATGGAAGGACGCACTCCTGTGCCGCCGAAGGAAAAGCTGGCTAGTTTGGCTAGCCACCAGGCGACCATGTGTATTTTCCTCAGCGTGCATATGATCCAAGATGTGGTGGATGAGCTCATTGCCGGCGGTTATGCGCCAGCAACGCCGATTGCAGTGGTACAACGGGCTTCTTGGCCGGATCAGCGCATACTGCGGGGCCGTCTGAACGACATTGCTGCTAAAGCAGCGGCAGAAGGCGTGGATCGTACCGCCATGATTGTGGTAGGGCATTGTCTGGATAAGGAGTATGAATTGTCTCGGCTGTATGCACCGGAATTTGGACATATGTTCCGTGAGGCGAAAAAATGAAACTGGCCTTTTTTGCCGTAACTGCTAAAGGGGCGAAGTTGGCGGTAACCCTGGCCCAAGTGCTGCCTGCGGCGCAGGTAGATGTGTATGCCAAGCATGCTGAATCGAAGGAGCGAGAGGTTTGCCTACCGTTAGACTCTTTGGCGGAAACAGTGAAATTGCGTTTTGCCGACTGCGACGGATTGGTGTTCTTTATGGCTTTGGGTATTGTGGTGCGCATGGTAGGACCGCTGCTTGTAGACAAGCGGCAGGATCCGGCTGTGGTGGCAGTAGACGACGGAGGCCACTTTGCCATCAGTGTTCTTTCCGGACATATTGGCGGCGCTAACGAGCTGACACAGCAAGTCGCGGAGGCTATTGACGCCGTGCCGGTTATTACCACGGCTACTGATGTATCCGGCGCAGTCGCGGCGGATGTGCTGGCGGTTAAGTTGGGCTTGAAGCTGGAACCTTTTGGGCAAATGAAATACATTAATGCCGCGTTAGCGGCGGGAAAGCCTGTTGCATTTTTATTGGATGAGACACTGCCTCGGGCCACAACATGGCGAGAGCGGGCGGCGGAACTGGGCGTGGATTTTCAACCTCTCAGCGCTTGGCAAGGCGGCGAAGAATGCCTGGTGATTCTCAGTGATCGTTGGCAGCCGGCTTTAGCGGCGCATATGGCGCATGTGCTCTATTTGCGCCCGCCCAGCCTGTTGTTAGGCATGGGCTGCCGCAAAGGAGCTTCAGTAGAGGTGGTAGCGCAGGCGGCGCAAGAAGCGCTGGCGGCAAAGGGGTATTCTGCCGCTAGTGTGGCCTCATTGGGCAGCGCCTGGGTTAAACTGGAGGAAGCAGGCTTGCAAGCTCTGGCTGCAGCATGGCAGATTCCGTTTATTTGTTATGAAAAAGAGTCCCTAGCCCAAGCGGTCAAGGACTATCAATTGGAGCAATCAAATTTTGTATCTCAACAGATTGGAGTTGGAAATGTATGCGAAGCAGCCGCATGTCTACAGAATCAGTACAAACAGGGGGAACTAGTCATCCCAAAAACCAAACGAGGACCGGTAACGGTGGCGGTGGTACGGGGCGGGTTATCGTCATAGGTATTGGCCCCGGCAGCCTGGAAGATATGACGCCGCGGGCGCGGACCGCTATTGAAACGGCGCAAGTGGTGGCAGGCTATGATACGTATATTGAGTTAATTGAGCCCCTTTTGGCGGGGAAGCCGGTGATTGGCACTGGCATGATGCAGGAAGTGGAACGCTGTCAGGCGGCGGTGGATGAAGCGAAAGCAGGCAAAGTGGTGGCTGTGGTATCCAGCGGCGATCCGGGCGTATACGGGATGGCGGGCTTGGTGCTGGAGCTGGCCCAAAAGCTGCCGGCAGAGCAGCGACCGGAAGTAGAGATCATTCCAGGCATCAGTGCCGTAAGCGCTGCTGCGGCCGTATTGGGCGCACCGTTAATGCACGATTTTGCGGTCATCAGTCTTAGTGATTTGTTGACTCCCTGGGAACTGATTGTGCGGCGCGTTAAAGCCGCGGTGGAAGCCGATTTCGTGATTGCTCTTTACAATCCCAAAAGCAGCCGCCGTACCATGCAGATTGAAGAAGTGCGTCGCTTGGCGCTGGAGGTTCGGCCGGGTGCAACGCCTGTAGGTATTGTGCGCCATGCTACGCGCAGCAAGGAAGAATACACGTTGTCTGATTTAGACAATTTCACCAATGAATTTATCGATATGTTCTCGTTGGTCATTATCGGCAACAGCCAGTCTTATGTGCAGGACGGACGCATGATTACACCGCGGGGGTATAAGCTGTGATTTTCTGCATTGCCGGCACCGGAGATGGTCGGGCGCTGGCGCTTCGTCTGCGCAAGGAAAACGGGCCGGTGCTAGTGAGCGTTGTCAGTGAGTATGGCGAGCGATTGGTGCAGGAGGCGGATCTGGCGGTAGTGCAGACGGCTCTTGATCAAGCGGGCATGGAAGCGTTTTTACAAGACCAAGGTGTTCACCTAGTGGTGGATGCCAGCCATCCCTATGCAGTGAATGTTTCGCGCAATGCGATGGCGGCCTGCGAGAAGGTAAAAGTGCCTTATGTGCGTTATGAGCGCCCTGCCAGCGACTTGCCGGAGTACAAAAAACTGCATGTAGCTGCAGATTATGAAGAAGCGGCTAGGCTGGCTGCCGGTTTTGGCGAGACCATTTTTTTGACCACAGGGAGTCGTCAGCTTGGCATCTTTCGAGCTGAGCCGCTGCTGCAAGGCAAGCGTCTTGTAGCCAGGGTGCTACCGGAGGCGGCGGTGTTGGAACAGTGCCGAAACCTTGGCTTTTTACCTAAAGATATTGTGGCGATGCAGGGGCCTTTTTCGTTGGAACTCAATCAAGCTCTGTATCGGGCTTTTCAAGCAGAGGTCGTTGTCTTGAAGAACAGCGGCAATCCCGGCGGTTGCGCAGAGAAAATTGCCGCGGCCGTAGCGTTGGAACTGGAAGTAGTGTTAGTCGACAGGCCACGCCTGTCTTACCCGGTTTGCTGCACAACAGAGCAGCAGGTACTGCAGCAGGTTGCTAAATTGGTAACAGGAGGAAAGTAATTATGGAATTTATGACCGACCCTCAAGGAATTGAGCGCAAGAGCATGGAAATTATCGCCCCTCACGTAGCAGGCTTGTCTTTGACACCGGAAGCGGTAAAGGTATATTCTCGCATGATTCATGCTTCCGGAGATCCGCAGTATGCGGAAGTGATTGAAGTACATGCCGACGCCGTAGCGGCCGGGCAGAAAGCCATTCGCGAAGGCAAGAATGTTTACTCTGACGTGGAAATGGTGCGTACCGGCATTAATAAGAAACGTTTGGCGCAGTTTGGTTGTCAGGTGGAATGTTTGATTGCCGACGAAACGGTGGCGGTTCAGGCTAAAGAGGCAGGGATCACGCGTTCCATGGCAGCCATGCGGACGTTCGGTGCTAAACTGGACGGCGCTATTGTGGCTATTGGCAATGCACCGACCGCTCTTTTTGAAGTAATCCGTCTGATGCAGGAGGAAGGCGTTCGGCCTGCGCTGATTATCGGCGTGCCTGTGGGTTTTGTGGGCGCCGCCGAATCCAAAGATTTTTTGGCGGAAGTATCGCCGGTTCCCTATATTACCGTGCGCGGCAATAAAGGCGGCAGTCCGATTGCGGCTTCGGCTTTGAACGCGATTTTGTACCAAATAGCGGAATAGAACGGGGCTGTCGGGAGGAGGATTTTGCCGATGGAAGAAAAGGAAAAGCTTGTGCATCGTCCACGGCTGGTTATTGCAGGCACCCAAAGCGGTGTAGGCAAAACGACCCTTGTGACAGGATTGTTGGCGGCGCTGCGCAGCCAAGGCAAGGCGGTGCAGTCTTTTAAGATCGGCCCGGACTATATTGATCCCGGTTTTCACGCGCTGGCCAGCGGCCGAGCGGCGCACAATTTGGATAGCTGGCTGGTGCCGCAGGAAAAATTGCCGCCCTTATTCGTTAAGGCGGCGGCAGAAGCCGATATTTCCATTATTGAGGGCGTAATGGGGCTGTACGATGGCGGCCGTCAAGGCATCAGCAGTACGGCATCGTTGGCCAAACTGCTTCAGGCGCCGGTAGTGTTGGTGCTGGACGTCAAGTCTATGGGAGAGAGCGCTGCGGCGATCGCCCTGGGCTTCCGCCAATACGATCAGGAAGTCTGGTT
Source organism: uncultured Anaeromusa sp. (assembly GCF_963676855.1). Taxonomy (NCBI): domain Bacteria; kingdom Bacillati; phylum Bacillota; class Negativicutes; order Selenomonadales; family Sporomusaceae; genus Anaeromusa; species uncultured Anaeromusa sp. The sequence continues at coordinate 2,043,916 of NZ_OY781460.1, forward strand.
TGCCGGGGTAATCTTGAATCGCGTCGGCTCGGCTTCGCATGAGCGTATGGTGCGCGAAGCGTTAGAGCGGCAAAATATTCCGGTGCTAGGTTGCTTGCATCGGCAAGAAGACTTGCGTCTGCCAGAGCGTCACTTGGGGTTGACCCCAGTCACGGAGCAGGCTCTGGATGTGGTTGTGGCGGCGATGGGGCGGTCTGTTGGTCAGGCTCTGGACTTAGAGGCTTTATGCGTCTTGGCCCAAAAAGCGCCTGCTTTGCCCTCGCCTGCGGCAACGTCGGCCTTGCCTGTACGAAGGGCGCGTTTGGGCGTAGCCCGAGACGAAGCTTTTTCTTTTTATTATCCCGAAAGCATGGGGGTTTTGACGCGCTGCGGTGCGGAATTGATTCCTTTTAGTCCGTTGGAGGATGCAGCCTTGCCTGAGGTGGACGGCTTGTTTTTCGGCGGCGGTTTTCCGGAAATGTTTGCTCCGCAATTAACAGCGAATACTTCCATGCGTGAGGCTGTAAGGCGAGCTGCGGCAAGGGGCATGCCCATTTACGCGGAATGCGGCGGACTGATGTATCTGACGGAAAGCTTGGAAGATTTTTCGGGGGAGCGCTATAACATGGCGCAAGTAGTGCCGGCGCGATGCCGGATGGAAAAAAAGCTACAGACTGTGGGTTATGTGACAGCATCGTTGCAGGTGGACAGCCTGTTGGGAAAAGCTAGCGCTCGATTTCAAGGCCATGAGTTCCATTTTTCTAGTATGGAACCGTTAACAGAACCCTTTCCCTGGGCCTTTTCTTTTGAAAAAATGCGTACTGGCGCTGTCTATCCAGGGGGTTATGCTTCGCAAAACGTGCTGGCTTCCTATCTGCACCTGCATTTTGCAGGCAATGAAGAGGCTGCGGAAGAGCTGGTAACGGCCTGCGCAGCGTATGCGGCAAGGAGGAATGGCCGTGGCTGAGATTATGTTGGTAACCGGCGGCGCCCGCAGTGGGAAGAGTGCTTTTGCCGAACGGCGTGTAGCGGCTATGGCGGAGCAAGTGGGCTATATTGCGACAGCGCAAGCCTGGGACGAAGAAATGCGTTTGCGTATTGCCATA